>CAZETQ010000044.1:0-50849 GCA_964515165.1 uncultured Solibacteraceae bacterium | reverse complement strand
AGCTTGCCGTGATGCAAGACATCGCTTCCTGGGAATTTCAGCCGGCGACCCGCAACGGTGTTCCTGTCGATGTCGACATCGTCGCAGAGATCTCGATCCTGCCCTATCTGGCGACCGCCACCAGCACCCTGCCTTAGGAAATCACTTCGCTACCACTGCGCTGGCTGAGTTGCTGACCAACTCCTGGCCGCTGAGCGAACGAACTTCCAGTTGCACAGGGATAGTCTGGCCGGACAAAGCGTTCTCCGGCACCTTCACATAGATGGTTGTCACGCCAGCTTCGCCGGGGGTTGCCGCAGCTTCCTGGATCTCCGCCGGTACCCCGTTGAGCTTCACCTCTCCCGAGGTGAGATCCAATACCGAAATTCCCGTTGCCCGGACCATCAGAAGTCCTTCGCCTGCCGGTTGGGAATTCAGGATCACCGGATTCGCCGCGAGCATTGTTGTATGCAGGGACGTCGTCGTACCCAATGCAGTTTCAACGGAAATACTGAGCGCCGAACCGGGAGCATCGGCAGGGCATTGAAATTCGACTTCCCGTGGATGAGTGTGGAGAACCGGCACCAACAATCCGTTCACTCGTACTCGCGTTTCACCAAGAGCATAGGATGCCCCGCTTGGATCGGAAAGCTCTTCGTCCGCGAGCCAGTTGCCTCTCACTTTTCCGATCGACAGAGGGCTGCAGGCCGACGCAGAAGCCGCGTCAATTTCCGGCTGTCCCCAGCCGACTGTGAACTTTGACTGCCCTTCGGTAATCTCGCCGGCGGCATTCGTTGCCCGGAATGCGAGCACTTGATCCCCGACCTGATCGGCAGAAGGCGTCCATTGCAGGCGATGGGATAGGTCATCAAAAGTCCCGCCGGGCGGTAATCGAGTGGGAGTGACAGCGACCGGATTCCCTTGCGCATCTTCCAGGTTGACTAAAAAGCTAACCTGTCTTCCGGGACGTACCGACTCATTCTCCGGCAGGTCCAGGAGTGAAGCCGGAGCGCTTTCCGGCAGAAGCGCAGCCTTCACTGTTTCCGCTGTTTGAATTGTCATCTCACGACTGGCATCAATGCTCAAGCTCTGAGCACTGAGCTCCTCAGATCCAACTTCTGTGATGGTAGAAGTGTCGGTGCGAGTGAACACTACGTCAACCCAATAGTTCGCCGAGCGATAGCTGCTTGTGGGAAACGCCGAGTTGCCATACCAATAAACACCATTGGGTCCCTGTTCACCGTTTCGAAGGGCGTATAAAGAACCCTTCTCCACTCCGGCCGTAGCGAAATAATCGTAATCGGCAGAGTACCGTCCGGTCGGCGACCGGTAGCTGGCGACGTAAGTCGTGTTAGCTGAGATCGGAATCGGTCTCGAAAAACTAACGGTCTGCCAACCGGACGCAGTCTCGTTGGTGAAGTTGGCGCGAGCAATCAATACACCTTGTTGCGTCCAAAGACTTCCGGCGTGCGCTCCAGTATTTGTTGTGTGCTTGTAAAAGCGTATGCCCGTGACGGATCCAGCGACTTTGCTCCGGAACTTGACGCCGAGTTCAATGGCGACGGTGTCGAGAACGGGCGAAGACTTCGGCGCCGATGTTGGCTCGAAAATTGAGCACGGACAGGGGCTGGCAATCAACCGGATTTTTCCTACCGTTGAGGCCCCGTTCAACTTGGCGGTAATAGCCGCGATCGAGTCGGTATACAAGTTTCCAGCTCGTATGACGAATGTTGTTGAATTTTGTCCGGCGGCTACCGTTACGGAAGCGGGTACCGTGAGTGACGGAGTATCGTCGGAAACCGTGACCACTGTATTGGCCGCCACCGCGCTGGAGAGTAAGAGCGTGCAAGTAGCAGATGCCCCGGGACCGATTGGATTCGGGTAGCATTTCAGGGAAATAAGTGTGGGGATGGAGGCGATCGAAAGTGAAGTTGTCCTGGCTACTCCATTCAGCGAGCCTGTGATTACCGCTGTGGAGCTACTGGCCCCGATCGCTGCCTGCGCCGTGAAAGTGGCCGAAGCCTTACCTGCGGGAATCGTCACGGATGCCGGCACAGTGAGCACCGGGCTGTTATCGGAGATAGCGACCGTCATAGCCCCGGCCGCCAAGCCGGATAAGGCCACGGTACAAGCCGAAGACGCACCGGCGCCGATGGAACTTGGGTTACAAATCAATGAACTCAGCGTAGGAGTGCTGCCGACGATCGTAATCGCCGCAGCAGCAGAGGCATTGATCGGTAGTGCAGCTCCCCCTGTCGACGCAGACGCCAGTTCGCCCAGCGAAATCGGTCGCGAGGAAAGCGCGGACGACAGGGATGGAACTACGGTGACAGTCGCAACGGCTCCGTTGCCCACGACGCTCTTGTTCATCCCCCAGACGGCACAGCGAATCCGCCCCGTCGCGACATTACACGAGACGGATTTGCCAGCAGCGGTCGCGGCCGGACCAGCAGAAACAGTCACAGACGAGAAATCTGCGGATTGGAAGACCAGAGCAAACTGAAGAGCACTTGGGCCTGTCGACGCAGTTGCACCAGAAATTGAGAGACTCGTGGCAATTGACGTGCCGGCAAGACCCGAAGCCGGGTTGAGGCCGAGAACGGGCTGCCCCATCATGAGAGCAGGCCAGGCAAATGCGCCCAAAATGAAATAACGAAGGTTAAAAATCATCCCACCCCAACGGAGTATTTTGAAAATTTTGACTACTCATCCAACAGGCGGGATAAACCAAAAAAGACACACGTGAACTCAATCGGCCGAAAGCACACGGAGGGGATTGCTTAGCCACCGACTGAAATGGAGGTGCTTGGTTGGAATATACAATGCGGGTTGGAAATTGGCAAGACACAATTTTGTATAACCTGAGAAATGGGACTCGTCCTTGACGATCCCCACCCCAGGATCTCGCTATATTTGGCATCTATTAAGCGTCATCACACTTGATTTTCCAATCAGTAAAATGGCTTAATTTTCGCCTTTCCGTTATAGAGTGGATTGACCGGCAGAATTCTCTGGGAGATTTGCCCATCGGGAACAACATGCGGTACGCTGACGAAACGTTTGAAAAATTGTGATCGGAATGACGAGAAATTGTGTCACTAACGCTCACTAACGATACACATTGAAGAAAGAATGGGAGGAACTCTCGTGACTGATCGGCGAACCTTAGTCAGATCGTTTTTATTTTTATGCCTGCCTTTGGTGGCCGTCTGTCAGCAGAACGGCCTAGTGGCCGCTTACTCGTTTGACGAGGGAAGTGGATCATCCGTATCCGATGCCTCGGGCAAGGAGAACAAGGGGACTATCGGTACCGCTACGTGGGCTGCAGCGGGGCGCTTCGGCAAGGCCTTGCAGTTTAACGGATCCACGTCAATGGTGACCATCCCGCATTCGGCTTCCTTGAACCTGACAACTGGAATGACTTTGGAAGCTTGGGTGAATCCGTCTGCTGTGAAACCAGCTTGGGTTGATGTGATTTACAAGCACAATGACATTTTTTACCTGGAAGCCAGTTCCCCTACAGGTTCCCGCCCGGTTGGAGGGGCGCCGACTGCTTCGGGACGCAGCGAGACATTCGCTCCGCAGGCACTGGCCGCGAATACCTGGACGCATTTGGCGGTGACCTACGACGGTAACAGGCTGCGGTTCTATGTAAATGGCGCCGAGGTATCCAATGTCGCGCGAACAGGACCCATCCTATCTTCCACATTCCCGGTTACGATCGGCGGAGATCCTTATGGTCAGTATTTCACGGGCAAAATTGACGAAGTCCGGATCTACAACGTAGCTCGGACAGCCGCTCAGATTCAGACTGATATGAATACGGCGATTGGCGGAAACGCGGCTCCGCCCGCCACGGCCCCTCTCAATAGCTGCGATTTGAACTCCGATGGAAAAGTGACGCAAGCCGACGCCGAGCTGGCTGTTGATATGGTGCTAGGCCGTCAGCCCTGTACTGCAAAGATCAATGGAGCCACTGTCTGTAATGCGAGTCTTATACAAACAGTTGTAAATGCCGCGACCGGTAGTTGCGGCGCAGCGGACCCGGTTCCTCCTCCTCCGGCCCATTCCGTCACACTTTCGTGGGCTGCCAGTGTCTCTTCCGGCGTGGTGGGCTATAACGTGTTTCGCGGAAGTGCGGCCGGCTCCTATGATTTACTTACTCCGAATGCGCGCGTTACGGGTACAAGTTATATCGATACGAGCGTCCAGGCGGGGAAGACTTATTACTACGTCGTTACTGCAGTAGATTCGGCTGGAAATTCAAGCTCTAACTCCAACCAGGCAAGTACGACTGTTCCGACGCCTTAGCCTTAGTTCCGTCTCCTCTGATCGCAAGCATCAGCTTCACGCCAAGCAGATGCTTGCGATCGAGTTCTCCAATACCCTCCTGGATCTCCACCCCAAAACCCAACTGTCGGGACAAGTTGCCAATAATTGGGAAGCTCTCCCAAGAGAATTCCGGTTCTGCTTCCAAAGCACTATAAAAATCAGTAGCTTATAGCGCTCAATCCGTTGGCATCAGGATTGCATCTTAGCAAAGCACACACTTTCATTTTCAGTTCTGAACATGAGTGGATGGGACTGAAAGGACGGTAGTGTATCCAAAATTCTGGCCCGGTGGATACGGCTTGTAGGATTTCCTCCCGTTAAGTTCTCCTGAACAAACAGGCAATGGATTTCGTGAGGCGCCGATAGTCACCTTGGCCCCTCACCAATAAAGCACTCTTGTCGGATTCCGACTGCAATCAGAAGGAGTAGAGCGCCGATGGCAACTACGTGGCGACCTCAAATACAAATTAGGTCAGACGATGGTGCTTTGGTAATACAACATCCAGCGAAGTCGCCGGTGCTGATCGACCAAAAGGCATTCCTTCACGTTCTTCATATTGAGCAAAAGCGGGCTGAGCGCTCCGGACGGAAGTTCATTCTGGTTCTGATCGACTGTGAGCACCTGATGGCGAGCAGGGAATCAAACGAAGCGACACTCGAGAAGCTCAAAACCACAGTTTCCGTCGCCAGCCGCGAGACTGACATTCATGGTTGGTATCGCGAGGGATCACAGTTGGGGTTGAT
This sequence comes from uncultured Solibacteraceae bacterium, assembly GCA_964515165.1. Taxonomy (GTDB): domain Bacteria; phylum Acidobacteriota; class Terriglobia; order Bryobacterales; family Bryobacteraceae; genus JAPKYZ01. The sequence goes on along the minus strand of CAZETQ010000044.1, from coordinate 45,794 downwards.
CCTCACGGAGATAGATCCGGAGAAGGCGAAAGATGCGGCAGAGAAGATTTGGGCCAAGACGAAAATGGCGCTCGCGCAGACTCTCACGGAGAACCAACTGAATGGGATCGCCATCTCGCTCCACATTTTTCCCGATGACTGGCACGATCGCGGCACCGGAGGACCTTCGATTGCGGAGCGCAATCGAGATGTCGTGCGAGACGTACCGGCCCGATCGTCGTTGTTGGCCAAACGAGCGTTGGACATTGCCGGTAGCCTCAGCGCACTTGTGATCCTCTCTCCGCTCTTCGTGTTGCTGTTCATTATGGTGCGATTGACATCGCGCGGGCCGGCGATCTTTCGCCAGCATCGAATTGGCCTCCATGGCCGTCCCTTCACGATGCTGAAGTTCCGATCGATGTATCGCGACAACAACTCTGCCGTGCATCGGCAGTTCGTCCAGGGCCTGATTGCCGGCACGAATGAATCCATGAGTGCCAACGGATCTCATGGGCATTTACGCCAGACAACGGTCTTCAAGCTCACCGATGACAAGAGGGTTACGCCGGTGGGGCGGTTTTTGCGGCGAGCCAGTCTGGATGAGTTACCTCAGTTTCTGAATGTATTGAAGGGGGACATGTCGCTTGTTGGACCGAGGCCACCCGTCCGATATGAGGTGGACCGGTACAAGGTATGGCATGGCCAGCGCCTGTTATCGCTGAAACCGGGGCTTACGGGCTTATGGCAGGTGAAAGGCCGGAGTCGCGTCAAATTCGACGACATGGTGCGGCTGGATCTGGCATACGCACGCGATTGGTCGATCTGGCTTGATATCAAAATTCTGCTCTCGACACCCAAGGCCGTCTTCTCCGGCGGCGGGGCCTTCTAGGTACTTCGATCCGCTTTTCTGCTGTCGCTCTGGCGATAGACATCCGCTTTCCATCATGCTCTTTGACCAATATGTCTCCAGGAGCCGTTCCGGGGTGATTCAATGATTCGATTTGGCGTAATCGGATACGGTTATTGGGGTCCCAATATCGTTCGCAATCTGCGCGGACTGGACTCCGCCAAGCTTGTGGCTATCTGCGACCGGAGTAGTGCTTCATTGCGGCGCGCGAAGGAAGCCTATCCCGACGTCCATGTAACATCGGATGCTTCGGAGTTGATCACGTCTCCCGATATCGACGCGATCGCCGTCATCACACCCGTATGGACGCATTTTGGGCTGGCGAAGGCGGCTCTCGAAAACGGTAAGCATGTATTTGTCGAGAAACCCTTCACGTCCAATATCGAGCAGGCGATCCAACTGATCGAGCTGAGCGAACGCAAAAACCTCAAGATCATGGTCGATCACACCTTTCTGTTCACCGGTGCGGTTGCCAAGATTCGCGATCTTGTCCAGAACGGGACGTTAGGAAAAATCTATTATTACGATTCCACACGCGTCAATCTCGGTCTCTTTCAGCATGATGTCAACGTGCTCTGGGACTTAGCCCCTCATGATCTATCCATTGTCGATCACCTGATCGGCGAGGAGCCCGAAGTCGTCGTGGCAACCGGGTCTGCGCACCTGAACGGGCTGATCGATGTGGCCTATCTGACGGTTTACTACCCGCAAAACGTAATCGCGCATTTTAATGTGAACTGGCTGTCGCCCGTGAAGGTTCGCATGACGCTAATCGGCGGGGAAAAGAAAATGGTCGTTTGGAACGATCTGGAAGCCGACGAGAAGATCAAGATCTACGATCGCGGCGTCAACCTGACAAGCCGGGAGGGCGTCTATGACCTTCTGGTCAGCTACCGCTCCGGAGATATGTGGTCTCCCAAAGTCGAGTCGACCGAGGCGCTTAAGAAGGAGCTCGCCTATTTCGTCGAGTGCATTGAGGCGTCCAAAACTCCGATAAACGACGGGGCCGCGGGTCTGCGGGTGGTTCGCATTCTCGAGGCAGCCGAGCAGTCGCTCAGCAAGAAAGGCGAGGCGGTCTTCGCGTGAGCGATAAACGGAACATTGCCTCCGACGTGAAACTTGGGGACCAGGTCAAAATCTTCGATTTCGTGAATCTCTATGGGTGCGAGATCGGGGACAACACGAAAATTGGAACGTTCGTCGAGGTTCAGAAAAACGCGAAAATCGGCCGCGACTGCAAGATTTCTAGCCACACCTTCATTTGCGAGGGAGTAACGATCGAAGATGAAGTCTTCGTCGGCCACGGAGTCGTGTTCATTAACGACATGTATCCTCGCGCCACCACGCCGGGCGGAGGGCTCCAGACGGAAAAGGATTGGCGGGTCAAGCCAACGCTTGTAAAAAGAGGCGCTTCTATCGGTTCCGGAGCGACGATTCTGGCCAATTTGACGATTGGCGAAAACTCGATCGTCGGTGCCGGAAGCGTCGTGACGCGGGATGTCCCTCCCGGTGCGATTGTTGCCGGCAATCCGGCCCGTGTGCGGCGAACCGTTCCAGATATTGCAGGACGTATAAAATGAGCGATCACAACACCATCCCCTTCCTAGACCTTGTAGCTCCGCATGTGGAGCTGAAAGATGAGCTCGTTGATGTCTTTCAAACAGCCCTGAACACTGCTGGCTTCATTGGCGGTCCTATGGTTCAGGGCTTCGAAGAAGATTTCGCCAGCTATTGCGGCGCCCGCCACTGCGTCGGCGTGAGCAGTGGAACCGACGCGCTGAGATTCGCCCTGATGGCGGCAGGAATTGGAAATGGAGATATTGTCGTCACCGTTCCGAATACCTTCATCGCGACTACCGAAGCAATTTCTCAGGCAGGCGCCGAGGTGGCATTCGTCGATATCGATGAAGCCACTTACAACTTGGATCCGGAGAAGCTTCGTCTCTACATCCAAACGCAATGTAAGTTCGATACCGGCACTACAACTCTTCGCCACAAGAAGTCAGGACGCAGGATTGCGGGGGTAGTCCCCGTTCATCTTTACGGCCAGATGGCGGACATGGATGCGATTCAGGAGCTGGCGGAGCGATACAACCTCCTGGTTTTTGAGGACGCTTGCCAGGCGCACGGCGCCGAGTACTTCTCGAAGCGGGAGAATCGGTGGCGCCGGGCGGGATCCGTAGGATTGGCGGCAGCGTTCAGTTTCTATCCGGGAAAGAACCTCGGCGCATGTGGCGAAGCGGGTGCAGTCACCACCGACGATGAGTTATTGGCCAAGAAGATGCGCATGCTTCGCGATCACGGGCAAAGCCGGAAGTATATCCACGAGATGGAAGGCTACAACGGACGCCTGGATGCGATTCAAGCGGGATTCCTGCGAGTGAAACTGCGCCGCCTGGAGCTATGGAATGAGCAGCGCCGGCAGATTGCTCGCATCTACGATGAGCTTCTGGCTGAGGCCGGCGGCGCCTTGATTCTTCCTCGCGTGAACGAGCGGGCTCGTCCGGTCTTCCATCTTTACGTTGTGCGCGTCGCCGAGCGGGAACCACTCCAGCGCGACTTGAATGCGGCAGGTATCAATACGGGAATCCACTACCCGATTCCTTTGCACCTCCTTCCGCCTTATCGGGCCTTTGGCTACCACCAGGGAGATTTCCCCATCGCCGAGCGAGCCGCAGCTGAGGTTCTCTCCCTTCCGATGTTTCCCGGCTTGACGCCGGACAGCCAACGCCGGGTCGCCGAAGAACTGCTTCGCCTGTTGAGTGTTCGCCGCCGCGTGCTGGCGTCGTAATCAACCGGGTTGCTCTCTACGAACGAAGATCAAAATTGCGCCGCATCAGGACACTAAGAGACGTAGTTGACTGGGGGCTGTGTACCGGGTGTGGTGCCTGCTTCAGCGCATGTCCGCACGGCAGTGTCACATTGGTGAACATCGAAAATGTCGGGATTCGTCCGAAGTTCGATGCGGCCAAATGTGAAGGGTGCGCCGAGTGCCTGAGCGTTTGTCCAGGTGCTGAAGTGGACGGTGAGGCTGTCGTCCGTGGGTCCGGTGGAACGGACTACGGGTTCGGCAAGGTGCTCGAAATTTGGGAGGGCTTTGCCACGGATCCTGAAATCCGGTACAGGGGCTCATCGGGAGGCGTTCTTTCCGCTCTTGCTCTTTATTGTCTGGAACGCGAAGGCATGGGTTCCGTTCTCCACACCGAACGGGATGCGGCCAAGCCCTGGGGAAATCAAACAGCGCAAAGCAGAACGCGAGACGAGATCGTATCGCGTACCGGCTCCCGCTATGCACCTGCATCCCCCTGCGACGGCCTGAAATCGATTGAGGATTCCAGCCAACCGTGTGTTTTCATTGGCAAGCCATGCGACACAGCAGCCGTATCGAAGTTGCGCCAAATCCGGCCGGCTCTGGACCGTAACCTCGGCTTGGTGCTGACGTTTTTCTGCGCTGGAACACCCAGCACCCAGGGCACGGTGGATCTGATTGAGAAGCTCGATGTCGATCCGAAGGACGTCAGCGGCGTGCGATACCGCGGGGAGGGTTGGCCGGGACGGTTCACTGTTTCTCACGGCGAGGGGCGGAAGTCGTACGCAACGTATTCCGAGTCGTGGGGTTCGCTGACCAGCTATCGTCCACAGCGGTGCCATCTTTGTCCGGACGGGCTGGGTCGCGTGGCGGATATTGCATGCGGCGATGCCTGGGACAAGTTCGAAGAAAATGGAGACCCGGGGCGCTCGCTGATTTTGGTTCGCACTCCGCATGGCCGCGAAATTCTGCGGCGTGCGGTTGCGGCCGGATATGTCGCAGTGGTACCGACTGACGCGTCCCAGGTGGCGCGCGCCCAATCCAATCTGCTGGCAAGACGCCGAGAGATCTTCGGAAGGCTTTTTGCCATGAAGCTGCTCGGAATTCCTACGCCGAAATTCATTGGTTTCTCTTTGTTTCGAAGCTGGATTAAGTTACCGCTTCCCATGAAGTTGAGGACAGTGGCGGGCACCGTTGCCCGGCTCATTCAACGCGGCCGCTGGCGCCGGCAGCCGGTCTTTAACTAAACGAACACGCACTGTTCATCCATGAGACTGGATCGTTTCGCCTCGCTGTACTTCTTTCATCCGCTGGCGTCCCGGTGGAATAGCGAAGGCTCGATTCCGATTCTCATGTACCACAGCATTTCAAACCAAGAAGACCATCGGCATCCCTACTTTCAGACAACGACCTCGCCCCAGCGGTTTGCGGAGCAGATGGATCTTCTAAAGCAGGACGGCTACCAGCCGGTTCGGCTCAGCGACGTCGCCGGGTTGCTGACGGCCCGGCCCGCGGCAGCAACCAAGCCCGTCGTGATTACTTTTGACGACGGTTACCGCAACTTCTACACGGACGCCTATCCGGTGCTGGCGCAGTATGGCTTTACGGCCAGTATGTTCCTTCCCACCGCCTATATCTGCAACGATCGGCGATCGTTTAACGGCATATCGTGTCTGAACTGGAAAGAAGTTCGGGAACTGGACGCGGCCGGCATTGAATTTGGCTCGCACACCGTGACGCACCCGAAGCTGAAAGACCTTTCCGTGACGGAAATCGAGCGCGAAGTGCGGGAATCCAAACAGGAGATGGAAGATCAGATCGGCTCGAAAGTTCGCTGCTTTTCGTACCCGTTTGCGTTTCCGGAGCTGCGCCGGTCGTTCGTAGCCAATCTCCGAGACGCGCTTTGCCGCTCTGGCTATGAATTTGGCGTTTCCACGATCATCGGCACGACCGACCACACCGACGACCCGCTGTTTATGCGCCGCCTGCCTGTGAACACGGCGGATGACCGCCGCTTGCTACGGGCAAAGCTTGAGGGCGGCTACAACTGGCTGCACCGGATTCAACGGTGGAAAAAGACTCTTCGCTCTACTGGGGCACGATAGGGAACCCATTGGCTCGGTACGTAGTGATATCGCCGGTGAAGGACGAGGAGCGTTATATTCGGACGACTCTCGAATCGATGATTGGGCAGACCGTCCGGCCACTCCATTGGGTGATCGTCGATGACGGATCTTCCGATCGAACGCCGGAGATTGTAGAAGAGTATCGGCGGCAGCACGCCTGGATCACGCTGGTCCGGCTGGCGAAGCGCTCCACCCGGTTGATCGGCTTTGCTGAAGTGGTAGCGTTCGATGCCGGGCGCCGGGCGTTGCCAAGCGACGACTATGAGTTCATCGTCAAGCTGGACGGCGACCTCCGCATTCCCGCCATCTACTTTGAGCGGCTATTGGAACGCTTCGAGCAGGCTCCACAGCTTGGAATCGCTTCCGGGGTGTATCAGGAGAAGCATGGCGAAACGTGGAAGGTTGTCTCGATGCCGAGCTATCACGCCGCCGGCGCGTGCAAGGTTGTTCGTGCGAAATGCTTTTCGGAGATCCGGGGCTTCGTCTTCGCGCGCGGCTGGGATACGGTAGACGAAATTCGAGCACAGACGCTGGGTTGGCAAACGTGTCACTTTCCCGATCTGGTTTTCGATCACCTTCGCTCCGAAGGAGCCGCCCGAGGGTCGCTTTTCACCGGGCGTTTGCACGGCGAGGTGTATTACATGACTGGCGGTTCCTGGTCATTCTTTCTATTCAAGGTTCTCCATCGAATGGTCGTTGGCCGGCCGCCGGTATTGGAGGGTCTGATGCTCGCCGCGGGTTTTCTGAAACCGTGGCTACTCCGCCGGCCCCGGCTGGTCAGCCCGCGTGAGGCGGGTTTCTATCGGCGGGCTCTGATGAACCGGATGTGGAGTAGCGTCGCTGCAGCCGGGGGTCGAGTTGGTCTTCGCCTGGATTCGGGGAGTCGATCTTAGATGTGTGCCATCTGCGGAGTCTTGGATCGAAGTGGTCGTCCGGTGTCAGCGGAATTAATCGAGCGAATGACGGCCAGTCTCGCCCACCGTGGCCCCGATGGTTCCGGACAGTTTGTCAGCGGCGAGATCGGCCTCGGGCATCGCCGGCTGAGCATTATCGATTTGGCGGGCGGGTCGCAACCCGTTACCAACGAAGATGGCTCGCTTCAGCTGGTTTTTAACGGCGAGATCTACAACTACATTGAGCTGCGGAACGAACTTCTCGCCAAGGGCCACATATTTCGTACTCAGTCGGACACCGAGGTCATTGTTCACGCTTACGAACAGTGGGGGTTGGACTGTGTCCAACGCTTCAATGGGATGTTCGCCTTTGCGCTCTGGGATTCGCACGCCAGGCGGTTGTTCGTGGCACGCGATCACTTGGGCATTAAGCCGCTCTACTACGCAACGCTTGGTAAGCGGTTGATCTTCGCCTCGGAAATCAAGGCACTCTTGCAGGACCCGGAATGTCCCGCGGAAGTCAATGTGCCGGCGCTCAGTCAACTCTTCACGCTTCGCTACGTTCCTTCGCCCGATACGCTGTTTCGGGATATCCAAAAGCTGCCGCCCGGTCACTGGATGGTGGCCGACGCTCGCGGGATCGACATTCGGCGGTATTGGCGTCACATTCCCATGGCTCGCTCGGAAGACGAGGCAACGCTGATCGAGCAATACCAGGATCTCGTAGAAGATTCGGTTCGTCTGCAAATGCGAAGCGACGTTCCCGTCGGCCTGTTTCTCAGTTCGGGAATCGATTCGGGAGCTCTGCTTGCCATCATGCGGAAGCATTCCGGGCAGGCGATCCGGACCTTCACGATCGGGTTTGAAGACGGAGCGCAAACCAACGAAACGCATGACGCGCGGGAAATGGCAAAGCGATTCGGCGCCATCCACTCGGAGATGGTGGTCACCGCGGCGGACTATCAGCAGTACTACGATCGATATCTCTGGGATATCGAAGAACCTGTCGGAAATGAAACGGCCGCGGCTTTTTACTTTGTCAGCTCGCTGGCCAAGCAAACCGTAAAGGTGGCACTGACCGGGCAGGGAGCCGACGAGCCCTGGGCCGGATACGGGCGCCATCTGGGCGCGAAGTTGTCCGGTTATTACAGCCGCCTGCCCAGCGCCTTGACGGATCAAATCGTACGCCCCCTGGTCGACCGGTTCGCGCGGAAGGAGACGCTTCGCCGGGCGGCAATTTCGTTGAGCGATCCGGCGGTACTCTCCCGATTTGTCAAGATTTACTCTTTCTACGATTCCGGAATGAAGGAACAGTTGTTCCAACCTTGGATCCGTGAACAGATTTCAACCGATGGCGCCGAGGCGCGAGAAGCCCTGGCTCCCCTGTATAGCGACGTCCAGGCACTGGATCCGTTGACGCAGATCCTCTATATGGACACGCGATCCAACCTGCCGGATGACCTTCTGATGGTGGGAGATAAGACGTCGATGGCGAACTCCTTGGAAGCGCGCGTCCCGTTTCTGGATTATCGTTTAGTCGAGTTTGCCGAGAGCCTGAAGCCTGAACTGCGTCTCAGGCGTCTTACCGCGAAATATCTGCACAAGAAGGCCATCGAGCGGTGGCTGCCCAAGGAAATCGTCTATCGGAAAAAAAAGGGATTCAGCAATCCTGTCGACCGCTGGATGCGCACATCTATGAAGATGTACATCCACGAATGTTTGCTCAGCGACAGATCCGCGTTGAGGCGTTATTTCAATCCGGACTACATCCGCCAGATTGTGGACAGTCACCAAAGCAGCGGCCTGAACTACATGCGTCACATTAATCTGTTGGTCTCTTTTGAACTGTGGCACCGGAAGTTCATCCGAAATTAACAGCGGCGCATGGACTTGTCTATCGTTATCGTTAACTGGAACTCCCGGGCCTATCTGGAAAAATGCCTGGCCAGCATCTATTCCAATGCGAACGGTCTGAATCTGGAAGTCGTTGTTATTGACAACGCATCGTTTGATGGGACAGCCGACATGTTGGCCCGTCAATTTCCGGAATTAAAGTTTATCCAGAGCCAACGGAATCTGGGGTTCTCCGGCGCCAATAATCAGGCGTTTGAAGCGTCGACAGGCGATGTTCTTCTATTCCTCAACCCCGACACGGAAATAGTCGGCCGGGCCTTGGAGGTGCTCCTTAGCCGTTTGAAATCTCTGAATAATTCAGCCATTGTCGGAGCAAGATTGTTGAATTCTGATGGAACGATTCAGACAAGCTGCATTCAAAGGTTTCCGTCGATTTGCAACCAGATTCTCGACGCGGAGCTTCTGAGGGAACGGTTTCCGGGTCTCGCGCTGTGGGGCACCGCTCCCTTGCTCGAGAAGCAAGCCGCACCGGTACCGGTGGAGGTGATTTCCGGCGCATGCCTGATGATCCGACGGCGCGATTTTGAGAAGGCCGGACGATTCAGCACCAGGTATTTCATGTACTCGGAGGATGTGGATCTCTGCTACCGGGCCACCCGGACAGGCCTACAAAACTACTATGTAGATGACGCGGTTGTTGTCCATCATGGAGGTAAGAGCTCGGCCTTGGCCGAGCAGAGCCACTTCTCTGCCGTGATGATGCGGGACTCGTTATCGAGGTACTTCGCCTGTCACCGGGGGCTGGTTTATTCACTGGCATATCGGGCCGCCGTTGCTTTCAGCGCAATCGCACGATGCAGTATTCTCGGGCTGGCAATCTTGCTCAGACGGCAGGAGGGCTTCCGTCTTCGGAAGACACTCGCCAGATGGGTCTCCATTTTCCGGTGGGCTGTCGGCATGCCGTGGCTCTCGCGAGGCGCCTCGGGGGTGGCCGTAACATCGGGCCGGTAGATGCCAACAGCTGATTATGTTTAGCGGGGGAGACTCGATCAGTCCCGCCGGTTTGGCCTTGACGTTGATCATGTCCCTGCTGGTGGTGGCTTTGCCGAAGAAGTTTGCGCTCTTTCCGGTGCTGGCGCTTCTTTGCAATATGTCGCTGGAGATGAGCATCAATGCAGGCGGCCTGCATTTTCCGATGATCCGCATCCTGCTGATCTTTTGCTGGGTACGTCTGATCGTGCGCGGAGAGCTAAGGCAGATAGTCTTCAACGAAGTGGACCGCGCCCTTGTATGGTTTACGATCGCAAGCGTCATTACCCATACATTCCTGCTGGGAGCGGATGGGATGAAGTACAAGCTGGGTCAAGCCTATGATGCGATCGGTTTCTACTTCTTCTTTCGCCAGATTTTTACCGATTGGAACGAAATCGTTCAGGTAGCACGCATCGGAGTGTGGATGCTTGTTCCATTGGCCCTCGAGATGGTGAGCGAGAAACTTACCCACCGGAATAGCTTCTCGCTGCTGGGAGGCGTTGGGTCCGGCGTAACGCTCCGGGAGGGCACTGTTCGCGCTCAGGGGCCTTTTTCGCATCCGATTCTCGCCGGCACCTTCGGCGCGACATTGATGCCGTTCATGGTCGGTCTCCTGCTGCATGACCGGAGCAGCCGAATTCTCGCATTGACTGGAATTGCAGCGGCTACTGCCATCACCGGCTCGGCCGGGTCCAGCGGACCTCTACTGGCCTACATTGTCGGCGTCATAGCCTTTTGCCTGTGGCCTCTTCGCGAACAAATGCGCTGGCTAAGGATATCCGCACTTCTGACGATCATCATTCTTCATCTGGCAATGAAGGCCCCCGTCTGGTTCCTTCTGGGGCGCCTGACGGTAGTGGACGGCTCTACCGGCTTTCATCGGTCCATACTGATCGATCAGTGCATTTCACACTTCAGCGATTGGTGGCTGTACGGCACAACCGACTATGGCCACTGGGGATATTTCCTCTTTGACCGGACCAATCACTATATTTACCTGGCGACCGATGGCGGGCTGGTGACCCTGGTGCTATTCCTTGTCATCGTTGTGCGGTGCTTCCGAGCAATCGGTGTCACCGTTCGCTCGACGGAAGAACGAGGCGAGACCGGCGTGCCGTGGTTTGTTTGGGCGCTCGGCTCGGCATTGATGATTCATTGCGTCAGCTTCATCTCCGTCAGCTATTTTGACCAGAACATGATCAATTGGTATCTCCTGCTTGCGATGATTTCCTCGGCGTTTAGTGTCTGGGTGCTTCAAACGGACGATGTCGAAGTCCCCCAGGTTGATGAGTGGAAACCCGCAGTCGCATGAAAAACAGAGAGGAACTGTTCCTTGAACCCACCTTTTTATTTGGCATCCCAACGGGAGCCACTGTAGCCGGGGCGATATGGTAAGCTAGTGTAATCTCTGTATCCCCGCAACAGGGACCCGCCTAAATTTGGGTCAGTATTCCCGTTTCACGAAGGAGTGTAATAAATGAAGGCGACTCTGTTGTGGTCCATATTTTTGTTGATGTGGACTTCAGCTGTGGGGTTGGGCGCAAACCGTTATGTACGGCCCGGCGCCACAGGGAATGGGTCCGGTTCCGACTGGACGAATGCTTATCCGAATCTCCCCACCAATCTGGTCCGCGGAGACACCTACTATTTAGCGGCCGGCTCTTATGGCTCTTACACTTTTGATGATGCCAGCAGCGGGTCCACCTGGATCACATTGAAGAAAGCCACTGTTGCCGATCACGGCGTCCAAACGGGCTGGTCCGATTCCTTTGGCGGCGGCCAAGCGGTGTTTCGCTCGTGGCAGATTAATAACGACTTTTATCGATTCGACGGCGTCGCGCGAAATAGTGACTGGCATCTCGGAAGCGTGAGTCAATACGGAATCAAGGTGGCGGGAGAGAGGCCCGTGCGGCTCGACAATGGAGCTGGGGCCGGGGGCGACAATCTGGTATTCCGTTATATCGACTTCCAAGGCGGAGGCGTCAATACCGGCAAGGGAGACGACGTTATCTATGGTCTGGCGGCCAACAAGAACGTTACTTTTCAATATTGTGCTCTTCATGACTCCGACCGGACGATTTTCCTGATGCGTGGAGAGTGGCAGAATCTGTTGGTCGAAAATAGCTATATCGCGCGCAACTCCAGTTCTCCGGCGATTCACGGGGAAATCCTGTCGGATATCGGTAGTGACAACGTGACGTTTCGATACAATGTCATCGAAGATCCCGAGGGAACTGCTGTCTGGGCCGTCTTAAACGGAGACGGCTCCAAGTCATCCGGCAATACAGCCGCAAATTGGAAGATATACGGAAACGTGATTCGCCGCAGCGCCGGCTACAACCGGGAAGGAACCGCTGGCATATTTTTCTGCGCAAATGACGCATCCAACAGGAACTGGTGCGATAACCTGCAGTACTACAACAACACTCACATCAACCTGCTGAATCACTACTACAGCCTGTTCATACAAGCAGGATCCGGTAACATCGGCAAAAACAATATCTTCTATAATATCGAGGGCAAGGTCATTTCCTCCGGTACTCTGGATTCCAACTGGTACTACAATGCCGAACGGCAAAGCACAGATACCGGTGCCAATACCATCACCTGTACCTCCAATTGTGCAAGTTATTTCAAAGATATTGCCAAGCTCGATGCCACTTTGGTGAAGCCTCTGGCGGGAGTCGCTTTAAACGCAGAGTTTAACCTGGACCTCACTGGAAAAACTCGAGGGACCGATGGTGTTTGGGATCGCGGCGCTTACGAATTCTCCACCGGATCTCAGGCCCAGCAGCCTCAGCAGCCCGAGCAGCCTCAGCAACCTCAACAACCTCAGCCTCCAGCGCCCCCTACGAATTTGAAACTGACAGTGAAGTGACGCTGGCCGTCTAACGGAAGCGAAAACAAGCACTCGATTTACAGCGATGTCCGGCCTCAGGCCGGACATCAAAACTCACCATCTATCCCAGTTAGCCGATACTCCCTTTACGCGCAAAGCGGAGCCTCGCGACAAGCCACTTCCCAAACACGGTACCCACGCGGAAAATGAAGATCCTCGTTACGATTGCGAACTACGGAACGAAAAACGATAGCTATCTGCGGCGGCTGATCGAGGAGTATCGGGCGCTTCCCTATGAAGTAGATATCGTAGTTCTTGTCAGCGTTGCCAAAGAGGTGGAGGGGGCGACGCAGGTAGTCTTACACTCTCCCGTGGGAGATCCCTGGACGTTCCCGTTCGCTCATAAATCCATTTTTGCTTCCCGGATAGATCAGTACGATCTGTTTATCTACTCCGAGGACGACACGTTGATCACGCAGAGAAGTATTGAGGCGTTCCTGCGAACGACGGAAGTTCTCGAAGACGACGAGATCGCCGGCTTTCTGCGGGTCGAGAACACACCGGAAGGCCGGGCCAGTATTTCCACAATCAATGGGCACTTCCGTTGGGACGTGACGTCTGTCGTCCACAGAGGGCAATTCACGTTTGCTTTCTTCACAAACGAACACGCTGCAAGTTATCTTCTAACACGTCAGCAGCTGAGGCGGGCGATTGGCTCGGGTGGATTTCTAGTCCAGCCTCACGAATCGAAGTATGACCTGCTGGTCACCGCGGCGACCGATCCCTACACGCAGTGCGGTTTTCGAAAACTTGTCTGCATCTCCCACCTCGATGACTTTCTTCTTGCTCACTTGCCGAATAAGTACATCGGACAGTTTGGTGTGGATAAGGACGAAGTGGAGACGCAGATTGCGGCATTACGCCAGATCGGAGAGGGCAGCAGGCAGCCGTCACTGCTGTTTCGAACGGAAAGCCAGATTCGGCACCAACGGTGGTCCAAGGGTGTTTATGAGGCGCCGCGTCAGGATGTAATCGATGCGATTCCGAAACATGTGCGATCGATCCTTTCCTTTGGCTGTGGAAATGGAGCCCTGGAAGCGGAACTGAAGGTGCGTGGCTTTGAAGTGACCGCCGCACCCTTGGATTCGGTCTTCGGCGCCTGCGTTGAGGCAAGAGGAGTGCATGTCGTCTACGGCGATGCCGATTCCATATGGAGCTCGCTCCAGGGCCGACGCTTCGATTGTGTTGTTGTGCTCGATCTTCTTCACCTCATTCCGGAACCATCGGACCTGCTGAAGCGTTTGGCCGGCCTTGTTGCCGATCCTGGATGCATCGTGGCATCGGTTCCGAATATGGCCCAGGTGAGGATGCTGTGGAAAAAGTGGAAGGGAAACGGCGATCTGATCCCCGCCGCTGGTTATGAGACGACCGGCCTCCACGCAACTTCCTACTGGAGGATCAGGAGCTGGTTTCAAACTGCCGGACTGGCGGTGAAATCGGTAAATTCCACGCCTCCCAAGAGTGACCTGTGGTTGTACCGGACCGCCAGCCGCTTGTTTCCCCTCGGATTTGCAGGCGATTTTGTCATTCAGAGCGCTCTGGCCAGAAACTGAGCCTGGAACGAGCCGGCTCATCTAGTGCCGACAAAGAAATACCCAAAACGTGTCATTTCGTTCATCACGGTGGTCCGGTAGAACGACCCTCGATGAGTTCCCCTCGCGTTAGCATCGGCCTGCCGGTTTTTAATGGAGCGGACTTTCTTCGACTCTCGATCGAGTCCATCCTGGCGCAGGATTTTCATGATCTGGAATTGATCATCGCCGACAATGCGTCGACGGACGAGACGGAATCGATTTGCCGCGAAATGGCCTTGCGCGATTGCCGCATCCGCTACTATCGCAACCAAGTGAATCTCGGAGCGGCGGGAAACTACAACAAAGTATTCGAACTTTCCCGTGGCGAGTACTTTAAGTGGGCCGCCCACGATGATGAATGCCATCCGGCGATGATCCGAAAGTGCGTTGAGGCCCTGGATGGCGCTTCCGATTCAGTGGCAATGATCTACCCTCTGGCCGAACTGATCGACGAGCGGGGCAACACCCTGTCCGCGCCACTGGATCGCGTTTCTTCGACAGATGCCAGACCCTACCGGCGGCTGGCGCGGCTGGTCTGGTCGCTCAGCATGTGCGATCCGATCTTTGGACTGATCAGGAAGGACTACCTCATCAGAACGGGTTTGATTGGTGGCTTCTTTGGAGCGGACAATGTGCTGTTAGGCGAACTGGCCATGCTGGGTGAGATTCGCGAACTCGACGAGGTGCTGTTCCGCTTGCGGGCGCACCCCAAGCGGTCGATGAAGGCCAACCGGAGCGCTCGCGCTGTCGCTGCGTGGTACGACCCTTCGTCGGCGCGGCGGTGGCTGGTGATCCCGAACTGGGAGCGGATGGTGTGGGAACAGCTAAAGTCGGTACGGCGTTCCGCGCTTCCTCTGACGGAGAAAGTCCGGTGTGGCGCCGCAATCGTGGGGCCGCATTATTGGCGGCGTTTCAGAAATGCGGGCGGCCGCATAAAGAACAGACTCAAAGCATTCCTCGGGATGCGTGCCATGGGACAGAAGGCCGCCTAGGCGCGATCTTGCCGGCTGACTCCGCTGCGCTCTCCGTGCAGCTTGATTAGCAATACCGAAAACTCTCCATGAACGACCATTCGCCAAGAGTATGCATCCTGGGCGCAACTTTTAATACGCCCAACATGGGGGTCAGCATGCTTGCGGCCGGGGCGATCCGCTGCGTCCTGCACCGGTTTCCGAACGCAAAGATCGCACTGCTGGACTACGCCAAAGAAGACTCCCATTTCGATTTCTCTTTCGATGGCAAGCCGACGCCGATCCAGCTGATCAACCTGCGGTTTTCCAAAAAGGTGTACCTGGCGAACAATATCGCGCTGCTCCTTCTCTTCACACTGGCCTCACGGCTGCTTCCTGCGGGCCTCCGGATGCGCCTCCTTTCGCGAAACAGGTACATGAAAGAGATTCTGGCGTCCGGCCTGGTCTTTGCGCTCTCCGGCGGTGATAGCTTCAGCGATATTTATGGACTTGGCCGCTTCATTTACGTGAGTCTTCCGCAATTGCTCGTATTACTGGCGGGCAAGCGGCTGATCTGTCTACCGCAGACCATCGGACCGTTTCGCTCACCAGTGGTTCGTTCCGTGGCGAAATATATCCTCAGCCGGTGCGAGGTGATCTACTCCCGGGACCAGACCAGCTTGGCGGCTACGCGACGGCTTCTGAATCGCTCTGAGTCCGATGATCGCCTTCGATTCTGCTACGATCTGGCGTTCGACGTCGATCCTGTCAAGCCGCAGCGGATGGAGATCGAGGGCCTGCCGAAGTGGACCAGCAATACCCCACCGCTCGTCGGATTTAACGTCAGCGGCCTGCTGCTCGCCGGTGGATACACCCAGAAGAACATGTTTCAGTTCCAGGTGAACTACGAAACACTCGTCACCAGAATGATTGAGTTTCTGGTGGAAGAGAAATCTGCCACGGTGTTGCTGATTCCCCACGTTTTCGGGCCGGCCGGCGACCTCGAGAGCGATCCCGGTGCGTGCGACGCGATATTCCAGAAGTTGCGGCCGAAATACGAGGGCCGAATCGGAATCGCGCGCGGATCTTACCGTTATGACGAAATCAAGTACCTGATCGGTATGTCCGACTTTTTTGTTGGCGCCCGGATGCATGCTTGCATCGGTGCAGTATCGCAGCACATTCCCACCGTTCCCATCGCCTACAGCGATAAATTCGCGGGAATCATGCAGGCTATTGGGAGCGGAGATTTCGTCGTAGATCCTCGCCGCATGACCCTGGAAGAGATGATCGCTACATTGGGACGCGCTTACGATCAGCGGCCCAGCCTCCAATCTCAACTTGAGAGGCGTATGCCCGTCGTCAAGGGAGCTATTCGCGTCGCACTGAAGGATCTATCCGGCGAGCATCCAGTAACGGAGCCCTCCCGTCCATGACCGCCTGCATGCTGGCTTACACGTTCTACGAATCGGACAATCGCGTGCGCCGCTACGCCGAGACATTGGCAAAACGCGGAGATCGTGTCGACGCGATCGTTTTGCGGCGGGAGGGGCAGGCGAAGTTCGAAAATATCGCCGGTGTCCGTGTACACCGAATTCAGAACCGTGTCCGGAACGAACGCAGTCCGATCAGCTACCTACTGAAGCTCCTGATGTTTTTCTGGCGCTCGGCTTGGGTGGTGACGAAGCTGCACCTTAGCCGGCGGTACGACTTGATTCACGTTCATTCCGTGCCGGATTTTGAGGTTTTTGCCACCGTCATCCCACGCCTGATGGGGGCGCGGGTGATTCTCGACATCCACGATATCGTTCCTGAGTTCTATGCAAGTAAGTTCAAGGTAACGCCGAACTCAGCGGTATTCCGGTTATTGGTGTGGCTGGAAAAACTCTCCATCGCTTATTGCCATCATGTGATCATTTCGAATCATATCTGGCAGAGCCGCTTGACGGAGCGCTCGGTGCGGCCGGAGAAATGCACCGCCATCATCAATTATCCGGATCTGGCTTTGTTTTCGCGCCGACCGAAGACACCTTCCACAAACAATCATTTCGTCATCTGCTATCCGGGAACCCTGAACTGGCATCAGGGAGTAGACCGCATGATCGGCGCCGTGGCCCTGTTGCGGGAGAAAGCGCCAAATCTCCGATGCTGGATCATCGGCGATGGACCCGATTTCGAAAAGCTCAAGGCAATGGTCGAAAAGGAACGGCTGGAAGAGCAGGTAACCATGAACGGCGCCGTATCCATCGAAAAAGTAGCGGAGACGATGGCCCTCGTTGATTTGGGCGTAGTTCCCAAGAGGAGCGACTCATTTGGAAATGAGGCATTCAGCACCAAGATCATGGAGTTCATGGCCATGGGCGTTCCCGTCCTCGCATCGAGGACAGCGATCGACCAGTACTATTTCACCGGCCAGCTGGTGCAGTTTTTCGAGTCCGATAGCGTCCGCGATTTGGCCGATAAGATTCTCGATCTCATGTCGAATCCGGCCCGGTGTGACTCTCTGCGGGCTCACGGAGCGGAGTTTATCCGCCAAAACAACTGGGGCGTGAAAAAGAAGGAATACCTGGATCTTGTGGATCGTCTGGTGAATCCGGCTTCCTATTGCGCCGTTGTGGCGAATGAAGCCGAGGGGTAGCCCCTAACGATAGCCAATCGCGCATTCCGTTCAGCTAGACAAAGAATGAAAACAGAATCACGTCCCCGAGGAGCCATGGCCAACGCCGCCTGGAACACGTTCGGCACAATCTGTGCGATCGTCACGGGTTTCGTTACCGCTCCGGTTCTGATCAAACATCTCGGGGCGTCCCAGTACGGAATTTTTCTACTAATCGGCTCCATCCTGGGATTGCTGGGAGTGATGAATTTCGGCTTGGGCGAGGCAACGTTGCGCTATGTTGCCCGCTACTACGGCCAGGGCGACCAGGCGGGAGTGAACCGGGTCTTCGGCTCAACGCTTTCGTTCTATGTATGCATCGCCGTCATCGTGAGTGCCATCTTATTGCTGGGCACGCCGGTGGTCGTGACGTGGCTCAACATTACTCCCGCCCAGTATGAGCTAGTCGGCCGGCTGGTGCGTATTGCGGCACTGGTATTTGCTCTTGGAATCATTACCAGCGCTTTCGCGGTCGTCCCCTCGGCGCTTCAGCGATATGACGTTAGCAGCAGAGTGGGGATTGCCATCACAGCCGCCCGCTCAATTGGTTATATTGCAATTCCTCTTCTGGGTTTCGGGCTGGTGGAACTCTTGTTGTGGGAGCTGCTGCTTGGAGTTGCCGCCCTTATAATTCGGGTCCTGGTAGCCAGGTGGCTACTCCCTAGCTTGAAACTCCTGCCGTCTTTTTCTTTTCTAGGCCTCCGGGAAGTCGTCGGGTACAGTCTGTTCTCGTTTTTGACATGGGCGCTCCACACGATGCATAGGGAATCAGGAAAGCTGCTGCTCGGCCGAAATGTCGGCACTGCATCGGTGGCCTTCCTCGGGACACCCGACAGCATCGCGCAGCGGATGCACATGGTCGTTGCCAGTGGCAGTGAAGCGCTGATTCCCCGGTTCAGCACCGGCGGAAATTCGAAGGCTGATGAAAGGCTGTTCTGGAGCGCTACCTGGTCCGCGCTTTCGCTTTCAGCGATCCTGCTGATCCCGTTTTGCGTTCTCGTTCCGGATTTCTTGAGGCTGTGGATCAACGCCGATTTCGCGCGGCAAAGCGGGATGGCCGGACGCCTGTTGGGGATCTATCTGGTTTGGCAGGGCGCCTTTGCCCCGGTTGCGGCATACTTTCGCGGCACTGGACGGCCATGGTTCGTAACGGCCGTGATTCTTCTAGCCCTGGTGATCACCGTGCTAATGGGACTGTTCCTGATCCCGAAGTACGGCGTCGAAGGGGCGGCTTATGCCTACCTGGCGGGTTCGGCGGCTCCTTTCCTTGGAGTAATCGTTGGAGGCCTGTTCGCGTTCGGCCGCTCTGCCGTTTCTGCCTTGATGAACTTCGTCGGTCTGCCGGTGGTCGCCGGAGCCGTGACATTCGTAGCTGGAGTGTTGCTGCGAAAATCGTTTGGCGAGTTGAACTGGTTCGACCTGATTGCCCAATGGATGTTCTTACTTTCGCTGGGCGCGGTGCTGATCATCGGCAGCGACTGGATTGTCGGCGGTCAAGCCGCTCCTTCCCGTCAGCTTTTGGAACGCATCCTGACAAACCGCCGGCTCGTGGCGCTGATGAAGCTGATCCCGGCGAGATCTACAAGTTAATGGAGCGAAAGATGAGAGAAGGTGCATCGCATGATTGAGGAAGTGCAGGCCGAGCTCACGGCATCGTCGGTGAGTCTGACCGATACCTATTGCGATGATCGGAAGGCCGGTGCGGTGATCGGCACGCGGACCCCGGAGGGTATTCGCCGGGGTGGCGTCGATAAAGAAAAAAGTATCGCAATCGACAACGGAGCGCTCCGAATCCAACCGTTGATTCAACCGGGGTGGGGCCGGGCCGGGATCGCCTATCCCGCTTTTCGCCGTCAGAACGGGCTGACGCTGGCCGTTTTCATGTTGAACGGCCACAATACGTCTCAGGTGGGAGGGATTGGCGAACCCCTTCGAAGCCGCCTGGAACGGTGGCTGGATGGCAGTGAAGCCTGGGGCCGCAGCAGCCGAATTGTTCAGTGGCTGCGCAGCCGGCGTATCGGCCGGGCCATCCGGCAATTTCGCTGGTGGATTCGGTTGGATCGTGATGCGAAAACCCTTCCGAAACTGGATGAGAATCTGGCGGTGGGGTGGTTCTCCAGCGAGGCTCCCGAAAATCCGCTGTCCGCTCAGAACGCTTTTGTCATGCACGCCATGGGCCCGGAGAATGGCGAACTGTGGGCCATTGTCGGCGAAACCCCGCTATCCGCGATTCAGAGCGTACAGAACCTCCAGATTTACTACGTGATCGTCCTGCGAGAGAAAGGGGCAGCATACTATGCAGCCTCTGTGCGGGACGCTAACGGCTTGCCGTCCTATCCAGAAATGCGGCCTCTTGCCATCGATCCCTTTAACGAAACGCCGGAAATGTTTCCGGGCGTACATCAAAGCGTCCTGGGGCAGATCGGGTTCCGCCTGGACACCAGAGTCTATGGCACGCGCGTTGAACAATGCCCGGAGATGGGCGAATGGTACGGCTCGGCTCATTTGGCCGATTGCTTGGAGGGCAGAGGGGTTCTGCGCGAAAGCCGTTCCGAGGTGGGTGGGTTATGGAAAGCACCTTTCGGTGAGTTTGAGCGCATGGCGGGGGGAGCCATAGCCCTTCACGAGGAAAACCTGGCCGTCCTGGATGCTTCGGCACCCTCCGGACTGGTTCATCTGCTCTATCAAAGCCGCTCTAAGGAAAGCGCTATTGGAATTGTTTGGCGGTTCCGCGACGAGCAAAACTACTGGCGATTGCTGATCGACGATCGGAACGCCCGGTTATCGGTTCGGGAAGACGGAGTATGGAGCGAGACCGCGGTCAGCGATCTCCCGCCTGTCCAACCCGGCGCGGTTCACTCTCTCCAGGTTCTGGACGACGGCGAGACAATGAGCTTTCACCTTCAGGGTCAGTTGCTGTTTGGGACCCGGTTTCGCGACCGGAGGCTGCAGACGGCAACCGGCGCGGGCAGCTATGCCACAAAGGACGTCGAGCTTCATTCCTTCGAAGCGCACCCCCGCTTGGTCTCCTTGCCGGCCGCTCTCCGGATGGGTGAACCCTGGTTACGAAAAGGCACAAATGTGGTCCTGGAGGATCATTTCGAGGGGCAGGCCGGAGCACTGGAAGGCCGGATGACTCCGACGGGGGGCAAGATCTGGCGCAGGCAGATCGGCACCGGGGTCATGGCCCTTTCCGGCGAAGGAGCGGTCAAGATTCAGGCGACGGCAAAGCAGCCCAATCCAGGCAGAACAGCCTATATGGTCGAGTGGGATTCTCCCGGCTTTGCGGACTTGTCGGTTGAAATTACGCCTCCCGGAACCGGACCGGAGCAACGGGAGCACGGCCTCTGCGGATTTATTTTCTGGCAGGATCCGGACAACTACGTCACGGTGAACATCTGGGTCAATCACTCATACGGCGGCGCATCGATTTCCTGCTTCTTCCATGTCGATGGATTCGAGGATCTCTATGACGCTATTTGGTCGAATGTCGGCAAGCGAGTCTATTATGGCGTTCCGCTCACTCTGCGGATGGTGTTCGATGGGGAGCAATACATGCTTTTCGTCAACGAAGAGCCGGTGCTGTACCGTGCTCTAAAGGACGTGTATTCCCATTACAAGCGCTTCGCCATCAAGCAGGTCGGGCTGATGGCGAACTGGGAGTGGGGTAACGACACCGGAAGCACATTCCGCCACTTCGTCGGCAAAGTTTAGACCGTCGGCAAATGTTCACCAACCTTCGCAACAATCGGCTTGTTCCGTTTCTCCGGCGGCTCACGAGCGGGAACCGCATGACCGTGGGAGTGGGGCGAGGTTTGAAGTTCGATCCCGGTCCTTCCAATGGTGCCTATGCCTCCGGCAACAATGAACTTCCCGTCCAGGAAGCCTTGGCTGCCTGCATCAAAGCTGGCGGCGTACTTTACGACATCGGGGCCAACGTTGGTTTTCTGACCGTCATCGGGGCTCGGCTGGTGGGACCGGGCGGAGCGGTTTATGCATTCGAACCGGTTCCTGCAAATGCGGCATGCATTCGCCGGAATATCGAACTGAATCGTCTTTCCAACGTGACGTTGATCGAGAAAGCAATCTCCGCAACTTCCGGCCAAGGTGAGCTCTTTTTGACGGAGTACTCGGGTGGGGGCGCTCTCACCACTGCGGCCAAGCCCTTCGATTCGATCGCAACAATTCCGGTAACATTGGCGTCTGTCGATCAAGTCGTATTCGAAGACAAGCTGCGGCCCCCGACTGTCGTGAAAGTAGACGTGGAAGGGGGAGAGATCGACGTATTCAAGGGAATGCAGCGCACGATGAAGGAGTTGCGTCCCACGATCCTTTACGAGGTCGATGACGGTGATCCCGACAAATTCCAAAGCAAGTACGAGGATTGCGAGAGTTTCCTATCGCAGGCTGGATACCGCGTGAAACGCCTGCCTGATTCCTATCCGAATACGAAATGGATCGTAGGCCACGCGATCGCCACGCCTGTTGAGCGTTCCTGAAGCCGAGATTGCACCATGACCCCAGAGTTTTTCAGCGCGCTTCACTGTCCGTACTGCGGTTCCGGTTTCGATCTCGAGTTTCAAGTCTCCACCGATGACGGTCATATCCGCTATGGAATTCTCCGGTGTGCGTGCTACCGTTACCCGATTATCGAGGGCATCCCGATCCTTCGCCAGTGTTCCGGACCGGCCGATACGAAAGATGTTGCCGTAGATTATCTCGACGCTCGACAGTTTGACAAAGCATTCCACCATGTCTTTTACAGCGCTTCCCCCATTCGGCGCCCGAAAAGCCGATGGCAGCGCGCCGTAGAGAGGCTGCGACCGGCATCGCCCTCTTTCCAGGAACCTCCCACGTTTCGAGAGGGTGTGCGGATGCACCGGCCTTCCGAGTATGCGACTTATCTCATACACCGCACGACCAACAACAGCTTCCTGGCGGCGATTCCCCTTCTCCTTCTCTTGAAGGACCTTCCGTCGCAGCCGGGAAGTCCCGCCAGGATGCTGGATCTCAATTGCGGCGTCGGCCACGCCACTTTTCTGACAAGGCTGCTTTTTCCCGAGATCTCGGTGATCGCCGCCGATCACGATTTCGTCAACCTCTATCTCGCTCGAAAGTACCTGATTCCCGGCAATCCCTGCGTTTGTCTCGACGCCGAACTCCCTCTGCCATTTGCCGATAACTTCTTCAGTTCGGTCCTCTGCCTGGATGGTCTCCACTATGTCCGCTCGAAAAGAGCGCTGCTGAAGGAGTTGGATCGTACTCTTGAAGAAAACGGGCTCTGGCTGTTTCCACACTTGCACAACGCGCTTGCCACGAATGTCTCGCCGGGCGTGCCGCTCAGCCCGGCAGGCTACCAGGAGTGCTTCGCCTTTCTGCCTATGAAGCTTTATGCGGAATCGGAAGTGCTGCGCCGCTTTATGAAGGAGGAAGAAACGGATCTGTCGAAGCCTGCCGTGCCGGAAACTCTGAATCAGTCCTCGGTCTTGAGCCTGGTTGCCAGTAGAAACACCAATTTCTGGCGTAATCATGCGGCCATCAAAGATAGGCTGTTGCAGATCCGCTCAAACCTCACTGTGAATCCGATCTACCGCCGCAGCGGTGAAGGAGACTCGCTCCAATTTCGAATGACGTGGCCGAGCCCTACGCTGGAGCGAGAGTGCGAGACAGTCAAGGAATTTCTCCCCGAGACTTGCACTATCGATCCCGATCTTCTTGCCCGGCTGGCGACCGGGACACTGCGAAAAGAAGACGAGTCCACCGTCAGTACGCTGATCAAATCTTTCGTCCTTGTGCCTCTTCCTGAAAACTATATCTAGGCGCGTTTTTCAACGCTCACCTTTCGTCTCAGCGGTTTCGTGAAGCAACGTTGTAACGGTCCGGCAGCAATAACCCTGAGCCCGGTCATCTGGGCCCACTCGAGAATCTCAACCCATCAGATTGGATCCTTAGCATCATGGCAACACACTTAATTACCGGAGGAGCCGGGTTTATCGGCTCTCATTTGGCAGACTATCTTCTCCAGCGCGGAGAACGCGTCATTGTCATCGACAACCTCACCACCGGCCGCTATAGCAACATCGAGCATCTGGCAGGGCGCGGCGGATTCCAATGCTACGTCGAAGACGTCCGCCATGAGTCGTTGATTGACGACCTGATTCGGCAGTCGGACCGCGTCTACCACCTGGCCGCCTCGGTAGGCGTCAAGCTGATCATCGAGAAGCCGACTGAGTCGCTGATCAACAACATTGTGGGTACCGAAAAGGTCCTGCGAAGTGCGTCAAGATACCGCAAGCCGGTCCTGATCACCTCGACTTCCGAAGTCTACGGAAAGAGCCAGAAGGCCGGATTTTCCGAAACCGACGACAGCATCATCGGGCCGACTGACAAGGCACGCTGGGGTTATGCCAATTCCAAGGCAACAGATGAGTTCCTCGCCATGGCGTATTACCAGGAAACCCGCCTGCCCGTCGCGATCGTCAGACTCTTCAATACAGTAGGTCCCCGTCAGACCGGGCAGTACGGCATGGTCATCCCCAACTTTGTCGCCCAGGCTCTGCGCGGCCTGCCGATAACCGTACATGGCGACGGCCAGCAGACTCGCTGCTTTGGGCACGTGGCCGACATTGTCCCCGCGCTGGCGGAACTACTCACCCGCCCCGGAGCCTTCGGAAAGGTCTTTAATCTGGGATCCAACCGGGAAGTTTCCATCCAGCAGCTGGCGGAGCTCATTGTCAAAATGACCGGCTCGAAATCGGATATTACCTACATCCCCTACGACGAAGCATATTCCCCCGGTTTTGAAGATATGCAGAGGCGCGTGCCGGATATCACCCGGGTGTCGAACCTGATCGGCTTCCGTCCAACCAAGACGCTCGAAGACATCATCCAGGACGTAATTCGTGACCAGGAGCAGCAATTGCAAGCTCTTCGCGCTAGTAAGGAGCTGGCTTACCGATAAGCTTACTGCCGAGCTGAACGTCCGGTCCACAGCCTTCACCATGCGTATTGCTTTCGTCGCGCAGCCGTTTGACAACGTCCGGCCACCGGTCCGCGGAGGCTCGTTGGCTTTGTGGATCTACTACATGGCCGGAATCTGCGCCAAACGTGGGCACCAGACGTTCATCTTCGGGAACCAAGGCGATGCCTTTCGCAGTCAAACAGTGATCAGTGAGGATATCGAGTATCACTTTACTGCGACAGGCATGGACCGGTTGCTCAATCGGGCGCTTTCGACCGGCAGGAAACTCTTGGATGGACGGCAAAAGGACAACGCGGCAGACGCATTCAAACGGCCGGTCTTCCTGTCGTCCTGGCATCACCGCGGGTATGCGCGCGCCGTCGCGCGAAAAGTCCGCCAGCTGCAATGCGATGTCGTTCACATCATGAACTACTCGCAGCTGGTGCCGGTCATCCGCAAGGCCCACCCGCGGGCGATCATCGCGTTGCATATGCAGTGCGAGTGGCTGACCCAGCTCGATGTGGCAACGATCAAACCGCGGTTGGAGCAGACGGATCTCATCGTTGGCTGCAGCGAATACATCACGCGGAAGGTTGCCGCCGCCTTCCCGGAATACGCTGCGCGGTGTGTCACCGTACCGAATGCCGCGGACATCGTTCCGGACAAAGGCGAGCCGGCCCCAAACAACCAGACAGTCTTGTTTGTCGGACGGTTGTCCCCGGAAAAGGGCGTTCACGATCTGATCGTTGCCTTTCGCCAGGTGCTTGAGCGGGTTCCCGAAGCACGGTTATCGTTGGTCGGCGGGGCAGGATCGGCACCTCTGGAGTTCCTCGTCGGGCTGAGCGACGAACCTCACGTGACTGCCCTCCGCACCTTCTATCAAACGCCGGCGTCCGGCCCTAAAGACCCTTACCTGGAGGCGCTGGAACGTGAAGCCGGCCCAGAGTTGGGCAAACGCATCATCTTCGAAGGTGTCGTGAAGCACGATCGCATTGAAGACGCCTATCGCAACGCGGCGCTTCTGGTAAACCCTTCGCTCAGCGAATCTTTTGGCATCAGTTTGGTCGAGGCCATGATGCGGGGAATCCCCGTAGTCGCCACACGGATTGGCGGCATGTCCTACACCGTTGATCCGGAAGTAACCGGGCTTCTGGTCGAGCCGGCCAACCCGGCTGCGCTGTCGGAGGCGATCTGCCGGATGCTGAGCAATCCCGGCCACAGCCGGCAAATGGGCGAAGCGGGACGGCAGCGGGCAATCGAGATGTTCTCTTGGAGCAAAACTGCCGACATCCTGCTAGAGCACTTTCACAGGCGTTGTCAGTCCGCACATGCCTAACCACTGGAAGCTGAGCGCGCTACCCCGGCTGCGAAACGCGTTGTTTTCCCGTTTGACGGACGCTACTCCAATGTTCCAGCAACGCTCTGCCGTGGTTTTCGCTCCCCACCAGGACGACGAGTGTCTCGGCTGTGGGGGAACGATTGCGCTGAAGCGCAATGCCGGAGTGCCGGTCAAACTCGTGTTTATGACGGACGGAAGTACTTCCCACCGTCGATTCATGGACGAGGATGCGCTGCGGCGCCTGCGTGCTTCCGAGGCGGTTCAGGCTGCCGAGGTGCTTGGCATTGGCCCGGCGGACCTCGAGTTTCTGGATTTCCCTGACAGCCGTCTCGGGAAGTTCCATCGGGAGGCGGTCGCGCGGGTACTCGACATCCTGGAGCGCCACGCTCCCGAGGAGATTTTCGTTCCTTACCGGTTTGACGGCACCCCGGATCATGAGGCGACGTTCCGTGTCGTCCAAGAGGCGGTGCTGCAGTCCGGACGAGCGGTGCGGATATGCGAATACCCGGTATGGTTCTGGAATCAGTGGCCCTGGGTGCCCTTTGCCCTGGCGGTCAACCGGGAAACAATTCGAACGCTGCTCCGCATCCTGCAATCGGTCTACCGCTTGATGTTTCGTGGGCATTTCCGTACAAGCGCGCTGGTTGCCGGTGTTCTGGACCGGAAGCGGCAGGCGCTGGCCCAACACCGGTCTCAGACGGCGGTGTTGGTGGACGGAGTCGGTTGGCCCGTACTGGCCGATGTTTCCGGCGGCGAGTTTTTGAACTGCTTCTTCCAGAAGTGTGAAATGTTCCACTGCTGGGATAGTCCGTCCCGTCTGTCCGCCTCCGCACCGTCTGGTATCCAAACCCCGGGGCGTAGCGAATAAGTCCGACATCGCCGCCGCGCGCCTGGCGCAGCTCCGCGGCTCAGACACGTTTTAGTTAGGAGATACCGAGATGAAAGTTGCAATTCTTGCCGGTGGAAAAGGAACCCGCCTGGCAGAAGAGACCGAAATCCGCCCCAAACCGATGGTCAATATTGGCGGGCGTCCCATCCTTTGGCACATCATGCGTCACTACGCGCACTATCGCCATAAGGATTTCTATATCGCACTCGGGTACAAAGGCGAAGTGATCAAGCGTTACATCGTGGATCACAGCTCCTTGCAGGGAGATCTCACCGTCGATCTGAAAAAAGGCAATGTGATCAACCACGCCAACGGGCTGCATGAGCTGGATTGGGTCGTCAACCTGATCGAAACGGGTGAGGATACGCAGACCGGCGGCAGAATCAAGCGGCTGGCTCCGCACATCGGGCGGGAAACGTTCATGCTCACCTGGGGCGACGGAGTGTCCAACGTCAACCTCGATGAGCTCATCGCCTTCCATCGCTCGCACGGGCGCCTGGCGACCATTACCGCGGTTCGTCCGCCGGCACGGTACGGGCGCCTGGACCTGGAAGGGGACAAGGTGGCCCATTTCGCCGAGAAACCACAGCTCAGCGAGGGATGGATCAACGGGGCGTTCTTTGTATTGGAACCGGAGATCTTCGACTATATCGACGCCGACCATACGGTTTGGGAACGGGAACCGATGGAACGGCTTGCCGCCGAAGGACAGTTGATGGCGTACCGTCACGATTCTTTCTGGCAATGCATGGACACATTGAGAGAGAAGCACATTCTCGAAGAGCTATGGGCAAAGGGTAACGCACCCTGGAAAGTTTGGGGTTAATAAATCACATGAATGTATTAGTAACAGGACATAACGGGTATATCGGCTGCGCGCTGGTTCCCATCTTGGAGCGGGCCGGCCACAAAGTTACCGGACTGGACAACTGCATGTTCGAGGACTGCACGCTGGGCCCGGACGTCGCTTCGCCGGCGGTCATCCGCAAAGATGTGCGGGATGTCGAAATCGGCGATCTGGACGGCTTCGATGCCATCATCCACCTGGCCGGGATTTCCAACGATCCCCTGGGCGATCTCAATCCGGATTGTACCTATGACATCAACCACCGGGCATCGGTCCGTCTGGCGAGGCTTGCCAAGGAAGCAGGGGTTCAACGCTTTCTGTTCTCATCTTCCTGCAGCAATTACGGAGCGGCGGGAGGTGACAAGATCCTAGACGAAAGCGCAGCCTTCAATCCGGTAACCGCCTACGGTCATTCCAAAGTTCTGGTCGAGCAGGAGGTTTCCGCGCTGGCAAGCGAGACGTTCAGCCCCGTGTTCCTTCGAAACGCGACCGCCTATGGATTTTCGGCCAGGCTGCGGGGCGATCTTGTCCTGAACAACTTGGTCGGCTGGGCTCATATCACCGGAATGGTTCGTCTGAAAAGCGATGGAACGCCGTGGAGGCCGATTGTTCACATCGAAGACATCTCCGAGGCGTTTCTCGCGTTGCTCGAGGCTCCCCGTGACACCGTGCACAACCAGGCATTCAACGTTGGCCGGACGGAAGAGAACTACCAGATGCGCGACCTGGCCCAGATTGTCATGGAAACGGTTCCTGGCAGTAAAGTCACTTTCGCCGAAGATGCGGGTCCCGACAAGCGATGCTATCGCGTGAATTGCGACAAGCTTCCTGCGGTCGTTCCCGGATTCAAACCGCGATGGACGGCGCGTGCTGGCGCTCAACAACTTTATGACGCCTACCGCTCTTTCGGACTCACCTTAGCTGATTTCGAAGGCGCAAAATATATGCGGATCCACCACGTCAAGAAGCTGCAGCAGGAGGGCCGCCTGGACCTCAGCTTGCGCTGGATTTCCTCCCCCGAAACTGTCGCGGCATTGTGAGACTTATATGAATCAAGCAAAATGCAGGGTTTGTTCCTCCAACGACATCGAGCTCATTCTCTCTCTGGGGACCACACCGCTAGCTGACGGTCTCCGCCGCCAGGAGCAACTCGAAGAGGCCGAGCCCTCCTTCCCGCTCAATGTCGCCTTTTGCCCGTCCTGTAGTCTCGTTCAGCTGCTGGAGACGGTTCCACCCGAAGTTCTGTTTTGCCAGGACTATCCCTACTACTCGTCATTCTCACCGGCATTACTGAAACACTCCCGCGAGAATGCGCTGGATCTGATCGAGCGGCGCAACCTCCATTCCGGAAGCCTGGTTGTCGAACTCGCGAGCAACGATGGCTACCTGCTGAAGAACTTTGTCGAGAAAGGCATACCTGTCCTGGGAATCGATCCGGCCGGCGGCCCGGCACGAAAAGCGCAGGATTCCGGTGTACCCACTCTCAACACGTTCTTTAACCAGGGATTGGCTGAGGAGGTTGCGGAAAAGGGGAAGGCCGACGTAATCATCGCCAATAATGTGCTGGCGCACGTTGCCGATACCCACGATTTCGTCGAAGGCATCCGTGCCCTCCTGAAAGACGATGGGGTCGCCGTTATCGAGATGCCGTACGTCAAAGAACTCATCCGGCATTGCGAGTTCGACACGATCTACCACGAGCACCTCTGCTACTTCTCGCTCCAGGCGCTGGACCGGCTCTTCCGGATGCATTCTTTGTTCCTCAATGATGTAAGGCAGTTGCCGATACACGGCGGCTCTTTGCGGATCTATGTACAGAAGAAGGAAAATGTGTCGGCCGCTGTCCGGGAGATGTTAAAGGCCGAAATCGAAGAAGGGCTAAACCGGCGCGAATACTACCGCGATTTCGCGACCCGTGTCGAGAATATTCGCACAAACTTGCGAGCCCTCCTCTCCGATTTGAAGGGAAAGGGCGCTACGATCGCAGCCTACGGGGCGGCGGCAAAGGGAAGTACCCTCATCAACTACAGCGGAATTGGCAAGGAATTGGTCGATTTCGTTGTGGATCGCAACACTCACAAGCAAGGGTTATACATGCCGGGTATGCACATCCCTATTACTGGAACGGATGCGCTGCTGGAACGGAAGCCCGATTACGTCCTGATGTTGGCCTGGAATTTCGCCGATGAGATTCTCGAGCAGCAGAAGCCGTACCGGCAGGCGGGCGGCCGGTTCATCATTCCCGTTCCCGCTCCTCGAATCGTCTAGGAGCTGAACAACATCGCTGGCTCGAAGAACGTGCCGTAACGGAAGTGCATGGCCTCGTCCCACTGGGGCGCGTTCTTCCAGCTCTGGAAAGGAAACTGCCGTGTCTACTGAAATTTTGACGACGCCCGTCCCAGCCACCTCCGGGACGGCCCATTGCCAATCGTGCGGATCGGAAGATCTGCGTATCTTCTACCGGACGGACTCTGTCCCGGTGAACAGCTGCATCTTGTTCGACGATCCTGTAGCCGCCAGGCAGTATCCAACCGGAAAAATTACTCTCGCTTTTTGTAACGGGTGTGGGTTTATCGGCAATATCGACTTCGATCCGCGGATGGCCAAGTACACCAGTGCGTACGAGGAACAGCAGTCGTTTTCGCCGCGCTTTAACGTCTTCGCTTCGGAACTCGCTCAGAGCCTGATCGATCGGTTCGATCTTCGAAACAAGACCGTACTGGAAATCGGGTGCGGCAAGGGTGACTTCCTGAATCTTTTATGCCAGCTGGGGCCCAACCGGGGAATCGGAATCGATCCCAGCTACATACCCGGCCGAAACCACGACGGGCAGGACCGCGTAATCTTCATCGTGGATTTCTACTCCGAACGTCATAAGAAATACAAAGCGGATCTGATTTGTTGCCGCCACACGCTGGAACATATCTTCGACACCGCCGCGTTCATGAGAATCGTGCGCGATTCGGTCAGCGGCCGGATGGATACAGTCATATCGTTCGAGCTGCCCGATGTAGTCCGCGTTCTGAACGAAACCGCTTTCTGGGACATCTATTACGAGCATTGCTCCTATTTCAGCCCCGGGTCGCTGGCACGGCTTTTCCGGAAAACCGGCTTTGGGGTGATTCACCTCGCCAACGCATACGACGGGCAGTACTTGCTGCTGGATGCCAAACCCGCTGGCAGTTCCGACACCGCTACGCATGATCATGAGGAAAGCATCGAGGAACTTTCCGGCCTGGTCACTGGCTTCCAGGAGCGATGGGACAGTCAGGTCTCCCATTGGAGGAAAACCATCGGAGAGATTCGAGCCGGCGGAAAGCGTCTGGCGATCTGGGGATCGGGCTCAAAGTGCGTCGCGTTTCTGAGCACTTTGGGAGTGGCTGATCAAGTAGATGTGATCGTCGACATCAACCCCTACCGCCAGGGCAAGTACCTGCCGGGAAGCGGCAAGCGAATCCTGGCGCCGGCATACTTAAAGGAATACCGTCCCGACATCGTCATCGCCATGAATCCGATCTATCGCGAGGAAATCCGGCGGGATCTGGATGCCATGGGCCTGAATCCCGAGTTAACAGCCGTATAGCTTTATGGGTCAATCGGTCACAACGCCGGCCACGAACACGGAACCCCGCCGCCAATCCATCCGGTGTATCGGATGCGGGCAGGCAGGCGCGGAAGCATTCTTCGAAATGAAGGATGTCCCGGTGCTTTCCAATGCGCCGTGCTCGAATCGGGAGGAGGCGGTCAGCTTTCCCACGGGCCGGATCCAACTGGTATTTTGTCCGAGTTGTGGCCATGTATTCAACGCGGCATTCCGGCCGGAGATCATGGTTTATGATCCACGGTACGAGAATTCCCTTCACTATTCCCCGCATTTCGACCGCTACATCCGCGAACTGGCCCAGCAGATCGTCGCAGATCACAAACTCGTCGAGAAGGATGTGATTGAGCTCGGATGCGGCAACGCCGACTTTCTTGGCCTCTTGTGCCAGCTCGGCAACAACCGTGGCGTCGGATTCGATCCCAGCCATGACCCTGCACGCCTCTCTCCGTTGGCCCAAACGAATGTTCGGGTCGTTCGCGACCGCTACAACGAAGACTACGGACATCTCGCCTGCGATCTGGTCTGTTCCCGTCATGTGCTGGAGCATATTCCCGAACCTGATGTGTTTCTCTCAAGCATCCGGCGCGCCATCGGGAACAGGAATACTGTCATCTTCTTCGAAACTCCCAATGCCCTTTACTCCCTTCGGCAAAAGGGAATCTGGGACATCATCTATGAGCACGTTTCCTATTTCTGGTCGCTTTCACTCTCACGGCTGTTTCTAAGATCGGGATTCTCGCCGCGGACGGTACGGGAAACCTACGGCGGCCAGTTCTTGTGTCTTGAGGCACTTCCTATCGGATACCCGGCGGTGATGCCGGCGCTCGAACCTCAGCAGGAGGAGGAACTGCGCCGGGTTGCGTACGAGGCCCAACAGTTTGCGGAGTGTTTTCGCACTACTGTCTCCAATGCGGCGGCAGTGCTGGAGGATGCCCGGCGCGCCGGGCGAAGGGTTCTTCTGTGGGGTGCGGGATCGAAGGGAGTCACTTTCCTGAATCTCTTCAAGGATGTGGATTGTCTGCGGTACGCCGTGGACATCAATCCTCACAAACAGGGAAAGTACATTGCAGGATCCGGTCACCCGGTCATCTCTCCGCAGCAGGCGAAGTCTTACAATCCCGATATCGTCCTGGTGATGAACCCTCTCTATCAGAAGGAGATTGGATCCCATCTCAGCGAGCTCGGCCTCACGCCGCAGTTGGTGACGATTTAGGGGTGTCCGAAATGTTTACCGATGGGCGCCGCCATTCTTGATGAAGCAGGACGACCCTCTACTATCCGTGCATTTCCCGTTTGACCGGCGCCGTCTCCTATCCATCGGATTGCCCCTGCTTTGCTGGACGGTGATCGTCTCTCTGGTGACATTCTTTCCCTATGATTTCCAGATCACCGATCACGACATCTGGGAGTTGAAGTTGGATGCATTTCTCGACGGAATGGATATCGCGCTGAACATACTCCTGTTTGCGCCATTCGGAATCCTGCTATCGGCCCTGTTCGAAACGGAATCCACCCGCTGGCAGGACGTCTGTAAGCTTGTGATCCCGGTGGGAATGCTGGCTTCACTTACGATCGAGCTACTGCAGCAGCTGCTGCCCTCCAGAGACCCTTCCTTTGTCGATGTAATTTCGAACACGCTTGGCGCATTTGCTGGAGTCGTCGTCTCGCGAACTTTTCAGCGCAGTGCCTTGGGGCAGTCGATGTTACGGTTCAGACGGCAAGCATCCCTGCGGCGCCGGGTTGCCGTGATCGGCGTATTGGCGGCCACATTACTGGCAGTCTCGGCTGCCCTTCAGTACGCCGCCCGGCCTGTCAACTGGAATCCGGACTTCTTCCTGACGCTCGGCAACGAGCCAACAAAAGACCGGCCATGGCAAGGAAGCGTTCTGGCGCTCGACATCTCAGACAGCAGCCCCTCAGTCCAGGCACTTCAGGACTTCGCGCGTGGCAAGCATCTCGATCAAACGGGGAACATTGCATCCCTGCGGTTCGCGAACGACAACGCTCTCCCGAAATCTGTGGGGCAGATTCCTCTGCTTGCGTGGGTGGGGCCAGCCGCTGCTTTACCCTCGCAGGGGACGCGATTGACGCCACGTCACTGGCTGCAAACCACTGAAAGATCAGAAGAGATCGCCAATCGGATCCGCGCCACCAACGCTTTTGCTATTCATCTCGTCTGCGCTTCCGCTGTGCCTCGTCAGTTCGGACCGGCGCGAATCCTTTCCTATTCGGCTGGCCCTACACAGGCCAACTTCATGATTGGACAGGAAAATTCCAATCTTGTCTTCCGCTTGCGAACGCCCAGTACCGGATCTGGCGGTGTACGCACTCCGTTGCAGATACCAAACCTCTTTCAACAGGCGGGCGTTCGCGATATCCTGATTACGTACGGGCAGTCCGTCCTCAACCTGGTCGCAGCAGGATCGAAGACCGTCCGTAGCCTGGAGTTCGGCCCGGGATCCACGCTTGCCCTGCTGTATTTACCACCTCGCGCCGACCACTTTCGCTACTACAAGATCGGTTACTACACAATTGTGTTTCTGATTACCTCCGGAGTTCTGTCCTTTGTTAGCGCGGGAGCGGGAACTTACATTCTCGTCTCCGCCGTTTGGCTTCCGATTTTCGCCTTCCTGCTGGAAGCGGGTCTCATGGTAGCGGGGGCAAAGCATTTCGATACGACGAACTATCAATTAAGTCTTCTCGTTGGATGTATTTCCATCATTCCGTTTTGTGCGGTAGGGCTTGGCCGGCGCAAGCAATTGAATCCGGATCGCGAAGTCTATTGACAGGTAAGGTGTTGTGAGCACAAGAAAAGAACATACAAAAGAACCAATCGACGCGCTTCGCCAGGTACTCGACATCATTGTCGATGGACGATGGTGGATTCTATCCGGCATGTTGGTTCTCTCTTTGATCGCCGCGGCGGTGGTAATGCGCCTCCCGGATCGCTACACGGCAGAAGCTGTCCTCGTCCTTGTACAGCCCCAAATCACATCGCGCTACGTCGACCCGCTCACTTCGATGAGCAACGTCGATACGGTGATGAGCATGCAGCACGAAGTCCTGTCGACTACCCGGTTGGTGGAAGTGATCCGCTCGGTCGACGGCCTATTCGATCCGGAAGACATTCAGCGTCTCCGCGCGGACCAGCTCGCGGCGCGTCTGAGAAAAGACATCGACTTCAGCTTTATCGGGCCTCAGGGTCCTGGCCGCGACCCCAACACCTTCACGCTCTCCTTTACCGCGGCCACACCCAAGCTGGCCTATGCCGTCGTCAGCCGTCTCGCCACGATGTTTATTGAAGAAAACATGAAGAGCCGTGAGAACCGCGCCGGGGCCACAGCCAGCTTTCTCACCGAACGATTGGCATCAGCTCAGGAAAAGCTGAATGAACAGGAACAGAAGCTCAAGGACTTCAAGATCAAGAATTCCGGACAGCTACCCGAACAACAACAGGCAAACCTGGGAGCGTTAACCGATCTACGGATTCAACTGCAGAACACCTCTGGGAATTTGACCCGCGCACAACAGCAGCTCAGAGGCGCGGAGTCGGTGCTCGAAACGCGTCTCACCCGGGTTCAGACCGAACGTACGGCATTACTGGCCCGGCTCACCCCGCGTCACCCCGACGTCCTGAAGAAGGATCAGGAGATTGAGGCGATCGGGGGCCTTATGGCGCGTGCCCGCAGCGGCGTCGCGGCGCCCGCCGGCGTGTCCAGCGTTTGGGACGATCCCTTGATGGCACAAGTGAAATCTCAGATTGAGAGCACCAGTGCAGAGATCGCAAGTCTCACCGACCAGGAAACGCGGCTAAAATCCGAGATCGCGTCCTATCAGGGCCACCTGAGAATCGCTCCGGTCCGCGAACAGGAATTAACCGGCCTCCTGCGCGACTACGAATTGCGCAAACAGGAGTACACGGATCTCCAAACCAAGCAAAACCATGCGCAGTTGACGGTCAGCGCGGAGGAGAGTCATGGCGGCCAACAGTTCCGTCTGGTTGAGCCGCCGATGATGCCGATTTCCCCATCTGGCCCCGGCCGCCTCAAGCTGACTTTGGCCGCAGTTGCGATTGGTCTCCTCCTTGGCGGAGCTATCGCCTTCCTAAACGGATTGCGCGATCAGTCATTTCGTACCGAAGAGGAACTGAAGGCCCAGCTTTCCGTTCCTTTGGTCGTCAGCTTGCCCTTAATCCGGACCCCATCCGAAGAAGCAAGTCTGAAATGGCACCGGGTGATCGACTGGGCAGGGGCCGTTGTAGTGATCATAGTCGTCGCCGCCGTACAAGTGTATGTGTTTCAAAACGGGTAGGCTAGAGGGTGTCGCTCCAGTTGAGCAACTCTCTTGCTCCGGCATGGCAAATCTCAAATTTGCCATGGTCAGTAGCAAAGAGACAGAATTGTGTCGCAAGAAAAGCAATTGATTGTGGTCCCTGATTCTTCAAACCGTCCGGGGGAGGAAAGTCACGAATCCGCTGTCACTCCCATTCGCAAGAATGTGGAGCAAGAGGAGAGAAAGACGATCCTTGAGCAGATCCCGGTTGAGCAAGCTACGATCCGGCCAGAGTGTCGGCTCGCGCTGATAGATCAGCCAAGGGGTCTCGCGGCCGACCGGTTTCGATTGCTGCGGATGGCCCTGAGAGACCGGAAAAGAGCTTCTCAGATCAAAACCGTTTTAATCACCAGCCCGCTTCCCATGGACGGCAAGTCCACTGTTGCGGCCAACCTGGCAATCGCGTTGACGGAACACGGGAAATCGTCGGTCGTTCTTGTGGAATCCGACATGCACCGCCCAACCTTCTGTAAGATGTTTGGCCTGTCCAATGGTCCGGGACTGGCGGAATGTTTGACAGATGGCCTAAGTCCATTATCGGCTGTCAGGCGCTTGGATCCATTACCCTTTTATCTGTTAAAGGCTGGCGAGGCGAAGGGCTCTCCGTCAGACCTGCTGCAGTCCGCGTTCCTACCCGCAATCCTCGCCAATCTGGCTGGTCTCTTCGACTGGGTCTTGATTGACAGCCCTCCTGTGGTACCGCTATCCGATGCTGTACTGCTTTCCAAGCATGCAGACGCCGTTTTTCTGGTGACACGGTGCAGAAATACGCCACGGAATGAGGTCATGCGAGCTTTGAACCTTCTCGGAGCCGATCGCGTAACAGGGATCGTATTCAATGGCGCGGAGAGACTAAACAAGACTTACTCCAAGTATTCGGAATATTACGGAAAACCGAGATAACTGCCTTGCGCTGACGCGCAATCTTCCCTAGATAAACTGTCCGCCCTCCGACATCTGCGGGCGAGCACGCTTAGAGTCCAGAACAATCCGTACCGAACACCGCAACGCCGATCCCTCTGCAAGGGGCAACGCTGTCAGGCAACTACTAGTGCAACCGGAAACATTCATTCAGATTTGGACCTTCCATGAGGCGCCGGACGATCTTCGCTCTCAGGTGCCCAGTGAGTTTGCCGGCGGCTGGGTCGCCCTATACTCGCACGGAGCGGAGGATGAGATCGTTATCCGGATGTCGGATCTATGGAATTCCCTGGGCCTGCCGCTCTCGATCCGTCATATTGAGAATCGAGGCACATTGTTAGCCTGCCCGGAATGGGATGGTGTAGCGAACGCGGGCAGCCTGCTGAATCTGGAGGAAAGCTAGCATTCAAAAGTTCTGCCAACAATCGGTCCCGATCCATGCGAAATGCGATATAGCCCGCCAGGAGGTTTCACAACTTCCTGGCGGTTTTTTTGGGCTACACGACAACTCTTCGGCGAACGAAGGGATAGCGACTACTCCCGCCACTCCAAACAGGGTCAGCCATCCGGATCATTCACCGAAAGGGGTTACGTGGAACTGGTCGAACCTGGATTGGGATCCTTCCGCTGCCAAGCCATACAGCGTCCATCTGGCATTGGTGGTGTTGTCGACAAACCGGTGTGTTATCACTCCATTCACGAAGCATTCTACAGCGCCGTTCGGTTGTTGACGTACTTTGACGATGTCGCCGTTTTGCGGCACGGGACTGGCGATGACCTCTACTTGAGCCGGCATGGTGCCGACAGCACCATGCTCCATGAACTGCACGCTGTATACCCCTGCTTGCTGTCCAAAACGGAAGTAGGTATTCGTTAGTTCGTCTACCCGGAAGATCAACCAGCTTCCTGCTCCTTGCTGCGTAATCTTCACTTCCGCATTGCCTTGCTCGGAAGTCGTGTCTACCCAGGTGTAGGTGTATGTGCTGGATGTAGGCTGCGCCTGCCCTCCCTGATAGACCCAGGCGGTTCCGAGCCACGGGAACCAGTTATAGAGGGAGCCGCTAGTGGGCTGTGTCAAGCTGGTACCATTCGTGCCGTTGAATTGATCGGTCGTGGGATAACCGATGATCCTGGGGTCCACTGAAAAGTCCGCCACCGATGCCGGCCCGCCCACACTTGCGATACCCCAACCACTCTCGAACATTAGCTGCGCATCACCGAAGTCCAGGATTTGCTGGCCATTTACCGCGACGAACACACCATCGTCCGGCCGCGTGATTAATCGCACGATATCGCCAGGATTCGGCCGGACGGATGCGCGGGTATTACCCACTGCGAGAGGTTGGACCACTCCGCCGATCACCTTCCGCAGACCGTAGTAGCCGCTTTCATCCGCGCCGAGGCGGTAGTAATTGCTGGCATCGGCGGCGCGGAAAACAAGGGCGGTCGTTGCTGCATGATCTCCCAGTACCACTTCCATCGTGCCGAATGCGAATCCGGGGCTCACAACCGCCAGCGCTCCGGCAGAACCGGCTTGGGCGGTTCCATCCACAATTTGAAAGCCCGCTGTCAAATTACTCCAGACATGATTCGTGGGGGATGTCCCCAAACTGGCACCTGTGCGCTCAAAGCTGTCGATAACCGTTCCAGTGGTATGTACCCATGTATTCCAGGTTGCGACATTGTCGTAGGAAGGATCATTGGCAGCGGATACCTCGGCGCGGCCGCTGAAAGTCGCCATCGATCCGTGGACCAACCCGAACGGGAAGGTGGCTGTCTGTCCCACTGAGAGCGCGGGAACCGGGCAACTGTAGCTGGCTGCTCCTTGTGGAGTGCATTGCTGCGGCGTGGATAAGATCGTAATTCCAGCAGGGAGATTGACAAGAAGCGTCCCTCCCGCCGCGGCCTGTTCACCGACGTTGCGCACCAGGATTTCCGCAGCATGAGATTGGGATATCAGGACGTAACGGGGGACACGAGCTTCTACCTTCATGTTGGGCGCCGGCAACGGAGTCACTGCCAACAGTTCGTCGAACCGGACCGGCGTTGTGCCGTAAGCCGATAATCCGATTCTGCTGGCGAAACTGCCAGTGGAATCCAGAGTGCTGACAACGGGAGCGCCATTCACCGAGCACACGATGTGAGCTGACAACTGGCAGTGGAGCAGGTCGCCCGTCTGCGCTGCGACCGTGGCGAGAACCTGAACCGCCGGCGCGGCCAAAGCTCCTCCGTGGATCATCTGAAGTTGATAAGGTCCGCTGTTCCACCGGCCGAAACGCCAGTAGTTCTGGCTATCTTGGTGGCGCAGCGTCATCCAGAATTCCGGCGCCGCCTGCGACACCTTCACCGATGCATTCAGAATCTCCGATCCGGAATTGACCGACGCCAGACTAAATCCCGCTCCAGAGACGGCCTCCCCGTTGCTAACACTGAAACCAGGAGATTCCATCGTCCATGCCTGGCCTGTCGCCGCAGTTCCCAACCCGTTGGCGTCCGAGCGGTTGAACGAGTCGTAAAACCGGAGAGTTCCGGTGGCCGGATCGTGAACGTAAACGGAAACCGCCGCGGAATTATTGGCGGTCGCGGTTTCACCCTCGACAGGCGTAACAGATGCGGCAACGGAAATTTGTGAACTCACCGCTTGCAGGGTCAGATGAACGGTCAAAGAGACCGTCTGCCCAGAAGCAATAGTGGGGATGACGCACCGCAGCGTGACGCCTGTAGCTGTACACTCCGCTCCGGTACCGCTTGCTTGTGCCGTTCCCTGCGGAAGTTGAACGATCGCTTCAACCGCTTCTGCCGCGCTGGTAGACAGATTGCGCACCGCAAGAGTCCAGCTGGAGGACGTGCCTGCGACGATAATAGAAGGTCCCGACAATGTGACGGACACATCGGGAGGCGAAGCGGACCTTGTCACCAGGAAGTCGTCGAAGCGAGCGGCCGCGCCCTGGTAGGTCGACAAGCCCACCCGGTCGGCCCCGCTGACCGTAGGTTCCAAAGTTCTCGCGACGAGGGTGCCGTTTACGGAACACTCCAGGAGCGTCGGCGAGTTGTCACACGATAGTACGTCGCCGGCAGCGGCGTTCACCGTTGAAACCAGCGTAATGCCCGGTGTCGCCAGGGCTCCCATAGAGATCTGCTGTAACTGGTATGGACTCCCCTGGCTTCGTCCGAATCGCCAGTAATTCTGTGCGTCTTTCACCCTGACAAGTAGCCAAAACTCCGGCACAATACTTTTCACGATGACCGTCGCCGCCGATGAAGACGCGCCCGGATCGATCGAAGCCAAGGCGAAACCGTCGCCGGGCGCCGCCTGATTGTTGATGACACCCAAGGCTCCGGCGTTCACGGCCCACAATTGTCCGGTGGTCGCCGCGTTTAGTTCGGATGCATCCGGCCGGTCGAAAGAATCGTAAAGCACGGCGACTCCGGCCGCCGCACTCCGAACGTATATCGACATCCCCGCCGTATTGTCGGCAGTGCTTGTCTCGCCCTCCTGGACTTGTACCGAACCGGTAATCGCAATCGTGCCTTCCACTGCGGGTGTCCGCCCCTGAATGGCAAGGGTCACGCTTTGCTCGCCCGCCAAGGTGCTAACTGTGCAAGTCCACGAATTGCCGCTGGCCGAGCAGGGGGCGCCGCTGATCACCACTTCGGTGAGCGGCAGGGTGAAAACGGCCACAACCGGGCTGGCCGGTTTCGTGGAGCGATTCTGCACAATCGCAGCGAAACTGGTGACGGCGCTTCCCGGTGCGAGCGAAGGGCCCGCAAGCGAAATCGAAAGGTCTGCGCTGGCCGAAACCGAGGTCACTGCCAGGTTTTCGAAACGCCCGCTGTCGGCCTGATATCCCGAGAGCCCAATGGCAGTCGCGTCGCTTCCAGAGTTCGAAGTGGTGCGCACCAACGCGACGCCGTTAACAGAACATTCCAGCAGCGATGGAGTGGTACGACAAGCCAGCCGGTCGCCGGCCTCCGGCGTGGCGCTCCCTAATACCGTGAGCACCGGGTTGCCTAAAGCGCCTTGCACCACCTGCTGAAGCTGGTATGCCTGGTTCTGCGATCGACCGAACCGCCAGTAGTTCTGGCCGTTCGCAAACCGGACAACCAGCCAAAACTCCTGCGCGGGCGTATCCAGGGTCACCGAAGCTTCCAGCCCGGAGATCGCGGTGTTTAGCGAAGCCAGGCTAAACGCCGTACCAAGCGCCAGCCGGCCGTTCTGAATCGCTACCGTTCCGTTGTGGACTGTCCAGGCGTGACCGCTGGTCGATGTCCCCGGAATGCTGCTATCCGGTCTGTCAAACGAATCGTATACTTGCAGGGCGCCACTCGCAGTGTTGTGTATATAGCTGGAAATACTGGCCGTGTTGTCGGCATCGTGCGCCTCGCCCGCATAGATGGGGCTTGCGGCAGTAACGATAATGTTGCCGTCGATAGCGGGAGCTGTCGCATCCAGCCGTACCGTGATCGTTTCACCGGCGGCAATGCTGCCAAGCGCGCACGTCCACGTTGTGGCAGTTCCGCCGCAGGATGCACCCACGAACGTTGGCGACAGCGATGTCGAGGCGGTGAATGTGAGGCTGGCCGATTCGGCGAGGATACTTCCGCCGTTATGGACGGTAGCCACCCAGCTCACCGGCGTCCCGCTATCGGAAAAGGATGGTCCTGAGAGACTGACGGAAACTTCGGGAGCTTGCGGTGGGGGGCTCACCAGCAAGTCGTCGAATCGTGCCGCCGCACCCTGGTAGGTGGACAGCCCTATTCGCGTGGCGGTACTGCCCGTAGAATCTGCGCTGCGAACCACTGGCACGTTGTTAACACGGCACTCTAGAAGACCTTGCATGCTCAGGCACGTCAAGATATCTCCGGCAGCCGCTTGCACAGTTGCCAGCGTGGCAACCACCGGAGTGCCGAGATTCCCCTGTCGAACCTGTTGCAGTTGATAGGCGCCGTTCTGCGACCGGCCAAAGCGCCAGTAGTTTTGAGCATCCACAAGCCTGGACACGAGCCAGAACTCCGAAGAGGGCTGAGCCAGAGTGACACTCGTCAGACTGGTGGAAATTCCGCTATCGATCGCGCTCAGCGTGAGCCCCGTACCACCGGCTGCCTTTCCTTGCTGCGCGATGATGGGCTGGAAAAAATGTGTCCAGGTTTGGCCCGTATTGGCTGTGCTAATCGTCGTTCCATCGGGCCGGTCGAACGCGTCGAAGACGACGGCTCCCGCCGGCATCGCCGCTTGGATCACCGTACTATAGATGGCGCTGTTTTGTGATTCTTCCGTTTCTCCGGTTATCGCAGGAACATTTACCGGAATAGTCAATGGTCCCATCTCCGTCGCGGTGAAACTGATCGCGACCGCCAAGGAAGCATTCGGATCCAGAGAGCCGATCGAGCACTCGTAAATTGGATGGGTTTGAGTGCAACTCGCGCCGGAGAATGTCAGTCCGGTCACGCTCGGTGGAGCGGTAATAACTAACAGCGAACCGGGTGACGGGGCACCGCCTTCGTTTCTGACCGTTGCCGTCCAGGAGATCATGCTCCCCATGTATCCCGTCGATGGTCCGCTCACCGCGACAACCAGGTCTGGCCGCAGGTTTGTTACCAGGAAATCCGTAAAGCGCAACGAAGCAGCCTGATAGGCTGACAAACCCACCCTCGTCGCACCCACACCGGATGTGTCGGCTGTCGCAGCCACCACCACTCCATTCACTGAACATTTCAGTTGTTGGCTGCTGTACAGACACCTCAACACGTCGCCCGCCTGCGGCTGGGGGTTAGCCGAAGAAACGATCGCGGGAGCGCCCAACGCTCCGTTAGTTACCTGTTGCAGCTGATACGCTCCGCCCTGCCAGCGCCCGAAGCGCCAATAGTTGGAGTCGTTTACAAATCGGACGATCAGCCAGAACTCGTCACTCAGGGCGAGGATCTTGGCTTCGGCGTTTCCTTCCGGCAGGCTGCCATCCAACGAGGCAAGGAAGAATCCAAACCCGGGCTGGCCTGCACCCGGCTGAACGCTTGCCGTGCCAGAGTGAATCAGCCACGACTGCCCTGTTTCCGCAGCACCTAAACCCGTCGTCTCCGTGCGCTGAAAATGATCGCTCACGACCGCCGGGGTCTGTCCAACGATGGCACCGCCCGCATAAAACAAAGAGGCAAAAAGAGCGATCGCTGACAGGCTGCGAGACGCAGCCCTCGTCCTGTCCCGATGATCGGGGGACGTATAAAATCTTCGTCGAGGCGGAGAAAATCCGCCGGCGATACGCGTTGGCGGTACGCGTTGGCTCATTGCTTGTTAACCCACAGGAAGTAGCACGATGGGACTTCCAGCGAAGATGATCTCCTCCGATTGTTCTCGTTCAAGTCTGGACGAAAGCAGGAGAGCAAATCAAGGTAATTTGCTGGAACGGCGGGATCTGGTAGTTCCGGTACCTTTGTCGTAGGACGATTTACAGAAGTTTCCGAGGTTCGAACTGTGCTCCCAAGGCCCGAGCGGATTTATCGTCGTGTTCGCAGCGCGCCGGAAGATTCCGGATCTCTAGATCGATTCCGCATCGTTTCTTTCCGATGGTCGCATCGTTGCTTCTTGCAAGAAGCGAGCCCCGAAATCTAAATGATTTCTTCTGACTGAAGATCAGCTTTTAAGTCGCCCTTGGCATTCTTCGGATAGCCGA
This sequence comes from uncultured Solibacteraceae bacterium, assembly GCA_964515165.1. Classification (GTDB taxonomy): domain Bacteria; phylum Acidobacteriota; class Terriglobia; order Bryobacterales; family Bryobacteraceae; genus JAPKYZ01. Next base: position 2,554 of record CAZETQ010000044.1, on the reverse strand, counting down.
AATCCCACCACGGATCGTCGGGACCCGATTCCCACACCCGCTTTTCCTGAGCAGTCAGCATCGCCTGAAAGCGGCTATCCAGATCGTCCAGGTCCGATCCTTGCGTTCCAATCATCTCGAGAATGCCCCGGAGATCAAGATCGTTCCGGTAGTCCTCCAAGCCGAAGCGGTAGCCGCGCTCCACTTCCTCGACGAACTTTCGCCACTTGGCAACCAGGCCGTCCCGACCAGCGCGCCAAATGTGCTCCGGATATCCGTTGTCCTGCAAATATTCCTGAATTTCAGCGTCCGTCATGGGCGTTCTGCCTGTCTTCGAAAGTATCGCTCGCCGTCGTTCGGAATGAAGAACGTGCGAATGGTCCGATCCGGATTATATGCACCAAAGTACCCTTGCCTTCGGTCGAACCGAGTAACCACCTTGTCCTTGCGGATAGCCTCCAGGATGTTCTGCGACACCGGAGCGTCGCGCAACTGTTGCGCCTTCTCCAGATACTCCTTCTTGGTGATCTTGCCGAACTCCGTTCCGTGCTTCGCGTAATGCTCGTTGAACTGCTTCTGCGAGCGGAATCCCGGGCCGGCGGCAAACAGCAGCGCCGCCAGCGCCAGGAAACCAAAAATCAGACGCATGGCACCAGCGCACCGCCGGATGCAATCGACTTTCGCCCGGCTTCGATCACCTGCTCGTTGTAGCGGCTGTTGGCGGGTGTGGCAATCAACCCCTGTTCGTCGATCGCTTTCAACGTCGTCCGGCCCGCTTCCAGTTCCAGCACCGTCTGCACGATCGCCTCAATCGAGCGGTAGCCGTATCCCACCGGCCGCTTGCCTTCTCCCGTCCACTCGACCATCTGCATGTAATCCGGGCTCGGTTCGGAATAGCCGTGTCCCAGCTCGCAATACTCCAGGCCACGATATTGATCGGAATGCCGCAGGAAGGACTGCTCGCACCACATCGTCAGTCCCTGGATGTTCGAGCCGGGACCCGCATCCGGATACCCGAGTGCGTTTTGGACATTCAAGCATCCCCCGTTGGACCACAGCACGCGAGCGTCGGTCCAAAGATAGCCCTCCGTCCCATTGGGGAATTTGTCGGGAATCGCATACACGCTCACTGCCGTGGGGCGCAACCCGGTGATGAACGCCACCAGGTCGACGTAGTGACAGCCAATATAGGTAAAGGCGTCGGTATCTTCCTTGGTGAACCAGTTCTGAAAGTTGGAAGATCGGTAGTGCCACTTCTCGAAGAGAATCGCGGTGCCCAGGCGGAACTCGCCAAATCGCTTGGCGCGATACCGCTGCCGGGCCATCAGCGCCCGGTCATCAAATCGCTTGTGATACTCGATCGCTACCAGGAGATTTCGCTCTTGCGACTCGCGCTCGATCTTGTCGGCCTGTTCCGCCGAAAGCACCAGCGGCTTGACGCACAGAACATGCTGGTCCGCCTGCAGCGCCTTCATAACGGCGTCGAAATGCAAAACGTCGGGCAATGCGACGACGGTCAGTTGTCGCGGCTTGCGCTTCGGCAGCAACTCCGCATACGGCTCTAGCCGCGGCTCGAACGGCATATCGGGCAGAGCAAAGCGCAGAGCGTCGAGCGTCGACGGGCGGCGCGCGCAAACTTCGATCTGGCCGATCGTTCCCATTCGGCGCAAATGATGAAGCGAGGGCAAAATCTGGTCCTGCAGGATCATTCCGCCGCCGATCGACAAAACGTCGAGACTCATGCGACGGCCTCACGGGCCGTCAATACCTCGGCGGTCGCCTCCTCCAGAACCGAGCAGCTCTCGTCGAGAGCTTCTTCGGTGATCACTAGCGGCGGAGAAATCTTCACCGATCCTCCCCCAAAGCCGACCGGCGAAAACATCAACACTCCCTTTTCCACACAGCGCTGGATGATGTCGAATGCCAGGTCGCCATCCGGTTCCTGCGTTCCGGGCTTGACGCATGCCAGCGCCGCAACCAGCCCCTTGCCATCCACGCAGCCGATCTGCGGGTATTTCGTCTTGAGGGCGGCCAGCCGTTTATGCAACTGCTCGCCGCGAGCCTTGGAGTTGGCTGTCAGGTTTTCGTTAAGAACCAGGTCAATCGACGCTAGCGCCGCGGCGCAACAGATGGGGTTGCCCGTATGTGTCGAAGTCATCGAACCTGCCGGGAACAGATCCATTACCTCCGGGGCTCCCGCCACAAACGCAATCGGCAGGGAGCTGGAGACGCCTTTCCCCCAGGTGGTCAAATCCGGAACGATGCCGTAATGTTCGAATCCCCACAGAGTGCCGGTGCGGCCGAACCCTGCCTGCACTTCGTCGCAAACCAGCAGCGCTTCATGCGCCGAACACCACTTCCGGAGCGCTTGCATATACTCTGGAGGCGCGAAGGAGGCGCTGCCGCCCTGGTATGTCTCCAGAACCACGCCCGCTACATGCGGAGCCTCGACTCCCGCGGCTTGCAGGCTCTTCAGGAAGAAATCGAAGGAAGTGTCGGGAGTCCGGAATCCGTCGGGAAACGGCACCTGGACGAATCCGGGATCATAATTGACGATCCATTCCTTCAGGGCAGG
>CAZETQ010000043.1:36609-50915 GCA_964515165.1 uncultured Solibacteraceae bacterium | reverse complement strand
CGAAAGCAAGCGGGTCGCTTTTCTTAGCTCTGGAGTTCCGCCACAATTTCATTCGCTGCTTTGCGCGCGGGCTCAATGGCGCCCAACGGAAAGCTGATGGCACCCACCCGGGGATGACCGCCGCCGCCATAGCGCTCGCAGATGCTTGCCAGGTTGTGCTTCAGCTCACCCTTCACCCAGGGATTGGACCCCACGCTGACCTTGGTCCGGAATGTCGATTCGCTGACCGAGACCGTATAGGTGGCTTGCGGGTACAGGTAATAGGGAATGAACTTGTTATAGCCATCCAGTCCGGATCCCACGAGATCGAAGAAGACCACGCCATCGGAGAAGCGAGCCTGCTGCCGGATGACCTCGATGGAGCTGAGATGGCGCTGGTGCAGCGTGGCATAGAACTCCGCGATCTCCGGATCTTCGATAATCCGTTCCAGCGGCATTCGCTGCATCATCCGGATGATTCTCTGGACGATCTCGGACCCTTTGGCCGCCTCGATCACCAGGACAAGTTTTGTGGCGGGAGAAACCAGCCCAACGGCCTCCTCCGGGGAGGAGTACAGGGCGCCATCGATAATATCCGCCCACCGCACCAGTTCCTTCAGATCGGGAGCCTCGTAGCCGAATCTCGCGCATGTGAGATCGGCAATGTACTGCGTGCAGGACCGGTAGGTGGGATCGAAAAACTTCGTCGGATGCCGCTCGCGCCGGAAGTGTTCGGCGTCCTGGGAGGTCAGGAAGGCGCTCTGGTGGTGATCAAACCACCAGTTCAACTTGGGATTCGGCGAATATTTGAAGTCCACGATCGCATTGACGTCCCCATCAAAAAACGAGTCCTGGAACAGTTGATCGGCGGTATGTGCCATCCCGGTATAGGCGAACTCCGCGCCCGGATGGACCTTGTCGCCGATGAATCGGCTGAAATAAGCTGCCGAGGCCGCGCCGTCGAAGCAGTGATCGTGGTAGAGAACTCGAACCAGCATGCAGTCCCCGCGTTGGGGAAACTCGACAGTATGCCTGATCCGCTAGGCGCAGCGCAAGCTCGTATCAACCCTCGATAGAAATGTCCCCTTTTCCGGGCGGCCAAAGTGCGGAGCCTATACCAGTCGAGAGTATCGATACCATGTCGTCCTTAAACCACCGGATTCACAATTCGCAGAAAGGAATACTTCGTGAAATCGGCATCCCGGGTCGCAATTTCCCGCACTCCGTGATACCGCAAGCAAAGCGCAATCCGAGCATCGATGATTGCATTCCCCCGCAGCCATCCTTCCGGAAGGGCTAGTGACGGCAACTCATTCCACCATTCATCTTGATCCCGCAGAACTCGAAGTTCATGGCTTTGTGAAAATTGCCCAAAAGCTTCTGTCGATTGACTCAGGCTTGGTGGAGACGGATAGATGCGGCGATGCGTCACGATCCGAAGCCACTCCGCGATATTCGTTTCCGTCGTGACAATCGGCTGCCGGACACCTTCCAGCCATCGCCTGGTACTTCCGTGAAATTCCGACCACTGGATCAACAGGTCAACCAGAACGTTCGTATCGAGCGCGATCAAGATTTACCCGACTTGTCCAATTTCGTCCAGACGATCCAGTTCGTCCATCCACTCCGAACGGCGGTCCAGGGAAATGCGAGCCGGCCCACCCGTGTCCAAAGCCGGGACAACCCGCTTCTTTGGCTTCTCGGCCTTCTTCGCGTCCCGTCCCGCGCGGGCCCATTCGCTAATGGTCTGGCTGATCGTCTTGCCGGTTCGCTGCGCTTCCCGCTTCGCGTCGTCGAACAAACTGTCCTCAAGAATCAGGCTGGTTTTCATATTCTGACGTTCAGAATATATATTCTATCAACCTCATGGAAAGACAATCGCGACGGTCTTTCCTTCCCTTGCGGCGACCGTCACCCTCTCTGTCCGCTCCCCCAAGGTCTCATGCCAGGCCGCCACCACGTACTCGCCCGGAGGAAGGTTCTCCAGCGAGAACGCCCCGCTTTCGTCCGTCACCCCGAAATACGGATGATCCACCGCCCCCAGGTAGGAATGCATCCAGGAATGAACGTTGCATTTCACCGGAATCATCACCTCGCTTCGCACCACCTTGCGCTCGAGATCCTCGGCCCCCGGAGCCTGCTGCTGGTTCCACTCGCGGCTGTTCTGCGGCATCGGATGCACGCTATGCGTGACCGGATCGCTGTTCTTCACCTGGAGCGTCTGTCCCGTCTGTAGTCCCACAACCCGGGGCACAAACAGACAGCCTCGCTGATCCAGGACCACGGAAGTCTTCGGAGGCTCGAAGATCTTTCCTTCCAGCCCGGACTTGATGTACACGAAGACATTCGCCAGCCCGTTCTGCTTTCCCCGGATCACCCGCGTATCCAGGACCGGCTTCGGATGCAGCTTCTGGCACGCTTCCTCGGCATCCATCGAAATCCGTTTCGCCGGCGGAACCTTCCCGGTGAAACGAACCTGGCCGCTCACCTTTCCCGCCGTCGCCGGATCCACGTGGAAGTACTGCGGTGGCGGCGCGGCAGCTTTCTCGGCGGGAGGAGGCGCCTGCCGGGAGCAGCCCACCATCCAGCAGCATCCCAACGCCAGCAGTATTCTCATGGCTTCTCCTCCACCGCGGCAGGCATATCGCCTGTCAGCGACTCCAGAAATGCGACCAGGTCCTCCCGCTCCTGCCGTGTCAGTTCCAGCTTGCGGATATCTTTGTCCAGATGATCGTTGGAATTTCCGCCGGACACATAAAAATCCACCACTTCCTTCAGCGTCTTCAGACTGCCGTCGTGCATGTACGGCGCGGTGAGCGCGACATTGCGAAGCGTGGGAGTACGGAACGCTCCCTGATCGCTCTCCTGTAAGGTCTGAATGTACCGGCCGGGATCGGTCAGCTCGCCTTTCGCGTTCATGCCGACTCCCAGATTGTGAAACTTCTGGTCGGAAAAAAGAGCATGTGTCTCTTCCACCGTGTGACAGGTGGCGCAGTCTCCCTTCTTCGGATTCCGGAACACTTCAAAACCGCGACGCGCCGCCGGGCTGATCGCCTTCGGATCTTTGCCGTAGAAAAACCGGTCGAATGGCGAATTCCCGCTCAGCAGCGTCCGCTCATACGAAGCAATCGCCTTGGTGACCTGCGCGATCGTCACCAGCCGGGAGCCGAAAGCCTTTTCCGCCAGGGAGCGCAGTTCCGGATCCTGCTGGCATCGCTCCACCACTCCCTCCAGCGTATGTGCCATCTCCACCATGTTCAGCATCGGCCCTGCCGCTTGAGCTTCCAGGCTGGCAGCACGACCGTCCCAGAACTGCGAGGTGTTGTACGCCGCGTTCAACACCGTGGGAGCATTCCGATTGCCCTTCTTTCCTCCCACTCCGGAAGAAACAGGCTTGCCGTCCGCGAAAGCGAGCTGGGGATCGTGGCAGCTGGCGCAGGACAATGTTCGATCCACCGACAAAAGCGGACTGAAGTAGAGCTTTTTCCCTAACACGATCGTTTCCGCGGTCGGCGGATTGTCCGGCGGAATCGGAACAGGCGGCAATCCCAGTGGCGCGGGAATCGAAACCCTCTTCCCCACTGGCTTAGCGTCGGAGATCTCGGCTGGCGGGTTGACGTCTCGCGGCTGGCTGCCGCAGGATCCCAGCAGGATGGCGAAGAGAATCCAACCATACCGGCGCGGGCCCATGACTAACGCGGAAGCACCACCACTCCCCAGGGCCGTTCACCGGCTTTCACTTTGCGGATCACAGAATGGTTCGAAAGATCGACAACGGAAACGTCGTTCGATGGCCCGTTGGCGGTGAACAGAAACTTTTCGTCGGGAGATAGCGCCAGTCCCCAGGGCCGCTGGCCGACCTCGAACGAATTCAGAACCTTCTCCGCCGCCGTGTCGATCACGAAAACCTTCTTGCCCCTCCCGCTGCTGACATACAACCGGGAGCCATCCCTGCTAATCGCCGTGCCCATCGGCTTCACATCCGGCTCCAGCGCAATAGTGTGGAGCGCCTCCAGTTTCACCGCGTCGATCACGGTCAGCGACGCATCGTTTTCGTTTGTCACAAACGCGCGGGTTCCATCCGGAAGAAAGGCGATGGTCCGGGGCCGCCGGCCCACTTTGATCACCTTCGTCACCGCCTGCGTCGCGACATCCACCACGCTTACCGTTCCATCGTTTTCGGAGGTAACGTAGACGAACTTTCCGTTTGGCGTAATCGTGACGCCTTCCGGTTCCTCTCCCGTCGGCACCGTCGACAAAACTCTCCCGCTCTGCAGGTCGATGATGCTCAAGCCGCCGGCATCTTCATTCGCAACATACATACGCCGGCCGTCCTGGCTGATAGCGAACTCCTCCGGATCGGAGCCTCCATAAAGCTTGCGCACCACCTTTCCCACACCCCGATCGACCACGCCGATTCCATCGGCGCTCTTGTCCGGAGGCGGCAGCGTGCTCTCATCCACACCGGGAGGCGCGGCCGGAGAACCGCTCAGGGCGACGTAGATCATTCCCCCGCTGGCGTGAATACCGCGGGGACGTTTGCCCAGTTCGATGGTCTGGACCGCTTCCGGCTTACCCGGATCGATCACCGTCATGTCGCCGGAGCCTTCATTGGTGACATAGACGAGATATTCGGGTTTACTTTCCCGGCTGCACGACACCGACAGGCAACACGCCGCCAGCAATACCAGGCTCTGGGTTCTGATCATGTGGGAGTTCCGGTGCCGCAACTAAAACTCAATCCGATCCTTTTTCGATTCCAGCTTCGCGAAGTCGAGTCCTGGAACATTCTTCAAATCGGCAAGGCTCTTAAAGGGTCCCTTCTTATCCCGGTATGCGATTACCGCCGCCGCCTGGGACCGGAGCAGGCTGAGCCCCGCTTCCATCTCGATGGCCCGTGCCGTATTGAGATTCACCTTGGGCACGTCTTCGGCCGGATAATTCTTGGTCAGATAATCCAGCACCGCAAGGATCTCCAGATCGTTCGCTTTCATTCCGAAGGCGACCATCTTGTTCATGGTGGTTTGCCAGCCGCCCCGATCCTGGCGCAGCGAAATGGAGCGGGCCAGTTCATGACACTGGCGGCACAGCTTCATCGTTTCGTCGCGGCCGGTTCCTTCGGGCAGTTCCTGGGCGAACAATCCGCCGCTCATGCCCGCAAGGGCCAGCGCAACCAGGCGCGCGACTCTGTATTGTCGGTCCATAGTCTTAGTTTAATTAGTGCTCGATTGGGAACCCGAAGGCATACTGCGTCCCGTCATAGGTACCGATAAAGACGCGGCTTCCGCCGGCTGACAACCCGCCGCTGTGCAGGAACGAAGTGATCGTGTTGCCGCTGCTCCACAGCTTTCGTCCGCTCAGCGCGTCGAGCGCATAAAGCACCGCGGGCACCGATTTTTTCGCGCGTTCGGCGGCATTTCCCCCTCCCCGAAACTCTCCGCTGGAGGCCGCGAAAACCACGCCGTTCACGACGATCGGAGTCAGCGGCGAAATCATGTCCTGGGAAATCCAGCCCGGCTGGAAAGAAAACTTCCCATTCTCCTCGGCGACTTTCCAGGCGACAATCGCGCCGTTTTTGATTGTTCCGTTGCCCGTGAAGCCGGACGGTTTGCCCGCCGGAGCACTCGCCGGGGCAAGGATCCACCGGACACCCGCCGCATCCTGCCAGCTTGCCAGCGCTCCGGCGTCGAAACGCGCGCCCGAAAATACTTCCGATCGGGCGATCGGCCCCGAGCCCAGCGCCGCGGTGTCGAACAACTGAAGCCGCCCATCCGCCGTCGCCACAGCCATCAGATCTTTCCCCTTGAAATCGAAGATCACTGGCGAGGAGCTGTACTCCTGGTCATTCGGAAATGCCGCCTTCGACTGCAGCGTCTTCTCTTCCAGCGCCACAATTTGTTTTCCGGCGGCAACAAACAAAGTACCGTCGGGACCGATGGCCGGCCCCGCATTTCCGGCAACTTCTCCCTCCGCCTTCCAGCTCTTCGTCTGCTGCGTCTCCAGATCGAGAACCCACACTCCGCTGGGAACGTTTCCGCAATTTTTCGTAGCCGCATAGGCGTGTCCATCAAAAACGGTCAGTCCCACAGCTTTCGCGTTCGGTGGCAGAAACTGCAGCGCCGGCTTGGGCTCTTCGCCATTGGAAACGTAATGTCCGTGGAATTTGCCGTCGGCCGTGATGCTATTGATCCACTGCACCCTGGGCGCGAATAGATTCACCACTGGCGCTGCCCGGCGGGTGCTGGATCCGGGGGACGCGCCCGGGGGCCCGGGGGGCGGAGTCGCGGGAACGGGAGACGGCGCGGGAGCCGGCTTGATCGTGACTGCTCCCTGGAACGGCTCTCCCACGCCGGACTTCGCGGGAGTGCCCCGCCCCGGTCCGCGCCCCGCCAGCCCGCTTGGATAGGCGATCGACAAAGGCCGGGTGACCGCGGCGGTTAATCCGCCGGGACAGGAAACGGAAGCGTCAGCCGTCTGCGGTATCGCGCTTGGCTTCTCCCACTCCATCCGGGCAAGCTCGGTGTCGACGCCAATGACGTTTCCCGATGCCGTACTCATGAACCCCAGCGCCCGGAATCCCCGGTAGCCAATATAGAAATCCAGCAGTACCGGCGCGGTCAGCGAATGCAGCTGGCGGGCGGAGGAATTCAGCTTCATCTTCCAAGACAGCTGGAAGCCCGGCTTGCTCATGCTCTCGGGTGAGATCTTGGCGTCGCTGCGCACCCAGTTGGACCGCTGGGCGTCGAATCCGCTGGTCATCCAGTCGCCCGTCCCCCGCTGAGCGAAGGCGGTCCCCGCGCCCCACAGCAAACCGGCTACCGCGGCACGAGCCGCCAGTTGCCCCAGCGCCTGTTGATTTCTACTCATGATCGAACCTAGATCATATATCTAAACCGCCTGAATCAGGGTAGTTCCAGCTATCGCCGGGAAGTGTTGAGATATAGTGTGGAGTTCGGAGAACTGCGTCCAGCGCCGCCTCCGTCCAACTGGAAAGGCCCCATGAATAGATTCCCGATCGTCCTTGCCTGTTCGCTCGTCCTGGGAGCGGCGGAACCCGCCGATTGGCCCACAGACGGCTACGACACCAAGCGGACCAACTGGCAGCGGAACGAGACCATTCTGAACACCGCCAACGTCAAAGACATGACGATGTTGTGGAAGATCAAGCTGGACAACCAGCCTCGCCAGATGCACTCCCTGCTGGAACCGCTGGTGATCGGCAAGGTGGACACTCCCTCGGGCCCGAAGCAGGTGGTGATTCAGGCAGGTGTTTCCGACAACGTGTATGCCATCGATGCCGAAACCGGCACCCTGCTGTGGCACACGCACTTTGAAAGCTCTTATCAGGACCCTTCCACCGGCCGGGGACCCAGTGTTCTCTGCCCCGGCGGAATGACCGCCAACGTGACCGTGGGTCCAGGCAGCGGTTCCGGGCAATACATCGTCTACGCCGCGTCCTGGGATGGACATCTCTACAAGCTCAACGCCGCCACGGGCAAGCAGCTGGAGCCACCGGCAAAATTCATGCCTCCCAACGGCAAGCCATACGCCCTCAACCTTTTCAAGAACGTCATCTACACACATAGCGCCCAGGGCTGCGGCGGCAATCCCAACATGGCCTACACCTATGACCTGGCGACCAACAAGGTGGGGAGCTGGGGACCGGCCGGCGGCGGCATGTGGGGGCGATCCGGCCCGGCCGTCAGCGACGACGGCGTGGAATACACCGGCACCGGCGACGGCCGCTGGGATCCCGAAAACGGCCTCTTCGGCAACGGCATCATCGGGGTCAAGCAGAATCCGCAGACCAAGGCGCTCGAACTTGTCGATTACTACGGGCCATCCAACGCCGAATGGCTGTGGAAGCGCGACCTGGACATGCAGGTGTCTCCCGCCATTTTTCCGTTCAAGGGCAGGAACTACATGATCGACGCCAGCAAGGAATGCCGGATCTACCTGATGGACCTGGAATCGATCGGCGGCGACGACCACCGCACTCCCGCCTATCGCACTCCCCTGATCTGTAACGAGCTGGTCGACTTTGCCGAAGCCGGAATCTGGGGATCGCTGGCCACCTGGGAAGACGCCAAAGGCACCCGTTGGATCCTCACGCCGTTCTGGGGGCCGAAGCATTCAAAATTCAAGGCTCCAATCGAATATGGCGAGATCAAGAAGGGCGCGATCGCGGCATTCAAAATGGAGTCCACCGCAAACGGCGGAGTCACGCTCACGCCGGCCTGGATTTCGCGGGATATGAACCAGGCAGAGCCGCCGGCGATCGCCAATGGAATCGTATTCGCCTACGGCAGCGGCGAGAACACCTCTCAGGCTTATCCCGACGTCGGTCTCGACTTCCGGTTGGAACGCCGCGTTCCGCTCTCGACTCACGCCGTTCTCTACGCTCTGGACGCTCAGACCGGGAAGGAACTGTGGTCCAGCGGCAAACAGCTTCCCATGTGGAACCACTGGAGCGGCATCTCCGTCGCCAACGGCGGAGTCTACATCAACACCTATGACGGGATGCTCTACAAGTTCGGTTTGAAGAAATGAAGCTGGCGGTCATGCTTCTGACGGCCACCCTGGCGGCCGCCGGCCAGATTCCGGAAACCGCCGCGTGCGCCGAATTGGAGCGCGAGGCCGCGGCCCAGCGGCGATTGCTGAACGATTGGGCGGGACTGGTTCGATACGGCAGCGACAACACCGAAGTGAAGCTCCGTTCCGGCGAGAATCGCGTCGTTTTTCTGGGAGACGAAATCACCGAGCGGTGGGGGACGGGGAATGAAAAATTCTTTCCCGGAAAGCCCTATTTCAACCGGGGCATCGCGCATCAAACCACTCCGCAAATGCTGGTCCGCTTCCGGCAGGATGTCATTTCGCTGAAGCCGAAGGTGGTGGTGATTCTCGCCGGATCCAACGATCTCGGCGGGCTGGCCGGGCCGATCACTCAGAATGTGGCCGCGGAAAACTTCATGTCGATGGCGGAACTGGCCAAGGCCCACGGCATCCGCGTCGTCCTGGCCTCGGTCACTCCCGTCTGCAACTGTACCGGCCAGAACTGGCCCGCGCGCCGGACCGTGGGAAAGATCCTCGGGCTGAACGAATGGCTGAAATCCTATGCGGAAGAAGCCGGAGCCGTTTATCTCGACTACTACTCCGCGCTGGTGCAAGGCCGCGCCATGAACAGGAATTTCACGGTGGACGGCCTGGTTCCGAACGAGGAAGGCTATCGGTTGATGGCTCCTCTCGCCGAAAAGGCCATCGCTGCCGCCCTGGCGGGCAAGTGATGGCACCACGGGGACTTGCGACAATAGGGCTCGGATGGTAATCACGGGAGTTTATTACGCGCTGGGCCTGGTCGGGGTCGGCTTGCTGCTGGCCTACTTCACGAATGCATACGCCGGAATACCGTTCTATATCCTGGCGGCTTTCTGCCTTTGGTTCTTTCGCGATCCGGACCGCCAAATCCCGCCGGGACCGGTGGCGGTTTCTCCGGCCGACGGAAAAGTGGTTGCCATTACAACAGATCCCGATGGACGAACCCGCATCGGCATTTTTCTGAATGTTTTCGATGTTCACGTCAACCGTTCGCCGATCGGCGGCACCATTCGCGACATCCGCTACCAGTCCGGAAAATTCCTGGTGGCCAGCCGGGCGGAAGCAACCGCCCAGAACGAGCAGAACACCTTCACCGTCACCGCCGATGACGGAACGACGGTCGTTTTCAGTCAGATCGCCGGTTTGATTGCACGCCGGATCATCTGCTACAAAAAACCCAACGACCGCGTCGCCGCCGGCGACCGTGTGGGACTCATACAATTCGGCTCGCGAGTCGACATCCTTCTCGGCAGCGAATGGGAACTCGCCGTGCAAGGAGGACAGCGCGTCAGCGCCGGATCCAGTATCATCGCCCGGAGGAAAGCTTCAACACTATGAAAACGGGGTCGCCCAAACCACCGCGGCGGGCTGCCTATGCTCTTCCGACACTGTTTACTGCCGGGAACATCTTTCTGGGATTTCTGTCGATCTTCCAGGCTTTCGAAGCAGCAATGCGAACCGCGGCCGGTGATCCGTCGGCAGCGGCCAATTTCGACAACGCCGCAAAGTTCATTGGCATCGCCGTCGCATTAGACGGCCTCGACGGGCGCATCGCCCGGCTAACCGATACGGTCAGCGACTTCGGCCGGGAAATGGACTCGCTCGCCGATGTCATCACGTTCGGGTTGGCGCCGGCGGTTCTGGCCTTCGTCTGGGGCGTGTTCTTCGTCGACGGAGAAACACCCGTGGCCATCCGGCCCCATCTCCACAAGGCCGGCTACCTGCTTTCATTCCTGTTTCTGCTGTGCGGCTCCATGCGCCTGGCCCGCTTTAACGTTCAAACGAATCCCGTTCCCAAGAACCCCGGCCGGCCGGACCGGAAGTACTTCGTTGGCGTGCCGATCCCCGCCGCCGCGGGAATGATCGCGGCCGTCGTTTACTTTGTCGGCACGGGAGCCTTGGAATACTGGCTGTGGTCGGTGCTGTGGCTGGCCTTGCTGGGATTGTTGAGCTTTCTGATGGTGTCCACCTGGCGGTATCGCAGTTTCAAGGATCTGAATCTCCTCCGGCCGCGATCGCCGTTCAGCATCATCCTGGTCGGCGTGATCATCTATGTGTTCTGGAACTATTCCCGGATCGCCCTGTTGATTCTCGGAGCAAGCTACGTCGGCAGCGGCATCGTGGTGCGAATCGGCGGGCTGCTGAAGCGCCGCGTGAATGGCGGGGTTCCCCCCGCGCAGCCGGAGGGCAATCCCGTTGGCTAGAGCTCTCAAGCCACCGAAGCTGGCCATTGTCGGCATTGAAAGTCTGATCGGCCGCGAACTGCGCGAGCTTCTTTCCGACCGGCGGCTGGCAGCCGCGCTGGACCTGGTTTCGAGTTCCGAATCATCCGGCGACATCCTGCCCGAACAGGACGGCGATCCGGTTGTGGTCAAACCGCTTTCGGCCGCCAACCTGGAAGCGGCGCGGCTGATTTTCCTGGCGGGTACTCCCGAGAGCTCCCGCAAAGTCGCCGGGATGAAGCTGTCGTCGCTGCTGGTCGATTTGACCGGCACGATCGCAGACCTCCCACGAGCCATTGTCCGGGCGCCTATGGCGGAGCCGGAGCGTTTTCTTGCCCCCGAAACCCGCCTGGCCGCCGTCGCCCATCCCGCGGCCACGGCATTGGCGCTGGTCCTGCGGCGGCTGCATTCCCAGTCGGCCGTCCGGCATGCGGTAGCGACCGTCTTTGAGCCCGCCAGCCAACGCGGACGCGAAGGTATCGAGGAGTTGCAGCAGCAGACGATCGGCCTTCTCGGTCTCAAGTCGTTTCCGAAGGCTGTTTTCGACGATCAGCTCAGCTTCAATATGCTCTCCCGTCTCGGCGCCGACGCTCCGGCTCCTCTGGCGAATTCCGAGGCTCGCATCGAACGAGATCTGGACCGGCTGCTCTCGGCCGATCCCGCCGTTCCCATTCCGTCCATGCGGGTGATCCAGGCTCCGGTTTTTCACGGCTATAGCATTTCGGTGTGGGTGGAATTCGCCGAACGGCCCGATGTGGCAAAGCTGGCGGCCTTTTTGAAGGCACCTCAAGTGGACGTCCGTTCGCTGGACGAAGAAGCTCCCAGCAACGTCGGCATGGCCGGACAGACCGGCGTAGCCGTCGATGCCATCCATCCCGATACTCGTGTACCTACGGCCGTCTGGATATGGATCGTCGCCGACAATATCCGGATGCTGGCGGATAACGCCGTACTGATCGCCGGATCCCTCCTCGAACAATCGGAGCGGCCGGTTCAATGACCCGCCGCATGGCGATTTTCGCTCCCGCGGTGCTTTCCGGATGCGGTTACCATTTGGCGGGCACCGCCGACACCATCCCTTCGACGGTCAAAACCGTGGCGGTCCCGCCGTTCCATAACCCGACCACCAAATACCGGCTGACCGATCTCATGCCCAATCTGATCGCCCGGGAATTCATCTCGCGAACCCGCTACAGCGTGGTGCAGAACCTGGAGGAAGCCGACGCCGTGCTTCAGGGCAGTGTTCAGCGTGTCGACGCGTTTCCTATCACCTACGACCCCGCTACCGGGCGAGCCGCGGGAGTCGAAATGTATGCCAGCTTCGGAGTGCAGCTGCGGGAGCAGAAATCGGGAAAGATTCTTTATAACAACCCCTCGCTGGTCTTTCGCCAGCGCTACGAGATTTCGACGGATCCGGCCGTGTATTTCGACGAGAGCTCCACTGCCTTCCAGCGGCTGTCGCGCGACGTCGCCCGGGCCGTCGTTTCGGCGGTTCTCGAGAATTTCTGATGACTCCCGCCGAATTCAAAGCCAGCATCGCCCAAAAAGGTCTCGCGCCCGCCTATCTGTTCGCCGGTCCCGATCACTACACGCGCCGCCGTGTGCGCGAGACGTTGATCGATGCCGCGCTCGGCCAACACGATCGCGAATCGGGCATCAGCCGCCTGGATCTGGAAGAACAATCCCTGGCCGAGATTCTCGATGACGCATCGTCTTTGTCGCTATTCGCCAGCCGGAGGGTCATTCTCGTCTCCAACGCGGAAGCGGCCCTGCCCCGCCGGATTTCCTCGAAGGACGCCGAAGAAGGCGCCGGCGCATTGCTGGCAAACTACGTCCGCAATCCCACTCCGGACACCGTGATCGTCTTCGATTGTCTTCGATACGGCCTGGATGGCGACGACAAGCCGAAGGTGGAGCGCCTCCGCAAATTCTATTCGGCCATTCCGATTGTCGAGTTCGCCTCATTCTCCATTTCGGAGGCGGCGAAACTCGCGCGCGAACTGGCAAAACAGCAGGGCCTGGCGCTGACGGGTTCCCAGGTAGAGATGCTGGTGGAGGCATTGGCTGCCGATGCGGGACGCATCTCCATCGAGATCGAAAAGCTGGCGCTCTTCGCCGACGGCCGTCCTCTTTCCGATGCGGACATGGCGGCATTGATTCCCAACGCCCGGGCCGCCGGCATCTTCTCGCTGGTGACTGCCCTGGCAAAAAGCGACCGCCGCGACGCTCTGGACGTTCTGGACACGCTGGTTCGTGAGGGCGAGTACTTGCCGCTGGTGTTGACGTTCCTCGGGACCCAGTTCCGGCTGGCCATCGCCGCATCGGACGCCGGAGCGAAAAATGCCGGCCAGATCCAGGCCCATTTCTCGAAATCGGGAGTCGCCATGTGGCGGGCCCGAGCGGAGCAATTGGCGGAAACGGTCAGAGTCTTCCCCGCCCAGAAACTGAAGCGCGCCCTTCAGCTCACTTTCGAAGCTGATAGGGCGCTGAGAAATACACGTCCGGACGACCGGACAGTCATGGAAGCGTTTGTCTGGAAACTGACCGCTTAGGCGGCCAGAGCTTTTACGCGCGCGCTGAGACGGCTCTTGTAGCGTGCAGCGGTGTTCTTCTTGATAATTCCGGTTTTCGCCGCCCGGTCAATGACGGAAAAGGTCTTGGGCAGAGCGCTGACGGCTCCGTCTTTATCCTTACCCTTCAACAAAAGGCGCATGGCACGGATCTGCAACCGCAGCCGTGTCTTGCGCGAACGATTGATCTCGGTACGGCGCTTGGTGATGCGAACGCGCTTCAGCGCGGAAACAGTATTGGCCATTTACTTCAAATCCACTCAGAAAGGGTCAGCATTTAGGATACCGTGCGGAGGCGCGGCGGGTCAAACCACCCCCTATCAAGAACTTGATCCAGCTGTATTGGAGGTATTGTCTATCCTCTCCCGCATTTCAACCAAGCCAGGATGCATCAGGACATCCATTATCTTGTATCTTGTGCGCAGGCACAACCACTGCAATTCCCAGGTTGACACCTGTCGGTGTATGTTGCAGCTGAGCCCGATTAATTTCAGATTCATTGATATCCCAGTGGCCATGGATTAGGCCCAATAAATATGTGTGATCGCTGAGGCCGTGTAGCGCCTTTCCATCAGGGAGCCGAGCTGAATATGTACCCCGGACGAAAACCGGTGACCCACTAATTCCGCCTATTGATCGCGCCTCAATCAAGAAGACATCAGAAAATCCTCCGCCAACCTGGATGTCTTCAGGAGGTAGCATCGCGATGTTCCCGTGTCTGAGAATTGGAACATTCCACCGCTCACTACGAAAGAACGTGAAAAGTCCCGGGAAAAACACTTCATCGCCGACCCCCAAATTCTGCTCCTTCAAAATTCTTCCATCGACGAACATTTCCAGCGGAAGGCTCTGAACTGCCATGTCCGGCATCGGACTGCATGCCGCGATCGCGATATCGACATTTGCTTCCGGATGAATGAACCAATTGTTGTCGATGTTC
>CAZETQ010000043.1:0-36509 GCA_964515165.1 uncultured Solibacteraceae bacterium | reverse complement strand
CGATGTTCTTAAGAAAACCTACCCCTCCACCTTTCAAGTTGACAGTTATGGCCGCCTCCGTCTGACCATTGGCGAATGGCTGGAGAACGTGTTTAGCAGTCACAAAGTAGTAAAAGAACTTCTGTGGATTGGCCTTCGATGGAAATCTAACGAAAAAACCTGTACCGATAGGATCCAGATGCCCATCTGGTGCGATCTCAGTGAATTCGTTGATGAAACCTACACAGTTCAGAATTATGTCCGGCACCCGCATCGGTTGAATATTACAACGGCAGCACGACGTTTCGCCTAACTGTGAAAACTCTCAACTAGCAAGAAGCCTTACTGAAGGATCCAAAATGGGTGAGCGATATCGACTTGAATCGCAAGATGGGTGTAGCGGACGCCGATCAGCTGACCACTATTTGATTTTTTCGTCTTTTTCGACTTTGCCGTCGCGGATATGGATGATCCGGTGGGCGTGGAGCGCGATGTCGTGCTCGTGCGTCACCAGGATGATCGTGTTGCCCTGCTGGTGCAGACGCTCGAACAAAGCCATGATTTCGACGCCGGTGGCCGTGTCCAAAGCGCCGGTCGGCTCGTCGGCCAGGAGGATCGAAGGGTCGTTCACCAGCGCACGGGCAATCGCCACGCGCTGGCGCTGTCCGCCGGATAGCTCGTTTGGTTTGTGATACATACGAGCTTCCAGGTCGACTTGGCGAAGACGCGTCGTGGCCTTTTGAGCCCGAATGTCGGGTGTCACACCCGAATAGATCAGCGGAAGCTCGACATTGTGGAGCGCTGTCGCACGGGGCAGCAGGTTGAAAGTCTGAAAAACGAACCCGATTTCCTTATTCCGGATCCGGGCCAGTTCATCATCGCTCATCGCCGAGGCGAGGCGGCCGTTGATATAGTACAGCCCCTTGCTGGGAGTATCCAGGCAGCCGATCAGGTTCATGAGAGTGGACTTACCGGAGCCGGACGGCCCCATGATCGCGACGTATTCGCCTACCCGGATTTCAATATCGCATCCGGAAACCGCATTGATCGTCTGATCGCCCATCTGGTACGTCTTCCAGAGATCGTACGTACGGATGACGATGCCATCCCGGCGGAGCTGTTCGCCTCGTGCTTGAAGATCTTCGACCACCGCTGTAGACATCGTCTTTAACTGTCCGCCTTCTTGGGAGCTATGTTATCTACTTTAACCTTTGCTTCATTCCGAAGTGTGCGGATCACGCGGTAGCTTCCCGTGACGATCTCCTCGCCATCGGAAATACCGCCAGTGACCTCAATGTCCGTCGAGCCGGTAATGCCTGTCTCCACCTTCTTGAAAACTGCCTTGCCGTCCGCCACCACGAAAACACCCTGGATCTCTTCCTTCCGGGCCTTTTCAGCCGCCGGATCCAGCTTAACCGGCTGCGCTTTCTTGTCACCTTCCGGTTTCGGCTCCAGATCGCCCTTTTGGCGAACCGTCAGAGCCTGGATCGGGATCGTCACGACATTCTTCCGGGTGGCCGTCGTTACTTTGGAGGTGCAAGACAGACCGGGACGAATCTCCTCCGGGGGGTCGTCCAAGGCAATCACAACCTTAAAGTCCTTCGCTTCCTGGCTGGAAATCGCGCTTTGCGACGCGGCCAGCCCCGTGGACCGCAAAATCGCGGTGTTTCCGATCTCGATGACATGGCCTTTGAAGGTCCGTCCGGGCATCGCGTCGATGGTGATGTCCGCCACCTGATCGAGCTTCACGTTTACGATATCCGTTTCGTCGACCTTTACCTCCGCGGTGATCAGCGACATGTCGGCGATCGTCATAATCAGGCTGGAGGCTGAGTTCTGGATACCGGGCACCACCGTCTCGCCGACGCGAACCGGAAGGTTGGTTACGACGCCGTCGATGGGCGCCACCGATTGCGTTCGCTGGAGTACATCGGCCGCCCGCTGCAGATTTGCCTGCGCCAGGGTCACCCGGCGCTGGGAAGACATCAGGTTCGCCTGTGTCTGGGCGCGCTGGGCCCTGTACTGCGCCAGCCGGGCTTCGGATTCCGCCACAGCCGCCACAGCCGACGCATATTCGGCGTTCCGCTGGTCCAGTTCCTGCCGCGGAATTAACTGCTCTTTCCACAGTTTCTCCGCCCGTTCTTTGAAGATCCTTGCCTTATCCAGGTCCGCCTTCGAGCGCTCCACCGTCGCCTGCCCGGTGCGAATGTTCTCGTCGGAAGCCGTCAATCCGGACTCCGCAGCCGACGAATCGGCTTCGGCCGAACTGACCGACGCACGCTGGGCAGCAACTTCCGCCTCCGGCTGAACCGACTCCAGCTTGGCCAGCAACTGGCCCTTTTTCACCTTCTGGCCTTCGGTCACCAGAATGTCGGTGATGCGCGACGGGACGTTGGCATTCGTCCCGATGTTGATGTAGTTACGGGGTTTGATCTCTCCCGAAGCGGTGACGATCGCCGCCAGATCCTGCCGGACGGCTTTTCCGGTCTGAACCGTGACAAGGTTGCGCTCTGCGATTTTTTGGCGGACGCCGAACCCGGCGGCAACCAGTAGTACCACCAGAATCGGCAGAATGATCTTCCACTTGCGTTTCAAAGGGAACTCCTCAAGGCTCTTTAGACGCAAGAGCGGAGTCGTAAGTTCAATCTTACCATCGGAAAAAATGGCCTAACTGTTAACAAATCTAGAGGCTTAGAATCGCCCGAAAGGCATTGTCCCAAACGAGAGCGCGAAAGTGAACGGGACTCTCCGCCAACTGCCACAACTGATTCAAACACTCCCGCCCGATGCACATTTTCTGTTTCCACCCGCCTCCGGCACCGTCCCGGCACGGGCAATCGCTTCCCCATATCAACTTGTGCCGGTGGCGGGCTAAAAATCCCCGGGCAAATTCCGGATCTCTGCGAATGGCATTCAGACCGGATCCGGCGGACAGATCGCCGTAAATGTTGGGATAGTCCGACAGCAGGCGGTCGGTCAGGCCGCCCGGTGTCACCTTTCCGATCGGATAGAGATCCGCCGGATCGCCGGCAGCCGAGATATTCGACCACCACGTTTGCGCATGACCGATAAACGTCACATCCGGATAGGTTTTCAGGATCTTCTCGAAGTTTGCGATCCCGGTGTTGTACTTGCCGTGCTCGAAATGAACGAGCACCGGCACCCCATATGCCTGGGCAACATCGAACACAGCACGCATTTGCAGGGAATCCGCCGGAACCTCGAACTTTTGTTCGCCGATCCCGATCGCTCCGTTCTTCAGCTCCGTTTCCAGCACCCGGACCGCATCCGGCTCCGCCGGATCGGCGGTAGCGAATCGCCGAAAGTGTCCCGGCGCCGCGGCCTCGGTTTTCCGGCACCAGTCATTCCCGCCGCACGGGGCGCCCTGGATCATCCAGCCGGCTCCCGGCAGAAGAAGGGTTCGCGCCACCCCCAGGTTGCGGGAATGTCTCAGCAGATCGCCGTCCTGGCGGTGGTAGTAGTCCGTATGCTGGTGCAAATCGAACAAAGGTTCGGTCCAGGGATTCTCGGGCATCAGTTCTTTCTTGGAGACAATTTCCCTCGCCGCGCGCCCGTCCACCCGGTCGCCGGATCGTGAGCCACCACAATGAATGTATTTCCGGGACCATCGTCGCTGATCGGGATGCAAAGAGGCCCCGGACGCGGCAAAACCAGGCGCTGGCGGAGAGTCGGCCGGTTGGTCCGCAGATACTGTACGTCCACGTACAACGGCGTTTCGCCGGAGCCTTCTTCCGCCGGCAAACTCAAATGGAAATAAGAGCCGGTCTCCCGCTCTCCCGGACACCCCGAGCCCAGGCTCATCTTGGAGTCGAACCGAACGACCCGCATGGCAGCCTGCTCCGGCGTAATCCGCTCAAACGGGCGCTGAGCCGGATAAATGAACCGGCGTTCGAAGCTACCCGTGGACGATTTCAGCTTCAGCTCGCCATCCTCGGCACGATCTTCCTGTTTCAGCGGCGCCAGCCGGACCAGGTGAAGCTTTTCCGACTCCCGAAACAGCTCCTTCAGTCCCTCTCCGCGCCTCTCCGTCGCCAACCTCGCGACTCCGCCCGTGGCGGCCGCCAACTGCCGGGCCGGCTCCAATTGTTCCCCGGCTTCCTGCGGGTTTTTTCTCACCACCAGGGGAAAGATCGAAATCGAGGCGCTGCTCAATGCTTCGGCCAGGTAGTCGGCAACGCCGCTGGCGACACGGCTGACGGCGGCCATTCCGCGTGTGGGACGCGTCCGCGCCTGCTCGCGCCAGTCGTAGGGTGCAAAGTCGCTTGCCAGCCAGAACACGCGCAGCGGCCCTCGTCCGGCATAGCTGCGGGCCAGGGCTCGCAGCAAATCGATCGTCGGAAGGAGACGGTCGAACGTGGGCGGCGGCAGCTTCGGATGCGAGGACGGGCCGGCGCAGGATTTCCGGAGGTATTCCAGCTCCGACAACAGGCCCAGTTGAACGCCGTTGACCATGTTGGTGACGTAGATCAGGTCGGGACGGCCGGCATAGGCGGCATAGACGGGCGGCGAGGGGAGATCGGGTAGAGCGGCGGCCAGTTCTTCGGCCACGCATGGCTGTTCGGAGGGTCCGGACACTCCGTGATCCAGCAGGATTACCGCAGGCGTTTGTTCGGCCGTACCGGTGAAAACGATCCGGAATTTGATGCTGCCCAGACTGGCCGACTCCGGCGCAATGGCAGACAGAATGGCGAACCCGCCGGACTCCTGGCAAGTACCGGCAGCCGCGATCAGAAAGAGCGCCGCCGCCCGCATCTCATTTGCCGCTGATCCAGCGGACGCTCTTGGGAGGAGTGCGGTCGCAGGCCATGGAATCGGTCATTCCGCTGGCGATCAGGGCGCAGGCATTCTCGATGGCGGTTCGCAGGGCCTGCTGCTCGGTCGGCCCGGCCGCTATCCGGCACTCGCTCCTGCCGTGAAACTCCATGCAGACTTCCACCCGGAACTTCGATTGCCCCATGGTGCTCGACACAAGAAGGGCGACAAAAATTCCGACCGCCAACGCAATCCAGAGGCCGGGCTTTCGCAGCATTACTGTTCGGTGTAAAAGCTCGCCATCTTGCGGAACTTCTGATAGCGATCTTCGACCAGCTGTTCTGGCGTCATCGTGCTCAACTGCGCCAGCGCATGGCGCAGCACCCGGCCGAGATTCTCGGCGGCGGCGCTGGGATCTTCGTGCGCGCCTCCTTCCGGCTCCGGCACAATATCGTCGACAATCCCCAGCTCCTGCAAGTCCTGAGCGGTGATGCGCAGCGCGGCAGCAGCTTTTTCGGCTTGACCGGCATCGCGCCAGATGATCGCGGCGCAACTTTCCGGCGAAATCACGCTGTAATAAGCGTTTTCCAGAATAAAAACACGGTTGGCGACCCCAATTCCGAGAGCGCCGCCCGATCCGCCCTCGCCGATCACGACCGTCACAATGGGGACCTTCAGCCGGGCCATCTCCCGAAGATTGACGGCAATGGCTTCCGCCTGCCCCCGCTCCTCGGCGTCGACCCCGGGATATGCGCCCATGGTATCGACCAGCGTCACGATCGGACGGCCGAATTTCTCCGCCATTCGCATCGCCCGCAGCGCTTTTCGATACCCTTCCGGCTTCGGCATACCGAAATTGCGGAGTAATTTCTGCTTGGTATCGTGACCCTTTTCCTGCGCGATGACCATCATGGGCCGGCCGAGAAAGTTCGCCATTCCGCAAAGAATGGCCGCATCGTCCCCGTAGGCGCGATCCCCGTGAATTTCACTGAAGTCCGTAAAAAGCCGCTGAATGTAATCCGTCGAATGAGGCCGCTTCGGATGGCGCGCCAGTTGGATGCGCTGGTAGGAAGGATGTACCTCCGCGGGAGGGCCCGGTGGAGGCGAACTTTCCTTTTCCTTTAATTCAACCAGCTCTTGATCGAGCTCAGAGATCAGATCTTTTTTGTCCATTTACAGGGACTCAAGCGAATCCGGTCCACAAATTCGCTCCACTTCCGCCCGGAACTCCCTATCCGGTTTCACCCGCGCGGTAACATCCAGAGTAACTGAAAAATCACGCATTTTTTCCAGCCGCAGGCGAACTTGTGCTTCTCCGGGCTTCCGGGCGAACAACTCGCGAAGGGCTTCGGCCTTCGAATTTCCGTTCATTCCCAGCCACACGCGGATCCCGATCAGGTTGGCCAGATTCACCCGCGCGTTCTCCAGCGGGATGACATCCTGCACCGAAACCTTCGGCGGCGCGCCCTCTTCCGGAAGCGCCGTTGCCCGGATCAGCACCGCCCGATCCTCCGCAATCATCGAAGCCATCTGCTCGTAGGCTTTGGGAAATACCATCGCCTCGATCGAGCCGTCCCAATCCTCCACCTGCATCGCCACCCAGGGCTTCCCGTCCCGATTCCGCTTCCGCTGGATTCCGGTCATGATTCCGCAAAGCTTGACTTCGAAGCCTTTCGCCAAGCCTTCGAGTGTCGAGCTGGTGTGCGTTCTCAAATCCATCACCTTGTCCCTAAATTGGTCCAGCGGATGGCCGGTGACGTAATACCCCAGCAATTCCTTTTCCCCGGCGAGCTTCTCCTGGGATGTCCAATCAGGAACTTTGGGAAGCTCCGGCTCGGGATGCTCTTCGCTCCCGGCCAGCATTCCGAACAGGCCGGATTGTCCGCTCTGCCGGTCCCGTAGTTCCCTCATGCCGGTTTCGATGGCCGAATCCAGGGAGGCGATCAACTGCGAGCGGCAGCCCAATGCATCCATGGCTCCCGCTTTGATCAGCGACTCGATCACACGCCGGTTGACCGCCGTCATGTCCGCCTGCTCGCAGAACTTGAAAATGCTGCGAAACTGACCGTGTTCCGCGCGAGCCTTGACAATTGCCTCTACGGCCGACGCTCCGGCATTCTTGATCGCGCCCAGGCCGAAACGGATGCTGTCCCCATCCGGAGTGAAGTTCAGGTCGGAATGGTTAACATCCGGAGCCAGTACCTTGATGCCCATGTCGCGGCATTCATTGATGTACTTCACTACCTTGGTGGTGTTCCCCGTTTCCGACGTCAGCAGGGCGCTCATAAACTCCACCGGATAGTTGGCTTTCAGATATCCCGTCAAATACGCGAGATAGGCGTAGGCGGCGGAGTGCGATTTATTGAAGCCATACTCCGCGAACTGCGCCATCAGGTCGAAGATTCGCTCCGCCTTCTTCTTGCTGAAGCCGCGCTCGACAGAGCCGGAAACGAAGCGGTCCCGCTGCTTCGCCATCTCTTCGGCTTTCTTTTTGCCCATCGCCCGGCGCAGCAGGTCCGCTTCTCCCAGCGAGTAGCCGGCCATCTTATTGGCCACCTGCATCACCTGCTCCTGGTAGAGCATCACGCCATAGGTTTCTTCGAGAATCTCCTGCAGTTCCGGAGGATCGTAGACCACTTCGGAGCGGCCGTGCTTGCGGTTGATGAAGTCGTCAACCACGCCTCCCTTTAACGGACCGGGCCGGTACAAGGCGTTGAGCGCGCACAGATCTTCGACACGAGTGGGCTGATAGCGGCGCAGGACGTCGCGCATGCCCGGAGATTCGAACTGGAACACGCCGCTGGTGAATGCCTTGGTAAACAGCTCGTAGGTCTTGGCATCGTCGAGCGGCAGATCTTCCAATTTCAGATGGGCGCCGCGATGCTTGGCGATCAGGGCCAGCGCGTCATCGATAATCGTGAGCGTCGTCAGCCCCAAAAAGTCCATCTTCAACAGACCGAGCTTTTCCAGCCCGTTCATGTCGTACTGCGTGACAATTTCGTCCTTGTTCGTCTTGTACAGCGGGACGAGGGACTTCAGCGGCTCCGGCGAAATGACGACGCCGGCGGCGTGAACGCTGGCGTTCCGCGACATTCCTTCCAGCCGCAGAGCGACATCCAGAACTTCTCCCACCCGTCCGTCCGCCTTGGCGGCTTCCTTGAAACCGGGCTCCTGCTCGATGGCGTCCTTCAGCTTGATGTTCAGGACGTTGGGCACCATCTTGGTCAGCCGGTCGGACTCGGCGAAGGTGAAGTCCAGCACCCGGGCGACATCCTTGATCGCGGCTTTGGCGCCCAGGGTTCCGAACGTGATGATCTGCGCCACCTGCTCCCGCCCGTATTTTTCGGTGACGTACTGAATGACCGCACCGCGTCCGCGGGTGCAGAAATCGATGTCGATATCCGGCATCGAGACACGCTCCGGATTCAGGAATCGCTCGAACAGCAGCCCATACTGCAGCGGGTCCACATCGGTGATGCGCATGCAATAGCCGACCAGCGACCCCGCCGCCGAACCGCGGCCCGGTCCAACGGGAATCGACTTGTCTTTGGCATAGCGAATGAAGTCCCAAACAATCAGGAAGTAGCCGGAGAACTTCATCTGCTGGATTAGCTTGATCTCGTAATCCAGCCGCTGCTGATACTCCTCGACCGAATGCCGGATCAGCCCGCGCTGCCGCATCGATTCCAACTGATGCAGCCGGCCGTCGAATCCCTGCCGGGCGATGTATTCAAAATAGGTGTCGATGGTGTGATCCGGTGGAATCGGGAAGCGGGGAAACGGTTCCTTGACCTTCTCGAGCTTCAGATTGCAGCGCTGCGCAATTTCCCACGTCCGGTCCAGCGAGCCCGGGTCGTCACCGAAGAGCTTCTCCATCTCCGCCCGCGTCTTGAGATGGAACTCCTCGGTGGTGAACCGCATCCGGTTCGGGTCTGCCATGGTTTTCCCGGTCTGGATGCACAGCATGATCTCGTGCGCCCGCGCGTCGCCTTTCCGCAAGTAATGGGCGTCGTTGGTGGCGACGGTGGGCAGGCCCATGTCGAGAGCCAGCTTGCGCAGCTGCGGAATGACCTTGGCATCCTGCTCCAGCCCGTGGTCCTGAAACTCCAGGAAGAAGTTCTGCTTTCCGAAAACTTCCTGGTACTCGCCCGCCAGGCGCCGGGCTTCGCGATAGTTGTCGGCCAGCAGAGCCTCATTGGTATCGCCCCGCAGACAGGCCGACAGACAGATCAGGCCTTTGCTGTGCCGGAACAGCAGGTCTTTGTCGATTCGCGGCTTGTAGTAGAAGCCCTCCAGAAAGCCGGTCGAAACCAGTTGGATCAGGTTCCGGTAGCCTTCCTGGTTCTCGCACAGCAGGACAAGGTGGTTGTAGCGGTTGTTCTCGTTCTTGACGCTGCTGCTTTGCTGGGTGATGTAGAGCTCGCAGCCGAGGATCGGCTTGATGCCGCACTCGTTCGCCTTGTTGTAGAACTCGACGCCGCCGAACAGGTTGCCGTGATCGGTCATCGCGATCGCGGGCATCTTCTGTTCCTGCGCCAGCTTCATCATCTGGCTGATTTCGCAGGCCCCGTCGAGCAGCGAGTAGTCGGTGTGCGCGTGAAGGTGAACGAACGGCGTATCGGACATGGCAGAACTCCCGCGCAAAGCGGGCTGTTCCCGGGGGAGAACTTAAATTATACGCGCTGGCAAACGCTCATCACCGGATGCGATAGACAAATCCCTCAATGAAGAACCTGTCGCCGAACAACTGCCCGCCCAGCCTCATTCCTTCGACACTTTTCGTCTTTCCGAAGAGCCGGCGAAGATCCTTGATCGTACGATCTGACATCCGTAGGATCAGCATAGACGGCCTCTCCTCGACGGAAATACCGGCTTCCCGAAGAGCGTCCAGCACAGCTCCATAGACACCAGACCCGATCTTGTCGAGCTCCCGGGAAGCGATGACCAGGCGCCAGTCCCGGAATTCTTCGAGAAAAGCCCAAACAGCTACGTCAAGCTTCAGCTTCGCTTGGTCGAGCGCTTCCACCACCTTGGCTCCCCGCGCAAGCTCTATGTTTACCAGTAGGCTTTGATCCAAGACATCACCCCGTTCTTTCGATCGTTCACCGCTTTCCACAGCGTATGAGCGTCTTGCGAGTCATTTCGGCGATAGCGGCTCAGCGGCGACCAACGTTCTACGGCAACCCAGTTCTTATCAAAGTCCGGTTCGCTCATTGCCCTTTCCGTCCTGGCATCCTCAAGACCTGCAACTCTCACGAGTTGCCGAATATTGTGCGTATGGGTTTGGTCTACCTTCGATTTGTCGGGAAAGTCATATCGCCGGATCTCGCGCGCGATGCAAGCTTTCAACCCGCATTCCACAGCGTAGCCTGCCAAGTAGTACGCACCATCAAAGCATTGTTTCTCTAGTAAGTATCGAGCCTCCCTCAGTCTAACCTTGGACAGTTCCTGAAAATCCCAGCGGTTCACGGATTCAGAATACAGGGAAGTGAAGGGTATCCCCTGTACAGACCTCCCGTTTGACACTTCCCGGCGGCCGTCCTTATGATGAGGATCGAAGAATGTCCGTTACCAGACGGGCGGATGGCTCGTCATTCCGGTAGCGAATACGCTAAACCCGAGAAGTCATTAAGAAATGATCAAAGTCGAAGGCCTTACGAAGCGGTACGCGCGCACCGTCGCTGTCGACGACATTTCCTTCGAGGTGGAAAAAGGACAGATCGTCGGTTTCCTGGGTCCCAACGGAGCCGGGAAAACCACGACGATGCGAATTCTGACCTGCTTCATGCCCCCCTCCGAAGGCACCGTCAGCGTGGCGGGTTTTGATGTCCAGAAAGAGCCGCTGGAAGTGAAGCGGCGGATCGGATATCTACCGGAAACACCACCCCTCTATCCGGAAATGGAAGTCGGCGAGTACCTGGAATTTGTCGGCAAGCTGAAGGGCTTACCCTCGGCGGGACTCGCCGGGCGCGTAAAAGAAGTTTCCGAACAATGCGCCGTGGCAGATGTCTTCGACAAGCTGATCAGTAAGCTCTCCAAAGGCTACCGGCAGCGTGTCGGACTGGCGCAGGCGATCATTCACAATCCGGACGTGCTGATCCTGGACGAGCCGACGTCAGGGCTGGACCCCAAGCAGCGCGCCGAAACGTTGGATTTGATCAAGTCGCTCGCCGGAAATCACACGATCATCCTGTCGACGCACGTCCTGCGCGAAGTGGAGCAGACTTGCGAAAAGCTCATCATCATTTCTAAGGGCAAAGTGGTCGCCAGGGACTCCATGGAGAACCTGGGCAGCCGCCTGAAAGGCTCCGAAGCGGTGCTGGTGGAAGTCGAGCCGCGGAACGGCGCGCCCCTGGACGCCGCCGACGTCCAGCGCCGGCTGGAGCAGGTCTCCGGCGTCAGCCGCGTTTTAGGAAAAGGCGACGGCCCGCGGATCCGCTTTGAAGTGGAAAGCCTGCAGGGACGCGCCGTGCGCGCCGATATCGCTCGCGCCGTCGTCGAAAGCGGCTGGAATCTGACCGAACTGCATCCGGTTTCCGTCAGCCTGGAAGAGGTTTTCCTGCAACTCACCGGAGGCGCCAAGCAATGAGCAACATCTGGATCATCTGCCGCAAAGAAATCAAGAGTTACTTCGCTTCTCCCATCGCCTACCTTCTGATGGCGATGTTCGCCGTGATCTTCGGCTTCTTCTTCTGGAACGTCGTCGGATACTTCGTCTTCATGGGAATTCAACAGCAGGCCGGCGGCCGGCCTTTTCCCATGAATCTCAACGAGCAGATTGTCCGCCCGCTGCTGTCGAACGTCAGCGTCATCGGGCTCTTCCTGCTGCCGTTGATCACCATGCGGCTGTTCGCCGAAGAGAAGCGATCCGGCACCATTGAACTGCTGATGACTTCCCCGGTTACCGACGCCCAGATTCTCCTGGGCAAATGGCTGGCCGCCGTGTTGATGTATGGCGCCATGCTGCTGGTGGCCGGCATGAATTTCCTGTTCCTCTTTATTTACGGAACGCCGGACTGGCGGCCGATGCTGGTCGGCTTCCTCGGCCTGATGCTGCAGGCCGGGGGGCTGCTGGCCATCGGAACCTTCATCTCCACTCTGACCAAAAATCAAATCATCGCCGGAGCGGCGACCTTCGGCGTCTGCCTGCTGCTGTGGGTGATGGAGTGGGTATCTGCTTACGATTCCACGACAACAGCCAAAGTAATGGCTTATCTTTCGATCGTCAGCCACTTCGAATCGTTCTCCAAAGGAGTGCTGGATTCGAAGGATATTATCTTCTACTGCTCGGTGATCTTCTTCGGATTGTTTCTGACGGCAAGATCGCTGGAATCGCTGCGGTGGAGGGCCTAAACCATGGCATCGCGTCAACAGAAGTACTCGGCTTACGCGGGAATCTATTTCATCGTCATCCTCGCGATCCTGGTTGCCGTCAACTTCCTGGCCAACCGCTACAACAAGAGTCACGACACGACGGCCAACAAGCGATTCAGCCTTTCCGATCAAACCGAAAAGGTCGTGAAAGGTCTGCAGCAGGACGTCAAGCTTACTTACTATGACCGTTCCGACCGGTTTCAAGGCGCGCGCGACCTGCTGGACCGCTATGGCAGCCTGTCGCCGAAGCTGAAGGTCGACTACGTCGATGTTCTGAAAAAGCCGCAGCTGGCAAGAGCCGCCGGGGTGAAGACCGAAGGCACGCTATTTGTCGATGTCGCCGCCAAGCACGAAGAAGCCAAAAGCGTCACCGAGGAAGAAGTCACCGGAGCGCTGGTTCGCGCGCTGAAGGGCGGAAAACGAACGGCGTGTTTCCTCAGCGGGTTCGGCGAGCCGGCGCTCGAAGACTCCGGCCGTAGCGGATTGTCGCGAGCCCAGGAGTTGCTCGAGAAGTCGAACTATCAAGCCAAGGCAGTCTCTCTTTTGGGAGAAGGCGAGGCGGCAAAAGCGCCCGCCAGCGTGAAAGTCGGAGAGGCTCCCGCCGCGCCCGCGGGCAAAGCCGAAGTTCCCAAGGATTGCACGGTCACCATCGTGGACGGTCCCCGGCTGGATTATCCGCAGCCGGCCGTCGACGCGCTGAAGGCCAGCGTCGAACAGGGCGGCCGGGTGATGTTCCTGCTCGATCCGCCGGTAAAATTCGGCCGTGAATCCATCGGCGAGAACGCGGCTCTGGTCGCGGCTCTGCAGAGCTGGGGAGTCACCCTGAACAAGGATCTGCTGGTCGATCTTTCGGGAATCGGGCAGTTGATGGGGTTGAGCGAAGTGATGCCGCTCATCCGCAGCTACGGAACTCATGCCATCGTTCGCGACATGACCAACGTCCCCAGCGCCATGTCCTGGAGCCGTTCGCTCGAAGTCGCCAATGCCGACAAAACCAACGTGGAAAAACTGTTTTCTACTTCCAAGAACAGCATGGCGACGGCAAATCTTTCGAGCGCCGAGCTGCGAATCGATCCCAACAAAGACAAGCAGGGACCGTTTACGGTCGGTGCGGCGGGGACTTACCAAAGCGCGTCCGGACAGGGCCGGTTCGTGGTGGTGGGCAGCGCGGGCTGGATCTACAATTCGATGGTCAGCGTAGCCGGCAATCCGGACCTGTTCCTGAACATGATGAACTGGCTGTCGTCGGACGAAGATTTGATCTCCATCCGTCCGAAGGATCCTGAAGACCGGAGGCTGACCATTTCCGGTTCACAGATGACCATGATCAAAGCCGTCAGCCAGTTTCTGATTCCGCTGATGGTGATCTTTGCCGGTGTCGGTGTCTGGTGGAAGCGGAGGTAGCCTGATGCAGAGCCGTGGACTGCTCATCGCGGCCCTGCTGGCAGCATTGCTGGGCGGCGGGGTCTGGTATTCCAACAAGCTGGAGAAGGAGAAAGAATCCAAACCCCCGTCGGACGGATCCGCGAAACTGATCGATCTTCCCGAGGATCAGTTTCAGAAACTGGAAATCGCCAAGGCCGGCCAGGCCCCGGTAATCCTTCAGCGGACCGGCAATAAATGGGCCGTCACTGCACCGATTCCCACCAGCGCCGATCCCGACGTGGTTTCCTCCATGGTGTCGACCTTGTCCAGCTACACCACCGACAAGCTGGTGGAGGAAAAGGCCGGTGACCTGGCGTCGTTCGGATTAGCTTCTCCCTCCCTCACCGTCACCATTACGAAGAAGGACGGCAAGACCCAGCAGCTGCTGATCGGTGACGAAACCGCCACCAGCGGCGGCTTCTACGCCAAGCTCGATGGCGACCCGCGAATTTTCACCGTCTACAGCTACAACCGCGCCAGCATCGACAAGTCCTGGAAAGATCTGCGCGACAAGCGGCTGCTGACATTCGACAGCGCCAAAGTGACGCGCGTCGAGATTTTCGCCAGGAACCAGTCCATCGAGTTCGGGAAAAACTCGACCGGAGAATGGCAGATTCTCAAGCCCGCACCATACCGGGCGGACAATCTCCAGGTGGAAGAGATCGTTCGAAAGCTGAAAGACGCCAAAATGGACGTCTCCGCCGAGAATGAGGAAGCCACGAAGTCCGTCGCGCTGTTCGCTTCCGGAACACGCGTGGCGACCGCAAAGGTCACGGACGCTTCCGGCACCCAGCAACTGGAGATTCGAAAAAACAAAGAAGACTACTTCGCGAAGTCGACGGCCGTGGAGGGCGTCTATAAAGTCGCCAAAGAGCTGGGCGACGGCTTGGATAAAGGTCTCGAGGACGTGCGCGACCGGAAACTCTTCGATTTCGGCTTCAACGATCCCACCCGCATCGATATTCGCGACGGAGCCAATTCCGTTTCGCTCACCAAGTCCGGCGACGATTGGACGCGCGGCGGGAAAAAACTGGACTCGCCGGGAGTGCAAAGCGCTATCGACAAGCTGCGCGATCTTTCCTCCATCAAGTTTCTAACGGCGGGATTCACCGAACCCGTTTTCGAAGCAACGGTCGTCTCCGGCGGCGGCAAGCGGACGGAGAAGGTCCTGATCTCGAAAACCGGCAATTCCTGGATCGCCAAGCGGGACGGCGAACCGGCGCTCTACGAACTGGACGGTAAGGCTGTGGAAGAATTGCAGCAGGCGCTGGCGGCGATCAAGGAAGCCGCCGCGCCCGCTAAAAAGTGAACGGGCTTCTTACCGACCTTTACCAGTTGACAATGGCCGCCGGCTATTTCGAGGCCGGCAAGGCCAACGAAATCGCAACATTCGAAATGTTTGTCCGGCGGCTGCCCCAGGGCCGCCACTACCTGGTGGCCGCCGGGCTGCCCCAGGCGGTCGAATATCTCGAAACGCTCCACTTCCGCACGGAGGAAGTCGCCTGGCTCCGGTCGCTCCCTCAATTCTCGCGAGTTCCGCCCGAATTCTGGAGTTACCTTCTCAAATTTCGCTTTACCGGTTCGCTCGCCGCCGCTCCCGAAGGAACGGCGATGCATCCCAAGGAACCCCTGCTGGTCGTGCGGGCCCCGCTGATTGAAGCTCAGCTGGTCGAAACGTACCTTCTGTCGATGGTCGGCTTTCAAACCCTGATCGCCACCAAAGCCGCGCACCTGCTGGAGGTTGCCGACGAGCGGCCTATCGTCGAATTCGGCACGCGCCGGGCCCACTCCCCCCAAGCCGGGGTTTACGCGGCGCGAGCCGCTTACATCGGCGGCTGCGCCGGAACCAGCAACGTCATGGCGGGCTATCAGTACGGAATTCCGCTGTTCGGCACATCCGCCCATTCCTGGATCCTCGCGTTCGAATCGGAGCGGGAAGCGTTCCGCAAGCTGCAGGAGCTTCTGGGAGACCGCTGCGCATACCTGGTGGACACCTACGACACTCTGGAAGGTACGCGCAAGGCCGCGTCGCTGGGCAAGCCCATTTGGGGCGTCCGGCTGGATTCCGGCAATATCGTCTCCCTCGCCAAGGGCGCCCGGAAGATTCTCGACGACGCCGGACTGCGCCATGCCAAAATCATGGCCACCAACGAGCTGGATGAAGACCGCATCCGGGAAATTCTGGCGGCCGGCGCGCCCGTCGATGTTTTCGGCGTGGGGACGGCCTTGGCGACCTCCTCGGATTCTCCCGCACTGGGCGCCGTTTATAAGCTGGTCGAAATTGAGGTGGATGGTGTCAGCCGCTTCCCATCCAAGAAAAGCGAGG
The DNA here is from genome assembly GCA_964515165.1 of uncultured Solibacteraceae bacterium. Classification (GTDB taxonomy): domain Bacteria; phylum Acidobacteriota; class Terriglobia; order Bryobacterales; family Bryobacteraceae; genus JAPKYZ01. The sequence goes on along the minus strand of CAZETQ010000043.1, from coordinate 20,632 downwards.
AGAAGGCCACTCTCGCCGGGGCTAAGCAGGTATTCCGCTACTCCGGCTTCGATGTTCTGGGCCGGATGAACGAAGAACCTACGGCGGACGGCGAATACGTGCGAGTGCTGAAGCCCGTCATGGCGAACGGCCGCCGGATCGCGCCGCTGCCTTCCATCGAAGAAGCTCGCGCTCACGCGCAGCTTGACCGTCCCCGCCCCGGAGCCTGGGTCGATCTCTCCGCGGAGCTGCTGAAGATCCAACCGTGACCACCGTTTTCGTAGATATCGACACACAGATGGATTTCCTGCTCCCTGCCGGAGCGCTGTACGTACCGGGAGCGGAGAAACGGATCTCCGCCATCTCCCGCATGAATCGCTATGCGCTGGAACACGGAATCGCCGTCCTGTCGACAATGGACGCGCACGCCGAAAACGATCCGGAGTTTCAGCACTGGCCGCCTCATTGTGTCGCCGGAACGTTGGGGCAGCGAAAGCCGGAGAGCACATTGCTGCCCGGGCTCATGCACTGGCGCTACGAACAGCGGGATCTGGATGTTCGCTCCGCCAAACAAGTCGTCATCGAGAAGGTCACGACAAATTGTTTCGAGTGTCCGAACTTCGGGCCTATTCTCAGCCAGTGGAACGCGGACCGCTACGTCGTCTACGGAGTGGCCACCGAAGTTTGCGTGAAGTTCGCGCTCCAGGGATTTCTGCAAACAGGGAAAAAAGTCGAACTCGTTCTGGACGCCATTCAGGCGTTAACTCCCGAGGGTGCGGAGAAGACGATTCGTGAGTTTCAGGCGGCCGGCGGAGGAATCTCGACCACCTTCGCCTGACGCCACAACCGTTCCAGATCGTAGTACTCCCGCGTGGCGGGCGACATGACATGCACCACCATGTCTCCGTAGTCCATCAAAACCCATTCGGCGTGGGTGTAGCCTTCCGAGCTCTGGACTTTTTCACCGGCGGCGGTCAGCTCTTTTTCGATTTCGTCGGCAATCGCCTGATTCTGCCGGGAATTGCTTCCGCTGCAAATGACGAAGAAGTCGGCAAAAGATGTCACCCCGCGCAGGTCTAAAACGCGGATGTCGTTTGCTTTCTTCGATTCAGCAGCGCGAACAGCGATCAACCAAGCGGGCAAATCGGAGGAAATCGGTAAGCGGTGGGCAGGAGTCTGTATGGCTCCATCGTACTAACAGGCCGGGGCGTTGTAAACTAAGTTTATAGTGCATTTTCTGGCGGTAGCGCTGCTCTGCGCCCCAATTGTCTCCGCACAACTCCCCAGCATGGCCGGCATCGACAAGGCCAAGATCGAAGTGTCTCGTCTGGAGGAGTTGGTACGGGAAGGAGCGGTCGCAAAATCGCGCCTGGAAAAAGCCAAGGATGCTCTCGCCGATGCCGAAGATGACGCCGTCTTGCGGCGGACTCTTTTCGGAAAGATGAGCGTGGAAGATCTGACGAACGATCAATCCATCTGGATGGTCGAAGCGGCCAAACGCCGCTTGGCGCGCACCGAAAGCAAGATCGAGGGCCTGAAAAAGCTGGTCGACGACGGTGTTCTGGCCCGAACGGAGCTGACGCCGGAGCTGGAAGAGCTCGACATGCGGCGCCGCACGCTGGACCTGGCAGAATCGCGAGCGCGCACCTTCCAACAGCTTCTGGAGATGATCCAGGCAGAGCAGGAAGCCGAAGCCCGCGCCGCGGAAGCTCGGATGGCCGCCGATGCGGCACAATCCTGGAAACCGTTCGAGAAGTATGCCGGCAATGGAATCTTCCAACTGGTCCAGCTTCGCGCGATTGAGAAAGCCTTCGAGAAAAAATTCTCGAAAGAGCTGCCCGTTTCCGCGCTCGGTATGACGGAACTGCATCGATCCATGGGCTACGATCACCGGGATCGTGTCGACGTGGCCCTAACGCCCGACTCTCCGGAAGGGATCTGGCTGCGAAAGTTCCTGGAGGATTCTCACATCCCCTACTTCGCCTTCCGGACATTTATTCCCGGTTCGGCGACCGGAGCGCACATTCACATCGGCCCGCCGAGTTTGCGAATGCCGCGTCTGGCCATGCTCCACGGGTCCAGCGCCTCCGGCAACTGAGAGCCTCCTCGCGGGAGTGCTAGAATCCGCCTTTCAGCTCCTCCCATGCCTGTCAAGACCAATCTCCGTGTCTTAGTGCCCGCGGACCAGATCCAGAAGCGCATTCTGGAACTCGGCGCGCAGATCGCCCGGGATTTTCCCGAGGGGCCTCTGTGCCTGGTCTGCATCCTGAAGGGAGCGTTCATGTTCATGGCCGATCTCTCCCGCGCGATCGACCGGCATGCCCGCTGCGAGTTCATCGGAATCTCCAGCTACGGAAAAGAAAAATCGTCTTCCGGCGAAGTGCGCCTTACCAAGGATCTCGACTCGTCGATCGAAGGGGCCCACGTGCTGATCGTCGAAGACATTGTCGATACCGGAGTCACGCTGACCTATCTGATTCACGTCCTCAGCCAGCGCCGTCCCCGGTCGATCCGGATCGCCGCGCTGCTCGATAAGCCGTCACGCCGTCTTCGTCCCATTCATGTGGATTACCGCGGCTTCGAGATCCCCGACGAATTTGTGGTGGGCTACGGTTTGGACTACGCCGAGGACTACCGGAATCTCAAGGACATCTGCGTTCTGGAAGACTGACGGTCCAGTCAGAACGTAACCCCAAACACCAACTCCACGGAATTCGGGTTCGTCCGGCCCATCCAGCTAAATCTACGATCGTCGGACTTCCAGCGCGTATACCGGATCGCGGGAGCCAGGCGAATTCCCCGGCCCACCAAATTCTCCACGCCCGCGCCGGCCGTCGCGCCGAAATGGGAGGGATTGTACCCGTTCAAATTCCCGGAGATCCGGAATGACGGACCTCCGGCCACAAACGGCCGCCACTTCGCGTCTGTGAAACTATACTTGGCCAGCACCGGAAACTGCCACGTCAGCACCGAATAGAGCGTCTTCCGATCCGGGTTTTCGCCCTTCACTCGAATCGGCCGGTAGAGTGCGTCCACTTCCACGGCCCAGTTCCCCCGAACATTCGTCTGGAGCACCACTCCCGCCAGGAATCCGAATCTCTCATCGTGAGGCAAGCTTCCACTGCCGCTCACAATCCCTTCGGTCAGTGTCGCGCCAAGCAGCGCTCCAAACTCCAACTTATGTCCCTTGACAGTGCGAAACTCCGGCGTCATTTCATAGGAGAGGCTGGTTAAGAATTCCAACTGGTCCGGCTTCGTCTCGTACTTCGGCCAGATCGATTCCCGAGCCCATCGCGTGTACCGGAGCGTCGGCGAAATTCGGAACCGGCCCCAGGGAATCGTCACTCCCGCTCCGGCAGAAAAACCAACCTGCGATGGCTCTGCCGCACCAGCGTCCTCTTGCGTACGAAAGGACGGGCCGGCGGCAACAAAAGGCCGGAACCGGCTGGACAGCGGCAGCGTGTATTTGAGCAACACCGGAAACTCCCATGCCCGTACGGCCGTCGCCGTGTAATTCGTGCTCTGCGTTCCCTCAGGAAAATGCGCGTCGTAGCGAATGCGGTACGTCATGGGCCGATGCAGGACGTTTGCCTCCAACGAAAACCGGTTGGCCAAGTACGCTTCGAAAGAAGCGCCCAGAATAAAGCTGCGAGGTCCGCTCTCATACCAAAAGTCACTCGCCGGATTTCCGTAAATATCCGCGGGCGTGTAGTAGTACCGCGGCACAAAGCCGTTAGTGACGTTCGTGCCACCCACCACGCCGAAGGAAAACCGCTGACCATACACACCGGTAGCCATCAGCAGGAAAACTCCTGCGCCCAAAGAGACTCGCACTGCCTCACGGACGCCGCCCGCGACGCCCGAGTTTCAAGGTTCTCGCGGCGATTCGCAAACTCCGCGGCAATCTAGTACAACGGTAGGGAATGCAGACTCGCCGAGAAGCCCTTGTCGTGCTTTCCGCCACAGCGCTGGCCGCCCGGGCCGCCCAGCCGCTGGCACTTACCTCCGGCGAACTCGCGCTCACCGCAAAATTGGCGGACATCATCATTCCGCGCACCGAAACTCCCGGCGCGGGCGATGCCCAGGTGCACATCCTGATCGACGAACGGGCCGCGTCGAATGCGAAATTCAAGACCGATTGGAAGGCGCTCCTGGCAAAGTTCTCCGGAAAAGATCCGGCAACCGCAGTCGAGCAGGAGTACAAGAAAAAATCTCCGTACTTCCGCCTTCTGAAAGACACCACCATCGACCTCTACTACGGCACCAAAGAAGGTCTGGCCACGGAGCTGGGCTGGCATGGCAATACCTATGTCGCGGACTTCCGCGGCTGCGAGGGCGAGTAACATGCAAGCCCCAAACGTCCAGCGCAGCGCCGAAGTTCACGAAGTCATCGTCATCGGCAGCGGAGCCTCCGGCGGAATGGCCGCCTGGAACCTGACGCGGCAGGGCGTGAACGTCCTGATGCTCGACGCCGGAACGAAGTTCCGCCGCACGCAATTCTGGTCGCACGTCAAACCGTGGGAGACGCGTGAGCGCTACAAGAAAGGCCAGCACCCGCCGCAGTTTTTTCTCGATACCAAGGAACAGCCGTACATCAGCGACGCCAAGAATCCATTCGAGCTGATTCGCGTCTGGGGCCGCGGCGGAAAGACCAACGTCTGGGGGCGAGTCTCGCTGCGTTACTCCGACCTGGACTTTGAGGGTCCGGCGAAAGATGGCTGGGAAATTCCGTGGCCGATCCGCTACAAAGACATCGCTCCCTATTACGACAAGGTGGAGCAGGAGATCGGAGTCTGCGGTGGCGATGACGATCAGGACTCCCTGCCGGGCTCGAAGTACCACCTGCCCGCTCCGGCGCTGCGTTGCGGCGAGAAAGTGATGCAGTCGGCGGCGTCATCGATCGGCATCAGCATCGTTCCTGTTCGCCGCGCCGTCCTGACAAAGGAACACAACGGCCGCCCGAAATGCCATTTCTGCGGAGCCTGCGGCCGGGGCTGCGATATCGGCGCGTTCTTCAACTCTTCCGACTATCTGATCGAGCCGGCATTCAAAACCGGCCGTCTGCAAGTCGTCGACAACGCCGTCGCGGCGCGAGTGCTGGTGGATGATCGCGGCTGGGCGAGCGGTGTCCAATACTTCGACCGGTACACTGGCGAAGAGCACCGGGTCTACGGCAAGCGCGTCGTCATGGCGGCAAGCTGTATCGACTCCACACGCATTCTGCTGAATTCCAAGTCGCCGCGCTATCCCAACGGCATCGGCAACTCCAGCGATGTCATCGGGCGATACCTTTGCGAACAGGTCCGGTTTCACATGCAGGCCTTTGCGCCCGGCCTGATCGGTACCAAGGTACACAACGACGACGGGATCGGCGGGGAACACATCTACATGCCCCGCTTCAACCATCGCGGACGCAAGCGCGACTACCTTCGAGGCTACGGTTCGCAGTTTTGGTATACCGGAGCGCAGCCGGGGCCATCCTGGGCGAAGCAGATCGAAGGCTACGGCGCAGGGTTCAAGAAAGCGGTGAAGGATCGCTTCCCCGCCCTGCTGGCAATGCATCCCTACGGCGAGGTTCTGCCGCAGCGATACAACCGCGTCACGGTCGATGGCACTCCGAACGACAAGTATGGAGTTCCCCAGGCAAAGATCGAATACCGCATCGGCGACAACGAACGCAAAATGATCGCCGAGATGTACGATACCGCGGAGTCGATTTTTCGCGCCGCAAAAGCGGAAATTCTTCCATTCCAGCGTGGCTGGATCGACACGCTGGGCAGCGCCATTCACGAGCATGGAACCTGCCGCATGGGCGTCGATCCCAAGCGCTCCGCCCTGAACGGCTTTTGTCAGATGCACGACGTGAAGAACGTCTTTGTCGTCGACGGGTCCGCCTTTACGACAGCATCGGAGAAAAATCCCACGCTGACGATTCTCGCTCTGGCATGGCGAGCGACAGACTTCATGGCCGGCGAAATTCAACGCGGGAATATCTGATCGAAGCCTGCGGGCCGCGGCCCGGATACGATAGACACGAGCATGAAACTTTCGATTCTCTCCGCCCTGGGATTTTTACTTTTGTTTCATCAAGACTCCTCCGCCGGTGTCTCGCACACAACATTCGGCAAGACATCCAGCGGCGAAGAAATAGAAATCTATACCCTGACCAACAAAGCCGGTATGGAGGTCACGGTCCTCACCTACGGCGGCATCGTCGCCAGCATCCGGACGCCGGACAAGCAAGGTCACTTCGACGACGTTGCGCTTGGATTTGAGAAGTTGGACGGTTATCTCGGAACGCATCCGTATTTCGGAGCGATCATCGGCCGCTACGGAAATCGCATCGGCGGCGCCCAATTCACTCTCAACGATCGTCTTTACAAGTTGAAGGCGAACGACAACGGCAACACCCTGCACGGCGGAATCAAAGGTTTCGACAAGCGCATCTGGAAGGCCAGCAGTTCCACAAAATCCTCGGTGACGCTTCGATACAGCAGCGATAACGGCGAGGAAGGATTCCCGGGCACGCTGAAAGTCTCGGTAATGTATACCCTGACGGAAGCCAATGAACTCCGCATTCACTACTTCGCGACGACGGATAAACCGACGGTGGTGAATTTGACCAACCATTCTTACTTCAACCTGGCCGGAGCGGGCAATGGCGACGTCCTGAAGCATGAAGTGGCGATCAACGCGGACCAGTTCACGCCGGTGGATCAAACCTTGATCCCGACCGGCGAGTTGCGGCCTGTCACGGACACGCCCTTCGACTTCCTGAAGCCTGTCGCCATCGGCGAGCGCATCGATAAGGATGACGAGCAGATCAAGTTCGGCGGCGGCTACGATCACAACTTCGTCCTGAATAAGAAGGGAAGCGGTCCGGAGAAAGCTGCCGAGGTGTACGAGCCCACCAGCGGACGCGTGATGGAAGTGTTTACCAGCGAGCCGGGACTGCAGTTCTACACCGGCAACTTTCTGGACGGAACCATTACTGGAAAGAGCGGCAAGGTCTATCAGAAGCGCTATGCGTTTTGCATGGAGACGCAGCATTTTCCCGATTCGCCGAATAAGCCGTCGTTTCCCAGCGTGGTGTTGAAGCCAGGTGCCCGCTACCGCTCCACCACTGTTTATAAGTTCAGCACTCGATAAAAACTCATGTCAGAAATTCAAACTCCTCTTGATCTGCGAGACCGCGTTGCGGTGGTGATTGGCGGCACTTCGGGGCTCGGAAAAGCCTTGGCCCTGGGCCTGGCCGCGGCCGGGGCGAATGTCGTGCCGGCCGGCCGTCGCGACGGACACGTCAGCGAAGTGGCGGCCGAGATCGAAGCGATGGGCCGCAAAAGCCTGCGCAAGACTGTCGATGTCCAAAGCCGGGCTTCCATCGACACTCTTCGCGACGCGGTGCTGGCTGAATTCGGCCGCATCGACATCCTTCTCAATTCCGCCGGCCAGACGTTTCGCAAACCCACCAAGGACGTGCCGGAACAGGATTTCTCGAAATTGATCGATATCAACCTCACCGGAATCCTGCGGGCTTGCCAGTCCTTCTACGAACCCTTGAAAGCCAGCGGACGCGGCCGGGTGATCAACATCGCCTCTCTCAGCTCGTTTGTCAGCCTGAACGAAGTGGCGGCCTACGCAGCCTCCAAAGCCGCCGTGCTGTCGCTCACCAAGACGCTGGCAATCGAGTGGGCCAAAGATGGAATCTCCGTAAATGCCATCGGACCCGGTGTGTTTCCCACGGAGCTGAATGCCAGCTTGCTAAACGGTACGGAGCGTGGCCGCGAATTTCTTCTCCGCACTCCGATGAAGCGATTCGGAAAACCGGAGGAACTGGTCGGAGCTTGCCTGCTTCTCGCTTCCGATGGAGCCAGCTTCCTCACCGGCCAGTGCATCGTGGTCGACGGCGGCTTCCTTGCCAGCGGTGTCAACAGCTGAGGAATGCCGGAAATCGGCTATTCATAGCCAAAACCCGTTTCGTTTTCGGGAAAATCTTACGGAAGAAAGTAATGGTTTGTTCACAATCAGTGGCATAGAAAAGCAATAGAGGAAAAGTTCGCAGGCAATTCCGGCAAAACAAATAACTGTTCCCAATATTCTGCTTTACATCTTGGATTAATGGTGTTTAAATGATGCTCCGGACGAACGGGAGGGTAGATGGGAACAGTCGTTGCACGCTGTTGCGCGACTCCGGTCGCGCAGGCTCCCCGCTTGCTTTTGGGCGACTCGGATCTGATCGCACAGGCCCGGACTCGCGACCCCGCCGCCTTGGCGGCGCTTTTCGATCGATTTCATGACTCGGCCGTGGGATTCGCCTACCTTTATCTGCGAAATCACCATGACGCCGAGGACGCCGTGCAGACGGCCTGGATGAGGGTATTCACTTCTCTCGACCAGTTCCGCGGCACGGGGAAATTCTCAACCTGGCTCTGTACGATCGTTCTCAACGAATGCCGCCAGATCCACAAACGCTCCCGGACGTCGCAAAAGACTTCTCTGGACGCTGAGATGGAAGCGGGCCATTGGAGAAAGCTACGGTCGGCGATGGCTCCGGTGCAAATCGACATCGAGCAGGAAAGCGCCCAGATGCGGCAGTGGCTGCGGCGCAACATCAGTCTTCTCCCGGTCACCTATCGCAGAATTCTGTTGATGCGGTATGTCCACGATCTACCCCTGCGGCAGGTGGCGGCGGCGCTGAAATTGAGCGAGCCCGCGGCCAAATCCCGCATTATGCGCGCCCGGGCGGAACTGCAAGCCCGGCTGCAGCCATCCGTGCGCAGCCGAACCGTGCACGAGACTCTGCCATCCACAAGCGCTTCCGTCAGGCCGCCTGCCCGGCAAGACTCCTGATCGCCGCCGCGGCGATTTCAAACGATTGCAGCCGCTTCTGGTGTTCGTAGATATCGGAGGTGAGGATGATCTCGTCCACGCCGGTGCGCCGGATAAATTCGTTCAATTTTTGACTGACCGTTTCCGGCCCGCCCACGACGGCAACGCCCAGCTTCGACAGCACGAGATGCCGCTCCGCATCGCTCCACCGGCCGTTCATGGTAGCGACCGGTGGCGGCGTAAAGATCGGTTCCCGGCGGATGAGACTCAAAAACCGCAGCATCGGCGAGGTCGCCAGATATTCCGCTTCGTCATCGGTTTCCGCGGCGATCAGCGGAACTCCCGCCATCAGGTACGGCCGGGATGCATAGGACGAGGGGCGAAACCGCGACCGGTAGATTTCCACCGCCTGTAGCAGCAGCTCCGGAGCAAAATGACTGGCAAATGCGAACGGCAGCCCCAGCTCCGCAGCGAGTTGCGCGCTGTAGGTGCTGGACCCGAGCAGCCAGACCGGCACGTTGGTCTCCGTGCCCGGCACCGCCTGGAGAGCCTGTCCCGGACGCGCCGGTCCGAGGTACGCGAGGAGCTCCTGCACCTGGCGGGGAAAGTCCTCCTCGGCTGCATTCACTCCGCGTCCCAGGGCACGAGCCGCAGCCGAATCCCCGCCCGGAGCCCGCCCGACACCCAGATCGATCCGCCCCGGGTACAGCGTTTCCAGCGTTCCGAACTGTTCGGCAATCACCAATGCCGAATGATTCGGCAGCATGATTCCGCCCGAACCCACTCGAATCCTCGCCGTGTGCCCGGCAATATGCCCGATCAGCACCGAAGTCGCCGCGCTGGCGATTCCCGGCATATTGTGATGCTCGGCCAGCCAGAAACGGGTATAGCCCCATCGCTCGGCATGGCGGGCCAGATCGACGGAGTGCTCAAAGGCTTGGGCGATCGTGCCCCCTTCTTTCACAGGCGCAAGATCCAGGATCGAATACCGGGCTTCCGAAACAGGCATGCTTGTTGGATGACCGGCGGCGCCCCCAGGTGACAAGCCCTGTCCTGAGCGCTTTCCTAATCGGCGATGCCCGGGTCCGGAGCGTCGATACCCAGCGCCGTCGCCAGATCGACCAGATGCTCCTGCTCCTGCATCAAAATCTCGCGAATATTCTCGGCGATCGCATATTCGTTGAGCGCCTCTGCCTGTTTGATCCGCCGCCGGTAATGCCGGATGGTGTCTTTTTCATTGTCCAGGTCGAAGCGAAGCATCTCTTCGGCCTTTTCCGAGGTCTTCACCGGCAGCGGCTTCACGGTGGGCATTCCACCCAGATAGTCAATGTGATTGGCCACCTGCAGGGCGTGATCGAGTTCCTCTTTGGCGTGAATAGCCAGTTCATCGGCAATCGCCATATAAGCGGCTCCCTTCAATACCTGGGAGTAATTCACGTAGGCGATAATCGACTGGTACTCCCGGGAAAGATCTTCATTGAGAGCGTCGATCAACTTCTCCCGGGTGAACTTCGCTTCTTTTTGATCCTTGGTGGGCGCTTTTTTGACAGTAGCCATAGTTTCTCCGTGGATTCTTTAGAGCACTTAAAGTGCCAACGAGGTAGTATTTTTTTCCACAGGCCGGGCCGGCAGGGCGCTCTCCATCAGCAAGGACAGGAACGCCTGGGCGGCACGGGAGAAGACCTTGCGCCTCCGGTGAATAATTCCCAGGGGACGCCTCAGACTCTTGGGCAGGATCGGAATCGCCACAATACGCCCCTGCTCGACGAAAGATTTCAGGACGGGTTTCGGGACAATGCTGACGCCGGATCCGTGCGAAACCGCTTCCCGGATGGAATCCAGATTGTCAAAATGCATCAGCCGGTTGACGGTCACCCGCTGCTGGCGAAGAAACCGGTCGATATGGCGCTGAACCGGAAGATCGGGATCGAAACCGATGAAATCCAGCCCCTCCATCTGCATCGGGTGAAGCGCCGGCAGCGCCGCCAACGGATGCCCGGGAGCCACGGCTACCACCATCTCCTCGTTTCGCCAGGGCACCACCTCGATCTCCCGGTTGCTGGTGGGATAGCTCACCACGCCCAGATCCGCACGTTCGCTCAGAACGGCCTCATAGATCTTTTCCGGACGAAGATATTCCACGACCAGCTGAGCTTTCGGGAACCGGCGCGTAAATTCAGTCCGCAGCCCTGCCACCTCCGACAACCCCACCGAATAAATCGTGGCGAACAGAACCGGTCCTTCCACCGCGCTCCGGAACCGGTCGAGGTTCCGCTCCAGCTCCGTCTGTTCGGCAACCACGTTTTCGCAGAAGGCCAGGTAGCACCGGCCCGCGGCAGTCAGCAGAAGAGGCCGCCGGCTCCGGTCCAGCAGCTGGACCCCCAGGGTTTCCTCCAGATCCTTCAAATGCTGGCTAACCGCCGATTGGGTAACGCCGTTTAGTTCAGCACCGCGGCTGAGGGAGCGCGCCATGGCGACATCCCGAAACAGTTTCAAATCTTCGAGGCGCAAACGATACCAGAATATATTAGTCTTCCTAATAAAAACAACGTCGCAATTTAAGCTAGTCAAATAGAAGAGCGCGTGCTACACTGACAAAATCCACTCCTCCCCAGAGGTAGGCCCCGTTATGAACCCTGTGCGTTACGATCCTGGATTTCCTGCCCCTCAAGGGCTATATCATCCACAAAATGAGAAAGATGCGTGCGGTCTTGGCTTTATTGTAAATACGACGGGCGCCAAGTCTCACGACATCATTCTCAAGGGAATTCAAATTCTCATCAACCTGACGCACCGCGGTGCATGCGGCTGCGATCCGGACACTGGTGATGGCGCCGGAATCCTGATTCAGATTCCCCACAAATTCTTCGTCAAGGAATGCGCGAAGATCGGCGTAACCCTTCCGGGGGAAGGGGAATACGGGGTAGGAATGTGCTTTCTCCCCGTGCAGCGCCAGCAGCGGCTGGTCTGCAAGGGCATCCTGGAGCGCATCGCCGAAGAAGAGGGTCTGAAGGTTCTCGGCTGGCGCGATACTCCGATCAACTCCGACGCCATCGGGCGTCTGGCGCGCGACTCGCAGCCGTACATCGAACAGGTTTTTCTGGGATGCGAAAACTGCCCGGATGAGGACGAGCTGGAGCGCCGCCTGTATGTCGTGCGGAAGCGCGCCGAAATAGAAATCGAAGCTTCCGACCTGCGCGACAAGGACTTTTTCTACCTCCCGTCGCTTTCCGCGCGGACCATCGTTTATAAAGGGCTACTGCTGGCGCCGCAGATTTCGGAATTTTACGTCGACCTGCGCGATCCGGACGCCGTGAGCGCCCTGTGCCTGGTCCACCAGCGCTTTTCCACGAATACCTTCCCGACATGGCAGCTCGCGCACCCTTACCGGTACGTCTGCCACAACGGCGAAATCAACACCGTCAAGGGCAATGTGAACTGGATGTACGCCCGGCAGGAGGTCATGGCGTCGGAGCACTTTGGCGGCAAGCTGAAGCAGCTTTATCCGGTCGTCAAGCGGGGCCAGAGCGATTCCGCGTGTCTGGACAATGTTGTCGAGCTGCTTTGCCTCACCGGCCGCGAGCTGCCGCACACCATGTCCATGCTGATTCCCGAAGCTTGGGCCGGCGACCCGACCATGCCCGAGGAAAAAAAGGCCTACTACGAGTACCACGCCTCCTTAATGGAGCCGTGGGACGGTCCGGCGGCCGTGGCATTCACCGACGGCCGGATCATCGGTGCGACTCTCGACCGGAACGGCCTGCGCCCGGCGCGTTATCTTGTCACCCATGACGGCATCCTGATCATGGCGTCGGAAGCAGGCGTCCTCCCCATTGCGCCGGAAGACGTCAAGGAAAAAGGCCGCCTGCAGCCCGGCAAGATGCTGCTTGTCGATTTGAAGGAAAAGCGCATCGTTCCGGATGAGGAGCTGAAAGCTCGCCTGGCGGAGCGCCGCCCCTATGCCGAATGGCTGGAAGAGAACCAGATCCAGCTGGACCTTCTGCCGGAGCCGCCGCGCGTTTACGAATTCGATTCCGAGACTTTGCTGCAACGGCAGCGGTGCTTTGGCTACACCGAGGAAGACCTGCGAGTCATCCTGACGCCCATGGCCGTCAATGGCGAGGAGCCGATCGGGTCCATGGGAACCGACACTCCGCTGGCGTGCCTTTCCGATAAACCGCAGTCCCTGTTCAGCTACTTCAAGCAGCTCTTCGCGCAGGTGACAAATCCTCCGATTGACCCGATTCGCGAAGAGATGGTCATGTCGCTCACCTCCTATATCGGCAATGAGCGCAATATTCTCGCCGAGAGTCCGCAGCACTGCCACACGCTGAAGCTGGAGCATCCGCTGCTGACCAACCGGGACCTGGAAAAGCTCCGCCGCGTTTCCCGCGGAGATTTCCTCGCCATGACGCTGCCCACGCTCTACCGTGTCGACGGCGGAGAAAAGGAACTCGAGCGTGCTCTCGACTCTTTGTGCAAGCGGGCATCGCTGGCCATCAAGTCCGGCTATTCCCTGCTGATCCTTTCCGATCGCGGCGTCGATTTCGAATCGGCTCCGATTCCGGCGCTGCTGGCGCTCACCGCCGTTCACAATCACCTGGTTCGCGAAGGAACCCGCTCCCAGGTGGCCCTGGTGGTCGAATCGGGAGAGCCGCGCGAGATCATGCATTTCTGCCTGCTGATCGGCTACGGTGCCTCCGCCATCAACCCTTATCTCGCCATCGAGACTCTGGAAGACCTTTCGAACAAAGGCGTGTTGGGAATTCCGTTCGAAAAAGCGCTCAAGAACTTCAAAAAGGCTGTCGGCAAAGGCCTGTTAAAAGTCTTCTCGAAGATGGGCATCTCCACTCTCCAGAGCTATCGCGGCGCGCAGATCTTCGAAGCCATCGGCCTTTCGAAGGAGCTGGTCGCCAAGTACTTCACCGACACCACCTCCCGAATCGACGGCATCGGCCTGGAAGTTTTGGCGCGGGAAGGCCTGACCAAGCACGAGTATGCTTACCGGCCTTTGCGCGATGACGATCCGGAGTTGTCCGTCGGCGGCAACTACCACTACCGCCGCAATGGCGAGTATCACCTGATCAATCCGCTGACCGTCGCCAAGCTGCAGCATGCGGTGGTGGCGAATAATTTCAAAACCTTCGAGGAGTTTTCGGAGCTAATCGACAATCAGAACCGCCAGCTTTGTACCCTTCGCGGGCTGATGGAATTCAAGTTCGCCGAAAAATCGATCCCGCTCGAGGAAGTCGAGCCGGCCAAAGATATCGTGAAGCGTTTCGCCACCGGCGCCATGAGCTTCGGTTCGATCTCCAAGGAAGCTCACGAAACCCTGGCGATTGCGATGAATCGCATGGGCGCCCGCTCCAATACGGGAGAGGGCGGCGAAGACGAAGAGCGGTTCGCGAAATTGCCGAACGGCGATTGGAAGCGCTCCTCGGTGAAGCAGGTGGCCAGCGGACGCTTCGGGGTAACCACCAACTACCTGGTGAATGCCGACGAGCTGCAGATCAAGATCGCCCAGGGAGCGAAGCCCGGCGAAGGCGGCCAGCTTCCCGGCCATAAGGTCGACGAGACCATCGCTCGGGTGCGCTTCTCGACACCCGGCGTCGGCCTGATTTCGCCGCCGCCGCACCACGACATCTATTCCATCGAAGATCTCGCGCAGTTGATCTACGACCTGAAGAACGTCAACCCGCAGGCCCGCATTTCCGTGAAGCTGGTGGCGGAGGTCGGCGTCGGCACCATTGCCGCCGGCGTCGCGAAAGCGCATGCCGACGTCATCCTGATCGCCGGCGATTCCGGCGGAACCGGAGCATCGCCGTTGACCTCGGTGAAACACGCCGGAATTCCGTGGGAGCTGGGACTCGCCGAAACACAGCAGATTCTCGTGTTGAACGATCTGCGCAGCCGCACCCGCCTCCAGACGGACGGCAAATTGCAGACCGGCCGCGACGTCGTCATCGCCGCGCTGTTGGGCGCGGAAGAATACGGTTTCTCCACCGCTCCGCTGGTGGCTCTGGGCTGCATCATGATGCGCAAGTGTCACCTCAACACCTGCCCCGTCGGAATCGCCACCCAGGACCCGGACCTCCGCAAGAAGTTCTCCGGACAGCCGGAGCACGTCATCAATTTCTTCTTCTTCGTCGCCGAGCAGGCTCGCCAGCTCATGGCGAAACTGGGCTTCCGGACATTTGACGAAATGGTCGGCCGTGTCGACCGGCTCGACATGCGCCCGGCGATCGATCACTGGAAGGCGCGGGGGCTGGATTTCTCCGCGATTCTGTACAACCCGAAGGTGGCAAAATCGGTCGGCCGCCGGTGCCTGATCGGTCAGGACCACGGTCTGGACCAGGCTCTGGACTACAAGCTGATCGAACACGCCCTGCCGGCGCTGGAGCGTGGTGAGCAGGTGAAATTCGAGCTTCCGATTCGCAACATTCACCGCACCGTCGGAGCCATGCTCTCCGGCGAAATCGCCAAGCGCCACGGCTCACAGGGATTGGCGGACGATGCCATCCAGTTCAAGTTCCACGGCTCCGCCGGCCAGAGCTTTGGAGCGTTTCTCGCAAAAGGCGTCACGCTGACTCTCGAAGGCGACGCCAATGACTATGTCGGTAAGGGTCTTTCGGGCGGAAAAGTTGTCGTCTATCCGCCGCGAGTCTCCACCTTTGTTCCGGAAGAGAACATCGTTGTCGGCAATGTCGTCCTCTACGGAGCAACCACCGGAACGGCCTTCTTCAACGGGCGCGCCGGCGAGCGGTTTGCCGTTCGCAACTCCGGCGCCACGGCGGTCGTCGAAGGTGTCGGCGACCACGGCTGCGAGTACATGACCAAGGGTTGCGTCGTCGTGCTGGGCTCCACCGGACGGAACTTCGCCGCCGGAATGTCGGGCGGCGTCGCCTACGTTCTCGACGAAACCGGCGCGTTCGCCTCCACCCTCTGCAACCGCAGCAGTGTCGATCTCGATCCGGTCGAGGAAGAAGACGAGAAAGTCATTCGCGGCCTCATCGAAGAGCACGTGGCCGCCACGCAATCCCCGCGAGGCAGTTGGGTGCTGGCGAACTGGGACACCATGCGGGGAAAGTTCCTCAAGATCTTTCCGCATGACATGAAGCGAGTCCTCGGCATTCCACGCCAGACCGCAAAGACAGCCGCGTAGGGCCACGGAGAAGGCATCGATGGGAAAAGTTACAGGATTCAAGGAATACACGCGCGAGACTCCGGCGCGGCGGCCGGTTGCTGAGCGCATCAACGACTGGTTTGAGGTCTACCAGCCCTTTCCGGAAGAGAGCGTGCAGATCCAGGCGGCCCGATGTATGGACTGCGGAGTGCCCTTTTGCCACACCGGCTACCAGACCATCGGCTGTCCGGTCAACAATCTGATTCCCGATTGGAACGACCTGGTCTATAAGGGCCGGTGGCGGGAAGCCATCCGGACGCTGCATTCCACCAACAATTTTCCGGAATTTACCGGACGCATCTGCCCCGCTCCGTGCGAGGCGTCGTGCGTCCTGGGCATCAACGAACCTCCCGTTGCGATCAAGCAGATCGAGAAGACAATCATCGAGCACGCTTTCCACGAAGGCTGGATCAAACCGGAGCCGCCTCTCCGGCGTTCGGGCAGACGAGTCGCCGTCATCGGCTCCGGTCCCGCCGGCCTGGCGGCCGCGCAGCAGTTGAACCGGGCCGGTCATAACGTCACGGTGTTCGAGAAGGCCGACAAAGCCGGCGGGCTTCTGCGCTACGGCATCCCGGAATTCAAGATGGAGAAGCGCATCATCGACCGCCGTCTGGAGCAGATGGAAGAAGAGGGCGTCGAGTTCCGCGTGAACGCTCACGTGGGCGTCAACGTCGATGTCGAGTTCCTGCGGAAGCAGTACGATGCCATCCTGCTCGCCGGCGGAGCGGAGCAGCCGCGCGACCTGAACGTTCCCGGCCGGCACCTCGACGGCGTCCATTTCGCCATGGAGTTTCTGCCGCAGGGCAATCGCCGCGCCGTGGGCGAAACCGTTCCCCCGGAAGAAGAGATTCTCGCCACCGGAAAGCGCGTCGTCATCATCGGCGGCGGCGACACGGGAGCGGATTGCCTGGGTACCTCGATCCGTCAAGGCTGCAAAGACGTCAAATTGTGGGAAGTAATGCCGCAACCGGGCGACGTTCGCCCGCCGGAGCATCCCTGGCCTCTCTACCCGCGCGTTCTGCGCGTCGAGAGCGCGCACGAGGAGTGGAATCCGGACTGCCGCGACTACGCGATCATGACGACCAAGCTGGAAGGCGACTCCTCCGGCAACGTCACGCGGATTCACGCCGTGCGGGTCAGCTGCGGCCCGAAATTCGAACCGATTCCCGGCTCCGAATTCACGGTGGACGCCGATCTGGTGCTGCTCGCGATGGGCTTCACCGGCCCGGTGAAATCCGGACTGGTGGAACAGTTGGGCGTTCAACTCGACGCTCGCGGAAATGTTTGGGCCGACAACTACGCCACCTCGGTTCCCGGCGTGTTCGCCGCCGGAGATCTCCGCCGCGGACAATCCCTGGTAGTCTGGGCGATCCGCGAGGGCCGCGAAGCGGCAGAATCGATCAGCCGGTATCTGTCCAAAGCCGCGAACGCCGCAGCGTAGACAGTCCCTTCCTCCAACTCAAAAATCCGGGCAGATCGTCGTAAGCGATGGTCTGCTCTTCTTCTTTTTTCGGACGGACTACACTGAGAAATCATGTCTCGCTTGGTCTGGCTGTCGTTCCTTTTTTGCCTGATCCTTCCCGGACAGGAAGTCTCCCAAAGCGGCCTGAAACTGGAAGCCGCCCGGCCGATGATCGACCAGGCGGAGCGCGCTCCCCAGGCCATGGCCGCCACCGTGCATGAACTGGCCACCCAAGCAGCCATCGACATCATGAAGAAGGGCGGAAACGCTGTCGACGCCGCCGTTGCCGTCGGATTCGTTCTCGCCGTGGTGCATCCGGAAGCCGGAAATCTCGGCGGCAGTGGCTACATGATGGTTCGCATGGCCGACGGGCAAACCGTAGTCTTCGACTACGGAGTCAACTATCCGAAAGCCGCAACTCCCGGCATGTTTCAGGGATCGCCGGACCGGAACGTCGGCTACAAGGCCATCGGAGTTCCGGGCACGCCCGCGGGAATGGGCCTAGCGCACGCCCGCTTCGGCAAGCTGAAGTGGCGCGACGTGCTGGAGCCGGCCCGCAAGCTCGCCAAGGACGGATTCCCCGCTTCGCAGCGCCTGGAACTCATCCTGAAACTCCAGGTTCCGGTGATGAAGAGATATCCGGAGACCGCGAAGGTCTTTCTTCACGGTTCCGACCAACCCTTGAAGCAAGGCGAGCCGGTGATCCAGAAAGATCTGGCCGGCACCATCTCCCGGATGCAGAAGAAAGGCTGGCAGGAGTTCTACACCGGCGATACCGCACAGCGCATTGCCGCCGATATCGCAGCATCGGGAGGCGTGCTTTCGGCCGAAGACCTCAGGAGCTACCAGGCGCGCGAGAACGCTCCGCTACGAATCAACTACCGTGGCTACCCGATTCTCCTGAACCCGCCCAGCTCCGCCGGGGGAACAGCCGTCGCGGTAATGCTGAACACGCTCGAGCAGTTCGACCTGAAGCTCGGGATGGAAGGGTCCAGCATGGCTCGCCATCTTCAAATTGAGGCCATGCGCATCGGATTTGGAGCGAGGGCCCGAGTGGCCGGTGGACAGCCGGTCGAACAGGTCATCGGCAAAGACTATGCGCAGCAAGCCGCGAAAACCATCGAGCTGGACCGCGCAACACCGCTCAACCAACCGCTGCCTTCCGGCTTCGAATCGTTCGACACCACGCACTACACCGTGGCCGATCCGTACGGCAACATCGTCACCAACACTTACACGCTGAACGGCTTCTTCGGCAGCCAGGTCATTCCCAAAGGCACCGGCGTTCTGATGAACAACTATCTCAACGCCAACATGACCAGCATGAAGCCCGGCGAGCGGATCTACGCCAACATGTCACCCACGATCATTCTGCGGAAGGACGAAACTCCGTGGGCCGCATTCGGCACACCGGGAGCGATGACCATCGCCAGCACCCTGGCCCAGATCGTCGTCAACCTGATCGACTTCCGGATGTCTTTGCGCGATGCCATCGAATTCCCACGAATTCACTACGCCGGAGGAAACTCGGGCGTCGAGGCGGAGCCCGCGGCTTTAGTCTTCGACGTCGCCGAGAAGCTCCGAACGATGGGGCACAAGCTGAACCCCGCGCTGCGTTCGCAGGGCGATGTCAATGCCATCGCCATCGAAGAGGGCACCGGCTGGAAGCAAGGCTGGGCCGATGGCCGCCGCGGCGGAGTCGTCAAGGGCTATTGAGTAGATCCGCGAGCAAGTCGGCTACACCGAGTTCCCTTGCGCGCTCTCGCAGGTAATCCCGATCCATCTGAGGATTGACGGCCAACACTCCGCGAATATCTTCGAGCTGCCGGCTAAGCGTTCCTCCGGACTTCTTGTACCAGACCAGCTTCGATAGCACGACATCTTCGGCACTCAGTACGGGAAAACACACACGCTCCCCCGCGAATTCAAAGCTCTCAAACGTACTGCGGGAAAGCTGCTCCGAGTGAAAGTGCGAGACGGCGGGAAAGATATCGAACTTGTAGACAGCCGGGTTATAAATCACGTTAAAGGATCGACCGCTTCGCAGGGCTTGCGTGATGGAATCTTCGTCGGCATACCAATCCGCGCCCAGAGCGGCGACAAAGCAGGAAACCTTGGTGGCAGGGAAAAACGCCAGAACATCAACATCCAATGTACTTCTCGGCACCCCCCGTGCCGAGGAAGCCACCGATCCCACTGTACTGAATGGTATGGCGCAGCTATCGAGAGCTAACGCCAGCAGCCTGAATCCCTGAACTACGCTCACGTTGCGCTTTGTGCTCCTCCGCCAACCGGCGTACAAAGTCTGACAGTTCGAGAGTCCGCAGCACTCGGTCGCCGGGAGTCATCTGGCGCAACAATTCCAGATATTTCTCCCAAACTTTCGGATCCGTATCGGCGGGACACACACCTCAAATTAGCACCTCTGTTACACTGAAATTGAACCCCGATGAAATTTGGCGTCGTCGTGTTTCCCGGCTCCAATTGCGATCACGACGCACTGTGGGCCGCATCCCGTAACGTTCAGCAACAGGCTGAATTTCTGTGGCACGATTCGGAGGACCTCAAAGGCTCCGATGTCATCATCCTGCCCGGAGGATTCTCCTACGGGGACTACCTCCGCTGCGGCGCGATTGCGCGCTTTTCCCCGATTGTGAAATCGATCAAGAGGTTCGCTGCCGGCGGCGGCTTGGTGATGGGGATCTGCAACGGCTTCCAGATTCTCGTCGAAGCCGGCCTGTTACCCGGAGCGCTCGTCCGGAACCAGGGCTTAAAGTTCATCTGCAAGCCGGTGACTTTGGAAGTGGCGACCACCGACAGCCCCTTCACCAGCGCCGCGAAACGCGGTCAGCACTTGGTATTTCCGATTGCGCACGGCGAAGGTTGCTATACCGCCGATGAACGCACTCTGGACGTCCTCGAAGCCGAAGATCGCATCGCATTTCGATATATCGAGAATCCCAATGGCTCAATGCGCGACATCGCCGGAATTCTCAATGAGGGCCGCAATGTTCTCGGCCTGATGCCCCACCCAGAGCGTGCAACGGAGCCGCTGATGGGCGGCACCGATGGCCTGACGGTATTCCAATCCCTCGTCTCCGCTTTCGCAACCAAATGACTCTTACCCCGGCACAGGTCTCCACGCACCGTCTCACGTGGAGCGAGTACGAGAAGATTGT
>CAZETQ010000042.1:48486-52806 GCA_964515165.1 uncultured Solibacteraceae bacterium | reverse complement strand
CGGGTGGGTCAGCCAGAACGGCAAGCCGCAGCAATGGGTCACCACGAAGGCCGTTCGCTGGAATCGGACGGGCAACCCTCAGCAGCTTGGCATCAAGCCGGAGCCGGGCGGCACGATCGTCAACACGGCTCGCGGCTACGTGAACAACATTCACACCGTCGAAAAATTCGGCGACATGGAGCTGTACCTCGACTTTCTGATTCCCAAAGGCTCGAATTCCGGAGTTTATCTGCACGGGCTCTACGAGGTCCAGATCTTCGACAGCTATGGATCGTGGGAACCGATGTCCGTCGTCGACGGCGGAGCCATCTACCATCGCTGGATCGACGATCAGGGAGTGGGCGGCTCGGCGCCGCGCGTGAACGCCAATCGCCGGCCGGGCGAATGGCAGAGCTACCAGATCTGGTTCCAGGGTCCGCGCTTCGACAGCGCGGGAAAGAAAACCGCCAACGCCAAATTCCTGAAAGTCCTGCAAAACGGGGTTTCCGTTCAGGAAAATGTGGAAGTCGACGGCGGCACGCGCGCCCACATGAACATCCCCGAAGCCGCAACAAATCCATTGATGCTACAAGGGGATCATGGCGCTGTGGCGTTCCGCAATCTTTATTGGAGACCTCTGCGTAAGCTGATCCATGCCTGACCTGAATCGGCATGACGTAACACGCAGGTCCGCCCTCGTCGCGATCGCCGGATCGCCCCTGTTGGCGCAAGAAAGCCGCCCCAACACATTGATGGTGTTAGTGGACGATCTTCGCTGGGACGCGCTGGGGTGCACGGGGCATCCATTTGTCAAAACGCCGAATATCGATCGCATCGCCCGGGAAGGCGTTCGGTTCGACAATGCATTCTGCACGACGCCACAGGATTCGCCCTCCCGCGCCACGTTGATGACGGGTCAATACGCGCACCAGCACGACATTCGAACCAATGCCGACTACTCCGCGCTCAGCCTGAAACTGAAGACCTTTCCCCTTGCTCAACAGCGCTCCGGCTATGAAACGGCCCTGATCGGCAAGTGGTCGATCGGCAGCGACGACTCGCCCCGCCCCGGATTCGATCGCTGGGTCAGCTTCAAAGGTCATGGCGTCTACGTTAATCCGCAATTCAATATCGACGGCAAGAATGTTCCCCAAACCGGCTACACCACGGACCTGCTCACCGGCAGCACCGTAGATTTCATCCGGAAGCGGCGGGGGAAACCGTTTTCGCTGATCCTGGGCCAGAAAGCCGTCCACGCGCCCCTGGTTCCCGCTGAGCGTCATAAGGGCCTGTATCTGACCGGCACCATTCGCCGGGTTCCCAACGCGAACGACACTCTCGAAGGCAAGCCCGCCATGCGCCGCTCCCTGGGTAACCCTCCCCGTACCTCGTTGGACGACACCATCCGGCAGCAGTTGCAGTGTCTCACCGCGGTCGACGAAGGGGTGGGGAAGATCTTTGCCGCGCTGGAAGAAACCCGTCAGTTGGATAACACGATCATCGTGTTTACTTCGGACAACGGATCGCTTTGGGGCGAACATGCGCTGACAGACAGGCGTGTCCCCTATGATGAGTCGATTCGGATTCCGCTGTTGATTCGATATCCACGCCTGGTCCGCGCGGGTATGCGGCTTCGCAATTTCGTATTAAGCACCGACTTGGCGCCCACGTTGGTCGAGATTTCCCGCTCCAGCCCACTGAGTGAATCGAAAGGCCGAAGCCTGATACCGTTGCTGCAGGGGCGCGTCCGGGGATGGAGATCCGGTTTTCTCTTCGAATACTTCGAAGATCCCCAAACGCCGCGCGTGCCGTCGTGGCAAGCCATCCGCACCGACCGCTGGAAGTATATTCGCTATACCAAACTGGAAGGCATGGACGAGTTCTACGATCTCGCAAGCGACCCGTACGAAATGAAAAATTTGATCAATGACACTTCAGCGCAGGATGCCCTCGCCGATTCGAAAGAAGAGCTGGCGCGCCTCTGGAGGGAAACGTTCTGATGGCCCGCGAATGGATTGATGTCAGTCTGCCCGTGCGTCACGGCATGATTCACTGGCCGGACAATCCCGTGCCGGAGGTGGTGCAGACCAGCGACATGAAAGCCGGAGCGGTCTGCAATCTGACGCGAGTCGCCTTTGGCGTTCACACCGGTACCCACATGGACTCCATGCGGCATTTTGTAGCCGACGGCATCACCATCGAACAAATGCCCATCGATGCTTCGATCGGCCCGGCGCGGCTGATTGCCATCGATGAACCGGCCATCCGGCGCGAGCATCTGGAGCCCTACCATCCGCAGCGCGGCGAGCGGCTTCTGATCAAAACCAGCAACTCCGAACGATGCTGGGTGGACGATACGTTTCGCGAAGACTATGTCGGTGTCGAAGATTGCGCCGCGAAGTTCCTGGTGGAATGCGGCATTCGCACCATCGGTGTCGACTATCTCACCGTGGCTCCCTGGCACGACACTGTTTCCACGCACGTCACGTTGTTGAGCGCGGGAATCTGGATTATCGAAGGACTCGACTTTCGCGGCGTTGCTCCCGGCGACTACGATTTGGTCTGCCTTCCCCTGAAGATTGCCGGCTCGGACGGATCGCCCGCCCGCTGTGTGATCCGGCCCCGGTAGGATTCCGCTCCAGCGAAAACTCTGATAACGTATTCCGGTCACTGGAGGTTCGTATGGATTTCGACCGCCGCCATTTGCTCGCCGGATTAGGAGGCCTGTTTTTCTCTACTCCCGGAGCGTTCGCCGAGGAGCTTCTCAAGACTCCCAAGCAAACCGAGGGTCCCTTTTATCCGGACAAGCTGCCGCTCGATACCGACAACGACCTGATCGTCATCAATGACGGCGTCACTCCGGCGGTGGGAGAAGTGACCTGGCTGAGCGGGCAGATTCTCGGGTCCAGCGGCCAGCCGATCCGCAACGCGACCGTCGAGATCTGGCAGTGCGACGGCAACGGAGCCTACCTTCACTCCAAGACCGGCAACCGCGAAAAGCGCGACTCCAACTTCCAGGGCTTCGGCCGGTTCGTCACCGGATCGAGCGGCGAGTACCTTTTCCGGACCATCAAGCCCGTCGCCTACCCCGGCCGCTGCCCGCACATTCACTACGCGATCAAGGTGCCGAAGCAGGAAAAGTTCGTCACTCAGTGCTACATCGCCGGCGAACCGACCAATGAGAAGGACGGCGTGTTTAAGGGTATAGACCTCAAGCTGAGAAAGGCCGTGGAAGTCCCCTGGCTGCCGATGAGAGGCTCTCGGACCGGCGACTACACCGCAAAATTCAACATCGTCCTCGGCTACACGCCCGTCGAAAGCTAGTCGGCGACGCCGTCGAAGTGCGGCTTGTAGTCCGCCATGGCAACCCATGGCTCTTTCTTTTTGTAGTTCTCGATCTTCGAGCCGATGGGCCCTTTTCGAGTGCGGTCCAGAATGGTCGAGATCTCCTGCGGCGTATATTTGTGCCACGCCTTGATGACCCCGATGTTCTGTTCCATTTCGGCGATCGTCTGCGGGCCGCTGACGACGGTGCTGGGCTCCTGGGAGAGGGTGAATCGCAGGCATTCTTCGATCGAAGCGATGCTATTTTTGGTGATGTTGCCGATTGCGTTCGACTTCATCGCAATCATCCCCAGGCCCTTCTGCTTCACGCGCGGCAGCACGTTGTAGGTGAAGCTCAAATAGTGCGGATCGATCAGGTTGATCGGGCACTGTACCGTCTCCCAGCCGTCAAAGCCTTCCAGCAGCCGCAGGTGAACCGAGGGGTCGCCGTGCCCGGTAAATCCAATGTGCCGTACTTTTCCTTCCTTCTTTGCCTTAACGAACGCCTCAAGGGAGCCGCCGGGACCGAAGATCTTATCGACCTCGTCGTGCCGCACGACTTCATGGCACTGCCACAGGTCGAGATAGTCGGTCTGCATGCGCTTCAGCGTGTTTTCCAGCTGGCCCATCGCGCCTTTGGCGTCGCGGAACTCCGCTTTGGACATCAGCAGGACTTTCTGCCGCTTTCCTCCCGTGAGTGCCTTGCCGTAGGTCACATCGCTTTCGCCGTTGTGATACTTCGCCGCGCTGTCGAAGAAATTCACCCCGAGATCCATGGCGCGGTGGATCATCTTGATAGCGTTCTCTTCACCATTGACGCGCATGTGATAGCCGCCCAGCGTAAAGCGGGAAACCTGCATGCCCGTCTTTCCCAGCGTCTGCATCGGCATCGATGCCTCTGCCGCGGCCGATGACGCGGCGCTTACCGCTGCGGAAACTTGAAGAAAAGTCCGGCGTTCCATGGCTGCAATTATATATTTTTTACTGCTCATCATCGTCCCCAGTTCATTACTTTCC
>CAZETQ010000042.1:20381-48386 GCA_964515165.1 uncultured Solibacteraceae bacterium | reverse complement strand
ATGCGTCCAAGCTGAGAGGAAAAGTTCATCCGATCCTGGTGATCGCCGACGATCTGACGGGAGCGTTGGAGGCTGGCGCCCATTTCTCCGGTCGCGGCCTCCCGTCTTGCGTCACCACGACGAATGTGGCCGAGAACATCCAGGTCGCCGTATTCGACACCGAGACTCGCCACCGTTCGCCCGCTGAGGCTTACACCGTCGTAAAGGGCATAACGCGGCAGTGCAATCCGGAACTGATCTACAAAAAGACAGATTCAACGCTGCGGGGAAACATCGGCGCGGAACTGCGGGCCCTCCTGGACAATTTTCCGAACCGCCGGGTGATCTACTCGCCGGCCTACCCGGATCTCGGGCGCACCGTTCTGGACGGCAAACTCTACGTTCGGGGCATACCGGTGCATCAAACGGAATTCGCCGACGACGAGTTGAATCCCATTCGCAGGAGCGATGTCGCGGGAGTTCTCGACGGCGTGCCCGCGACGATTCTGGACGGCGAGTCGAATGAAGACATCCGGCGAGCCGCCTCGCTGATCCTGAGCGGTCCACCGGCAATCGCCGCCGGGCCGGCGGCCCTGGCCGTGGCATTGGCCGGCCAGCTTTCCGGAAACGGCCATTCTGTTCGACCATTTCCAAAGCTCTCCCGCTGCCTGATCGTCAACGGCAGCCGTCACCCCGCATCCCTGGCTCAAATCGAGTTCGCGAAAAACAACGGGTGTTTCGAAAACGGCTGGGACTATTTCGAAAGTGCCGCCACCGGCGACGGGATGGCGCGCGCTGCCTACACCGGAGCCTTGGTTTCGCAAATAATCCACAGCTACGAAGCGGTCATCGTCTTTGGCGGCGACACTGCGTACGGGATTCACTCGGCGTTGGGATCGGAGCCATTCGATCCGTTGGGCGAGCTGCTTCCGGGAGTGCCGTTGTCCTGCTCGAAAGGGCTTTACTGGATCACCAAGGCCGGGGGATTTGGCGCTCCGGACATTCTTTGCGATATTCGAAGACGACTGACATGAGCAAATTGTTCGGCATCACCGTCGGCGATGCCAGCGGCGTTGGCCCGGAAATTCTCCTGAAAGCATTTCGCGACGGCGGAATTGCGCACCCTATCGTAGTGTACGGAGATTTGGAAGCCTTGCGGTTCTACAACAAGGACAATGTCCCGCTTCGTGCGATCCAGAGACCCTCTGATTACAAATCAGATGCTCTCAATGTCATTGACCATGGCATCCTGGGGCAAACCGACATCACTCCGGGAAAGCTCAGCGCGAAAGCCGGGCATGCCGCCCGCGAGTATGTCGTGAATGCGGCGAAGGCAGCGCTCGCCGGCGAGATTGCCGCGATGGTTACGCTTCCGATGAATAAGGAAGCCACGCAGATGACCGACCCTCATTTTGTCGGCCATACCGAGCTGATCGGGTCTGTGTGCGGAGTTGAAGATGTCACCATCATGCTGGCTTCCGATCAGTTGATCGTCACGCACGTCACGACTCACTGTTCGTTATCCGATGCCATTGCCAGAACGAAGCAGCCGCGCATTCGCACGATCTTGAAGCTCACCAGCGACGCCGTTGGGCGGCTGATCGAGAAACCCCGCATTGCGGTAGCAGGCTTGAATCCTCACGCCGGGGAAAACGGCTTGTTCGGCCGCGAGGAGATCGAAGAAATTCAACCGGCCGTCGCCTGGGCGAAGGAACAAGGCATGCCGGTGGATGGGCCGTTTCCGCCGGACACATTGTTCTATCTGGCCGTGCGCCGCAACAAATTCGACGCGATTGTCTGCATGTATCACGACCAGGGACACGTGCCGCTGAAGCTGCTGGACTTCGAAGGTGGCGTCAATATCGCGCTGGGCCTGCCGATCATCCGCACATCCGTCGATCACGGCACCGCCTTCGACATCGCGGGAAAAGGATTGGCGGACGCCGGCAGCTTCGTCAAAGCACTGAACTTCGCGGTTCGCTTGGCTCAGAGTTAGTTCCGGCAGGCTTTCAGGGCTGAAAAATCGGGATACCGAGCTGATGAGCGGCCTGCTTAAGCGGTTCGTCCTTTGTCGCAAACGGCAATCTGAGCCGTTTGGCTAATTCCAGGTAGGAAGAGTCATAGGAACTGCGTTGATAATCCCGGCAGTAATCGAGAACCCCACTAAAAACGTTGTCCAGACCGTCGGTGTCCACCATGATGATGAATGCTTGCAGATCGCTGATGAACTTCGCGCTTTTCTCAGGTAAGACTTTCTTGCGGCGCTCTGCGACTACCAAAGCGTTAACTATTTCCAAACGCCAAACGGCCGGAACGATTGCCGGAGTTCCGTTGATTACCGCTTGAAGGACAGCATCTGTATAGGATGTGCTCTGATCCTCAAAGCACCACGCGGCCGTGACAGAATTGTCGAGAACGAACGCGCTCAGAACCGGCGGCCTTCCTCGATGAGGTCACGGACTGTGGCGTCAGGGCCGAGAATATTACCTTTCCGCATTTCGCGAATCCTGGCTCCCGCCGCTTCCCGCCGCCGGCGGCGTTCCTCTTCTCCGGCATCGTCATTCCAAAGATTTCGAATGGAAACAATTTGAAGGAGATAGTTGTCCAAAGTAAGCCCCCGCCGATCCGCTTCTTTGGTGAGCCGGTCCACCACTTCGGGAGGCCAATTCAGTTGAACGGTCATAACGCCTGCCTTTGTTTATCGTATCAGCCGCTCAATAGCTTTCTTGGACAACACTGCGACTATGCGTCGAGTTAGCTTCCAAATAGCCGCTTGTACCACGGCTTCTCCGCCGCGGGAGCTTCAGGTTCCTTGGGCAGAGCCACCGGCTGCTCCTTCGGCGGCACCCATAGCTGTTCGTCCAGCTTCGTCACGCGGTATCCCAGAAAAGCGAACGTTCGCTGGATCTTCTGGCCTTCTTCGTTCTGCGTGACGATCTTGAACTCCGCCAGGTAGTCCTTCTGCCGCCCCGGCCGCGTCACTTCCACCGGGAAGTAGCCCTGGAGCTTCTTCTCGCGATACGCCTGTTCGTAGCGGTGACGCCTGGTCGTGTACATGAAGATGCGGAAACCGTCGAAATCGAACGGAGCGCCCCGCTGGCTTTGCGTCACCCACAGCCAGTGATTTTTCTTGACGCCGTTTTCGTCGGTCACCTCGCCGAGCGGCCAGTAACCCATGATGCGATGACCTTCCGAGTATTGGGCCACGTCGTCCGGAATGGCCATGATCAGCATGGAGCTGAGGGCCCAGCCCACTTTTCCGTCACTGAGACGCACCAGCGTCCAATCATCGCGCCGCACCGGCGGTTGTTCCGGCGCTTTCGGCGGCTCTGGACCGTCACCGCCCTTCGGACTGTTCGAAAGATCCAGCCAGTCGTCCGGCGGCTCCGGCGCGGCGGGAGCCGGAGGAGGCGGCACTTTCTCCTCGTTCTTTTCGTATTTCTTGGACCTCTTACGCGATGCCCGCACAACAGGCTTTGGATCCTCGATCAATTTCGGACCCGCGAAGGGCACGCGCGGCGACAATCGGTACAACAGCACGTCGGCGCGTCCGTTTTCCGGAATCTGCGCAAAGCTTGGGGCCTGGCGGTTCGCCTCGTTGTGAAGATTCAACGGCTCGTAAACGAAGGCCTGGCCGATCCGCGGCGTCTGCGCATGTTGGATGGCCAGCAGCTTCAGCGCGTCCATCTGCGCCTGGTTCATCAATTGGCGGCTGTCGATCCAACCCAGTGCTCCGCCGGCCGTCCGAATCCGGAAGAAGCGGCGCCGGCGGTCGACAATTTCAATCTTGTCGCCGTGCTTCAGTTTCGCGGTTTGAGGAGCTGCCGGCGAGATATCTTTGCGAATCGTGGCGGCATAAGGACCGATATAGGCTTCGCCTATAACGCGGATGGTTTCCTTCGGAGCTTCGGTGTTGCTGCCGCAGCCGGTCAGCGCGACAAAGGCACTACTCAGGAACGCGAGCCAAAATCGCTTCGAGATTCCCTTCAATCGCCGTCTCCCCTTCTATGTAGTACGCCATACCCGCCCGGCATGGTTGACCGCCAACCGCTCCTTCGCCCGCCAGGGCAATCACCGTGCAATCCCGCACGCTGCGGGAACCGGCCACCGAAACCCGGTCGACGGAAAAATATTCGCAGTCGACAAGACGCTCCGCCGCCGGCCGGATCACGCCTTCATGCGGCTCCAGCTTCGAGACCTTCATGCCTTGTTCCAGGTGTAGTTCGCGCGGCCGGCCATAGTCAAAAAGCCGGTATGTCACATCGTTATTCTGCTGAATCTCGCAGATGGTGATGCCGGATCCGATGGCATGAACGGTTCCGGCAGGAACAAACACGGTGTCGCCCGGCTGCACCGGCCACCAGCGCAGCATGTGTTCAATCTCGCCGGAGATTGCCGCCGCCGCAGCATCTTCCGCCGTTTCCGGCTTCAGAAAACCCACCGCTACTTTGGAATCCGGCTCCGCGCGAAGCACGTGCCACATTTCGGTCTTTCCATCCACACCGCCGGGATGCACCTGTACCGACAATTTATCGGTGGTGAACAGAAACTTGAACAGCAATGGCAGCGGGGGCGTCCGCGTCAGCCAAACCTCGCCGATACGGCGATCCGGACAGTCTGGGAAAAATGGAGAGAGCGCGTGTGTTCCCCACACGCGCTCGACGAACGTTGTATCCAAAAGCCGAACGGTGGCCATTAACGAAGCTGGCCGATGAACTTCTCGATGCGGTCGAGACCCTTCTCCAGCTCCTGCATCGACGCCGCATAGGAAATACGGATGTGCTTGTCGGTACCGAACGCTTCGCCCGGAACCGTGGCGACATACTGCTCCGCCAGCAGTTTCTCGGCAAACTCCAGCGGAGTCTTCACCTTACCGCCCAACACCGCGGAGATATTCGGATAGGCATAAAAGGCCCCCTTCGGCTTCTGCACTTTCAAGCCTTCGATCTTTCGCAACCGGTTGATGACGTACTCGCGGCGGCGGGTGTATTCCGCCATCATCGTGGTGATCGAATCCTGCGGGCCGCGCAGAGCTTCGACAGCCGCCTTCTGCGCGATCGACGTCGGATTAGAGGTGGAGTGGCTTTGCAGATTGTTGATGGCGGAAATGATCGGCGCCGGAGCCAGCGCAAAGCCGATTCTCCAGCCGGTGAAGGCATAAGTCTTCGAGAGAGAACCAGCCACAATCACCGTATCCTTTGCGCCCGGCAGGGAGGCGAGCGAAAACGGTTCGTCTTCATACAGGAAGCGGCAGTAGCATTCGTCCGTGATGATGAAGAAGCCCTCGGCCTTGGCCAACTGATAGATCTTCTCCAACTCCGCGCGCGGGACGACCGCTCCCGAGGGGTTCGATGGCGAGTTGAGGATCAACGCCTTGGTTTTCGGCGTCACGTGAGGCTTCAGAAGGGCGGCCGTCAGCAGGAAGCCGCAGTCTTCGTCGGTATCGACGAAAACGCATTTGCCGCCCGCGTAGTTGACGACATCCTTGAAAGTCACCCAGTACGGGACAGGCACGATCACTTCATCGCCGGGGTTCACCAGAACCTGCATGAGATTGAAGATTTCGTGCTTGCCTCCGACTCCGGCGATGACTTCGTTGATCTTGTAGTCGGTGCCGTAGTCGGCCTTGTGACGGTCGATGATGGCCTGCTTCAGCTCCACCGTGCCGCCGGCGGGCGTGTACTTGGTGAAATTGTTCTCGATGGCGGCGATGGCTGCCTTCTTGATGTTGTCGGGAGTAGGAAAATCCGGCTCGCCCACGCTGAAATCGACCACATCGACGCCTTCGCGCCGCAGGCGGTCTGCTTCCGCGGCAACCTTCATCGTCGATGAAACGCTAATCAGATGAACCCGGTCGGCCAGCGCCGACGCGGGAGTGAGAGTGGCTGTACTCATGATTTCTTATCTCCCAAAATGCGGTGTTTCAATTTCTCTTCCACGACGGTCGGCACCAGGCCGGAAATATTCCCGCCCAGGCTGATGATTTCTTTCACCAGGTGCGAGCTGACAAAAGAATACTGCTCGCCCGCCATCAGGAAAACCGTTTCGACTTCCGGCCGCAAGCGCCGATTCATCAGCGCCATCTGCAGCTCTTTTTCGTAATCCGAAATCGCCCGAATGCCACGAATGATCAGGTTGGCATTTTTCTGGGCGGCGTAGTCCACTAAAAGCCCGTCGAAACCGTCCACTTCGACATTCGAAAACTCATCCGTCACCTCCCGCAGCATATTGACCCGTTCTTCGACCGTGAACAGGGGATGCTTACTCTGATTGCGCAGCACAGCTACGATCAGCCGGTCTGCGATCTTAGTGGCCCGCGCGATGACATCGCGATGGCCGTTCGTGATCGGATCGAATGTGCCGGGATAAATAGCTACAGTTTGAGCGGGCTGCGTGGCCACGGGAGTCATTCAATTTTAGCGGACTCGGCCGGGGGCTCGCAAAAAGGGGATGGAAAACTGGCGGGGTTGTCGAGGACTCGGGCTATTCGCCCAGGACTGAATCGGGTTTGGCAGTACCGGACAAGTTCTTAAAACTCATCCTGCGCCGTTGCTTGGAGGCTTCCCGGGCGGACGCTAGCTCCTTGGCATAGGAGAGCATGTCTTCTTCCGTAAAAGTAACTTCGCGCCGATCGTCGTGAGGTTGGTCCGGGTTCGACTCCCCTTGCTCGGATCGCTCCAACAGTTGCAGGCACAGCAAGGGAAGCTCTTGCACGCTGATGCCGTGCTTTCGCACCAATGCCGTGTCGGCGCTCACCGTGTAAGCGCTTCGGCTGTAGTCTCCGGCAACCCGCTCAAAGGTGAACATGCGGAATTGCAGATTCTGGCGAAATCCCGTGACGATGAATTGAACCTTCTTCTCTTTCATCCTTCGCCTCCCGTTTGCACCCCTTGGATGATCAAAAACTAACCGCTGTGGCGGCGTATTCCAGGCGGAGTCGTTGTTGGCGGGAAAGCCGGCTTCCCGCATCGCAAAGTTCGAATGCGAATCCAACCAGCTTCTGGCTGGCGGCGGGCTCTTGCTGCCGGTCCAGCAGGCTCAGCAAAGTAAGTTGGATATTGTCAGTTTCCCCGATGTACAGCCATTTACTGGCGCTGGAAATTCCGAACACGCCAGAGGCGGCGGGCGCAAACCGGGAGATCGATTGAAACGTCAAAGAACGCGGATAGATCTGGTGAAATGGCATGGTCGCTTCATTTCGAAGACAATGCGGTTTTGGCGCGGGGACCATTCGCCTTTCGACCTTTCGGATCCGGGCCTGTGCCGGAAGCCGCCACCACCTGAAGACGGCCGATCAAGCTTTTTGCCAGGACGATCGACTCCTGGTTCGAACGAAAACCGGGCATCTTCGGGTTGATAAATTCTTCCCGGAATAGTTGGTCGCCCGCCAACTTGAGCAGGAGTTTCAACTCCTCGAGCGTCAGTGTGACCGTAACTTCGGAAGCGTTCATGGACTTACCAGAATCCTGAATTTAATCATCGGCGATCGAGGGCATCGAGAGCTCCGACGATCGCCACCAAGCCACCGCGGCCAGGATGGCCATCGAGACGCTGGCGGCAGCCGACAAATAGAAGAAGAAATTTCCAGAGGGAAGCGAAACCGCGGAGATCAGCGGGATCCCAATCAGCGCACCCAGCAGCAATGCAACTGTGGGCGTGTAGTTCTTGCCGGTGATCTTTGAATTTCTACGAGACATGCCAACCTCTATTCCGTGTTGGCTAAGAGAAGAAGGTCGGCCAGAAAGCTGCTTAGCCCAGTCGTTCTGGAGAGAGGCAAGGCGCCCGCTCCTTAACCATTATTAGTGAATTTACACCACTTGTCAATTCACGGCCGCTGGCTGTATACAGGAATCTTAAGAAAATATGGTGAATCTCGCCTTCCTGATTCGTCGGCGTCTGAAAGAGTTAAATATCGATCAAAGAGACCTTGCGGCGGCAGCCCAGGTGACCGAATCCTATATCTCTCAACTTCTCTCTTCCAAGAAAGCGCCGCCGGACCCCAATCGAACGGATATCTACGGCAAGATCGAGAGTTTCCTGAGTTTGGAGAATGGCGAAATGGCGCGGCTTGCCCGCCTTCAGCGCCAGGAGGAACGGAAGCGGCGCATCGTCGAACCCGCCAGCCCCTTGTTCAAGGAATTCCGGCAACTGATTCTGCGCAAGTGCAACCGCGCCAGAAGCGCTCAGATCCAAGCCGTTTTTGAAAAGGAGACCTTTGGGGAGCTGGAGCGGCTGGTCACTCAGAAGCTTTTGAATGTGGCCAAGAAGGTCGCGCAAGAGGAACTCGAAAACGAGGCGTGGTTGCGAGCGGTCGCGCAATTGAGCAAGCGCAGCTACGAACAGGTGCGGGTGATGATCCTTGAATTTCTGGACACTGACATCTTCCATGTCTCTCTGGAAAATCGCGTTTCGTTTCTCGATCCCCTGATTGAAAGCTGGGACATCGACCTGGAGACGTTCGGGATGGAAATCGTTCTCAACCGGCGGCTGCGTCCGGACAATCTCAAGCGATTTGAGTTTGTCGAGCGGGTTCCGGAAGACGGCACGGCTCTCGAAGAGGGTCTCAAAGCGTTTCTGCGAGATCCACGGCTGAGCAGTGACGCAACACCCGAGGAGATCGATTTCCTGAAAAAGTTACGGTTTTCGGATCGGCGGCCAACGCCCATCTACTACTACCGCGAGCTCCAAAATCTTCGGGATCCGCTCCATTTCCGGAAAAATTCGCGCCAAAAATGAGAAAATAGGGGCTAAAATCGCGCCGGCGAGCCATCGTTGTTCAACTTTCTCATACGGACGGTCCAGGAATCTGGCATACTTGGGTTGTCTTTGACCGCATCCGTGTTCACGCTTGCCTTCTGGCCAACCTTCGTGCCGTATTCGTCTGATTCCCTCGGCCCCAGCGCAGTCCGACAGAGACAATTCAATTAATTCCAAAAGGAACTTCCATGACCAACATCTTTGTCGGTAATCTCAGCTTTCAAACAAGCCAGGCTGACCTTCAGGCGGCGTTTTCGCCTTACGGCTCAGTCGAGCGGATCAACATCATCACGGATCGTGATACGGGCCAGGCCCGCGGGTTTGCCTTTGTCGAAATGACGGAGCGCAAGGACGCCGAAACCGCGATCATGAACTTGAACGGCATGGAGCTGAACGGCCGTGCCATGAACGTAAACGAAGCTCGTCCCAAGACGGCGGGCGGCGGTGGCGGAGGCGACCGGGGCGGCTACGGCGGCCAGCGTCGTGACCGCGCGCCCCGCTGGTAACAACTTTCACAATTCAATCAAAGGCAGGCTTCGGCCTGCCTTTTTTCTTTCCGGCCCCGAAATACCCGCTGGAACCGCCCCGTTTGTTTGGAAACTTGACACTATATCTACGATAGATATACTTATCGCAGATACAATATGGCAAGCCGAGATCCCGTCCCGCTTTCCCCTGCCGCCTTTCACATCCTGATCGCGCTGGCGGACGGAAACAAGCACGGGTACGCCATCATGAAGGATGTCGCCGCGTTCACCGCCGGCGAAGTGCAGCTCAACCCGGGCACTCTCTACACCACGATCAAGCGGCTCCTGGAGGACGATCTGATTCGCGAAGTAGACGCGCCGCGTGATGAGGAATCCTCCGATGCTCGTCGCCGGTACTATGCCTTGACGCCAAACGGCCGCGAAACCGCGCGTACGGAAATGGAACGGTTGCGGAGCATGATCCGCCGCGCTTCCTCCCGCCTGTCGCCCAAACCGCTCGGCTAACCGCATGTCCCGCCGAATGGAGCGCTTCTGGATGTGGCTGCTTTCCGCCTATCCGGCTGATTTCCGTTACGAGTATGGATCCGAGATGCTCCAGACGCTGCAGGATCGCTACCTGGAGGAGCGCGGGTTTTCCCGGCTGCGATTCTGCATCGCCGCCTCGATGAATGTGCTGACGACAGCAAGTAAGGAGTGGCAGGACGTTATGGTGCAAGACTTCGTTCACAGTTGGCGGCGAGTGGTCGCCCATCCCGGCGTTGCCGCCATCGCCATCCTGTCGCTCGCATTGGGAATCGGCGCGAATACGACGATGTTCAGTATCGTCTACGCGTCGTTGCTTCGTCCGCTGCCGTTTCCCGATTCCGATCGCCGAATGATCATATCCGCCACCGCGCTGAATAGCTCCAACCGGATGAGAAGCGGCGTGGCGACGCCGGCGGATTTCGTGGACTGGCGCCAGCGGAGTTCCACCCTGGAAGACTGGCATATGTTCACCGGAGTGCAGCCAAACACGCTCACCGGTGCCGGGATTCCGGAGCGCATCACAACGCAGAATGTAACCGTCGGATTTTTGGAGTCCCTGGGAATCCGGCCGCTAATCGGAACTCTTTTTCCGCTCGATTCGGAACAGCAGGGAGAAGGCATCGTGCTCATTAGCGAGTCGTTCTGGGAGCGCCGTTTCGGCCGCGAACCGGACATCCTGGGCCGCTCGATCACCGTGAGTGGTCACACCGGGACCATCATCGGCGTGCTTCCCGCATTTCACATCTTCGATGAAGCGTTCCCTGTCGATGTCTGGACCGTTATCGATTTGACTCCAGGTTCCATCTGGATTCAACGAAAAATGCCGTGGGTGTTCGCGACCGCTCGATTGAAGCCGGGAGTTTCCGTGGAACGGGCGCAATCGGAGATGACGGCGATGGCCGCAGCTCTGGCACAAACGTATCCCGAAACCAATCGAAATCGAGGCACCGCGGTGGTCCCGATGCTGGAAGCGCGAAACGGATCGTTGGGGTCGATTCTCTATCCGCTCTTCGGAGCCGTCGGATTCGTGCTTCTGATCGGCTGCACCAACGTCGCAAATCTCCTGCTGGCTCGCGCCAGCGCGCGGCGCCGGGAGATCTCAGTCCGGGCCGCGATGGGCGCCTCCCGCGGACGACTGGTGCGCGAACTTCTGATGGACGGCTTCGTGCTGGCGATCCCGGGACTGCTTGTCGGGCTGGGAATCGCGCTGGCGGGGATTGCGCTGTTCCGCGCGTTTGTTCCTCAGGGCTACCCCGGTGCGCTGGCGGTGACGTTGAATCTGCCCGCGCTCTTCTTCAGCGCCGGCGCGGGAATACTGGCCGGTCTTCTCTCCGCTATTTTTCCGGCGATGGAGAGCTCGCAAGTCGACCTCACGGAGTCTCTCAAAGAAGGAGGACGCGGCGGTTCGGCCGGGCGGAAGCAGCAGCGGATCCGCTCGTTTCTGGTGGCAGGAGAAATTGCGCTGGCGCTGGTTCTCCTTGCCGGCGCGGGGCTCATGCTCAACAGCCTGCTGCGTCTGCAGAATCATTCTCCGGGATTCGACTCCGGGAATGTGACGGTCGCGCGGTTTGACCTGCGCGGAAAGCGTTACATGACCGACGCTCCGCAGCGAGACATGGACATGCGATACGTGGAACCGGCGACGCGCCGGTTTCTCGAGCATACACTCGCGCAAGCGCGGGCACTGCCAAACGTCGAAAGCGCGGCATTTGGCGCTAACGTCCCGATGGGTGCCAGCGAATCTCCCGGCGTGCGAGTTCGCCTTCCCGGACAGATGCAGTCCGACGCGGAGCTTCGAAGCTCGCAGTTCAACACGATTGCCGGAGATTTTTTCCAGACACTCCGCATTCCATTGCGGCGCGGCCGCTATCTGAATGAACACGACATTGAATCGGCTCCGTGGGTGGCTGTCGTGAATGAGACGTTTGCCCGGGAATTCTTCCCCAATGTGGATGCCGTGGGGCAAGTCATCACGCTGCTCGCGGGACCCGAGGAACGGCCCCGCCAGATCGTGGGAGTCGTGGCGGATTACACGCAATATTCGCCCCGCTTTCCCACCCTGCCGGAAGTCTTCACTTCGCACTTTCAACAACCCCGCGAGATTCCCGGTAATTTCCAAGGACCGAGATTCCGGTCCAAGCTTCTGCTGAAGACGAAGGGGGAAGGGCCAAAGCTGGAGAGCATCTCGCGAATTGTGGCCGACTTCGATAAGGACCTGCCCGTGATTGAGATGAAGCCGCTTGATTGGTACATCGCCCAGCGCGGCGGAGACATTCTCTTCTACTCCAGAACTCTCGGAGTGTTTGCATTGATCGCGCTGGTGCTGGCCGCCATCGGGATTTACGGACTGATGAGCTATTCCGTGACCGAGCGAATCCACGAGATCGGCATTCGCCTCTCCCTGGGAGCGACGCGAGCTCGCATCGTCTGGTTGATCGTCTCCCGCGGCTTGAAGCTGGCGTCGCTCGGTCTTCTGTTCGGAATGGCGGGTGTTTTGGCAACCTCCCGGCTTTTGACGAGCATCCTCTTCGGAGTGGCGCCCGGAGATCCGGCAACGCTGCTGACCGTGGCGAGCTTTCTCCTGGCCGTCGCCCTGCTCGCCTGCGTCCTTCCAGCTTGGAGGGCCACTCAGGTCGAGGCGGCCGTTGCCCTGCGGCGGGAGTAAATCCAGCCGGTGAGCTCGGGATGAATGTCAGTTCTCACGAACTTGAGAAGCCGGAGACTCTACCCCGATCGTAATCTTCGGCGGGTGTAGCAGCGTGTTGTGGATGAGACAGCGCTTCACCGCCGCCTCCACGCCTTCCCGATGCTCGCCCGCCAGAACAACAGGCAAGCTCACATCGATCTGGAAGTCCTCCAGCCGCGCCGGTCCAGGGACCTTTTCGGCCGTCACGCGAACGCGAGTCCCCTCCGTCGCCAGTCCTTTCTTCTGCAAATACTGCGCGGCGTAATAGCCCGCGCACGAACCCAGCGACGCCAGCATCAGCTCCGGCGGAGTCATCCCTTCGTCAAATCCGCCGCCGTTTTCCGGCTGATCCGAAATGATCGTGTGCTGCCGCGCGCGAATCTCAAACTGCACCGCTCCCAGATGTTCTACTGTGACTTCCATTTCCGTGCTCCCTTCAGCAGTCTCGGCAATCGCCGCGCAACGCCGCGTCCAGCCGCTCGCGCAACAGCACTCGGGCCCGATGCAGACGCGACTTCATCGCGGCGACAGAAATACCCAACTTGCGGGCGGCCTGATCGCCAGGCTGGCCGTCCAGATCGCGCATCTCGTAAACCCGGCGGTTCTCCTCGGGCAAAGCCTGCAGCGCTCGTTCCAGTTGCTGCTTCATTTCCACGGCATCCCACTGTGCCTCGGGACTCGGTCCCTCGCCCGCAATCTGCAAGCCTTGCTCTTCCATCTGCGAGAGCTGCATCAGCGGCACCAACGCCTCCCGCTGCTTCAGCCGCCAGCACACCCGCCGCCCGATCGTCGCCAGCCATGTTCGAAAAGCCTCCGGATGCTCCAGCTTGCTCAAATGCCGGTAGGCTCGAAACAGCGCCTCCACCAGGACGTCTTCGGCATCCTCGCGATTGCCGCACACGCGCAGCATCTGGCGGTAAACCGCATCCTTGTGCTGTGCCGCCAGTGCGTCAAAGTCCATCAGCGATTCGATCCCGGCTTCAGCTTCACCTGATTCCACGGCATCCGGGCCAACAGCTTCCCCATCAGGCAAATGCCGGTCGCGCCGGCAAAGGTGAGTCCCGCTCCGGCGAACCCCGCCAGCAGAATCCACCGCGGGTCCACCAACACGGTCAGCAGAACGCCGGTCAGAATCAGGACTCCCGCCCCCAGACGTACCTGGCGCTCCAGCGACCAGCACGTCCCCAGCGGAGCCACCACCGGCAGACCGGCGTTGCGCCAGGCTCGCATCCCTCCCTGGAGCACAAGCAGCCGCTGGCGATGCCCGATCAGCTGCTTCTGCGCCAGGCATGCCCGTGTGCCGCCTTCACAAACCAGCACCAGGTCGCCATCCCCCAGATCGTCCAAGCGGGACGAAAGCTGCTGTAGCGGAACGCACTTCGCGCCCGGAATGTGAGCCGCGGCATACTCGCTTTCCGAACGCACGTCGATAATTTCCGGCTTTCGGCTCTTTTGCCATCCATGCGAAAGCTCATCCGCCGTGATGGTATCGGTTTTAACCATTTCTCCCTCTCATTGGAAAAGAGTCTGTCCGCGCGCAAAAGGATTCCCGCCCGCTCGTCGCGCAAGGAAAGATTTGGCCAGGGCGGACTTCCACCTTTACATAAAAACAAGTACTTTGTAATATAAAGTGCCAATGTCGCTCGCGGAACGCTCGCCGGGAAAAGGCCTGCCGGCCTGGCTGCTCCTGTTGCTTCTCCCTCTAGGACTGCTGCTGCTCATTCCAGCGGCGTGGATTTTCGCCAGCGTCACGGCTAAACCCCTGCATCCGGACCCGGAACGTGTTCCTACCGTGATTCGTACGCCGCCCTCGTCAAAGTGGGCCGCCGCGGCGGAACGAGCGCGGAAGATCGCCACGACCGGTCTGGTTCTGCAGAATCTGCCGGGACTTTCCGTGGCCGTCGGCACGGGCGGCGAACTCGTGTGGGCGGAAGGGTTCGGGTATGCGGATCTCAAAACCGGCCAGCCGGTCACACCGGATCACCGGTTCCGGATCGGGACCGCGTCTACGGTGCTCACTTCGGCGGCGGCTGGATTGCTCATCGAGGAAGGCCGGTGGAAGCCCGACGACAGAATTCAAACCTACGTGCCCACGTTCCCCGAAAACCCGCAGTCCGTCACGTTGCGCCAATTGATGGGACATACGGCGGGAATCGTCAGCGACGGAGGAGATGAAGGGCCGCTCTTCACACGGCATTGCCAGCACCCGGCGGAAGCGTTGCCTGCCTTCGTGGACCGTTCTCCGCGGTTTCCGCCCGGGACCGAATACCGCTACTCGATTTACGGCTGGATCCTGATCAGCGCCGCCATGGAGGCCGCCGCCGGCAAGCCGTTTCTGACACTCATGCAAGAGCGTGTTTTTGATCCCGCGGGAATGCACGATACGATCGCAGACGCCGAACGCATCCCGGCCGGCGAAGATTTCCCGCTGATCAACATGTTCCGGGAACTGTTCTACGATCCGGAGGCGAAGCCTGGCGGCACGAAAAAGCCGTTCGACGATCGCGTGACCGCCTACTTTCCCAGGTTCGCCGCGGACCCGAAGTACGGTCTCCACGTGATGCGTCCCCTGGACTATTCCTGCTACGCCGGATCCAGCGTGTTCCAGTCCACCCCGTCGGATCTGGTGCGGTTCGGAATGGCGATGCAAGGCGGTAGGCTGCTCAAACCCGGCACTGTCCAACTGCTCCAGACCTCCCAGCGGCTGCCGTCGGGCGAAGAAACCGGCTACGGCTTGGGCTGGTATGCCAGGACCGTCAGGCTGGCGAGCAAACCCACGCGAGTGGTGGGCCACGACGGAGACCTTCTAGGCGGTAGAGTAGCCTCGTTCCTGATCGTCCCCGATTCCGGCATCGTTGTCGCCGTAGTCTCGAACATCTCCTACGCCGATACTTTCTCTCTGGCGCTCGACATTGCCGAATCATTCGGCGAGCAGACCCCTAAGGCTTCCCGCTAGCCGCTGAAAGCTCTAAAGGAGAATCCAGGATGGAGTGCGGGATGCGCAGCAACTGATTCCCCCACGGGCTGGCGAACACCAGATCCTCGCCGTCGGATCCCAGCAAAAGCCCGCGAGCGAACTCAGGGTTTTCCGGGTGGCGGATGGGAACCCACGCGCCGGTAGAGCGGTCAAAAGTTCTCAGCATCGGAACTTGTCCGTTTTCTCGCCACGCCTTCGAAAACAGGCGCGCATCGGAGGTGTAGGCAAACCCGCCATTCGGCATTTCTCCGATCGCCCATCGTCCGATCAATTTCCCGTCCACGCCCATCTCGATCCATTGCGGCTCCAAGCCCGAGTGGTTTGGGTAAATGAATGCTCCGATGCGATCCTGGAGCGCCTGCACGCGCCAGAAGCCTCTCCCCAGTCCAAACGGCGCCGCCCATCCCGGAAACTCGGACCGCGGGAGATACTTGCCGGCTTCTCTTCCATCCCGGGAGAATCGCCATACCTGCGCGTAATCTTTCCGGTCCTCCCGCGACGGGTCGTCCGCATCCTTCTGCCACCCGAATACCCAAAGGTCGCCCTGGGGAGCGAAGCAGACATACGTGGGCCGGAAGCGGTCCGTGGTGAGAACACGTTTCCGGTTGCCGGCCGGATCGAGAATGACGATCCCACCGGCAGACCCGCGGCCGGTCGTCAAGACAGCGGTGATCGCTACGTTTCCCTCGGCATCGACAGCAGCGCTGTTCAGCCCCGCGACCGGGCGATCAGCCTCATCCGCCACAGGTGCATGAAACCGCAGCAACCCGTTCCGGTCATAGACTTCGATGTGGTTCGGACTGCTCAGGAAAATGAGTTGTCCCTTGTCAACGATCGGGATGGGCTCCGCGCCAAACGACCTACCGGCGAAGACAACGGTTTCGGCCGATGCGGCAACTGCGGCAAGCACGCAGGCAAAAACGGCACGGGTCATGTCGGAAGTATGGTGAATTTCCAGACTCGGCGCAACCGGTCGCGGCGTTGGCCATCGCAGACTCACGCGGCCGGCACCGCCTTACTTGCCCAGCAGTTCCAGCTCGGCCCGGGTCAACCAGGACTCCCACGGAGTCGCCGTGGGAATGGCCGGGATCAGATGAGTCTTCATCTGCTCGGCGGCCTCGGCCGTTTTGCCCGTCTGCTGCAGACTGCGAGCCAGCAGGACGCGGGGGAAACGCTCTCCACCGCCGGATTCCATTTTGCGCAGCGAGGCCGCAACGGTAGCGGCTTCCGCCGGCTTTTCGTGGAACAGCAGCGCCAGCGCGAGCGCCCCGTCCCGGATCGGTGCGAGCTGCGGACCGGGAAGCGCCTTCGCGGCCCGGTCCCGGAGTACCGCTTCATCCCCTTCCGGTGAAGCCACGACCGCAACCGCGGCCAGGAAAGCACGGGTGGAATTGGAGGGCTGCTGCGAAACCGCCGCGGTCAACTCCTGCCGTGCGCCTCCCCAGTCGCCGCGCGCCGACGCCCACAGAGCCAGTTGGGTGAAACTCCGTGCCGCCGGATCGCCCTTCTGAGCCTTCGCCGCCGCTCGAAGAGCCGCTGTCGCCTCGGAAGTCTGGCCGGCAACATATAACCAATGAGCTTCGAGCGCTGCCTTCTCCTCCCCCCGAGCAGCGGCGAATTTGTCATAGAGTTCCTTGGCGCCCGCAGCGTTTCCCGCCATCAGACGCGCGATCGCCGCCTTGTAGAGCGCTTGCCGCCCGTTGAACGCCGGGTCTTTGGCATCGCTCTCCAGAAACGCCTTCTCCGCATCGGCGAACCGGCCGAAGCGATAGTAAATCTCGCCCTTGGAATCGAGAGCGTTCGCCTGGTTCGGCGTCAGCGACTGGTATTTTTCAATGGCCTGGATCGCGCCGTTCAAATCTCCCGCCCAGGCACGGAGGTATGCCAGGGGATTCCAGTCTTCGCTCTGGTTTGGATGAAGCTGCAGATGTTTTTCCATCAGCAGCGCGGCATCGGCGTTTCTCCCCAGCGCCTGCAAAAGGGTCAGTTGGGCGCGCTGCCGGTTTTCATCGGGCGGCAAGAGCTTATCCAGTTCCTGCAACGCTGCCAGTTCTCCCGCGCGATCCTGCGCCAGTCCGGCCCGCACCAGCCGCAGGCGAGCCTTGCCGATGGGGGAAAACTTGGACTCCGCGCCGGCTGCCGCCTCCACCAGGACCTTCACCTGCGCCTCATCGCGCTGACGAGCCGAATAGGCGATTCCTTCCAGATAGGCTGGCGCAAAGTCCGGGGCGAGCTTGACGGCGTCCAGGTAACGATGCGCCGCCATCGCCTGCAGCGCCTCGCTGGCCACAGGCGGAACAACCGGAGCTTTCGGATCGAGATACCGCCCCAGGGGAGCAATCCAATCCGTGAGAGAGCCGACATGGCCGGAGACGGCAACCGCGGCGTCCCTACCCTCCGTCCAACACCGCACACTCAGCGTGCCGCCGCCGTTCTGATACCGGCAAAGGAGAGTCTCGGCACCGGGAACTCCGGCAGCGTCCTGATACCGGTCGACCGTCTGGATGGCGAGGTTGGGCAAGCCTTCTAATTGGAGAGCCACCAGCCGTGGGATGGCTCCCGAAACCCAATCCAGCGAAGCATCTCCGCTCAGATTTTCGGCGGGAACCAGAACGATATTTCGCGCCCCGGTGGTTTCGGGCGTTCGTCGCGTGCATCCCGCCAGCGCGATGAGAAAGACAGCGGTCGTGGCGAGCTTCAAAGAACCTTCGGCTGGTACTTCAGGATCTCTTGAAATTCAGGCAAAGCCTGCATCCCAGCAAATTCCGGATCTTCGGTCAACTTTTCGCGTTCCTTAAAGCCTTCTTCCAGGCACTTCCGCAGATATAAGATCGCACGGTCGTGATGTCCCGCCTTGGCGTAAGTCTTGGCCAGATAGAAATGGAACTTGGCGCGCTCCTCCACGCTCCGTTCCTGCAGCAAGACGCCCGCCGCGTTCCGATGCTCGAAAACCTCGGGATCCAATTCCAGAGCCTTCTGGTAAGTCGTCAACGCGTCCGCATACTTTTTACGGGCAAAGTAGGCGGTTCCCAGATTGCTCAGCACCGAGGCGGAATCGGGGCTGATCGTCAGCGCCTTTTTGTAATAGGAAATCGCCCTTCGATAACTTTTCTTTGCGTAATAGACGGTACCCAGGTTGTTAATGGCCTCCGGGTACTTCGGATTCAATTTCAGCGACTTCTGGTAGCTTCGGCGGGCCGAGTCCAGATCCAGCATCTGGTGGAACGCAATCCCGGTCTTGTTCCAGGCAACGGCGGAATCCGGCGGCATCTGGCGGTACATATCCACGGCCTCCCGGAACATCTTTCGCGCCATATAGATATCGCCGCGCATCTCCGGGGAAATCGCACGGCGTTCCGGGATCGACGTCCGCTCGATCAGGCCCCCCTGCCGGGTATCGTTAAAGCTCTGGGTCGTCACGTGAGCGGTCTGGGCTTGCGCCAAACCAGCCGTCAGTAGAAGAACCGGTGTGCAAACCATGGTCGGCCTCCGGTAGGTTTACTTGAATATATCCCGAATCCGGCCGAAGAAACCCCTCTTTTCTTTCTTCTGTTCCTTTTTTCCCTGGGGGGAATTGGGCTCTGGCGCACCGGGCTCGAGGGCAGCCCGTTCGCTCGGTCCTTTCCCACCGGAAAGAGTCGTGGGATGCGAGGGATCGCTCTCGTCCCAGGACGCCACCCGGGTTCCGCCGCCGCAGATTGCCGCCGGTTCGCTGCCGGCGATGAACGCTTCCCGGCCGCCCGCGCAGGCATCCATCACGATGACGCCCTCCGGCGCGGAGAACGGTGCCGGATGCCGATATTCCCGGATCTCGTGGGCTCGTTTCATGAACTCCGTCCAGATCGGAAGCGCCGATTTCGACCCTTCCAGCTTTAAATCGGAGTTATCGTCAAATCCCACCCAAACGACGCAAATCAGCTTGGAGGTAAACCCCGCAAACCAGCCGTCGTGAGAGGTACCGGTTTTTCCCGCCACCGGCAACCGGAACCCGCGGGACCGGATCCCGGCGGCCGTCCCGGAACGCACCACCTCTTCCATCATGTTGACCATGACATAGGCCACACGCGGATCCAATACATTCTTTTTCTCGATCTTCGCCTCATAGATCGGACTGCCTTCCTGGCCGTAAATCGCCTTCACCCAGGTGGGACGAATGTAGGAGCCGCCATTCGCAAAAATCGTGTAGGCCCCCGCCATATCCAAAGGAGTCGCGTCGTAAGAGCCCAAGGCGACAGACGGAGTCCCCACTTGCCGCTCCAGACCGGCCTTTTTTGCCAGGTCCGCCACCTTGTCGTAACCGATCATCTCGGCCACCTTCACCGTCGGAACATTCAGGCTCTTGGCCAGCGCCGTACGAAGCGTCACTTCCCCATAGAACTTGTCGCCGAAATTCCCCGGCTCGTACTCCTTCTGGTCGAAGATGAACGTCGTCGGCTCGTCCATTATCGAAGTCTCCGGCGTAATGACGGGACCGTTCTCCGGTTCCAAAGCCGTATTGAACGCCGCGGCGTATACGAAGGGCTTGAAGATCGATCCGGGCTGGCGCTTCGACAATGCCCGGTCCAGCTGG
The DNA here is from genome assembly GCA_964515165.1 of uncultured Solibacteraceae bacterium. Taxonomy (GTDB): domain Bacteria; phylum Acidobacteriota; class Terriglobia; order Bryobacterales; family Bryobacteraceae; genus JAPKYZ01. The sequence continues at coordinate 28,404 of CAZETQ010000042.1, read as the reverse complement.
CTCAAACCGTAGTTGCGGCCACCGATCAGGGCCCGCACTTCTCCGGTTTCGGCATCGAGAGCAACCAGGGCCACCTGCGGCTCCGGTACCGGCCGCTTGGATTTCTTTCGCCGCTTGTCCAGAAGATCGTCGGATTCCTTGATCCCGATGCGAACCGCATCGGCCGCCGCCCGCTGCAGCCTGACGTCGAGGGTGGTGTACACCCGGTGGGAACTGTTCTGGAAGTCGTGCTGCTGCAGCTGTTCCGTCAGCCAGTCATTAACGAGATCCACGAAGTACGGGGCGTCGGTGGATTCGCCGGAGCCGCCGACAACGCGAACCGGCTCCTGCACGGCGAGCGCGTAGTCCCGGTCGGAAATATAGCCGTTCTCCCGCATCAGCGAAAGGACTATGTTGCGCCGTGCCTTCGCCCGCTCCGGCCACCGGACCGGATTCGTGTAGCTGGGCCTTTGAATCTGTCCCGCCAGCAGCGCCGCTTCCGCCACCGTCAACCGGCTGATGTCCTTCCCGAGAAAGGCCTGCGAAGCCTCGCCGAAACCCAGAATCTCGAAGCTGCCCCTCCGCCCCAGATCGACGTGATTGGCGTAGTACTCGAAGATCTGTTCCTTGGTGAGAGTCCGCTCCAGGTGAAGCGTCACCAGTGCCTCGGCTGCCTTCCGCGAAGGCGTCTTCTCCGGTGTCAACCAAAGGCCGCGCGCCAGCTGCATCGTAATGGTCGATGCTCCGTAGCGGCGGTTCTGCGTGATGTCCACCCAGGCCGTCCGCGCAATACGCAGCGGATCGAAGCCGGCATGACGGAAGAACCGCTTATCCTCCGCCGAAACCACCGCCTGAACCAGAACCTGCGGAATGTCGTCGTAATGGACAATCCGGCGCTTGGAGCGGTTGCGGTCGAACAGGTTCGTGATCAGCTCCGGCTCAAGCTGATACTGGTTGCGCCGGGTGCTGTCGCGCAGAGAGATGATTTGCGAGACTTTTCCGCCGGAAAACCGGATCAGGAATGGGTCCTGGCGGAAATAGGAATCCGGCCCCGGAAAGATCTCGATGGCTTGTCCGCGAAAGTTGTACCAGCCGACGAGGTTGCCATTCTTCGCCTCCACGTAACCGGCCTTGCGAAGTCCGGCGGCGATCTCTTGCGGGCTCGACTCGTCCCCCACCCGGATCGTCTCCGGCGCGCCGAAAACCCGGGCCGTTTTGGCAAAAGGGCCGATGGAAAGCTTATCCTCAATCGCCCGCGCATAGTGGTTGTAATAATAAATCGTGATGCCGGCCGCCACCACAAAAACCGACGCCGCGGCAATCAGCGCCCAACGCGCCCACCGGAGTGCTAACACGCGAGCTACAAACGATTTGCGCGGGATCTGAATGCGAACTGACACTCGTTGGTACTTTCCTTCATCTTCTCACTTTGCGGCCGCTTGTAAACATAGACGCCAAAGCCGTGAAAGTTGATGCCAGCACGTGCTTAAATCCTTTCAAATCAGCTAAAATTGCGCCGGAAGTATAATTGGGAACTCGGCTTGGCTCTGGAAATTCTTCACCCGCTCCGCATCCGCGCCCTGATCTTCGATCTGGACGGGACCTTGTATACCCAGGGCCCGGTGCGGCGCCGCATGTTCCAGCGGCTGCTGGCGGCCCACTGGAACCAGCCAATCCAAGGGCTGCGGACCCTTCGCGCCCTACAGTCCTACCGGCGTGCCCAGGAGCATCTGCGCGACTCTCCAAAGGATCCCGTGGACCTCGCCGCCAGCCAGTTGCTTGCCGCTTGCCGCGAGTGCGGAATGGACCGGAACGCGCTGGCACAATTGGTCGATCACTGGATGGACCGCAACCCGTTGGACCTGCTGCTCGCGGCTCGGAAAGAAGGAGTAGTGGAGATCCTGGAGCTGGGACGCCGCCGGGGGTGGAAGCTGGCCGTCCTGTCGGACTACCCCGCCGATCAGAAGCTGGCGGCAATGGGAATCCGGGAGTACTTCGACGCCGTCGTCTGCGCGCAGGATCCCGCGGTCGGCCGTTTCAAGCCCGATCCGCGCGGCCTCCTGGAAACGCTCAGGCGAATCGAGGTGGAGGCGGGCGAGGCTCTTTACATCGGCGACCGCGCCGAAGTCGACGGAGAGGCCGCATCGCGCGCCGGAATGGCCTGCGCGGTGATCGGCGCCCCCGGCCGCCGGAAGCACGCCGCAAACCTGGTAGCGGTTTCGACTTTCCACGATTTGAGCAGGATTCTCACCGCCGAAGCGGTTTGACGGAAACAGCCGGACTTCCGTATCGTGGGAAAATATTCAAGGGCAAACGGGGAGGAGACTGGGCCGGAAAGAACCGCGCCTGGCGCGGTTGGCAGCCACGCATCCCGACTTAATGTGAAGACTACCAATGGTATAGCGACGGCGCCCGCTCTTCGCACGGAGCACAAGTGTTGGGTTTGCGGCTCGGCCGACTCCACCCGATGGAAACCGCGCAGCCTGGACCGGCCGCTGGAGCCGGCGGATTTCCAGATCACCGACACCCGCTACGGCATCACGCTGACGCTATTTCGCTGCAACGAGTGCGGGTTCATTTTTGCCGATGAGCGGGAAGTCGCCGATCTGGTCAGTCTGTACGAGCGGTTGGAAGACGATGAGTACGAAAAGGGGATGGAGAACCGCAGTCTGCAGATGCGGCGAATCACCCGCGAAATACGGGAGGCGCACCCCGCCGCGCGTACTTTGCTGGATATCGGGGCAGGCATCGGCTTGATGGTCGACGAGGCGCGAAAGGCCGGGTTTGAGGCCATGGGGATTGAACCCAGCCGGTCCCTGGTCGCCGCCGGAAAGCGCCTGCTGGGAGTGGATCTTGTACAGGGAGTGTTTCCCCATCCCGCGGTGGCGAGCCGCCGGTTTGATGTCATCTCGCTGGTCGACGTCATCGAGCATGTCCGCGATCCGGTGGGACTGATGCGGGACTGCGGCCAGGCTCTTTCCGAAGACGGCTTGCTGGCCGTGGTGACTCCCGACGTCGCCAGCGCCGCGGCGCGCCTGATGGGCCATCGCTGGTGGCACCTGCGGCTGGCACATGTCGGCTATTTCGATCGCCGCTCCATGGCCATCGCCGCCAGGAACGCCGGCCTTGAAATTGTCAGGAGCACTCGCGCCGTTTGGTCGTTCCCGGTCTCCTATCTGGCCGAGCGCCTGGCAGTCTATTTTCCGATCGGCGCGGCCAATCGATGGGCCGCCGGAACGCCTTTGCTGGGTCCGATCTACCGGTCCGTCATCCATCTGAACCTGCACGATTCGACAGTCTTCTTCCTGCGGCGCGCGAACGCTTAGCACCTCTTATGGGACTTCAACAATTCGACAAGGCTTCGGCCGTCAATCCAAGCCTGAAGACTCGCCTGTTGGCACACCTGGCGATCTGTCGCATCGATCATTGGACGAAAAACGTCTTCATTCTCCCCGGCATTCTGATTCCGCTGAGCTTCCTGCATATCCCGATCACCTCGGAATTGATTTGGAACGTCGTCATCGGGACGCTGGCAGCTTGCCTGATCGCCTCCAGCAATTACGTGATTAACGAAATGCTGGATGCTCCGTTTGACCGGCTCCATCCCACCAAGTGCACACGGCCGGCCGCTTTGGGGCTGATTAACACGCCTTTGGGATATGTGCAGTGGCTCGGTCTGATGGCCGTCGGCCTGGCGATGGCCGCCACGGTTTCCCAGCCTCTGGTCTGGACTCTGGGAATCCTGTGGGTGATGGGTTGCCTGTACAACATCCCACCGATTCGAACCAAGGACTTGCCGTATCTCGACGTCCTCTCGGAATCGGTCAACAACCCTCTGCGGATGCTCGCCGGCTGGTATATGGTCACAACGGCTTCTCTCCCGCCGGCCTCTCTTCTGACCTCCTATTGGATGGTCGGCTGCTACTTCATGGCGCTGAAGAGGTTTAGCGAGTTCCGGGAAATCGCCGATCCGGCGCGCGCCTCGGCCTACCGCAAGTCGTTCGGCTTCTACACGGAGCGATCGCTGCTGGTCTCGGTGACCTTCTACGGCTCGGCCGCGATGCTGTTCTTCGGCGCGTTTTTGGTCCGGTACCGGATGGCTCTGGTGCTGACGTTTCCCCTGGTTGCCCTGGTGATGGCGATTTATTTTCATCTCGCCTTCGAGCCGAACAGCGCCGTGCAAAACCCGGAGTATCTGTATAAACAGAAGGGTCTGATGGCCGCGGTGATCGTCTGTGCCATCGCCATGATGGCTCTCATGTTTTACGACGTTCCCGGCGTGTCCCAGGTGTTTTCGGCGACGTTGCCGACGGAATCGGCGCTCCGCTGAGCGCCGCTGTTTGGACTAGCGGGTTTGCAGCGCGGCCAGCGGCTGGGGACCTGGGCCGCGGGAGTTGTCGAAAGTCAGTTCCAGCCGATCCTTTCCGTCCTGCTTCACCTTGACGGCGTTCACCTGGTCCGGCAGATTGTCCAGCAGGATCCGGTTGGTGAGGGTCAGCCCCGTCAATCCTTCCGGCGCAGGGCATTCGAAATATGCCGTGACGAAGTGAGTGCGAACTTCCAGACCCACCCAGTTCTGCGGAAGCGGTTTGCCTGCCGCCGTCTTGATTTCGAAGTACTCGCGAAGATAGCCGTGCACGAAGCGCTCCGACTCTTTCTGCTTGTCGAGCGACGCATTTTTTCCCAACTTCTCACGCATCAGGCGCTCCAGGTCTTCGCCGTGAATCCAGACAATCACTTCCAGCGTCTTCTTCGTGGAAATGTAATCGACCTGCGCCAGCGAGGAATGGAAGGTATGCCCGGAAGAAGCCGCCAGCGCGAACAGAGCGAGGATAAGCCGCCGGTCCACAGACTCAGGGCTGCCCCTGTCCCGATGGCGCTTGCGTCTTCCCCTTCTGGTCCTGCATCGGATTGGTCTGCTTCTTTTCTTTGAACAGCTCGAACTTGCGCTTCAGTGGACGCCGTGGAAAATAGTTGTTCGTCAGGTCGGTATCGGCGGTCTCCAGGTGAGGGTCCAGCACAATCGTCTGGATCTCTTTCGGCGTGACAATCAGCTTGGAGACAGCAGTGTTGTTTCGCCGCCAGATCTCGGCGGGAATTCGCATTTCTTCCTTCGATCCGTCCGCGTAGGCGACTTCAAGAATCACCGGCATTACCAGGCCGCCCAGGTTCTTCAGGTCGACGACGTAGAAGTTTTCCCCCATTGCCAGCAGCTTCTTCTCATCGGCGGTCAGGCTTTCAACAAACTTCTTGTATTCTTCCTTCTCCTTGTCCGTTGCGGCGAACTCATCGTAGGAGTTGTAGAATTCCTTCAGCTCCGGTTTCGCGTCGGCGAGCTTTGGCAGACCTTGATTCCGCTGAGCGGACAGAGTGACTGGCTGGTCGGACTTCTCTTTCTTCGAAATCTGCTTCTCAATCTCCGGATTCTTGGAATCCATCCGATACTGCCGGACGCCGTCAATCGAGATATCGGTGTGATCGGTCGAATAGAACCAGCCGCGCCAGAACCAATCGAGATCGACTCCCGTGGCGTCTTCCATGGTGCGGAAAAAGTCGGACGGCTCCGGCCGCTTGAATTTCCATCGCTTGGAATACTCCCGGAAAGCGAAATCGAACTGCTCGCGGCCCAGGATCGTTTCGCGCAGAATGTTCAGACCTGTCGCCGTCTTCTGATAGGCGTTGGCGAACAGATTCTGCACCGAATCGGAGCTGGTCATGATCGAATCATGCGCCGGACCGCGCATGTAAGCCACGATGTCTTTCGGCTCCGCGTCGCGTGACGGGTAATTCTGCTCCCACTCCTGTTCCGAAAGATACTGCAGAAATGTATTAATCCCTTCGTCCAGCCAGGTCCACTGCCGTTCGTCCGAGTTCACAATCATCGGGAAGTAATTGTGACCCACCTCATGAATGATGACCGTGATCAGTCCATACTTAGTCCGCGCCGGGTAAGTGCCATCCTCCAGCGGCCGCGGGCCGTTGAAACAGATCATCGGATATTCCATGCCGCCACTGACGACGCCGTTAACCGATTGAGCGGTCGGATAGGGATAGGTGAATGAATATTTCGAATAAACATTCAGCGTGTGGATCACCGCGGTGGTGGAGTATTTCTCCCACAGAGGATTCCCCTCTTTCGGATAGAACGACATCGCCATGACCTTTTGACCATTGACGGAATGTCCCTGGGCATCCCAGATGAATTTGCGGGATGAGGCAAAGGCAAAGTCGCGCACATTCTCGGCATGGAAGACCCACGTCTTTGTACCTTTCGGCTTGCTCTTTTCATTCGACAGGGCCTCCGCCGGAGTGACGATCATCACCGGAGACTTCGCCGCTTCCGCTTCCTTCAACCGGCTGATCTGCGCCGCTGTCAGCACTTCCTTTGGATTCTGCAGAACTCCGGTGGCGGAAACCACATGGTCATCCGGGACCGTAATGCGCACCTTGTAATCGCCGAATTCCAGCGTGAACTCACCCGCGCCGAGAAACTGCTTATGCTGCCAGCCATTCACGTCCGTGTAGGCGGCCATTCTGGGAAACCATTGCGCGATGCAATAAATCCAGTTGCCGTCTTTGTCGAAGAATTCCGCTCCCGTGCGCCCGGGAACTTTCTTGGAGGGATTGATGTTGTACTCCCAGTCCACGGAGAAAGAAACCGTGCCTCCCGAAAGCAGCTCCGACGGAAGATCGACGCGCATCATGGTGTTCTGAACCGTGTATCGCAGGGAATCGCCGCCATCGTTCTTTACCGATTTGATTTTGTAGCCCCCGGCAAAACCTGGCAGGAACGACAACCGCTCCAAAGTCGGGAACGACATCTTGTTCTGGTGCAGATCCGCGGGCGACAGATTGGTGGCTGTGGTGAGGGAATCGGGCGACCAGATGTTCTGGTCCAGCTGAAGCCACAGATAAGTCAGCGTATCGGGAGAATTGTTCTTGTAGGTGATCTTCTCAGAGCCGGTGATGCGCTGATTCTGATCGTCCAGCGTGACGGAGATGACGTAGTCGGCTTTTTGCTGCCAGTAGCGATGTCCCGGAGCCCCAGAAGCCGTCCGGTATTCGTTGGGAGTGGGCAGCAACTCTTCCAACTGCCGGAATTTGTCCGTCGAACCTTTCTGTGTCTGGGCAACGGAGAGCGCGGGAATCAGAGCCAGGAACGACAGGACGAATTTGCAATGCATGCGACTACCTTTGCGAGTGGAATGAGCCGCTCTGCCGGGAGCGCGCCCAGGCGGCCGGAGCCTGGAATGGCCGTAAAAACTCCAGTCTAGCCCAGCCGCCGTCCTGTTCTCGCGTTCCGAAGCTCAGGCTCCCGCGGCCGCCGAGCCTTCCCCCAGCGCGGTGTTCAGCTTTGCGAGGAACGCCTGTTCTCCCTCGCTGACCTCGGTACCGCCGAAGCCCAGAAAGCCGCCTTCCCTGGCCGCCTTCGCTACCCCTTCGGCCACCGAAACCAGCCACGCGCGCAGGGCTTCGGTCTCCTCCGGAGTGGCCTTGGCCTTCACCAGGGTGATGGTCTGGCGCACGCGTTCCAGCGCGAGGGATTGGGCCTTTTCGACCGGCGCTCCGCCGGAGGTGAGTTCTTTGAGAATGGCATCCTGCGAGGCTTTCATGTCGTCACGATTTGCGAGATCGCGGATCAGAGGGGTGTCGCTGGACTGGCCCTCCAAGACGAGCTTGGCCGCGGCTATGGTCTCCTTCAGAGTTCCCAGGCCGCTGGCCCCGGCGAGCATCGTGGCAACTCCGACAAGATGGGGAGTTTCGCGAAGAGTGGTCCACTCGTCCGCAGTGAAGTCGTTCCTGGTGAGCATCGCTTGGTTATGTCACACTTCCGGCTCCGTTGTTGCGGGGACAAAGGCGTCTACAGGCGAGCCGGACGTGGAGCAGTTGTTCAGTGAGCATACGAAGTGCCGGTTAGGGTGTTGCTTCTTGAAAGGATGATTCCATAACATAGCGACACTTAACGAGGTTGGGGTGGCTTGTATCCCGGATCAAGTAAGGTGATGGCGTTGGAAACGGCCTCGTTTCGCACGGCATTTGGATA
>CAZETQ010000042.1:0-20281 GCA_964515165.1 uncultured Solibacteraceae bacterium | reverse complement strand
GGCGGGCGCGATCTACAATGCGTTTTTGCTTGATGTCGCGACCGTCCGGACTCTTGCCATAGACGATCTCGACATTGGAGCCATCGTCGCGGATCCCGAGGGTCGTCTTTTGAGACCTGGACCGCTCGCCACTTGGAAACTTATAAAAGACCTCGGTGCGTTGCACTGTTACACCCACTGGAGCTTTCGCCCATGCCTGAACATATGTGGCCGCTCGAAATGAGAGCAGCGCGAAGAGCGCCGGGATCAACATTAAGTAGAGTAACTTTCTGGTTGGCATACTTCACCTACACACAAATATAGTGGGGCTTGTTGGGACGAAGACAAGGATAGAACTATCCGCGCAGCAGTTGAGGGATACGCTCGAAGTGGCGGTCGCGGGTGATCAGAACGAGGTCGTGCTCAAGGACCAGCGCAGCGATCCAAAGGTCATTGTCTGGAACTGGAGTTCCGGCTCGCTTGAGTTGAACGAAGAGACGAGCATACTGTTCCGCTGTCTCCCGGCCGGGCAGCAACACGTGAACGGTGGGCTTGGCCAGCAGCTTGCCAAGCAGGCCCTCATTGCGGTGCTGCTGCGCGCCGCCCGGGAAACCTGCCTTGATTTCACCCAGCACGAAGAGTGGAATCCAGACTTCTTCCGCCGTGCCCAGCCGCTCTGCCAGTTCCAGATCGCCGCGGAACAGATCGGTGAGACGGTTTGTATCGAGCGCGAGCCTCACTTCCACTTATCCGGATCGATCTGCCGTTGGCTGGCGATGATTTCATCAAAAGCAAGGTCGGGCGTCCACTGACCGGCAATGTCATGGAAGTCTGCGCGCTTCCGTACGCCCGTCGTTACGGCGGTTAATTCCTCGATCACGATTTGGTTCAGGCTTAGTTTTCGTTGCGCAGCTTTGCGGCGGAGTGTCCGGTCGACTTCCTGAGGGATACCGCGAATGGTGTACTGAATCTCCCGTGCCTGCTGCTTCATGCCTACATGATATCGAAATATGCAGGCCAACGATGTTGTCGGTGAGTCTGTCCAGGCCAAGCATCGGATACAATGCCCGTGGCTTTCAGGTTTTCCTCTCCATCCGGTGCGAACGGTCATCGCGCTCGCATCTTCGCACAGAATCACGAGTCGCTTGCTCGGCAATTGAAACAGATCCTAAAAACCTAAATCTGACACGCCAAGCACGCTATGACTGTGGTGTGCGATGCGAGAGCATAGTTTGACTCAGGGCTACTTCCAGAAAGCCGCCGCGACAGCCCCCACCAAAAACAGAAAAGCCACAGCATAGTTCCAGCGGAACGGTTCCTCCAAATACCAGTACGCAAAAGCAGTAAAGACGGTCAGGGTAATCACTTCCTGAATGATCTTCAACTGAAAGGCGGAGAAGTTGCCGTAGCCGAAGCGGTTGGCCGGAACCTGCAGGCAATACTCCGGCAGGGCGATTAGCCAACTGATGAGGATTGCACCCCACAGCGGGTACTCGCGGTGCTTCAGATGCCCGTACCACGCCGCGGTCATGAACATGTTCGAGCCGATCAGCAGGACGATCGGAAAGAACCAGGGAGTTCTAGCGAATGCGTTCAACATTCTTTCGGGAATAGAAGAAATAAATCAGCAAACCGGCGCCCAGCCACACAAAGAACAGCAACCAGGTTTCCAAAGGCAGGCTAAGCATCAAGGTTCCGCAGGCGAACACGGAAATCAGAGGTAGCCAGGGCACCAGCGGCACCCGGAAGCCGCGCTTCCGGTCCGGCTGGGTTCTTCGCAAAACGATCACGGCGACACTGACGACTACGAATGCAAATAACGTGCCGATGTTGGACAGATCCGCGAACGTGCCGATATCCCACACCATTGCCGGGATTCCGACGAACAGGCCGGCGACCCAGGTGGAGACGTGCGGAATCTTGTGCTTCGGATGGAGCTTGGCAAAGACCGAAGGCAGCAGGCGGTCGCGCGCCATGGCAAACCAGATGCGCGCCTGCCCGTACTGAAACACCAGGAGCGACGACACCATTCCCGTAAGCGCTCCGATGGCGACCAGCCAGCGAATGTTGGAATAGCCGAGATCGCGCAGCACTCGCACGACGGGGGCGGCGTTATCGAGAGTCCTCCAATCGGCGACGCCGGTCAGCACCAGCGCCACCGCGGCATAGAGAACGGCGCAGATGGTCAGCGTGGCGATGATGCCGATGGGCATATCGCGCTGAGGGTTGCGGGACTCCTCGGCGGCGGTGGAAACCGAATCGAAGCCGATATAGGTGAAGAAAACGATGGCCGCTCCGGTCATGACGCCAGGCATGCCGTTCGGAAAGAAGGGATTCCAGTTGGCGGGGTCGATATGGCGCGCGCCGACGACAATGAACAGTAAAATTACGGCCAGCTTGATGACGACCATGACGTTGTTGGCTCCGGCGCTTTCCTTCACGCCGCGGGTCAGCATCCAGGTGAGCAGCAGCAGGATCAGCAGCGCAGCCAAATTGATGTGGCCGGTATAGGCTCCGCTTTGGAACGTCGGCTCGGAAAGCCACAGCGGCAAAGCCATGCCGAATCGCTCCAGGACGTCATTGACGTGCGCCGAAAATCCGACGGCAACGGCCATGTTGGAGACGGCGTATTCGAGAATCAGGTCCCAGCCTATGATCCAGGCAAAGATTTCGCCCAGGGCGGCGTAGGCGTAGGTGTAGGCTCCGCCGGCAATGGGAATCATGGAGGCCAGCTCCGCATAGCAGAGCGCGGCGAAACCGCAGGCAATGGCAACCAGGATGAACGAAAGAGAAATGGCGGGCCCGGCGCCCAGACGGCCTTTCGTCGACACGGCGGCCGTACCCTCCCGGATGAGATCCAGCACGGGAGCGTTCAGGATGGAGGTATAACTCATCGTCTGGCCGGCGGCAGCCGTGCCAGTCAGGATGAAGATGCCGGAGCCGATGACCGCTCCGATGCCCAGCGCAATGAGCGTCCAAACGCCCATCGTGCGGTGCAGCCGTTGGCCGGACTCCTCGCTGGAATCGATCAGTTCGTCGATATGCCTGGTGCGGAGAAGCCCGGCCATGGAAGGGTAGAAACTACCGCTTCCTGCTCTGGCCCTTGGCCAATTTCCTAACCTTCTTCTTCATCGAACCGCGGGCGACACCCGAAGCTCGCTTTTCGAGCGGCTTGGCGGTTTCCGCCTTCTTGCGGGCGGCGCGCTTCAGCGTCTTGCGCTCTGTTTTGTCTGTAACGTGCTTGGTATTCATTCTGTAACTGTGATTCCTGCAAATTTCTGAACGAGCTTTTTCAGCCCATGGCCCGGGAAACTGACGGTCAGCTTGGCGTCGTCGCCATCGCCTTCCTTGCGAACCACGGTGCCTCGTCCATACTTCGGATGCTCGATCACCGTGCCGCTCCGGATGCCTCCCACCACTTTTCTCTGCGGAGGTTTGGGTGCGGGCACAGCCGGCGCGGCCATCACAGGCCGGGCAGCCGGAGCGGCATCCGCGCGCGGCGGAAGCTTCACCCCTCGCTCCGCAAAATACTGAGCGATGTTCTCTACTGAATTATAGGTCTTACCGGTGAACAAGTTGCGGCGGGCGCTTTCGCGCACGTAGTGCTGCTCGCCGAACAGGTCCACATCGCGGCCCTTCGCCCCCACATTTTCCAACTGCAGCAGTCCGGTGGGTACCTCGTTAATGAAGCGGGACGGGATCGTCGGCTCCGGCATGCCGGTGCCGAAGCGCCGGCGCGAGCGCGCGTAGCTCAGATAGAGGCGCTGCCGCGCGCGGGTCATGGCGACGTAGCAGAGCCGCCGCTCCTCTTCGAGCGCGTCTTCGTTATCGCGGGAGCGGCTGTGCGGAAACAAGCCTTCCTCCAGGCCGGCGACAAAGACCACCGGAAACTCCAGGCCCTTGGCGTTGTGCATCGTCAGCAGGGAAATCTGCGCCTGCTCGTCGACGGAGTCGGCATCGGAAACCAGCGCGGCGTGATCGAGAAACTCGGTGAGATTTTCGCCGCGCTCGCCGGCTTCGGCCACAGCATTGATCAATTCCGAGAGGTTTTGGAGGCGCGATTCGGCATCGGGCGAGGGATCGTCCTCCAGCATTTTCCAGTAGCCGGTGGCGTCCAGCATTTTGCGGATGACGGCTTCGGGTCCGGATTCGGCAGCCAGCTCCCGCAGCGACTCGATGGTCTGGCGGAACGCCTGGAAAGCGGCGGCCGCGCGGGAAGAAAGCCGGTTTTCGTCCAGCATCCGGCCGATGGCGGACCAGAGGGATAGCTCGTTTTCGAGGCCGAATCGCTCGACTTCTTCCATGGTGGTCTTGCCGATACCGCGCGCCGGCGTGTTGACGATGCGCAGCAGACCGATGGAGTCCGCCGGGTTGGCGATCACTTTCAGATAAGAAAGCGCGTCCTTCACTTCGGAGCGCTGGTAGAAGCTGAACCCGCCAACCACCGCGTACTTGCGGTTGTAGCGGCGCAACGCTTCTTCAATCTGCCGGGATTGAGAGTTGGTGCGGTACAGGACGGCGACGTGCGTCTTGGGATCGGCCTGGATATGTTTTTCGATGGTGTCGGCGATCCAAAGACCTTCGTTCTCCGCATCGGGAGCCTCATAGAGACCGATTTTCTCGCCGTCGCTCGCGCTGGTCCACAGGTTTTTGCCTTTGCGCTGCTTGTTGCGGGCGACCACGGCTCCAGCGGACTTGAGGATATTCCCGGTGGAGCGGTAGTTCTGTTCCAGGCGGATGACCTTGGCGTTCGGGTAGTCATGCTCGAAGTCGAGGATGTTCTTGATGTCGGCTCCGCGCCATCCATAGATGGATTGGTCCTCGTCGCCGACGACGCAGACGTTCTTGTGCGATGTGGAGAGCAGGCGCATCAACTCGTACTGGCTGCGGTTGGTGTCCTGGTACTCGTCGATCATCAGGAACTGAATGCGCTGGTTCCAGCGGTCGCGGGTGTCTTTGTCATGGTGTAGCAGGCGGACCGATTCCAGCAGCAAGTCGTCGAAATCCAGGGCGTTACCTTGCCGGAGCCGGGTTTCGTAATGCTCAAAAACGACCGCCAGCTTGGACATTTTGGGGTCATTCGCCATCTTGTAGAAGTCTGATGGGGTCTGCTTGTGGTTCTTAGCGCGAGAAATCGCCGAGAGCGCCGCGCGGTGCTGCATGAATTTGTCGTCCAGGCCGAGCTGTTTGTAGATCTGCTTGATTACCGATAGCTGGTCGTCGTCGTCATAAATGTTAAATTTTCGGTCAAAACCGGGCCGGATGGCGGCCAAAGGATCGCCGTCCTGGCGCAGAAGACGGACGCAGAACGAGTGGAAAGTGGAGACGACAGGCGCCCCGCCGGAACCTTCCGGGACGAGGCCGCCGACACGCTCCCGCATCTCGCGCGCGGCCTTGTTGGTGAACGTCACAGCGAAGATCGATCGAGGTGGAACCCCATGCTGTTGAATGAGATACGCCATCCGATGGGTGATGACACGGGTCTTTCCGCTGCCGGCGCCGGCGAGGATCAACAAGGGCCCCTCGACATGGCGGACGGCATCCGCCTGTTGAGGGTTCAGACCTTGGAGCAAATCCATGGAGGGGGAAATTCAGTGTAGCAGAGTCGGCAAATTCCACCCGTTTGCGGGGGTAGATTTGCCCTCAAAAGAACCCCGGCGTGCCGCTAACGACAAGTTTGCTTAGTACGTCCAGTACCCTATACTGGAGCGGATGTCGCTTAGCAATTCCCTCCTCATCGAAGTACCCAATGATAGTATCCGCCAACGGCTAGAGTTTCTTTATGCGCGCCGGAGAGCGGTAAACAATCTGATTCGCTCGCTCGAGGCCTACTCGACTTGCGAGGATCCGCTGGCAGAGCGGATCAAGTCCAGGGGCGCCGGCGGCGCCTAGCCGGTTCTTCTTTCACCAAAAACCCCGCCAGTATGAATTCTTTACAGGCCGCGACTGGCAAAGAGCCTGAGCGGCTTGTAACCTAGCTATTTGTACCGTCGCCTACCAGGAGGTAAGGCAATTCGTCGCAAGCCCCGGTTGAGGACTTGCCGGCAATGTTAGTCGAGCCGGCAGTCGTTGAGCGCGCTCGCGGCGGAGATGATGCCGCCTTCAACGAAATCGTCCGAACTTACCGGAAGCGGATTCTGGGAACGATCAGCCGCTTGATCGGCCGGCCGGAGGATGTCGAGGATGTGGGGCAGGAGGTTTTTTTGCGGCTCTATTATTCGATGGAGCAGCTGCGGACGCCGGACATGTTTGAACCGTGGCTTTACCGGCTGACGGTGAATGCGGCGTACGACTACCTGCGCAAGCAGAAGCGCAAGAAAGAGTCGCGGCTTTCCGATCTTTCGGAGAACCAGGTCGCTCGCGCGGATGCGGAGGCTTCCGGCCATGCCAACACCGAAGAACTGCGCAAGAGTTCGATTCGTGAATTCGTCCAGCGGTTGCTCGGCGCGGTCTCCGAGGAAGACAAGCTTCTTCTGCTTTTGAAGGAAGTCGAAGGTCTCTCGATCAAGGACCTGGAGCGGATCTATGGCGCGAACGAAAATGCTATCAAGGTTCGGTTGTTCCGGGCCCGGCAGCGCGTGCTGAAAGCCTTTGAAAAGCAGAACGCGGCAGAGCGGACGCCATCGGAGCGCGATGCGGGAAGCACGTGATATATGATGAGTCCAATGTGGGGTAGGACCCAATGAGTTCTGATGCGCGCCTGGACCGCGTCATGCGGGAGTATCGGGACGCTTGCCCCGAGCCTGAAGCGTCGGTCGGTTTTATTCCCGGGTTGTGGCACCGCATCGAATCGCAAAAGCTATTCTTGCGGCATGCGAAGGGCTGGATGTCCGCCTATGTGACGGTAGCCGCAGCCATCTGCCTGATCCTGGCGATCCTGATTTCGCTGCAGGCCGGCCCGATGGGTCAGGCCTATGTAGACATTTTGGACAGTACCAATGAGAGCGCCGGCGCGGCGGTGGAAGCGGGCAGTCATGCCGCGGCAGCTCGCGCCACAGCCGATCTGCGGGAGAAGCGATGACTCATTCACATCGATCTTTGTCGCTCTATGCTGCTTTGATTTTCAGCGGCGGGATTGCCGTTGGGGCGCTGGGAGATCGATTGTGGACCAGCGCTCCGGTGGCGGCTACGACGGGACGTCCGATTTCTCCGGAGGAGTGGCGCCGGCAGTACATGGCAGAGATGCGAGAGCGCGTACACATCACCGACGACCAGGTGGCGCGCCTGAACGCGATTCTGGACGAGTCCCGCACCTTATACAACCAGGTAAAGGAAAAATATCACCCGGAGATGCGCGCGATTCATGAAGCGCAAGTGGCGAAGGTGAAGACAATGCTGGAACCGTCGCAGCGGGACGAGTACCAGAAAGTCCTGGACGAGCGCGCGGCCAGGGCAAAAGCCAGGGAAGCGGCTGAGGCCGCTGCGTCGGGTAAGAAATGAAACAGGCGGCCGGAGCCGCCTGATCCAAGATCGAAAATCTTCTACTACCTCTAGTTTGCCGAAACGAGGGAAGCCTTACGCTTGTCCTGAATTTCCTTCGACTTAGCCACCTTCTTCTGGAAGCGATCGACGCGACCCTCGGTGTCCACCAGCTTCTGGCGGCCCGTAAAGAAAGGATGGCAACTGGAGCAAATTTCCACTCGAAGATCACCTTTGTGAGTGGAGCGGGTCTTGAATGTGTTCCCGCAAGCACAAGTAACCGCAACTTCGTTGTATGCGGGATGAATGCCGGCCTGCATAATTTTCAGAGTAGCACACAGACCGCGAAAAACGGGAAAGGCCTCCGGACGCTATGCATCCGAAGGCCCTGAGAAACGATTCTTGGAATCTACAGCTGACTACGCGTGAAGCGGCCGGTCCACAGGAACAGCGGCTTCGTCACTGCTGCGAAACCTGAACGTTTAGAATGCCGACCTCAACAGTCGGTCACCTCACGCGTGGGTTTATTACTGCCAGATGACATCTTGTACTGGACCACCTCCTTTCTCAGTGATGGCCCAATCATAAACCCAGCCAAAGCCGCTGTCAATGGAATTTCAGGCCCTCCCCAACATGTCGGTGGGTGTTGATAAAACAGGCCATATATAGCCCTCCGGTTGCCTGCGGAAACCGTTACTTGGCCGTGACACTCGACCGGGCGCCACGCTATACTATGTGTTTGTGTCGTCCGCATTCCGCATCAGGAGTGCGGCTTGTCCCGGGAGGTAGCTTATGTTCTTGCATATCAGGGACATGGAAGTCAGGCCGATCGAATTCGATCTGACATTTTCACCGGGTGAAGTGGATTTTTCAGATACCGGGCTGCGCCAGAAGACGCCAATGCATGTCGTTGGGCGCGCCGAGTTGCTGAGCTCTGTGCAGGAGATCCGCCTGACGGGAACTCTCGAAGCGCAGATGGAAGCAGATTGCGAACGGTGCCTGGAACCTGCGCGCGAGTCGGTTAGCTGGTCGTTCGACCTGTTTTACCGGCCAAGCGATGCGGTTCCGGGGGCGGGAGAGACGGCGCTGAGAGAAGGCGAGATTGAAATCGGCTTCTATGACGGCGAAGGTTTGGATCTGAAGGAGGTTCTGCGGGAGCAGGTGTTGCTGGCCATGCCGATGCAATACCTGTGCCGCGAGGATTGCCGTGGGCTTTGCCCCCATTGCGGGGTAAACCGGAATCTCGTGGCGTGCTCCTGCGTACCCGAGGTAGTGAATGAGCGTTGGGCGGCCTTGCGGCGGCTCTCCGCAAAGTGAATATATTGGACAAGCGAAGTAGAAGGTTAAGGCAATGCCCAATCCAAAACGTAGACATTCTAAGCGCCGCACGTCGAACCGCCGCGCTCACGATTTCCTGAAGGCGTACAACATCTCCGACTGCCCGAACTGCGGCGAGCCAAAGGTCCCGCACCGGGCGTGTCCTTATTGCGGCCAGTACAAAGGCCGCGAAGTTATCGAAGTCGTCAACGAGTAACTATCGCCCGCACATGCTGACAGTCGCCGTCGACGCCATGGGCGGCGATCACGCCCCGAAACCGGAGGTCGAAGGCGCGATTCGCGCCGCTCGTACGCTTGGGGTGCGTGTAATTTTGGTCGGCAAAGAGGACATCATCAAGCGCGAACTGCGCGCCCACGAACACCACGGCCTTCCCATCGAGATCCGTCACGCCAGTGAAGTGATCACGATGGAGGACTCCGCCGCTAAGGCGATGCGAACCAAGAAGGACAGCTCCATCCGGGTTGCGGCCCGGCTGGTCCGCGACGGCGAAGCCCACGGCATGGTATCCGGCGGCAATACCGGCGCCGTAATGGCGACGGCGAAGCTCGTTCAGGGCGTTGTCCGCGGCGTCGACCGTCCCGCCCTCGCTTCCGCGTTTCCCACGCTGAAAGGCACTCCCGCGGTGATGGTCGATGTGGGCGCCAATGTCGACTGCTCCCCGGAGATGCTCGCCCAATTCGCGATCATGGGCGACGTTTACTCGCGAGTAATCTTTCACACCAAAAAACCGCGCGTCGGCCTGCTGTCGATTGGTGAAGAAGAGCACAAAGGCAACGATCTCACCAAGCAGGCGCTGCCGGTCTTGAAGGCGCTGCCGCTGAACTTCATCGGCAACGTGGAAGGCCGCGACCTCTATACCGGCCATGCCGACGTGATCGTCTGCGACGGCTTCATCGGCAATGTCGCGCTAAAGGTCAGCGAAGGAATCGTCGACGTCATCAAGCAGATGTTGAAGGAATCGCTGGACGCCACCCTCACCCGTAAAATCGGCGCCGCCCTCGCGCGGAACGCATTCGCGGATTTCAAGAAGCGGATGGACTACTCCGAATACGGGGGCGCTCCGCTGCTGGGCGTAAAGGGCGTAACGATCATCTGCCACGGACGCTCCAACGCGAACGCCATCAGAAATGCAATCCGCGTTGCCGCCGAGTACGCCAATGGCGGAATCAACCAGCGCATCGAAGCCGAACTCGCCGAGGCTCACCGGCCGGCCGCTGCATCAGCGGATTAGTAGATTTTCCTTGGGCTTATTTCAGTAGATGAAGTAGCCCGGCAGTCTTGAAAATGCTGCGGAGCGTCTTTATCTTCAAGTCACCTTTGTGATGGGGTACCGTCAGGCGAACCCCAGGGAAGGTGGGATTCTCAAAACGCATGTGACTGCCCCGCTGCCGTGCACAAATCCAGCCATTTGCCGTCAATAGTTGGATTACTTCCCTCACCACCATAGCGGTTGCCTCCTCCCGTAACGGGAGGTAAACGAAGCACTGCTGTGCAAATATACAACTTTCAATTGGATATTTCGGACAGTCATAGAACATCCTGCGCAAGCAGGGCTGTTCCCGGAGAAGAAGGCCTGTGTAACCCGAAACTGTTAGATCGCCAAAACAATTTCGCCCACTTCTGTCGTGGGTTCAGGGACCGGCAGGCCATCCTCACGTAGGCCTTCAATGTGAAATTCGATGGCTTCCCGGATCATGGCCTCGCACTCCGCCCGCGTGTCCCCGGTACTGACGCAGCCGGGCAGGTCGGGCACGTAGGCGGACCAGGTTTCCCGCCCGTCCGGGTCGGGACCGTGCTCATAGATCACAGCGTAGGTGGTCATGGCCTCTCTACTTCTCAGGTTAAACCTAACGGAGGGAGAGTAAAAATCGTCGCCCGACTCGGGCCGGCGAAGGCCATCCGTATAACATTGTTGTCCTAAAATCGAACCGTGGAAGTTACCGCCGCCTACGCCAAAGCGCACCTCTCCGAACTGCTGAGGGCCGTGGAAGCGGGAACGACCGCAACCATCACTCGTTACAACAAACCAATTGTGGATCTCGTTCCTTCCCAATCAAAGCGCTCAGCACCTCGGCAGTTCGGTACGGGCAAGGGAAAGGTGAAAATTCTCGATCCCCACTGGGACAAGCCCATCGAGACCGAAGAGGAGCTCAAGAGCTTCTTAAAGTGCCGCTTCTGAGGCGATTCGTTGCGACGCGTTCCCCCCGCCGAACATCCTTGAATAATAGAGGTATGCGCACGCTCGCGCTCGTTGCTCTTTCCGCGTCCTTGGGGGCCGCTTCCCTCTGGGCCCAAAAGCTCGATCCCATCCAGTGGACCGCCACCGGTTCCGCCGACTCTTCCGGAGCCTTCCTCATCCAGCTCAAATCCAAGATGCAGCCGGGCTGGCATCTCTACTCCCTGACGACCCCCCGGCCCCCCATTGCTACAACAGCCAAAGTCGAAGGAGTGGACGATGCGGAAGCGCTGCAGCCGGCGCCGATTCGCAAACTCGATCCAAACTTCGAATCCGAAACCGAAACCTTCGAGAACGAAGTCACCTTCTATCTGCGAGGCAAGCTTCGTTCCGGCACGAAACTGACCGTCGTCAACGTCCGCTACCAGGCTTGCGACGACAGACAATGTCTGCCGCCGCGCCGGAAGGCGATCGAGATCACTCCCGGAACGGTTGCCGCGATTCCGGCGGGATACGTCAAGGTCGAACCCGCGGCCGCGAAGCCGGCAGCTTCCTCCGCACCACCCGCCGCAGCCCCTAACGCGCAAAACACCGGAAACGAAGGCATGGCGCAGTTTCTGTGGGTCGCTTTCGGATTCGGACTGGCGGCGATTTTCACTCCCTGCGTCTTTCCGATGATTCCCATCACGATGTCGTTCTTCCTGAACCAGGCGGAAGGACGCAATCGCGCGCAACAGGTTTTTCAAGCCGCTCTCTTCTGCGTGGGAATCATCGCGCTGTTCACATTGATCGGATTCTCGCTGACCGCTCTCGTCGGTCCGTTCGGAGTCATCCAACTCGCCTCCAATCCGTGGGTGAATGCGGCGATCGCCGCGATCTTCATCGCGCTGGCGTTCAGCATGTTCGGAGCGTTCGAGATTCAGCTTCCCTCCGGCCTGTTGACGAAACTCAACGCAGCATCCGGCTCCGGCGGAGTCGCTGGAACGTTGCTGATGGGGCTCACCTTCTCGCTGACCTCCTTCGCGTGCGTCGGCCCGTTTGTGGGTACGCTTCTGGCGGCTTCGGTCACCGGCAACCGTCTGCAGCCGACGCTCGGCATGATGTCGTTTGCGACAGGCCTGGCGCTGCCGTTCTTCGTACTGGCTTTATTCCCGTCCGTCCTGAAGAAGATGCCGCGCTCCGGCGGCTGGCTCGCGCGCGTCAAAGTCGTGATGGGTTTTGTCATTCTCGCGTGGGCTCTGAAATACCTGTCGAACGTCGACCAGGTTCTGCAGTGGAATTTCCTGACGCGGGAACGCTTCCTGGCCGCATGGTTTGTCTTGTTTCTCTTGCCCGGCCTCTATCTTCTGGGCCAGTTGGCGATGGAAGGAATTCAACGGGATGAGAATGTGTCGGTGGGACGGATGCTCACCGGATCGGTATTCATCATTTTCGCCGTCAGCCTGCTGCCGGGAATGTTCGGCGCGAAGCTGGGAGAACTCGAAGGCTACATTCCGCTGCCCAGCGAGAGCTCCATCGGAGCGTCGCCGGCTTTCGGAGAGAAGCTGACCTGGATGAAAAACGATCTGAAAGGCGCGCTGGCGAAAGCTCGGGCGGAGGGCAAGCTGGTGTTCGTCAACTTCACCGGCTACGCCTGCACCAACTGCCACTGGATGAAGGCGAATATGTTCACCCGCGGCGACATTCGCGAGGCCATGTCGAAGTTCGTGCTGGTGGAACTTTACACCGACGGGACGGACGCCGCCAGCGAAGAGAATCAGAAACTGCAGGAGTCAAAATTTCAGACCGTCGCTATTCCGTTCTACGCCATCCTGGATCCCGATGAGAAGATCATCGCGACGTTCCCCGGCCTCACCAAGAATCCCGGCGAGTATCTAGCGTTCCTCGGCACGGCTCCGGGTCGCGAACAGACGCGCGCGGAAGGAATCGTCCGCTAGCTCTTCCAGTTCCCTGTCCACGCCGTGTTGCCACTCGCCAAGGCGCTGGTTCTTCAGCTTCTCCAGCAGCTCGCAATTCCGCTCCGCTTCCAGCACGGCCGCGCGCTGCGTGCGGGCTTGTTCGTCAATGTGCGCGATCTCCACCGTTAGCTGCTTTTGCCGCCGCTGGAGAAACAGCCAGTAGTCGGCGCGGGCGTGGCGTTCGGCGACGTCGATGGGAATATGCCGGCGCAGCTCCAGCGCCTCTTCGACGATGTTTTCTTGCGCACGCTCCAGCGTAGTGCGGTGGGACAGGATCGCTTCCAGCTTGGCCCGTTCCCGTTCCGCCTGCGTGGTTCGAAAGGACAACACGCGATCGAGAGAAAATTGAAATCGTTTCATCCCAGCCGTCCGGCAAGCTCCTTCATTTTGGTGAGTGTCTCCGGCAGTTCGATCCGTTCCTCTGCGCCCTGCCGAAGGAACCGGTCGATCGCCGGGCGTTCGCGAATGGCGGCGTCCAACCGGGGATTGGAACCGGCGGCATAGGCTCCCAGGTTGATCAGGTCTTCGGAGCGGCGATACTCCGACATCGTCTCGCGCAGCACCTGCGAAGCGACCTTTTGCTCCGGACTGGCCAGGCGTCCCGCCAGCCGGCTGACCGATTGAAGAACATCGATGGCCGGATAATGGCCGCGAGCGCCCAGTTCGCGCGACAGGATCACGTGCCCGTCCAGAATGGAGCGTACAGCATCGCAAATCGGCTCGTTGAAGTCGTCGCCTTCCACCAGGACCGTAAAGAAGCCGGTGATCGAGCCGGTGCGAAACTTCCCCGCTCTTTCGAAAATCTTGGGCAACAGGCTGAATACGCTGGGGGTGTAGCCCTTTTGCGACGGAGGCTCGCCGGTCGCCAGGCCGATCTCCCGCTGGGCCATGGCAAGGCGGGTCACGGAATCCATCACCAGAAGAACGTCTTTCCCCTGGTCGCGAAAATATTCGGAGATCGCCAGGGCGACAAACGCCGCGCGAATCTTCAGCGTGGCGGGCTTTTCCGACGTCGCGCAGACAACGACGGATTTCTTCAGACCTTCCGGGCCCAGCTCGTGATCGATGAACGACGGGACCTCGCGGTTCCGCTCACCCAGCAGAGCAATGACGCTGACATCGGAGGCGGAATTGCGAGCCATCGAACCGACCAGCGTCGATTTGCCGACACCCGAACCGCCGAACAGGCCGATACGCTGGCCCTTGCCGCAGGGCAGCAGCGAATCGACGGCACGAATGCCGGTGACGAGCTGATCTTCGATATGCCCGCGGTCGAGAGGACCGGGCGGCGTCCGATACAAGTCGTACCAGGCGGCCGCTTCAATGGGAGCGCCGTTATCCATGGGCTGGCCGAAACCGTCAATGACGCGGCCGATCAGTTGATCGCCAACAGCGATCTTCGCCGCTTCCGGACGGGCGACGATCGTTGCGCCCAGCGGCAGGCCCTCTGTTTCTTCCAGCGGCATGGAAAGAACGCGCCCATCTCGGAAGCCCACAACTTGTGTCCGGATGGAGCGGCCCGCGGGCAGGAGCACTTCGCAGAAATCGCCGATAGCCGCCGCCGGTCCCGAGCTTTCGATCAACAATCCCACCTGGTCCGTCACGGTTCCGGACCACCGGAAGCAGTTGGTGGCGTCCAGCGCATCCAGACAGCGGGCAATTAAGGGAGCGCTCATCGGCGTCTCCCGATAAAGTCGGCCAGGCCGCGCTCGATTTCGCTGATCTGCGTGCCGATGGAGGCGTCGAGTTCGCCGCGCGTCGTTTCCAGAATCACCGCGCCGCGCTCCAACGTGGGGTCCCCGGCCACTTCGACGCGTTGGGGCATGGCGCAGCGCCGCAATTCCTCCGATAGTAAGGCAACATCGTCGGGATGGACGCGGACTTTCTGCAGCTCCCGCGCATCGATGGCGTCAAGCGCCGCTTTCGCAATCCCCAGCAGCGCGGCAGGGTCCATGGAGAGTTCCCGGTGAAGAACACGACGGGCGATGGCCAGCGAAAGGCGAACCACCTCCGCTTCGGCATCCCGCCGGATGTTCACGCCGGCTCCGGAGATTTCCGCGATGCTGCGGGACAGACGCTGCAGCAGCGGCGCAATCTGGGCCGCGGCGCGTTGTTCTCCTTCGGCGATTCCTTCTCGCTTGCCCTGCTCGCGGCCTTCGGCAAATCGCTGAGCCCCCAACGCTTCCATCTCCGCGGCCTGGGCTTTGGCATCCGCTTCCTGACGCGGAGCATCGGCCGGCATCGGAGCGGCGGGAGCTGCCGCGGCGGACGAAGTGGCCGCCGCGCCGCTGGCCTGCCAGGCGAACGGGCGCACCATCGCATTGCCGGCGTCGAGAATTCTAGACGACATACTGGTCACCCACCGCGCCCTTTAAGCTGACAGCCCCCTCGGCTTCCAGCTGCCGGACAATGGTGATAACCTGCTGCTGCGCTCCTTCGACTTCCTTGATCTTCACGGGCCCCATCGCTTCCATGTCTTCTCGCAGCATTTCGGCTCCGCGCTGCGACATGGCGCGCAGGAAGTGATCTTTCAACTTGTCCGAAGTGCCTTTCAAGGCGATCGTCAATAGCTTGCGGTCGGCGCGTCCCAGGACTTCTTTCACCGCGTTCTCATCCAGCAGCAGCAGGTCTTCGAACACGAACATCAGGTGCCGGATCTGCTCCACCATCTGCGTATTGTTCTTTTCGAGGGAGTCCAGCAGGTCCTTCGACGTGGTGGAGTCGAGGCGATTGAACATCTCGGCGACCGCTTTGATGCCGCCTGTGGACTCGCGATTGACTTCTCCCAGTTCCCGAATCTTGTTGCCGATAATATGAGCGATCTTGCCGATGATTTCCGGTGAGATCTGGTCGAGATTGGCCATTCGCAGCGCAACGTCGGCCCGAATCTCGGGTGGCAGCCAGAACAGCATTCCCGCTGCCTGCTCGGCCGAAAGATGCGACAGGATCAGGGCGATCGTCTGGGGATGCTCGTTGTGGACGAATTTCGCCAGCTGCTGTGGATCCGCCCGCTGCAGAGTGTCGAAGCTAAGCGACTCGCCGCCCAGCTGCTTCAGCATGCGGTCGACGATCTTGCGGCCCCGGTCCGGCCCGAACGCTTCGATCAGTACGTTACGGGCATAGTCCACGCCGCCGCGTAGCACGTAGTGCCGCGCCAGCTGCATGTTGTAGAACTCTTCGAGGACCTTCTCGGAAGTCTCGGCGCCAACGATCTGTGCGCGGGCCATTTCCTGGCCGATGCGCTGCACTTCGTTGTCGTCCAGACCTTGCATCACTTTTGCGGAGATTTCCTCGCCCAGCGTGATGAGAAGAATGGCCGCCTTGCGAGCGCCGGAAAGTTGGTCCTTTTTTTCCGTGGTGTTGGTGATCATCGGAACTTACCGTGTAACCGAGTCCTCCTGCAGCCAGTTGCGCAGCAGCTGCGAGATGGATTCGGGGTCCTTGTTGGCCGATTCGGCAAGATGCTTCACCAGGACTTCCGCTTTCTGCGTAGAAAGCTCCGGAAGGCGAAGAGCCTGCAAGGCCTCGTGTTCCATCAGCCGTTTGCGGGCTTCCTGCTCGGCCATCTGGTCTTCCAGAGACTTCATAACCCCTTCGTGCTGCGCTGCCACCGGATCTGACGGCTCGGTGGGCAACGCTTTGGCGGCCTCCGCCAGGGCCGCCTTTTTCTTTCTCTTGCGCAAGAAGAACATCGCAGCTCCCGCCAGAACGGCAACCACTCCCGCGAAGATCCCTCCCAGAACAGGCAAACTGCGCACCGGAGCCGGAATCCACGCGGGCAGAGCAACAGGTATTTTCGTTTCCGCCGGAACCTGAGCCTGCGGACCCTCCGGAGGCGCAATGCGCAGCGTCGCATCGAACGGAAGCGAGTCGACAATAATCTGATCGCCGCGCTGCGTCTGCAATCCGACGGCGGCCGAAACCAGGTCCGTAATTTTCTTCAGCGTTTCGGGCGGCGGCGGCTCCAGCACACGCTTCGCCTTGGCCCCCGTGCCTTCCCACCGCAGCGATTGGTCCACCAGGACGGCCAGGGAAAGCCGGCGGAGCGAGCCTTGCGGCAGCCGCAGCTTCTTGACCGTACGGGTGGATTGGTACGTCGTATTTTCGGTCCGGCGCGAAACGTTCTTCCCTCCGCCGTCCGGACGCGAGACCGGGCGCGGCAGGTTGGAAGCGGTGCCCGGCGTTCCGGCGTTGGCGGCGGCATTGCTGGTGTCCTCGCTGCGCTGCTGGGAAGCCATGACGGATTTCGTCGGATCGAACGTCTCTTCGCTTTGCTCGCCGCTGGTAAAGTCCACGTCGGCGGATACCGACACCCGGAATTTTCCCGAACCGAGAATGTCTTCCAGCGTCGAGTTGGCCTTGGCCAGCAGGTCGCGCTCTACCTTTTGCCGGAACTCCAACTGCATATCGTCCGGTTCGCTTCCGTCGGCGTTGAGGGAGCGGCGTGGCCGACTGAGCAGATTTCCGCGGGCATCGATCACGCTAACCTGGTCCGGCGCCAGACCTTCCACCGCGCTGGCCGTCAGATGGGTGATCGCCTGGATGCTTGCCGGCGTCAGCGTCGACCCAAGCTTCAGCTTGACGACAACGCTGGCCTTGGCCGGCTGGCGCGATTCCAGGAATACCGACTCCTTGGCGAAGGTCAGGTGAACCCGGGCATTTTCTACTTCGCCCAGCGACAACATGCTGCGCTCCAGCTCGCCTTCCAGCGCGCGGTGATAGTTCACCTGCTCCTGAAAATCGGTAATCCCGAGGTTACTTTTGTCGAAGAGCTCAAAACCGATGCGGCCGCTTTTGGGCAAGCCTTCGCCGGCCAGTTCCATCCGAAGCTCGTGAGCCTTGCCCGCGGGAACGGAAATCGTTGTGCCGTTATTTTCCAGCCGGTACTCGACGCCGCGCTCGCGCAGCCGATTCAGGATCTGGCTGCCGTCTTCCGGGGCAAGATTCGAAAACAGGGGTTTGAAGCTCTGCTCGTGCTGCCAGCGCGTGAGTCCCCAAATCCCGGCGAGGACGCACACGATCGCCGCACCCAGCGAGAGTTTCTGTTTCAGCGATAACTTGTCGAAGATTTTGCGGAATTGATCCATCGCCTTCTACAACTGCATTCGCATAACTTCCTGGTACGCCGACACAACCTTGTTCCGGACCTGCATGAACAGCTCGAAAGAAAGCTCGGCTTTCTGTGCCGCCATGGCCACTTGATGTATCTCTTCGCCTTCGCCGCTCAGGAATCGTTCTGCCGATTGCCGCGCCTGTGTCCCGAGTCCTTCCACCGTTTCCATCGAGGCCTTCAAGTAATCGCCAAAACCCGAGGGAGACGAAGACGCCGCCGAGGGAGCCTGGATAGACGGAGCAACGTGAGAAATCGGAGCGATAGGTGACATGGCGTTACTTCATCAGGTCGATCGAGCGCAGGATCATATCCTTTACCGCCGACATTGCCGAGACATTGGCCTGGTAGCCGCGAGTGGCGCTCATCAGGTCCACCATCTCTTCCGCCGGATTCAGCTTGGGAAAAGCAACGTAGCCGCTCTCGTCCGCATCCGGATGCCCGGGCATGTAACGCCGTTCCGGATCTCTCATGTCCGTAACGACATCCGAAACGGAAACTCCCTGCATCCCGTCACCAAGTTCGGCCTGGAAAACGGCGGAAAAAGGCGAACTCTGCGCGCCGCTCTCAAAGATCACATCGCGCCGGCGATAGGGGCCGCCATCGGCCGTCCGAGTGGTTTCGGCGTTGGCCAGATTCTCGACGATCAGCTCGGCGCGCTGCCGCTGAGCGTTCAAGCCGGAACCGGAAACGGAAAGAAGCTGAAATAAGCTCATACGCCTTTACCTTCCTGAATGGCGGAGCGGACCGCCTTAATCTGACCCTTCAGCATCGATTCGGCAACGTTGAAACGGAGCGCCGTTTCCGCCAGCATCCGCGACTCGCGGTCCATATTGACGTTGTTGCCGTCGTTTTTCGTTTTCAGTCCATCCACTTCCAGAACGTTCGGCTGCGAATCCTGCATCGCGGCCATGTACTCGAACTGGAAGTCGATATCCCTGGTCTTGTAGCCGGGGGTATCCGCATTGGCGATGTTGGAGGCGACCAGCTTTTGGCGGACGCTCAACAAATCCATGTAATGCGAGATCTGGTTGGCGAGTGGGTTCAGCATGGCGTAGGTCGGCCTATGGGACTCTATCGGCCGAATCTTTGGGGTTCTTTAGTAGTGGGTGGGGTAGGCCGACTTCATTTCTCCGGCAATTTCCATGGCGGAGCCAATCTGGATCAGATCCCCCTTCCCGATTCCGGGGCAATACCGGCCGGTCTGGCGCCATTCTGCGCGAGATTCGACCAGTTCCGGCCAGAAGGGAAACAATCGGCATTGCACCGGTTTTACCGGATGGACCGAACATCCTTCCTTCGTCAGGAAGTGGCACTGGCCCCCGCGCGGCTTGCGGAGCCGCCGGAGATGCGTGGTGCGATAGACGTACCTCCGCTCGAAAGCATGGGGAGTCATCCCCACATGCTTCGCCATGCGGATCAGATCGTTTTCAGTGAGATAGACGTAGCCGCTAACTTCGCAGCACTTGGTACAGCCCCGCTGGCATTCAAACCGGAGCGTCCCCGGCGGATCAGGATGATCGCTCACCCGCCAGCTCCAGCATTTTCTGCATGCACTTGTGAGAAGCGGGGACGTTGATGGCCGGACCTTTCAGCGTGTGCGTCTCCAAACCGAAGTTGCCGGAGTAGCCGTCTTTTTCCAAGGTCCGGAAAATCCCCTGCCAGTCGATCGGCTCGCCCGGCCCGATCAGTCCTTCGGCTTTCAGTTGCACATTCGCGAGTACTCCCTTGGGGAGAGAGTGGTATCCCTGGGGGAATACATCTTTCTCACCGGCGCTGACCGAATTCTGCGGGTCCCAGTTCAACTTCAGCCCCGGAACTTTCTTTAACAACGCCACAGTCTCGGCGGTCGTGCCGGTGTTGGTGGAGTGCTCATTCTCGACGCAAAGCTCGACGCCCTGCCTTTTAGCGACGGCCGTCATCTGCTGTAGCGTCTCTGCCAGTTGGGGCAGCATCGAAGCAGGATCGGCTACCCGCCAGTAGGTGAACGTGCGGATCTTCGAGACCCCCAGAGCCTTGGCCGAATCGATGGCGCCCTGCAGGTCCGCCTCCCGTTGCGCGAACAGCTTCTCCGGGGTCAAGCCATCCTTCTTATAGAGGTTCTCGTAGAAATCCTCGAATTTCACTGGCTTCGTACCCGGATAAGTGAACTTCAGCAGCGCCGCGTTATAAAAAGAGACACCAAGGCCGGCGGCATCCAGCTTTTTCTTCATCTCCGCCAGCTCCGCCGCGGTTTTCGGCCGGTAAGCGCGGACTTCCAGCCACTTCAATTTGTACTGCTTGGCAAAAGCGATGGCTTC
>CAZETQ010000041.1:25103-53159 GCA_964515165.1 uncultured Solibacteraceae bacterium | reverse complement strand
CGAATGAGGGGCGGGGTACGATCAGCCACGCCCCATTGCTCGCTAGGTTAGGTTAGACGGCCGCCGCTGCCGCATCGGTCACCGGCTCCCTGTCCTCCTCCGCATTTGCAATCTGCTCTTCTGGCTTCCGCTTCCTCGCTGTTATCGTGAGGATGCCATCCGTAAGGATTGCCGTCACCGCGCCGGCGTCGATCTCTACAGGCAATGCAAAACGCCGCATTAATTCCTGAGAGCTGAATTCAGTGAAATGGATGTGTTCTTGCTCTTCCTTTTTCTCAACACTGCCAACAACCACGATCAGGTTCGGCAGTACCGTAAGCTCAAGGTTTTCCTTGCAGAATCCGGGAACAGCTACGCGGATTTGAATTTCGCCTTCTGCTTCACTCATCTCCGCTTGAGGCACTTGGAAAAGGTCGCGTTCAGCTCGCAACCAATCTTCGATCTCGAAGCCGTCGCGATGGCCCCGGCTCTCAAACATTGCATAGGCGCGGTTGCGAACAGTCTGAGCGGAATGCTCCATACGGTCGATCAACGCCAGATAGGATTCGCTATCCATTGGGCGTGTAATCCTAATTTCCTTTGCCATTGTTCTCACCTCTTTACTTCACGTGTCGCACGCGCGTGGCCATTTTCTAAATGCAACGAAATTAAAGGTGTGAAGGCTGACAGGAAGACCCAGGTATGAATTTGCGCCAAATGGCGCAGCATGTGGCATTTTCTACGACAATAACGCCGCCCGCTATAAGCATCGTTAGTCAAAGCAGTTTTCTTGGCTCTAGTATTACTGTGTTATAAGCATGATATATTGATTTGTTTGAGCGCCACAACATTGGCGCCAGGCCCACAACAGAAACGCCTAGCGGCCTACCTCGAAGGCCTGGCGCAAGCCGCAGGGCATGCGGATAGGTCCGTGCCGTTGAAGTCGTATTGCACGGGCCTTCTTCTGCCCGGTGAACGCAAGAGTGTCGAGCCGATGGCTGCACGTCTGGCTCCGGATCACGTTCGGCGCATGCATCAGTCGCTGCACCATCTTGTCGCCGATGCCCCGTGGAGTGACGAAGTAGTGCTCGACCGGGCGCTCGATTTCGTGTTGCCGGCGATGCTTCGCCAAGGGCCGATCGTGGCATGGATCGTCGACGACACCGGTTTTGTGAAGAAAGGCCGTCATTCGGTGGGAGTGGCGCGGCAGTATTGCGGTCCGATCGGCAAGCAGGAAAACTGCCGGGTAGCGGTGAGCCTGTCGGTGACCACGGAGACGGCGAGCATGCCGGTGGCGTTTGGGTTGTACCTGCCCCAGGAGTGGGCCGAAGACAAAGCAAGGAGACGAAAAGCGGGGGTGCCGGAGGAAGTGGTGTTCCGCACCAAGCCCCAGATCGCACTGGAGCAGATCCGGCAGGCCCGTCAGCGGGCAATCCCCGAGGGAGTGATCCTGGCCGACGCCGGCTATGGGACCGACACCAGGTTTCGTTCGGAACTCACGGAGATGGGGTTGTCCTATGTAGTGGGAATCATGAGCAGCCTTAGCGTGTGGAAACCCGGTGAACAGCCGCAGCCGGCCAGGAAATGGAACGGCAAAGGCCGCCGGACGAAGTTGCTGCAGCGCAATCCGGACCATCCGCCGGTGGCAGTGAAGGAACTCGCCGTTTCCCTCTCTGCCGACTATTGGAAGATGATCAGCTGGCGGCAAGGGGTAAACAAGAAGCTACGCTCCCGCTTCGCCGCTGTCCGCATCCGGCCGGTTCATCGCGACTACTGGCGGGCGGAACCACATCCGGAAGAATGGCTATTGATCGAATGGCCGGCCGGCCAACCGGAACCCACCAAGTACTGGCTATCGACCCTTCCGGCCGATACTCCGCTCCCCGAACTGGTCCGGCTGGCCAAACATCGCTGGATCATCGAGCGCGACTATGAAGAACTGAAGCAGGAACTGGGGCTCGGCCACTTTGAGGGGCGCGGTTGGCGCGGGTTCCACCATCACGCCACCTTATGCATTGCCGCTTACGGGTTCCTGGTGGCCGAAAGGAGCCGTTTTTCCCCCTCGGCGCGAGCCGGTCAATTGCCCCTATCCATCCCCAAGCTCCCGCCGGAATTCCAACCCCGCGGTCGCCCCACCCGCCACCGGCCGGCATAGTCCTCACTCCATCGCTTCGCTACGCCTGGTCATTGCCAGTGTGCTGATTCGCCAGCTTACCCGCTGTCCCTTCTGCGGCGTGCTTCGCTTATAACACAGTAATACCAGGAACTTGTTGAACAAGCTCCGTCGGGATAGAAAAACGCGCCGTAACCCGTTGACTTGCCGTCCGCCAATACTGGGAACGGCGTTTTTCACCAAGCTCCTAAGAGTCGTAAACTGGGGCTTAGTTGCTCCTTACTTCCTCGGCGTACTTTATCTTTCTAAGCGCGCTGTTTCTTCTGTACTGGCCCATCGCCCGCTGGCGGCTGGCGTGCATCAGCCTGCTGCTGTTTGCGAATTACTTTTTTTACGCGAAGTGGGATCTGTTTTATCTGGCATTGATCCCCGCCGCCTCGCTGGCGGATTACCTGGTCGGCCGGGGACTAGGAGTAGCGAAGCGACCCACAATCCGCCGGCTGCTTCTCGGAGTCAGTATTGCCGCGAATGTAGGCCTGCTGGCAACATTCAAATATTTCCCGAATCAGCTATCGCCGATTGGCCCGTTTCCGATCGGCCTGTCCTTCTATGCATTTCAGGCCCTTTCGTACACGCTGGATGTCTATCGCCGGGATGCGCAGCCTATCGCCAGTCTCCTCTCCTACTTCACGGCGGTTTCCTTCTTCCCGGCGACCCTTGCCGGGCCAATTACTCGACCTGCCTCGCTCGCTCCGCAATTGGATCGCGTGAAATTACTGCTCCCGATTGACGGCGGCCGTGCTCTCTTCCTGATTGGGTTAGGAATGGCGAAGAAGTATCTGATCGCTGACTATCTCGCGGAAAATCTGGTGAACCGGGTATTCGATACACCGAATCTCTATACGGGTTTCGAGGCGCTCATGGCAGTTTATGCCTATGCGTTCCAGCTTTATTACGACTTTTCCGGCTACACCGACGTGGCCATCGGCAGTGCCCTGCTGCTCGGGCTGAAGCTTCCGGCGAACTTCAATGCTCCGTATGTTTCGCAGCATCTTGCCGAGTTTTGGCGAAGATGGCACATTACCCTTTCGAACTGGCTGCGCGACTATGTCTATTTTTCGTTCCCCGGATTGCGGGGAAAGATGATGCCATACTTCGCCTTGATCGCTACCATGCTGGTTGGAGGCATTTGGCACGGCGCCAGTTGGAATTTCCTGATCTGGGGCGTGTTGCACGGCATCGGGCTGGCCGTCGTCCGGGCGTGGCAGCAAGTGGGGAAAAGACCGATTCCGGCAGTACCCGCCGTCTTCTTGACATTCCATTTCGTATGTCTGGCGTGGATCTTTTTCCGGGCATCCACGCTGGAAGCTGCCGTTCAGATTTTGCAGCGCATCGGTTCCTTGACCTTTTCAGCAGCGAATGTATCCTGGCCGGTAGTCTTGGTATTAACGATCGGTTCCCTTGCTCACTTCATCCCTTCCGGCTGGTTTGAAAAGAGCAAGGAATTGTTCGCGACGCGGCCGTTTTACGTGCAGGCGGCGGCTCTGATGCTGTTGATTGTCGGATTGCAGTATGTGGCTGCGACGGGTGCGGCTCCATTCATCTATACGAAATTCTGACTATGCCCTGGAAGACTCTCTTCACGCTGGCCACCTTAGGAATTTTCCTTTGGATTCCCGACTGGATTCCGCAATACAAAGACTACAAGCTGTTGGATTGGGCATCGGTTCCGGAAGTTTTTGCTTTCACCCCGAGGCAGACGCCGGCGGCTGTGGAAGACGAGCAGGCGCGGCTACGGCCCGATCCGATGCGTGTCGCGGCAGAGAGCGCTACGGCACTGGCGGGTAATCTGGATCACTTCTACCGGGCGTTGCTGGAATTAGAGAAGGGTGAGCGGCAAACCGTAACAGTCTTGCACTACGGCGATTCTCCAACGACGGCGGACATGATCACGGCGGATGTCCGCGCCCTGCTGCAAAAGCAGTTCGGCGACGCCGGTCATGGATATCACTTGATTGCCAAGCCGTGGGCCTGGTATGAGCATCGCGGCGTAAGCGTCGATTCCGATGGCTGGACCATCGCCCCTGCCAATCAAACGTCTCTTCGCGATGGACTGTTCGGCTTGGGCGGGGTCAGCTTTCGCGGCTCGGACGGAGCCTATTCCCGATTTTGGTTTCGCGAGCGCAGTCTACAGCGGGTGGATCTGGACTACCTGCCCGGCGGCGGCACCGTCGTAATTCTTGCGGATGGGCAGAAGGTGGGAAGTCTCGACACCTCCCAGGGCGATGGACACTGGGTTCTCAATCTTCGTTCCGTCCGCACGATCGAGATCCGGGTGGAATCGGGAGAGGTCCGGTTGTTTGGTGTCTTTTTTTCGAAGCCACAGCCCGGTATCAGCTACAGCAGCCTGGGATTGAATGGCGCCTATATTTCCCTCCTGGTGAAAATGTTCAATGGCTCCCACTGGCAGCGGGAGCTTCGCCATGTGAAGCCGAATCTGGTGGTGATCAACTACGGTACCAACGAAAGCGTATACGCGGAGTTCGTCGATAAGGCGTTTGAGAAAGAGTTGCGAGCGACCATTGCGCGAGTGCAAGCGGCCTTGCCGGACGCCTCGATCCTGGTAAT
The DNA here is from genome assembly GCA_964515165.1 of uncultured Solibacteraceae bacterium. Classification (GTDB taxonomy): domain Bacteria; phylum Acidobacteriota; class Terriglobia; order Bryobacterales; family Bryobacteraceae; genus JAPKYZ01. The sequence continues at coordinate 48,439 of CAZETQ010000041.1, read as the reverse complement.
GAGTCCGATGGATCGCGGCAAGCGCGATAGCTCCGGCGCGATCAACACGGTTCCGGCGCTTCATCGAGTGGTCACCATCGAGCAGCGAGTCGCCGCCGATCTGGGGGTGGGATTCTTCAATACGTTTGATGCCATGGGCGGACCGGGAACCATGGGACGCTGGTATCAGGCGGAACCCCGGTTGGTGAACGCCGATTTCATCCATCCCATGCCTCAAGGAGCCAAGATTGTCGGGACGTTACTCTATACAGCTCTGACCACCGGCTACCAGAAATTCAAGACCCGGGAAATGCAGGGCCGGTACGAGGCAGAAAAGCGTTGAAGTTTGTTCGTTTCATTTGCGCGGCTTTGGTGCTCGCCCTCTCCGCAGGCGCAGCGGCGAAGAAATCCACGAAGAAGGCTCGCCCGAAGGCGCCGCCGGTCAGCGCCAAAGCGCGCGCACAGGCGCAGGACTACGCGAGCAGGCGCATGGACGATACAGAGCGCAGCCCGATCGAGAATGCAGCGGGATTGGTTCCCTTTTTCGAGCGTCTCTACCGGCTGGAGCAGGAATCGGACGCGCAAGCCGTTCGCATTCTGCACTGGGGGGACTCTCACACGGCCGCCGATGAATGGACCGCGCGGATGCGCTCTCTCTTTCAAAGCAAATTTGGCGACGGCGGAAGCGGGTTCTCCTTGGCGGGATATCCGTTTCGCGGATACCGGCGGATTGGCGAGAAAGGCTCGATGTCCCGTGGCTGGACGACCTTGGGACTGCTCAATAAAGAGGGCGACGGAAACTACGGCCTGGGCGGAGTCGCGATTGAGGCATCGCGAGCCGGAGAAACGGTGGCGCTGGAAGCCGATGCTCAGCAGGGAGAGTTGTGGTTTTATCGACGTCCTGGCGCCGGCAGTCTTGCGGTTAGCACGGGCGGCGTGGCGGCCCTGGGAGAGGAAGCCGGCGCGCGCGATACCGTCTCGGCGGACGGACCAGCCGGCCTGGGAGTGCTGACGTTCCGGCCCGGTGACCGGCGCTGGGAAGTCATCACGCAAGACAGCCGTCCCGTTCGCCTGTTCGGCTGGGTGGCGGACAACCTTCGTGGTGTAACGTACGAATCGCTTGGTATCAACGGGGCGCAGGCGTCTCTCCCCAGCTACTGGAATCAGGAGATGCTGGCTGCCCAGATTTCGCGGCGCGATCCGGCACTGGTTGTCGTTGCCTACGGAACCAATGAAGCATCGAACAGGGACTGGGATTTATCGAACTATCGCGACGTTTTCGCCGAGCTGCTTGGCCGGATTCGTGCCGCGGCGCCCGCGGCCAGCATTCTTGTCATTGGACCTCCGGACCGGATGTATCGCGTTCGCGGGAAGGGCTGGCAGACGTTTCCGCGCATGGATCAGATTGTGGATGCGCAGCGAATTGCCGCCGGTGAATATCGGGCGGCATTTTGGGATTGGCGCGCCAGGATGGGCGGCGCCGGCGCGATGAACCGCTGGGTCACCGCCGGATACGCCGCGCCGGATCATGCCCATCTGACGGCGGCGGGATATCAGCTTCTCGGCGACGTGATCTACCGCGATATCCTGAGCGAGTACGCCCGATTCGTCAAGATTCGAGAGCGAGTTGCCGATCAATCAAGCAATGGACAGGCGAGCCACCATCCTAAAAATCATCCAGGCCGTGTCGAAGAAGAACACGAGCCCCAGCCCTGAAGAGAGCCTTTTCGACTCCGGGCTGCTAGACTCCTTCGCGCTAACCGACCTGGTGGCCGAGCTGGAAAAACAGTTCGGGATTCGGATCCCGGACGCCGATCTGAACCCGCGGAAGTTCGATTCGGTCGAGCGCATCGAAGAATACCTGGCGAGCCGCGGCTGAGCAAGCCATGGCCTACATTCGCGATTTTGGATCGTGGATCCCGCCCCGGGTTGTGACCAACTCGGAAATTGGCGAGCAGATCGGCGCAAGCCACGAGTGGATCGTCAACGTCTCCGGCATTGAAGAACGGCGTTTTGCGTCGGACCACGAAACCGTGGAATCGATGGCCGTGCGCGCCAGCAAGGACTGCTTGTACCGTTCCGGAATCGGCCCGGACGCCGTTGGGATGGTGATGGTCGCGTCTGGCTCCTCCGGGCGCGCTTTCCCGGGACCCGCAGCGATCGTGGCAAAACGGTTGGGCTGTGAATCGGCTGTGGCATTGGATCTGCCAATGGCTTCCGCCGGAAGCCTGTTCGGGCTTTCGCTGGCATCCCGGCTGGCCGACCGCTTTGGGGAGATCCTGGTTGTCGGAGCGGAGAAGATGTCTTCCATCATCCTCCGTGAGCCGATGGAGCGCGGCGTGGCGGCTCTCTTCGGTGACGGCGCCGGGGCTTGTCTCGTCTCTTCCAAGGCCGGCAAGGCGAAGATCCTGGAATCCGTCATTGCCAGCGACGGTTCCTATGCAGACGATTTGAGGCTCGATTTCGAAAAGCCGATCACGATGAACGGCCGCAGCGTGATCTTGCAGGCGTCCCGCAAAATTCCCGCGGCGATCCAAACTGTGCTGGAACGGTCAGGTATCTCTGTGGAATCGGTCGGGGCTTTCCTGCTTCATCAAGCAAACCAGAATCTGATCGACAGAGTCGCGCAAGCAATCGGCGTGACCAGCAACAAGTTCTATTCGAATATTCGCAAGTACGGAAATACTTCCAGCGCGTCCATGCTGATCGCCGCCGCCGAGTGGTCGCGCGAGGGCGGCTTTCAAAAAGGTGTTCCGGTGGTATTCGCCGCATTCGGGGCCGGGTTCCACTGGGGAGCGGCAGTGGCCAAACCCTAAAGAAATTCGAGAAGGCATTCCATGGGGAATCCCCGCGCTGACGCACGGGGCTAAATTATTGATAATGCTGCGTTTGTAAAGGGTCTGATCTGCCATTGCGGTCTGGGGCATAGAACGTCGGTACTGCATTGGTACGTCGGTACTGTGTGCGCTTCGCCGCTGTTTCGCTGCTGTCTTGCTGTCGTTTCGCTGTTGTTTCGCTGCTGTTTTTCAAAAACTGATATCGGTTGAGCCGAAAAAGCGGCACAAGGTTTCCTCCGCGGTTCTGACATAACACGAACGCAATTCGTGTTCGCGGGGAGTCGTAGTTAAGAGACTGGCGGCAAAGGAAAAATAGCTTCCCTTCTGGCGTGAACGAATCAAAGAGTCACGGTGTCGCGATAGCCGGTCATTTCCAGATAACCCACCCCGTTGCTTGGTTTCCCTTTCAACCGGATCGCTCCCTCCCAATAGGAGGGCGAGATTCGATTCGTGCTGACCAGTTCCTGGTTTTCCATCGGCGGTGTCGCTTCCAAGGCGATGCCGAGAGCCGGAACTTCGATCGTCCATTCGATCGGATAGCTGTTATACCGGCGCCGGCCCGGCGTCATTCGAAATTCGCTGAGCGACAGTTCGCGGCTGAAGCCTTTGTTGTCCACGTAAGTTCCGTGCGACAACGGCTCAACCGAACCGTCCTTGCGGCGAAGACGGTACAGCATCAGATCGGCTCCATTCTCCAGTTGAATGGAAAACCAATCCCAACCGGATTGGTCCTCCGAGAGTTGGTTGGTGAAGAACTCGTGGTCCATCCAGGAGGTGCCGGTGACGCGGCTCCTGATTCCTCCCAGCGTTACTTCTCCATCGGTCAGCAGCCTCGTGAGTGAGACGTAGTGCGACGCCCGGCCCTCTCCCGCGGACTTCTGACTGATGCCGTTGTGCCCATGAATGATCGGCTGTTTCGCGGAACGCAAAGACAGTCGAAGCGAAAAGTCGTCCGCTGTGGCTTCCAGGTTTTGAATGTCGTCCTGCCAGAGGACCCGCCAGTTTCCATTCCAAAGCGACCGTTTCTCGAAACTCGCACCTGCAATGCCGGGACCTTGCCGGTTCAGGCGCTCTCGATGGTAGAAACGCTTGCTGCCGATATCGGAAAGAGCCAAATGGGCGAGATAAACGTCCTGAACTGTCCAGACGGAATCGCTGCCGGTTCGCTCGTCGGTGCCCTGCCGGAAGAATGTCAGCTCAAATCCGAAGGGACGCCCTTGGGCTGTCGACAGATTTCCCGTGTAGTACCACCACTCGGTTCGGAAATCGGGATGCTCGAAATGATCGCGGGGAAAGGAATAGCGGTAGCCCGGCAGGGCCTTGCGATAGATAACGGGAACCGCCAAAAGTTCGCGCCGGCTGAGTCTCATTCCTCGTGCACCACCTCGATCGGGTTTAAGGAAGCTGCTAACCGCGCTGGGTAGAGAGCGGCAACGAGCGTCGCGGCGAAGACCAATGCGAGCGCTCCGATCAGCACTTGCACCGGCCAATGAAACTGGATGGTCCAGCCGAAACTTTGCTTGTTGATCACGAACACGAGAATCAACGACAAGACAACACCGACCGCGAAGCCGACTCCTGTTGCGAACAATCCCAGCAAACCCGCCTCGAAAAAAATCATTCGACGAATCTGTTTCTTCGCCGCTCCCAGAAAGCGCAGCATTCCGAGCTCCCGCCGCCGGTCGATCGCCAGCGCCAGCAGCGCTCCCGCAATTCCAATAATCGCAACGATTGCCGCCACCGCCTCTAAAGCGTAGGTAATCGCGAACGTGCGATCAAAGACTCGAATCGCGTCCGTGCGGAGCGTGCGATTGTCGAAAACAAGAATTTTCGCGCCGGCCGCGGCCTGCTCTACTTTGCGCTTCGCGGCTTCCAGATCTACTCCTGGCTTCAGCCAGATCGCAACGTTGGAAGGAGCGGGATCCGGTAGATACTTCAGCAAAACCGCTCTGTCGAGCACGATGTACCCACGTTCATTGGCGTAGTCGTAATAGATGCCGAGCACTTCCACCTGACGCTGCTGCTCGCCCAGCGGCAGCAGGAGCCGGCTTCCGACTGCGACCCCATGCTTGTTGGCAAACGGCTCGCTGACAATCGCGCAGTCGCAGGCCGGCAGCTTTTCAAGAATCGCGTCGCGATCGCCGGAAAGGAACTCGGCGCGGCCCACTTCGCGGATAACCTGCGATTCACCGCCTGCCAAGGTCGCCGGGAGGCCGTTGTAGCTGATGGGATACGCTCGAAACCGATCGATAGCTCGAACTTCAGGCAGTCTCGCCAGGCGCTCCGGAATCTCGGCGGACATCGTCGGGAAACGGTCCGCGGAAGCAGGTCCGGCCGGGCGCAGGTAGAGATCCGCGGTCAAGCGGGAATCCATCCACAGCAACACGGTTTGGCGAAAGCTGCCCACCATGATTCCGACACTGACCATCATCGCCACGGCTGTGGCCAATGCCGCCACCAGGACGGATGTGCGCCGCATGGCTCCGGCGAGAGTCCGCATGGCCAGCAGAGGTTCTGCCCCGACCGCTCGCAAAACGGGAGTGAGGAGACGATTCGCGGCACTCAATAACGCTGGAATCCCCGCGGCCGCGGCTCCGATCAAAAGGAGCGCGCCGGCATAGCCTCCAACCGGTTTTCCTCCGACCGGAGGCAATTGGCAGGCCAGCGCAGCAAGGATCCACAAAATTCCAGCGACGGCCAGGCTCCGCCAGCGATGGGCCAGCGTTAGATACTCCCTCCGTCCGCGAGCCATGGCTTCGGTAGGAGCAATCTCGGCGGCTTCAACGGCCGGCAAGAGTGCTGCGATGATCGCCACGGTTATGCCGGTGATCAAGCCCGCCGCGACGATCGCCGGATGGAGAGCGATCTCCGATGGGCGGCTCGAGACGTAGAGGGATTCGACGGTAGCGCCCACCAGCCGCACCGCTCCCTCCGCCATCACTCGACCCATCAGGATTCCCAGCGCCCCGCCTATCAGGCCGAACACGGCCGCTTCCGCCAAAAACGCGGTGAGAATCAAGGCGCGGGTAGCGCCGACCGCTCGCAGAATTCCGATCTCGGCCCGACGCCGCACTACGGAGATCGAAATCGTGCTGTAGATCAGGAACGCTCCCACCACCAGCGCGATGTAACTGAGGACTCGAAGATTCCAGCGAAATGCGTCCAACATCCGCTGATTCTCCCGGGTTCGTGCTCCTTGGAAATTCACCGACACGCCCGCCGGCAGGGCAGCTTGCAGCGTCGTTCGCCATTCGTCAACCGGCGGCTGTGGCGGAACTCCAATGAGGATGCGATCCAATCGTCCGTTCCGGCGGAGCAGGCGGTCGGCGAACGCCAGATCTGCTACCAATACCCGGCCGCGCTGCGCAAAGACGCCGCCGACGACATATTCTTCCGACTTGTCTTGAATCTGCGCTCGCAGGCGATCGCCGGCCTTCAACGGAAAGCCTTCGCTGACCCAAATCGCATCCTGGACGCTCGTGCCGCTGGCGGAACTAGCGACACCCTCCAGAGCATCGGCAATCATGTCGACGCCGAGAAACGGAACAACTTCCGAGGTATCGCCGATGACGGCGTAGTCCTCAATGCGGGCTTTCAATCGCAACGCGTGCGGAAGGGTTGCGAGAGTTCGATAGACATCGGGTGAAATACCGCCCGGAGCTGTGACCTCCAGATCCGCATCTCCCACCAGAGTTTCCACGGACGAGCGGAACGAGCCTGCCGCCGCTTCACCTGCCAGCTCAATCGCCAGCACGACTGCTACCCCCAGTCCGACGGTTAATACGGTCAGCCCGCTGCGCATGCGGTCGCGCAAGACCGGCCGGAGAATCAACCGTTGGAACAGCGCCAGGTTCATGTCACGATTCGGCCATCCCGCAGGCGAATCACGCGATCGCAGAACTGCGTCGATTCCTGACTATGGGTCGCCATCAGAATCGTCGTCTTCCGCTCGTCAACGCTACGCCGGAGCAGGCTGAGAACCACATCGCCCGTACTCGAATCCAGATTTCCGATTGGCTCGTCGGCGAGCAGGAGTTTGGGACTGTGCACCAGCGCCCGAGCAATTCCGGCGCGCTGCATCTGCCCGCCGGACAACTGGTGAGGCAGACGGTCGCCATAGCCGGCGAGCTCCACCCAGACGAGAGTCTCCAGCGCCTTTTTTCGAGCGTCGCGCGCTCCCGCAAGAAGCAGCGGAAGCTCGACATTCTCGGCGACGGTCATATTTTGCAGCAGTTGAAAAGATTGGAAAACGAACCCGACCGTTTCGCGGCGCACGCGCGTCAAGGCAGCATCCGAAAGGCCAGTCGTCGATTTCCCGTCCAGCCAAACCGTGCCGGAGGAGGGGAAATCCATGGCTCCGGCAAGATTCAGCAGGGTGGATTTGCCACAGCCGCTTCGTCCCATGAAGGCGACGAATTCACCGGTTGTGACGTCCAAAGAGATTTCGCTGAGCGCATGGACCCGCTCGCGCTCAGCGATGTAGTCTTTCGAGACTTGCTCGAATCGGACCAGTGGGGACAAGTTACTGAGGGCCGGGAGCCGCCTTCAGCTCCTTCACGATCTGGGACGCCCGATCGAAAAGCATCGACGTCTCGTTGGAACAGCCGAGGAACAGCATGCCGTTCTTCTTCCAGAAACTCGCCAGTTCTATCATGCGGGTTTGCGTTCCCGGTATGACCTTGTACTTGTGGCAGGTGTCGCGGATCTTTTCCATCGCATCCACCTGCTTCGCGTTCATGAAGTCGCCAGGACAGCCCAAAGAAATAGACAAATCCGCGGGGCCAACCATTACGGTGTCCACGCCGGCGACGGAAATCAGCTCGTCCCGAGCTTCCAAAGCTTTCACCGTCTCGATCTGGAAAACCACCATCGTGTTGCGGTTGACATGCTCGATGATGTTCGGCATCGTCGCGGTTTCGTAGTCGATGTTGGTGGGCGTAATTCCGTAACCGCGAATACCGATGGGCGGAAACTTCGTCCAGGAGATTGCCTGCTCCAGCAGCTTGGGATCTTCGACGCGCGGCAGCATGATGCCCTCGGCGCCGCAATCCAGTGCACGGGCAATCAACGAATACTGCAGGTCCGCCACTCGGACAACCGGCGAGAGTCCGGCGATCCGGGCGATGCGGCAAAGATCCTGGATGGTCTCAAAATCGAACGCTCCGTGCTCCATGTCGACGAAGGCCCAAGTAAACCCCGCGCGCGCCAGCGCCACAATCGCCTCCTGCTGGCGAAACTGGCCATAGCCGCATCCGTACTGAACCTGGCCCTCGCGCAGGGCCTTTAAGAGAGTGTTTTCTTTCATGCAAGTCCTCGTGCCTGCCAGCCTGTGCTTTATAACGGCAGCACGTGGTGATCGGGGCAGTTCAAATGGATATTCTCATAAATCCGGCCCGTCAGGTCCGGACCATGCTGAGCCAGGAAGGGCAGGATGGAATACACACGCTCCTGCAGATGCCTGTGGGGATAGATGTACTGGATCAGGTAATTCGCATCCGCGGATTCCTGTTCGCTGCGCCGAAGGATCTCGCGCGCCGCCTTGGCGCGAGCTTTCGAAAGCTGGTAGGCAATCTTCCGGCGGCTGACCTGGAAGGAGTCGGCCAGGGTGCGATCAAACTGCCCAAGCTGCGCGCTGACACTTTCCAGCGTCCATGACAGGTCCTTCCCGGCGCGTTCGAAAGTTTCTTCCAGCGATTCCGGCATCAGGCGAGCGGCGATCCGTTCCCGAACTTCCGCCTCCGGGTGTGTCAGATCCGGCAACCACAGCTTGTACCGGTCCATCAGCTTGACGGCGCGGCTATCCAACAGGGTGAAACCTCCGCGGGGGACCGGCTGCGGCTGCCGGCCGAGCAATTCTTCATACAACGGGCCGGATTGGGCGAGGTAAGCGATCTCTGCCGGTCCGCCAATCATCGCCGTCGCCGGCAGCAGGTAATCCTGCATCACGGGCCGCAATAGAGCGTTCGGCGACAGGTTCTCCGCCGGGCCCGAGTAGGTCACCAGATCCTGAGGTTTCAAAAGCCGCCGGCGCCCATTCTCCAAAACGAAGAAGAGCGAAGCGTCCTTGCCGGGGAACAGAACCTGTGCGTGGTAGCCGGCGTCCACCAGCTCCGCGCTGCGCTCGATCACCCGCCGCCGCAATTTCGGCGATTGGGCTGCCGCCTCGCGCAGAAACGGCGCTGCGATCTTCCGGATTCCGGGACGCAGTGGATCCAGAAAAAGAACCTCGAACTCGCCCAGGACCTCTCGGACCAGACCCCGGAAGGCGTCTCCAAACGTCGCGCCTACCCGGTAGTGCTTCGCGGCGAGATCGTCCGAAAAATCCGGCAGCTCGGTAATCCGGACGGGTCCTACCGGCTGTTGCGCCCGATGGTCGCCTTTCGCCCGAACCTTGACCGGCAGTCGAGCCTCGTCAAACACCCAGGCATGGTCGATCTCTTCGAAATCGTGATCTTCCGTGGCCAGCCAAAAAACAGGAACGGCGGGCAACCCGCCCGCCGTCAATTGCCGTGCCATGTGCACAGCCGTCAGAGCCTTGAAAATGGTGTAACAAGGGCCGCCGTAGAGCCCCACCTGCTGGCCCGTGACCACCGCCACTGTCCCCGGCTGGGAGAGCTGGTCCAGCAGCTTCGAGCCGGGATTGATTTCGCTTAATGCTTCGACGATCGCCGCTCTCCGATCCGCCGGAAAATCGACCGGACCCGCGGGCGAAGAAGGATAGAAAGCTGCTACGCGGTCATAGTGATACAGGAAATCCGCAAAGAGCTTCGATGTGCCCGGAAGTTCGGTATGTCGCACACACGCGGCGTTCATTTCGGCGAGCCCTACAAGCCTAACAGATGGGATTTGCTGCTCAAGGATGCAACCATTTTGCTACGTTGGAACTGAAACGACGGATGTTGGACGAACAGCAGTTTAAAACGTATTGCGATTCCACCTTGGAAGCGCTCAACCGGTCCCTGGGACGAGCAGGAGACGAACTGGGCTTCGAAGCCGACATGAATAACGGGGCTCTCACGGTGGAATTTGAGGATCCTCCGGCCCGGTTCGTCATCAGTCCCCAAACTCCCGTCCGGCAGATTTGGGTCTCTGCGCATTCCCGGAGCTTCAAGTTGGAATGGAACGAGACGGCAGGGGCGTTTGTCTTACCGGCGACCGGTCAGGACTTGCCGGCATTGATGGCGGAACAGATTTCCAAGCAGCTTGGCGAAGAAGTGAAGCTCTAAAGTGCCCGGAGTTTATCTCTCTTATCCGTTTTGTGCCCAAAAGTGCAGCTACTGCAACTTTGCGTCGGGAGTGTTTCCCAAGGCGCTGGAGCCGAAGTACTTGGACAGGCTACGCCGGGAGGTGGAAGAGTGCCGCTTTCCCTGGATTCCGGAAACGGTTTATTGGGGTGGAGGCACTCCCAGCCTCATCGATCCTGAAGAGTTTACCGCTCTGATGGCTGCCATTCCCGGACGTCCGTGGCGCGAGGCGACGCTGGAAGCGGCACCTGGCACTATTACGCCGGAGAAAGCGGCTGCCTGGGTTCGGGCGGGGATTGACCGCGTCAGCCTGGGAGTGCAGAGTTTTGTCGAGCCGGAGATTCGGCGGACCGGGCGGAAGCATACCGCGGCAATCGTAGAATCCGATGTCGCGACGCTGCGCTCGGCGGGCATTCAGAAGATCAATCTCGATCTCATTGCTGGATTGGCGGGTCAGACGCGCGACTCGTGGAGGGTCTCGATTGATGCTCTGCTGCATTTGCAGGCGGATCACGCCTCGGTCTACATGCTGGAAGTGGATGAGGATTCCCGGCTCGGTAAGGAGCTCACGCTGGGGGGCATTCGCTACGGCGTGCTGGATGTGCCGAGCGAGGATTTGATCGCCGAGTTTTACGAAGCCGCCGTGGCTGCACTCGCGAGTGCCGGACTGGCTCGATATGAGATCTCGAACTTCGCGCTGCCCGGCCACGAGTCGCTGCACAATCTGAAGTACTGGCGGCGCGAGCCATACTTTGGATTTGGCGCCGATGCTCATTCCTTCGATGGCGCATGGCGCTGGGCCAACTGCGATTCTCCGGCTGAATATGTCGACCGCTCGGATCCGGTTGTGGAAAGAACAAGAGCAGACTCCACCTCCGAACAATTCTTTCTGGGACTGCGGCTGACCGAGGGAGTTCCGGCCGAAGGAGTGGAACATCTTCGCTCGGAAGATGACGGCCTGCTGGAGCGATCGGGCGGGAGACTTCGCCTGACACCCAAAGGAATCCTGCTTTCCAACGAAGTATTTCAGGAGTTTGTCGCTTGATCGATTTGCGATCCGATACGGTCACCCGGCCGACCGCCGCCATGCGCCAGGCCATGGCGGAAGCCGAAGTGGGCGATGACGTTTATCAGGAAGACCCGGCCGTCAACCGGCTGGAAGAGCGCGCCGCGGAAATTGCCGGCAAGGAAGCGGCCATCTTTGTTCCCACCGGGACGATGGGAAACACTATCGCAATCAAGCTCCACACGCAGCACGGCCAGGAAGTGATCTGCGAATCGCGCGGACATCTCATCGATTGGGAGCTGTCGATGGTCGCCTGGTTCGCGGGCTGCCTGGTTCGAACGGTTTCCTCGCCGGACGGAATTCTTCGCTGGGAGAACATACTGCCAAACATTCGTGCCTTCGGCCCTCACAACGCGCCGACAAGCTGCATTGAGCTGGAGAATACGCACAACATGGCGGGAGGCACCATCTACCCTCTCGATGTCCTGGACGATGTTTGTGAGCGTGCCCATGAGCTGGACATCAAAATTCACCTGGATGGCGCTCGCGTATTCAATGCCGCCGTTGCCAGCGGTATTTCGGTGGCGCGCATCGCCCAGAACGCCGATTCGGTGATGTTTTGCCTCTCCAAAGGGCTGGGAGCGCCCGTCGGATCGATGCTCGCCGGAACGAAACGAGATATCGACCGGGCCCGGCTGTATCGCAAGCGTCTGGGTGGGGGAATGCGGCAGGCGGGAGTTCTCGCCGCCGCCGGATTGATCGCGCTGGAAGCAATGCCGGCTCGATTGCGCGAAGATCACGAAAACGCGCACCTGTTGGCGGCAGGCTTGCGGGATCTTGGGTTTGTCATGCCGGAACCGCAGACCAACATTGTGATCTTCGACCTGGAAGATCGCATGGTGTTTCCCCAGTTCATCGCCGCCTTAAAAGAACGCGGCGTCCTGGCCGGTGGAGCGGGCGGAACACGCGTCCGCTTCGTCACTCACTTTGACGTCACCGCCAGCGACTGTCAGCAAGCACTCGAAATCGTACGGGAAGTGTTGCAATGAATCCTCTTTTGAATCTGCCTGTCGAACCGCCGTTTGAGGCGATCGAAGCTTCGCATGTCGAGCCGGCCATGCAGCAGCTGCTGGCCGATGCTCGTGCGGCCATCGCCGCAATCGCGAATCACCCCAACCCAACCTACGAGTCGACTGTCCTGGCGCTCGACCGGGCAACCGATCCGCTGGATCGGGCGATGGGCCTGGTGCGCCACCTCGAAGGCGTGCGGACCACGCCAGAGCTCCGGGCGGCCAACAATGCCGTGGAACCGGTCGTCAGCGAGTTCTATTCCTCGATCCCGCTGGACCCCGTTCTCTGGAATGCAGTCAAGCAGGTGACGACCGCGCCGCCGGGCGTGCACTCGCGCTTTCTGAAGAAGACAATTGACGGCTTCAAGAGAAGCGGCGCCGACTTACCGCCCGAGGGCAAGGCTCGCCTGCAGGAAATCGACGTCGAGTTGACGAAGATCACGACCAAGTTCGGCGAAAACGTACTGGATTCGACCAATGCCTTCGAGCTGATCCTCGAAGACTCGTCACGGCTATCCGGACTGCCGGAGTCTGCCATCGCCGCTGCTCGCCAGAGTGCCGAATCCAAGGGGAAGCCGGGTTGGCGCTTTACCCTGCAGGCTCCGAGTTATTTGGCTGTCATGACCTACCTCGACGATGCCGTCATTCGCGAGCAGGTCTACCGCGCGCAGAACACGCGGGCCACGGAATCCGAACGGGACAACCGCGCATTGCTTCCCCGAATTCTGGCGTTGCGCACGGAGAAAGCCAAGCTCCTTGGATTTGATAATTTCGCCGATTTGGTGTTGGAAGACCGCATGGCCAAGACGGGCCGTCATGCGCTGGACTTCCTGCTGGATCTGGAATCGAAAAGCCGTGCCGGGTTTGAACGCGAAAAGGTGGCACTCGAAAGCTTCGCAGGCCGCAGGCTTGAGCCTTGGGATATCGGCTATTGGTCCGAAAAGCAGCGGCGCGCTCTTTACGATTTCGATGAAGAAGCCTTGCGCCCGTACTTCCCGTTGCCGAATGTCGTCGAGGGAATGTACCGGATTTATGAGCGCCTGTTCGGAATCACCATTCGCCCTTATACCGCCAAGGGCTGGGATCCGGCCGTCGAATCGTTTGAGGTTCGCTCCATTGGGGGACAAGTTTGCGGCAGCTTTTATTCCGATTGGTTTCCGCGCGACAACAAACGTCCCGGCGCCTGGATGGATTGCCTTCGGACGGGCGGCCCGGTTCCCGGCGGGTTTGAGCCTCATGTGGGATTGATCTGCGGCAACCTGACGCCGCCGGTTGGTGATAAGCCGGCGCTTCTCACGCACCGGGAAGTGGAAACGATCTTCCATGAGTTCGGCCATCTCCTCCACCAGCTGCTCAGCACGGTGGAAATTCATTCCCTGGCCGGAACGCATGTTCCGTGGGACTTCGTGGAGTTGCCCAGCCAGATCATGGAGAACTGGTGCTGGGAACGGGAAGCGCTGGACGAATTTGCGCGCCACTACGAAACCGGCGAGCCGATTCCCGACGAGCTATTCTCCCGGATGAAGCGCGCGAAGACGTTCCGCGCCGCCAGCGCGCAGATGCGCCAGCTCAGCTTCGGAATCGCGGATCTCAAACTGCACATGGAGTACGATCCGGCGCGAGACGGCGATGTGGTCTCCTACAGCCGCGGATTGTTCGAGCGGTTCTCTTCCGCGCCGCTGCCGGCCGACTACGCGATGATTGCCGCGTTCACGCACCTATTTTCGGATCCCGTGGGATACGGCGCTGGATATTACAGCTACAAATGGGCGGAGGTTCTGGATGCCGATGCCTTCACGAGATTCCAGCACGAAGGAATTTTCAACTCCGAGACCGGGCGCGATTACCGGGACAAAATCCTGTCGCGCGGCAACAGCGAAGACCCCGCGGAGTTGTATCGGCAGTTCATGGGACGCGATCCCGACCCGTCAGCATTGCTGGCGCGGAGCGGGCTGGCCGAAGAGGCGCCGGTAATATAAAGACAGATGTTCTTAAAGATCCTGGCCCATCCGGTGTTTTCCGGTCTCAACTTCCACATGCCGATAATCGTGGATTTGTCGCATCCCCTGGTGATGCTGCAGGGAGACAACGGATCGGGCAAATCGACGCTTCTGCATTCTATTCACTACGCTCTGAAGGGCGAAGAAGTCGACGGATTCATTTACCGGTGGGACGCGCCGCCGAAGGCCAATAATCTTTTCCTCTTCGATGCGGAACAGCACAATCCACGCATGCAACTGGACTTCTTCAAGGACAGTCCTCAGATGATGGACTTCCTGCAGTCGGCCAGCCACGGACAAGTCATGCTGTCGATGTTCCGGGAGAACTTTCCCAGCCTGCCCGACGGCACCGTTCTTCTCCTGGACGAGCCGGAAATGGCTCTTTCACTATCCAATCAGCAGCGAATTCTCAAGATGCTGCAGGAACTGGTCGATAAGAAGAAGTTTCGGATTATCTGCGCCACCCACTCGCCGGTGTTGATTGGCGCTCCCGAAACGTATGTGATCAATCTCGACAACTACATCAATCGCAACGTCGCCGACCTGTCGATGGGCATCCAGGGCGCGAGCACAATTCAGTAGAATCCCGCAGAATCAAGATTCCACATACCTGAGCCGATGAGCCTGCAAGGGCTCGATGTTCTCACTAATTGGAATTGTCGTTGTATTTGGCGCCGTCATCGGCGGTTTTCTCATGGCTCATGGGCAACTACCCGTTTTGTGGCAGCCCAACGAACTGGTCGTCATTTTCGGTGCCGCGCTGGGGACGCTGCTGATTGCGAATCCTATCCCCGTTGTAATCGCGGTATTCAAGAGCATTCTGGTTGTTATCAAGGGCAGTCCGTACACAAAGAAGTTTTATCTGGAATCGCTGAAGATGCTGAATGAAATTTTCGGCTATGCGCGTAAGAACGGTATGGCGAAGCTGGAAGGCGACGTCGAGGAACCGGAGAAGAGCCAGCTCTTCACCAAGTATCCGTCGCTTCTGAAGAACCACCACGCTCTCCATTTTGTTTGCGATACGCTTCGCACAGCCATCTCTGGCGGAGTGACGCCGTTTGATCTCGACCAGACGGCCGAGGCCGAGATCGATATGCACCACCACGAAGCGAACATTCCCGTTCAGGCGCTCAACTCGGTTGCGGACGCTCTGCCGGGCCTGGGGATTGTCGCCGCGGTGTTGGGAGTCGTCATCACGATGGGATCGCTGGGCGGACCGCCCGAAGAGATCGGCCATCACGTGGCAGCCGCGCTGGTGGGAACCTTTCTCGGCATTCTCCTGTCCTATGGAGTTGTCGGACCTCTGGCTGCGAATATCACCAAGATCAACGACGCCGAGAAGGAATTCTTCCTCTTCCTCCGTGCAGGCATCATGGCGTTCATTAAAGGCGCTGCGCCGATCCTGGCGACAGAGGCCGCTCGCCGCACCATCCCCGGACACGTCCGCCCGACGTTCAAGGAGATGGAACAGACCTGCAAGGGTGGAGGAGCAGCCGCGTAGTTCGCGACTGACAGTCCATGTCGAACAACAACACCACCACTCCGGCACCCATCATTGTCATCAAGAAAAAGGGCGGCCACGGCGGCCACCATGGGGGTGCCTGGAAGGTTGCCTACGCCGACTTCGTCACCGCCATGATGGCGTTCTTCATGGTGATGTGGCTGCTCAACTCCGGAGAGAAAGTAAAGGAAGCGGTTGCAGGCTACTTCAACGATCCCACCGGCTACAAGAGTCAAATGGGAACCGGATTGAGCGGAACGGGAGAATCGCTCTCCCTGACGAAAGACAACATGTCTCAGCTGAAGGAGATGCTCGAGAAATCTCTTCGCGAGATGCCCGAGTTCCAATCGATGAAGGATCAGGTGAAGATGACGGTCACCGGCGAGGGGCTGCGAATCGAGCTTCTCGAAACCGAGAAAGGCATGTTCTTCGATTCGGGCAGTGCCGTACCTACGGCCGAAGGCAGAGCGCTTCTGGAAAAGATCGGGCGGGAATTAGCAAAGCTCCCGAACACTCTCCTCATCGAAGGGCATACTGATTCCCGTCCGTTTTCAGGACAGGGCTATGGGAACTGGGAGCTTTCGGCAGATCGGGCCAATACGGCGCGCAAGGTAATGCAGGCGAACGGAGTTCGTCCCGACCAAGTGATGCAGGTTCGGGGCTTTGCAGATCGCAGTCTGTTTAAGCAGGATGATTCGGCGCATGCGTCCAACCGCAGAATCTCGATCATCGTCCGGTACCGGGATCTGCCGGCGGCAGCCGGCAAAAAGACACCCGCGCAGGATGGGGCCGCCGGTCACGGAGATGGAGGTCATAGCGCTCCTGCCGCAGACGGTGGTCACGAGGAACCCGCGGCGGCGGAACACGCGCCGGCCGCGTCCGGGCATGGGCCCGCCGCAGCGGCCGTGCCAGCGCATTCGGCGCCGGCTCACGGAGGCCACTAGAGGCCGGCGGATCTCAACCATTCCTGAGCGACATCTCTGGGAGGTCTATGCTTTCCGTCAACCTCAAAATTCAACTGCCGCATGGTGTCTTCAGGGATGCGGCCGGAGAGTTGACGGAGAGCACCCTCAAGTCCGGAAACAGCCGAAAGTGCGTCCTGCCGCACCACGACCGCCGCCTGATAAGGCGGAAAGACGTTTTTGTCGTCCCTGAGAATTTGGGTGCCGAACGATTTCAACAATCCGTCGGTAACATTAGCCGCCGCCATGTCGATCGATTTCTTCTGCAGGGCGTCGTACAACATGCTCAAAGCCATGACTCGCGCCGGCCCTCGCCACGGAAGCTTGTAGTTGCGATTGAGATTGGACAATCCGTCCCTTCGCATCTGAAACTCAAAACCGGTTCCGAGACGCCAGCCCGCCGCAGACCTTTCGGCGTCGGTGATTGTCGTCAGATTCTGCGCACGCGCATCCTCGGCGCGAATCACCATGGCAAAGGAATTGTCAAAGCCGAGCGGCTCCATCCATTCCGCTGCCATGCGATTGCGATACTCCTGCCGGCATCGCTCCAGGACCACCGAAGGCTCCGGAATCGGATCCAACTTCAAGATCGATATGAGCGCCGTGCCCGTGTATTCCGGATAAAGATCGATTTCGTTAGCCTGGAGTGCCTGGTGCACAAGCGTCGTATCGCCGATGCCGAACTTTCGCTCCACCGGAATATTCAGCTGCTTTTGGAGGTGCTGCGCGAGGATCTCGCCCAACACCAGTTGTTCGGTAAAGACCTTCGTTCCAATGCGTACCGGCCGCTGCCGCGCGCACGCGGAAAGCAGGAAGAGAGCGCTGACTGCTACAGCAAGCGTCTGCCGGTGCAAATTGATTCCCCCGAAGGTGTGATAATTATCCGATTTTTTAGCACGAATTCGGTATAAAAGGAGGATGCGACTCTCAGTTGAGTCGGATCTCGGGCGGTTTGGCGGACTGCCCCTGGATCTCAATTCGCTGGTTCATTTCGACTTCGCTATGAAGGAGATCCTGCAAGGTGATCTTATTCAGCACGCCTTCCATCAATCCCTGGAGCGCCACCCAAACGCTGCGGAGGGAACAATCGGAATGATGCACGCAAATCTGGGACAATCCGGCATGGCGCCCGCAAAAGGAATCGCTGTAAATTTTTCCGCCCAATGCGCCGATTACTTCGCTGAGCGGTATGTCACTGGCCGGCTTGGCGAGGGTATAGCCGCCTGTCTGACCGCGTGCGCTAATGACAAAACCGCCGATTCGGAGCAGCCGCATCAATTTCGCGACATTCGGTATGGAAAGGCCTTCCGCCCGGCTGATCTCCGGTATACTGAGACTGGCTCCAGCGCCCCTGCTCGCCATATGAAGGAGACACCGGAGTCCGTATTCCTCCTGGGCGCTCAACTTCATGGCCGCATTGTATCTGATACGGCTTCCGAGTTGAAGATGTATCCGTTGTGTCAAACTCGTCTTTCTCGATAGAAACTATGGCTTTTCAGATCACCCCGCTGAAGGAATTCGTCGTTCGCCCCGCATTGCCGCCGCCGCTGAGCCGGCTTCCAGAGATCGCTTATAACCTGCTCTGGACTTGGGACGCTACCCTCCGCTCTCTGTTCCGGCGGCTGGATCCGGCGCTGTGGCGCGCCAGCCATAACCCTGTGCTGATGCTCAATCAACTCAGCCAGTCTGTGCTCGATAAAGCCGCCGCAGACCCTCGCTACATGGCGCTTTACCGGAGGGCGTGCGACCTTCTGGACAACTATTTGAAGAAGAGCGACCCCAGTCCATTTGGCGAGCTCATCGCATATTTTTCGATGGAGTATGGTCTTGCCGACTGTATGCCCATCTACTCCGGAGGGCTAGGCGTCCTTTCCGGCGATCACTTGAAAGCCGCCAGCGACGCGGTGATTCCGCTGGTCGCAGTAGGCCTGCTCTATCAGAAGGGATATCTCCAGCAATCGCTAAATCCCGACGGTTGGCAGGTGGAACGCACGCCGGTAAACGATTTCTTCAATCTTCCGGTACTTCCCGTGATCGGCCCCGACGGGGAGGAATTGCATGTTTCCGTCGATCTGCCCGCCGGTCCGTTGCAGATCAAGGTGTGGCAAGCGCAGGTGGGGCGCATCTCGCTTTATCTGCTGGACACCAATATTTCGCAGAACACCGGGGAATATCGCGACATCACTGATCAGCTCTACGGCGGCGACCACCATACTCGCATCCGGCAGGAGATTGTTCTGGGCATCGGCGGGCTGCGCGCGCTCAAAGCGCTGCGGCTGGAGCCGACGGTCTATCACATGAACGAGGGCCACTCGGCCTTCCTCGCGCTGGAGCGGATTCGCGACCTGATGCAGTCGCACAGGATGTCGTTTGAGGAAGCGCTGGAAGCTGCGCGAGTCAACAACGTCTTCACCACGCACACTTCGGTTCCGGCGGGAATTGATCTATTCGATCCCGGGACTCTCTGGGAGTATTTCCGGGATTATTGCTCGAAGGCGGGCATCACGGTGGAGCAATTCTTTTCGCTCGGCCGGCGTAACCCGCAGGATTCTTCGGAGCGGTTTTCGATGGCGATCACCGCCATGCAGGCGTCGGCGTACCGCAACGCGGTCAGCCGGCTGCATGGCGAAGTGTCGCAAGCCATGTGGCACGACCTTTGGCCGAATCTACCGGTTTGGGAAGTGCCGATTACGTCGATCACCAACGGCGTCCACTTGCCGACGTTCCTCAACGGAGACCTTGCGGCTCTCTATGATTTGTATCTACAGCCCGACTGGCGCGACCGGTATTGGGACCCTCGGATTTGGGATCAAATCAACGACATTCCCGATGATGAGCTGTGGCAAACTCACCGGCGCCGCAAGCGCCTGATGATCGGTTTCATTCGCGATCGCATGGTGTCGGCGTCTTACAAGCGGAAGGCATCGGCTTCTGAGATTCGGCGGCTGGAATCGATCCTCGACCCGGAAGTATTCACGATCGGCTTTGCGCGGCGGTTTGCGACATACAAACGCGCAACGCTGCTGTTCCGCGACAATGAACGGCTGAAAAGGCTGCTGGCAAACCCCAAGATGCCGGTACAGATCATCATTTCCGGCAAGGCGCACCCAAAGGATACGCCCGGCAAGACGTTCATTCGGGAAATTGCCCAGATGATGCGCGATCCCGATATTGCTCCTTATCTGGTGTTCGTCGAAGACTACTCGATCGATGTCGCCAAGCAACTGGTGCAGGGAGTCGATGTCTGGTTGAACAATCCACGGCGCGGCGAAGAGGCGTGCGGCACCAGCGGAATGAAAGCCGCGATCAACGGAGTGCCGAATCTCTCGATTCTGGACGGTTGGTTCGACGAGGCGTACGAAGTATCCGGCGGGTGGGCGATCGGCGATCGCGAGCCCTACTCCGAAGATCAGGACGAGATTCACTCGACCGCGATCTACTCGCTGCTGGAGAACGATATTTTGCCGTTGTACTACGCGCGGCAGGGAGAGTCGGCGCCGAAGGAGTGGATCGGTCGCGTCAAGCAATGCTTACGGGCGATCAGTCCGCAGTTCAACGCGCAGCGCATGATCATCGAATACATGCACATGCTATACCAGCCGGCACACGATTCCTGGAAGCAGGTCAGCGCACTCGATTTCGCGTCCGCGCGTGAGAAGATTTCCTGGGCTGGGGGAGTCTCCCGCGCCTGGGAGCAAGTCAAGATTCTTGATTCCGGCCGCGAGCTGAATGACACTTTGCTTGCGGGTCAACCGATCACCATGCGCTCCACCGTGGACTTGGCCGGATTGACTCCCTCTGATGTCCGCGTGGAAGCGGTTGTCGGCCGCGTTGGTGTCAATGGGAATCTTGAGGAAACGGAGGTGATTCAGTTGAAGCCGGAAGGCCAGAACCACACCGGATATTTGTTCGGGCGTGAGTTCGTGCCGCAGCAAACCGGACGATTGGGGTTTGCCATTCGCGTTTCGCCGAATCACTGCGATGATCCGCTCACGCGGCCCTGTCATTCGCTGATGAAATGGAGCTGACAAGGCCGCTAGGAATTGTTTTTTGGTACTGGCGCAAAAGTGCGATCCGTGGTAAATAGGTGGTAGCCAGCGGAACGCGCGCAATTCGCGAAACCTGAGGATTCCGCGGCACGTCAGGAGTTTTTCCTAACTTACTGTGGCCTTGAAAGCTATGCGCTCGTGGCGCAAATCCGGCCTGTGAGCTGCTCCCATCGCGACGACCGCCGAACGCCTGAAATCCGAGCTGAGCTTGCCCCTGACATTGAAGGAGTTTCTCCATGGATAGCGACCGCAAATACAAGCAACGCGGATACATGGATACTGAACGCGACGCCAGCCGTCCCGCCGATAAGCCGCGGCCGAATGGCCCGCGTCTCCCCATCGATATCACCGGCCCGCGCCTACCACGGCTGGTACAGACTGTTACGGCGGCGAGATGTTACAACTGCGCCACTACTTTGCCGCCCGATATCGATTTTCGCGGCAACTGTCCGAAGTGCAATGCCGCGCTGCATTGCTGCAAGCAGTGCGCGCACTTCGAGCCGTCCACGCGCTTTCAATGCCGCAAACCGGTCCCGACTCGCATTCCGATAAAGGATCAGAGCAACAGTTGTGAACTGTTCACTTCGAGAGTGACGGTAGCGCGCGATGCGGCGCCCGCCGGTCCGGTTGTTGCTGCCGCCATACCTGCGCCGCGAACTGCCAGCGACGCCCGGGCCGCGTTCGACCAGCTCTTTAAAAAATGAGGGTCGCCGAGCTTGCGGGGATCCGGCAGTTTCGGATGCGTGAGGGCGAGGAGCCGCCGCCTGGGCCTGGAGAAGTTCAGGTTCAAGTAAAGCATGTCGGAATCTGCGGATCCGATATTCATTACTTTGCCGAAGGTGGAGTGGGACCCGCGCGCTGCGTTTATCCGATGGTCCTGGGACATGAGCCTACGGGAATCGTCGTGGCCACTGGCCCCGGCGTCAGCGGCTGGCAACCGGGGGATCCCGCGTTGCTGGAGCCGGCGATTTACTGCTACCACTGCGAGTTCTGTATGTCCGGCAGACACAACGTCTGCTCAAATATCCGATTTCTTTCGACCCCTGTCGCGCCAGGGTTCTTCCGGGACCGGGTGAACTTACCTGCCGGTAACTTACTGGCGCCCCCGCGAGGGATCAGCCTCGCCCAGGCGACGCTGTTTGAGCCGCTTTCGATCATCCTCCACTCAATGAAATTCGCCGCGCCGGAATTGGGCGATACGGCTCTGGTTCTTGGTGCTGGCCCCATAGGATTGTTGACCGTCGCTGTGCTGAAACTGGCGGGAGTTTCGCGAATTTGGTGCGCGGATCCCGTTGCACATCGCCGCGACATGGCGCTTGCCGCAGGGGCGTCGGCAGTCTTCGACCCGCGCGACACTGCCGCCGATGCCGCGGTTCTCTCAGAAACGGCACGGCGTGGCGTCGACATCGCAGTCGATTGCGCTACCCAGGGGGACACGATCAACCAAGCAATCCGCGCAACCCGGAATGCCGGACGCGTTGTGATCACCGGAATTCCCAGTACGCTGGACTACACCATCGACATCCATGCGCTGCGCGTGAAGGAACTGTACTTCTACACGGTCCGAAGATCGAATCACGAGGAGCGCTCAGCCCTGCGGCTGCTGGAAGAGCACCCCCAGATGCTGGGTGGAATCGTGACTCATCAGCGGCCCATCGAAACCGTCAACCAGACGTTCGAAATGGTGGAGCGCTATGATGACGGTGTGGGCAAAGCCGTTCTGGATTTTTAATCCGTCCAGATAATCTGAAACTGATAAAAACGGCCGACCGGCAGGATATCCAGCCGTCCGTGGTCGTCGTCCGATCCGGGAGCCGCCCCCGGAGTCCAGCGCACTTTTACGGTAATCGTCGATCCGGGCCGCACACCGGCTTCATCGGCCCTCGGCCGTTTCGCCTCTTCGGGGACAATCCATTCCAGCCCCTGCACCTTGGGCAGTTGAACTTTGGCGACCACCCAAGCCTGGATCGGATTCTGAATAACGTAGGAAACCTCTCCCGCCTTACTCTTGCTGAACTGGATCTTGGATGGCCCGGCGACACGAACGTCGCCGCCTTTCAACTGATCGGGCGAAGGTACCTCGGCGGCCTTTCGCTTAATCTCCTCAGCCGTTAACTTCGGCACGCCCGGCTGTTCGGGCGGAGCGCCTTTGGCGGCCATGCCTAAGGGCGTCGTTCTCAAGCCGGCGGCCCGGCCCGCCCAAACCCATTCCCCGCCTTCGATCCGCCATTTGGTCTCGTCGCGTCCCTTCGTTTCGACGGGCTTTCCCATCATATAGAGGATGCGAGTGAAGCTCACGACAACATTGGCGGCTTTACCGCCGTCCTGGCCCGCCACGCTGACAATGGAAAGATTCTTCATGGGTACTTTCGGCATTCCCATGAAGGCATCCTGAGCGTCGTCGGCGACCAGCGCAAACGCATTCTTGTATTTGCCTTCGCTGATAGCAGCGTAAAACTTCGTCACTCGCTCCCGCAGCGCGGGTTCCTGCTCCGGTGGCGATGTTGTCGATTGTGCCGCCAGTGCGGCTGTGAAAAAGCTAGCGATTAAACAAAAACGCATTCGAGTTCAGCAGTGCCCAC
The DNA here is from genome assembly GCA_964515165.1 of uncultured Solibacteraceae bacterium. Taxonomy (GTDB): domain Bacteria; phylum Acidobacteriota; class Terriglobia; order Bryobacterales; family Bryobacteraceae; genus JAPKYZ01. The sequence goes on along the minus strand of CAZETQ010000041.1, from coordinate 25,209 downwards.
AGAAGATCCTGGGCCCGCTCGGCTCTCGCTCCGCCTTTGCGCAGGTATGTCTGAGCAAAATCCAGTTCTCCGGCAGTGGGCTGACGGCTTAAGGCCGCCAGATACA
>CAZETQ010000041.1:0-25003 GCA_964515165.1 uncultured Solibacteraceae bacterium | reverse complement strand
TGAGCAAAATCCAGTTCTCCGGCAGTGGGCTGACGGCTTAAGGCCGCCAGATACAGCTCAGTTACCAGTTTACGATCATCGGCGCCGGCCACCAGCAGCTTCGCAATTCGCCCGTCCGGATCTGCAATCGCATCGGCGATGGTTGCGCCGTTCAGGAGGTTCAAGGCCTGCACCAGGGAAACGTCACTTCGCCGTTCACATTCGCAGGAGGTTTGACGCTCCGGCCGGCCGAACAAATCCAGAAACCCTCCGCGATCGATATTGGTGTCGGGGAAGTCCTGCGCCAGGGAGCCTTCGGGGAGTTCCTTGATTTTCGGCCGCGTGCCCGCCGCGATGTAGATGGCATCGTAGAGCTCCTCCGCCGTCAGACGGCGCGGCAGAGCGTGCGAAAAATTGGTCTCGTCCGTCGCATTCCAGTCATTACCTTCAAAGCTGAGCTGGTAGGTTCGCGACGTTACAATCGTCCGCATCAATTTGCGCAGGTCGTAGCCGGATGCCAGGAAATCTTTCGTCAGAGCATCCAGCAATGCCGGGTTCGAGGGAGGATTCGACGCTCGAATATCATCGACGGGTTCGATGATTCCACGGGCAAAGAAATAGCTCCACATCCGGTTCGCCATCGCCTTGGCAAACAGCGGATTGTCGCGAGCCGTCAGCCAGTCAGCCAGCAGTTCCCGGATGTCTTTCTCCCCCGGGGCGTACTTCTCGCCATTGAAAAGAAACTTCGCCGGCATGACCCGGCCGTCTTTAGGATGGTGAATCTCGGTATCTTCGCGCTTGTCGAAAACGATCTCCTCATCGGAATCGATGCCATTTTTGATTCCAACGGTCGAAAAGAACGCACTCAAGTTGTAGTACTGATTTTGGGTCCACTGCTCGAATGGATGATCGTGGCACTGCGCGCAAACCATCCGCACTCCCAGAAAGAGTTGCGTCGTGGTTTCCATGGCGACCTTCGGATCGCGCGTGAAGCGCAAAAAGTTCGCCGGAGGATTATGGAAAGTGGAGCCCTTGGCTGTCACCAATTCGCGAACCATTCGATCGTACGGCCGGTTCTCCTCCAGAGACTCCTTGATCCAATCGCGGAACGCCCAGATGCCTTTGTCGCCCAGCTTTGTTCGGTTCACCTGCAGAAGGTCGCCCCACTTCACGGCCCAATGCGAAAGGTATTCCGGCCGCGCCATCAGGCGATCGATCTTTTCAGTTCGCTTGATCCGCGCGTCGCGCTTATCCGCCAGGAACGCCTCCGTCTCTTCCGGAGCCGGCGGCAGGCCGATCAGGTCGATGGAAACGCGCCGCAGAAACTCTTCGTCCGAAGACAACTTCGAGGGTAGGAGGTGCAGCCGTTTCAGCTTGGCATTCACTTGCTCATCGATGTAATTCCAGGCCGGTGGATTCGACCAGGCGAATCCGACCTTGTCCGGCAGGATTGTGACGGGAACCACGCTCAGCTTGCCTTCATAACGAACCAGCAGTGAGGTTTCACCTTGGCGCTGCGTGGTCACCAGCCCGTCTTCGGTCACCGCGGCTGCCGGCTCAAATGTGCTCGTAAACTGCGAATGCCGAGTGACATCGCGGGTGGAACCATCGCCGTAAGCCGCCACGACTTTCATCTGCTGCTTGGGACCGGCTTTCTCGGCGAAGATTTCCGCAGGTTCTACCGTGAGCTTGGTGACCGTCGATGATACCGGATCGCCATAGACCGCACCTTCCGAAAGCCATCGCAGGACAACCTCGTAATCCGGAGAGCTCTTGTCAATCCTCAAACCGCCGCCATGAGAGACGGTCGTGGTCGGTTTTAACAGAATCAGGCTGTTGGCAGGCTCGGTGCGATTGAATCGCCGCCCTGCCAGATCATGCAAAATCGCTCGATAGTCAAATTCCGCATCGTAGCCACGTAAAGACAGCTTAAAGCCGCCTTTGCCTTTTGCGCCGCCATGGCACGGACCGGATGTACAGCCGGACTTATTCAGGATCGGCAAGACATCTTTCACGAAACTCACCGGTTGTGCGGCGAGGCTGGTGGCGATGAACAGAAGCGGCCAGCGCATGAGCTTTCCTCTAGTCTCCCACCTTGAGCTTCAGCGGGACGGGAGCGATCTTATATTCCGCTTTGGCTTTCTTTCCAACGTCCGGAGCAGTCGAAGAAAGGAAAATTTCGTACTTTCCCGGTGCAGTCTTTGGCGAGGCTTCGCAAGCGAGAGAGAACTCGCGCGCTTCGGCACCAATCTCCGACGGCTTACACTTCACACCGTCCGGAAGCTCCTGAGCTTCCACCTTCACCGGACCGCCTTCAAAGGTCGGCTCGCGGCGAACCGTGCCCTTCACGAGGAACGAAGCGCCCGGCCTGGCCCAGGCTTCCAACGATTCCGGTGTCACCTCATATCCCGGGACGATCTCCACTTCCAGCATCGGAGCATAGATCGTCCGCATCTTGCCTTCGATCTCGGCATCGCCCTGGAGCAGCATGTCGAACTTCGTCACCGGTGAACCGAAGTTCGTCTGCAGCATCAATGTTCCCGTATCGGGATTCTTCCGCAGGTTCGGATCGCTCTGCAGGATTCGCAGATTCCCCACCGGACTGACCTGGCTCTCTCGAACGCGATCGACCGGCTTTGCGCCCTCGCGCCGGACAACCTTGTAAGCCAGCGGATATTCGACGCCTTGCGAAATACGGGCCAGATAGCTCTGCAGTCCAACTTTGACAGGAAGCGGCTTCGCGATGGAAAAGGGCAAACTCATGCCCAGCCAGTTCGCGGCGACGGCATTCTGACGCAACCCCCGAACGGCTACGCTCATCGCCGGTCCTTTTGCCTCGCGCGTGATCGTCCCCGCAGGAGTTTCGGCGGTCGCCACAACTTTTAGATCGGCAGTCTGAGGCGCAATATCAGGAGCGGCGGTCAAGGTCAGCATCCCGCGCGTGGTGCGATATCCCGCATTGTCGTTGTTGAAGCTTTGCGCGGCAGCTTCTGAGGGAATGTTGCCGCCCGCGACCTTCACTCCGGGAGGAACGTTCGCAATGGAAACAGTGACCGGACCATCGTATCCGCGCCGTCGAATTTCCACGGGTACAATCGCCGTGCCTCCGGCTGGTATATTGACGAACGGAGCGACAATCGCCGCCACGAAATCCGGGCCGCCAGGGCGCAACTGAACATGGTAACTGTAGGTTCCGCCGGCGCGCCCCAGCAGGTCTTCCACCACAATCTTCACGTCCTGCGTCCCTTTCGGAACGACGATGGGGACGGCCAGGTTCGGATTGGCCACATCGTCACGGCCAGCCAGCTTCTTCCCATCGGCGCCGAACACGGTGACGATCGGTTCAGCTAACGTAGCGGCCGCGGCTCGCCCCATCACTTCCACCACCCACGGCTGCCCTTCCTGAACGCGCAGCGGGATCTCCAGCTTCTCGCCGGGTTTGGTGAACTGCCGATCCTGCGAAGATGCTCCCGCGCCGGTAACCGGTTCATATCGAATGGCAAGAAGCGGCAGCGAGGCCGATCCAGGAAGGCGCACCGGGGTAACAGGAGCCGCCGCGTCCATCGTGACCTTCACCGGAACTTCGGCCGGCAGGTTCCCTCCAACGGCCTTGATCTCCCGCGTCTCTCCACCGGGACCGCCGAGCGGAAAAAGAGCTTCGGCAAACTGCCACCGGCCGATCTTCAACCGGTAGAAATTCACAGCCTGGGTGGAGTACTTGGAGTCGTGCACGCGAATGTAATAGCGTCCGGCTTTCGGAAAAGCCACTTCCATCCGCGAATCCACGCCGCAACCGGAGGCGTCATCGTTCCGGGCAATCACTTTTCCCTGAGCGTCTTCTACCTCAAACGCCGGATCGATGGCCGAGCCCGCGCGGCGTGCATCGATCTCGATGACCAGCTTTCGAGCGGCCGGTACATCAATCGCGTAGTAATCGATTTCCGGCCCTTCCAGCGTGGCATTGACCGTGGCGCTTAACGGCAGCTTCTGAGCGGCCGTCCGTTCCTGATGCTTCTCTTCGCTCTCGAGCTCTTCCGGCAGCGAACCCACGCTGAACAGCACCAGGTTGGAGAGCCCATCATCGGTCAAAACGCGAAGCGGATAGACTCCTACCTCAGCGTCGGGCTTCAGCTCCACCAGCAGCGTGAAATCCTCTCCAATCAGCTTCGTAATGCTGCCGGGGATTTGCGAGACGATCTTTGCGCCGGAGGTCAGTCCTTCGCCCTTCAGCACCACTTTCACGGCCTTGCCGCGCTGCGCCCCGGGCGGAGTGACTTGCTGAATCACCGGGGCAATGGCGAAAAGTGTCAGAAGAATGGCGGGGGTCATTTGGATGCTACCTGGCCTGCGCCGATCGGGACGGGAACATAGGCCGTGATCAAGTTGCCGGAAAGATCGAAGATCCGAATCGTGCCGTCAAATCCCGCGGCGGCGAGCGTCTTTCCGGCGGGATGGAACTGGAGAGCGTAGATTCCCCCTTCGTGTCCCTTACAGGCGGCCACCAGATCGCCCGTTTCGGCATCGTAGAGGCGGACGTCGCCGACCTCGGCCCCGACTGCGATCTTCGATCCATCCGGGGAAAATGCCACCGCCGAGATCGGCGCATCCTGTTTTGCAAACTGCCGGATCAGCGTCGAATCGTCGGCAATCCGCATCGCCCGGGGACGGTCCATCCGGTACAGGTAGGGAATCCGGTCCTGGCCGCCGATCAGGACCCAATCCCGTTTGGGGTGCCGTGCCAGCGCTACCAGAGTGTCGCGCAGCAGATTCACGTTCTCCTTGAAAGACCCGGTATCGGCATCGCTCAATTTGGCCGCCCGGTCGCGACTGACCGACACCAGCCGCTTTCCGTCGACACCGAAGATCACGGCAAAGACCCAGTCTTCGTGGTTATCGGCCTTGCGAATCTGCTTACCGGCCGCAATATCATAGATACGAATCGACTTATCTGCGCCACCGAACGCCGCGCGAGTGGAATCCGGCGAAAGCGAGACTCCAAAAAACGTATCGGTGGCCAGGTTCTCCGCAGTCCGCAGCTTTCGCGAGGAGACATCCCAAATCTGCACGATGCCGGCCTGGGCCGGATCGCCGCCCGTCGCCACCAGAGTCTTTCCATCCTGGGAGAAGGCCAACCCGTGAATTCGCATGGCGTGGCCGGGCAGCCTGGCCAGCAGTTGGACCGGTTTTCCCTCTTCCACCTTGTGCAGCAAAATTTCGTGATATCCGGATACGGCCAGCAGCGTCCCGTCCGGCGAATAGGCAATAGCGGTAATTAAAGGGGACTGTTTGTATACCGGCACAGGAGCTGGCGGTAGCGGCTTTGCGCCTATCGTCGCGGTGTCATCCTTGGCTCCTTCCCGAATCCAGGCCCGAAACAAATCGATCTGCTGAGCCTCCAGCGGTTTGCCGCCAAAGGGCATCTGTGGCTTCTGCTCGCCGGTCAGGTAGCGAACCAGCAGACTCTCTTCTGGCTTCTGGGCTACGAACGCCGGTCCCTTGGAACCGCCCTTTGCCAGCCCTTCATAGGAGGTCGCCAGCAAACCGGACTGCAGGTTTGATGCCTGGTGACAGGCGGCGCATTGCCGCGTGAGAACCGGCTGAATGTCTCGTTGAAAACTAACTTGAGCAGTGGCGGCGACGCAGACGATCGCCAACAATAGTCCGCGCATCTTCGAACGGGATTATATCGAACGCGGACGGATAAGAATTGGCGGACCTAGTGGGCCGAGTACTGGGGCTGCGGAGGATTCAGCTTTACTTCAACCGTCCGCTCTTCTTCGTCCACCTCGAAGGTATCGCCAAATGTCTGATAGCCCTTGGCGATCACCTTGATTGTGATCCTGCCCTGGGGAATCGAAGGAATCGCCGCCACTCCCTCTTGATTGGTGCGAATTTCCCAGTGCTTGATCACTTTCTTGCCCAACTTCACCGCGGAACGGCCCTGCTGAAAATCGACGACTACGCTGGCGCGGTCAACCGGTTTTCCCCCATTTGTCCGAACCTCAATCCGCAACTTGGTCATCGGAGCGTCGGCAAACAGGGCCGGCACGGTGGCGGCGCACACGACGACAGCCAACAAAAACATCCTCCGGAGCATGTCTCATTCTCCCACGGGCTCAGGCAATGTCGGGTAGGAGGAACTTCCGGCCGCTGATTGCTTCGGCCGCCAGATAACCGCTGCGCACAGCGCCTTCCATCGTCGCGGGCCAGCCGGATTTCGTCCAATCTCCCGCAAGAAAGACATTTGGCTGGGCGGTGCGGGTCGGCAGGCGCAGCTTTTCTGCTTGTGGGCTGGCCGAGAATGTCGCGCGAGCTTCCTTCACCACATGCGCTTTCTTCAGCGTGGCGTCTTTCACCGCGGGAAGAAACTCGGCCAGCTCTCGCAGGGTCAGATCGATCACCTCCTGCCGGGGCATCTCCAGCAGGGAACGCGAAGCGGAAACCACAACCTGCAGATACGAACCGTTTCCTTTGCAGAAGAACCACTGAATGGTGCGGTCCAACAGAGTGCCATGCGGCAGGTCCGTCACTTCGCGGTCGAACCACAAATGGATGCCGGTGATCGGCGAATAGTCGAAATCCTGCGGCGGCGGCAATGCCTGAAGGTAGTAGTCCGCCTGGCGCAGTTCCCCATCGACGACTGCACCGGCGCCATCAATCCTTGCCACCTTCGCGCGGGTATGAATGCGAACGTTCCCGAACTTCTTCCAGGCGTTCGCGGAATAGAGTTCACCCAGGGGAACCGCCGGAATGCCCATCTCATAGGAATTGCCGGCCGCGAGGAATCCTAGCCAGAAAACCTGAAATCCGTGCGCCGCCGCCATCCGGTCCAGATCCTCATTGATCGCGCTGACCAACACCTGCCGCCAGAAACGATCGATCAGGTTCGCCGGCTGCTGTTTCTCGTGAAGCCAATCCAGCATGGTGATCTCGAAAAGATCGCGGCGCGACGCTCGCTCGGCACGCAAATCGAGAAGAGCTCGCCCAAGCGCGATCTTTTCCCCGAGCGTAAGCCACGAAGCTCGCAGAAACGAACCCGTGAAATGCAGCGGCGCCGGTAACAGGCCCGCCTTCAGCGGTGAGATGCTCCCGCCCGGCTCGATGAAATAAAACTCCTTGTGCCAGGCAATCTTTTCTTCGACTCCCAAACGCCTGTAGAAGTCGAGCAGGTTGACACAGCACCGCAGCAGGATGTGCTGGCAGTTGTCGATGGTCTCGCCGCCAACTTCGTAGGAAGTCGCGCGTCCGCCCAGGAACGGCCGGGCCTCAAAAAGATCGACCTGGTAGCCGGCGGATCCCAATGCGGCCGCCGCTGCCATACCGGCCAAGCCGCCGCCCGCAATGATGACCGACGGCACTGTTTTATTGAGAAACCAGGCTTCGGGAACGCCCCAGCACGCGGATGACGTTCTCCATCAGCTTTTGTCCGCAGTTTCCATCCAGCGTCAGGATCGATTCCGGGTGGAATTGCACCGCCTCAATCGGGAGGCTGCGATGACGGACGCCCATGATGACACCGTCTTCCGTTTCCGCCGTGATTTCCAATTCCGCTGGTAGCGCCGGCCGCTCCGCAAACAGCGAATGATAGCGGCCCACTTTGAAAGATTCCGGCAGACCCTCGAACACCCCCGCGCCGCGATGATGCACCATGGATGGTTTTCCGTGCATCGGATAGTCCAGCACGCCGAGCGTTCCGCCGAACGCTTCGACAACGCCCTGGAGTCCCAGACAGACGCCGAACACCGGAATACCCAAGTCCGCCGCTCGGCGAACCAGGTCCGGTACCCCAAAATCGGCAGGACGCCCGGGTCCCGGGGAAATCAGCACCAGGTTGGGATTGATTTGCCGCAACAGCTCCGGCGGAAATCCCGAACGGTATGTCACGACCTCCGCGCCGGTCTGGCGCGCATAATTCGCCAGTGTGTGGATGAAGCAATCTTCGTTATCGACCAGCAGCAGCCTGACGCCTTCGCCGAGCTTCTCCGACACCGAAGCCGGCTCCTCCACAGCTTTCGGAGCGATGGCCCGGAAAAATCCCGTCGCCTTCAGCCGCGTTTCCTGTTCTTCCGAAGCCGGCACCGAATCATAGAGCAACGTTGCGCCGGCCGGATACTTCGCGACACCGTCTTTCAGATACGCGGTGCGAATCATGATTCCGGTGTTGATATCGCCGCTCAGCGAAATCACCCCGACCGCGCCGCCATACCAGCCGCGGGCGTCTTTCTCCAGATTCTCAACCGCCTGCGCCGCCCACTTCTTCGGCGCTCCTATGACCGTAACGGCCCACATGTGGCTGAGAAATGCGTCCAGCGAATCGAACCGGTCTTCCAGGTAGCCTTCAACGTGATCGACGGTGTGGAAGACTCCGGCATAATGCTCAATCAAGCGGCGGCCCAGCACTTTCACCGTTCCCGGACGGCAGATGCGCGACTTGTCGTTCCGGTCGACGTCGGTGCACATCGTCAGCTCCGACTCTTCCTTGAACGAGTTCAGAAGTTCCTTAATCGCTTCGGCATCCTTTAACGGATCGCCGGTCCGCCGAGCCGTTCCGGAAATCGGGCATGTTTCCACCCGATCTCCTTCCACGCGGACAAACATTTCCGGACTTGCGCCGATTAACTGCTCGTCTCCCAACTGCAGCAGAAACTCGTAGGGACTGGGACTGGCCGTCTGGATGCGCTCAAACAACTCGCTGGGCCGTCCCGCGTACGGAGCGCGAAAGGTCTGCCGCAGGACAACTTCGTAGTAGTCGCCGCGCTTCATGCCTTCGCGAACGCGTTCCACGTTCGCCATGTACTCTTCCGGCTGGTGATCGCTGGTGATTCCTTCGGAGATCTTCGCACGCGCAGGCTTCTTCGCCTTCGGCGAAGTTCTCTTCAACCCCTTGGTGGACGCCACCGCCGACTCGAAGTCGTACTCGACCCTTTCGATCAGCTCCTTCTTGCGATCCATCACGTAGATCTCGTCGCAAAGAAACAGATGGAGAAGCTTCGTCCCCTCTCGAGGCAGCTTCAGTTCGATCGGATCGAATTGAAACAGCAGATCGTAGCCGAACGCTCCGACCAGGAACAGCCGGGAGTCCTCGGGATGTCGAAACTCCTCGATCAGCGCGCGCAGGATCGAGAATGCGGAAGGCTGGCGGCTCCGTTCCTCTTCAGAAAACAGCGGCGGAAGCGGCTTTAATTCTCCGCGAAGCTCCGTATCGCTCGATCGCGCGAAACTCGCCCAGTGCGGATGATTGGCAAGCACCGGCTCCAGAATTTTCAGCAGCGCTTCGCCTCGCGAATTGAGCGCGCGAAACTCCAGTGTGCGGGCCTGCCCGATGATCTCCAGCGGAGGGGCGACGCAGGCAAAATCCCAGCGCGAATACCGCCCCGGATACTCATATCCGGACGACAGATACACGCCTCGTTTTGAGTCCAGCTGGCGCAGAAGTCCTTTCAAGCCACGCCAGTACGGGACGCGAGATGTCTTTCGCGTCACGCCGATACCGGTACGGGTTTTGTACTCGAGGACTGCCATGGTGGGAACTTTCCAGCGTAACATGTGAAGCATGACCCGACGCGCATTCTCGCAGTCCGCGCTGGCTGCTTCCGCCTCCGCCGCGGCCGCGAATCCGCCCGCCGGAATTACCGCTTCCGTGATGCTCTGGACGCTGCGCGGCACCTTTGAAGGGAAACTCGAGATCGCGGCAAAAGCCGGATGTCAGTCGGTCGAACTTGTGGGCGAGCACCTCACCTGGTCGCCGTCGGAAATGGACCGGATGGTCAAGCTGGCGGAATCCATGAAGCTCAGCATGGACACCATCTCGGCCATGCCCAACTGGGGGCGCGAGCCCGTTTCTATGGTGGATTCCGCCCAGCGTGAGTCCATGCTGAAGGAAGTTGCTCGCAACATTGAGTTCGCCAAGAGATTGAACATTCCGCAATTGCTGCTGATGTCCGGCAATGCGCTGCCGGGCAAAATTTTCGACGAGCAGTATGCCAGCATGCTGGAAGGCTGCAAACGCGCCGGGGATTTGGCCGCCAAGGCTGGCGTCACGATGATTATCGAGCCGCTCAACAACAAGGTCGATCACAAGGGCTTCTTCATGTCATCCTGCGTCGACGGTCTGCGGATGGTGCAGGAGACCGGAAATCCCCACGTGAAGCTGTTGTTCGACATCTATCACGAGCAGGTCCAATTGGGGAACGTCACGCGGACCATTCTCGCGGCGCTCTCTCATACCACCGTGTTTCACATCGCCGACAATCCCGGCCGTCATGAACCTGGCACCGGCGAACTCGATTACACGAATATTTACAAGGCCATTAAGAAGGCGAACTTCTCCGGCTACCTCACGATGGAGTTTCTACCGGCTGCCGATCAGGCAGTAGCACTTGAAAAAGCCGTCCGCGAAATGCGAGCGGCCATTGCCTGAAATCAGGCTTCGGTCTTACCGACCAAAATGATCGCCACCGGCTTATCACCGATCTTCACTTGAAGGACCCAGTCGTGCTCACCCATCTGGGAGAGGCCCGGCTTAAAATCTGAGTCCTGCTTCCAGATGCTCAGCACGGCCGGATGCGGTGTGCTACTGGCCTTTTTGCTCCACTCCACCAGCGTCTTGAAGTCCGGCAGCGCTGTCGGATTCTTGTCGTCGGCGGCCGGTGTCATCACGGCAAAATCACGCTGCGGTGCGGCGCCCTGATGGTCGCCGTTGATCGGATACATCGAGTAGCGAAGCGTGTAAACGCCCGGTTTCAAGGTTTGCCCGCGCCGGTCCGCGCCTGTCTTCGGAAACTGGATGGCTCCCAACAACGTTCCTTGCCCGATGTTGGTAAAGGTGACGCTTTCTTCGGCATTTACAGCTGTCGGGATGCTATCCCGGAACCAGACTTCGCAGAACACGCTCCCGTCCGGTCCAACTACCTTCGTTCCAGCCTTCTGCAGTTGCGCGATCACTGCAGCGTCCAGTGCTGCCGGAGGCGCGCCCGTGGCTTCCGCCTTGTACTGAGCCAGCGCGGCCAATGCAGACATAACAAGCAGAATGAACGTTCTCATGGATGTCTCCATTTTAACGTTCTTTAACGATTGTCAGCAGGTTCCAGGAGTCAGAATTAACAGTTCCGCGTCCAACTCAAAGACTTTTAGCTAGACTCTTCGAATGGCACAGTTCTACGGATTCGCCTTCCTACTTATTGACCTCGTCGCTATGGGGGCGCTTCTGTGGCATCGCGAGTGGTCCTTTGTCCTTGCGATCGCAGCTCTAGCATGGCTCGCTCAAATGGTGTTTAGGCTGACAATTAATCCAGCGGCTGCGATGATGGGGGCTGCCCTATTGCGCGTCTGCGGTAGGTTCTTTGACAGGGACGACATCAAAGCGACTATTCAATCGATTCCTATAATTCTGGCAGTAGCCGCTTGGGTAGTTGCAGTGTGTCATTTTGGTCAGCCATATCTCACGGTACCTATATGGCCTAAAGTCTTGGCACTCGCTTTCGTTGTTGCTATGCCTTTTTACTACGACGCAAGCATTCCCACGCTGATACCCCATAGCGGATACTGGTGTTGCGCCTTCATACTCGCCACAGGAATGAAGCAAAGTTCGTTGTTGTACCAATTGAAGTTTGCAACCGGTGTAATCTTGCTCGCAGAATTTCTCTTTATAAGGCACCTCAGTACTTTAGACACGAAGAACCGGTAGGAGCGCGCGGTCCAGGTCCGCATCTGTTAGATCGTTTATCTTCACATTCTTATGGAGGGACCAGTTTTCCACATGCTCCAGGGACTGTCCGGGGTTCAGCTTCTCCAGCGGGCCGAGCGTTTCGAGCTCCAAAAAGTCTGCATTGGTGAAAATCTCGAAGCTCGATCCGAAGTCCGGATAGGTCTTAGTCGCGTCCCCTTTGTAACGCTTCAGGAACGCCTCGCCATTTAAGACATAGGCTGCCCACGTATCCGTACTGAAATGCCCCAGCTTCTGCGGCGTGGAATTCTTCCGATCCTGGCGCAGCGTAATGTACTTTTTCGTCAATTTCATTCGCGGATCGGTGAAGTCCGTGAAAGCCCACATGATCAGCGGGTTCGTCGGCGGCAGAACTTCGGGATGGGTTCCGCGAGGAGGAAATCCGCTAACGCCGATCCCATCCTGCGCCATGACGCTCAGCACCCAGGCCGCGATTTCCACCGGAAATCCCCCGATGTTGGTGATCTTGTGAGTGACGGTAACGGCGCTTCCCTTTTCGGCCATCTTTACCGTCATTTGCTTCTGCAGCCCTACGCTGGTTTCCGGCGGCGGCGTCGCGATCAGACCGTCGGCGAGCGTCTTAATTTCGACCGGATCATTGTCTGGAAAATACGTCGACGGCACGAGCTCCGGCGCGGCCCAAAGCCGGTGCCCGCCCATAATGAACCACTCGCCCAGCTTGGACTTATGATTGAAACCCTTGCCGTCCGGGAAAACTTTGAAGAAATTCTGACCGCCGGCGAACCCGTAGTGGATGATTCTCGGTCCGCTGGACGCTGTGACGATTAGTTCCACTTCACCGTTCGAAACACGGTAAGCGTGCTCCCACACGCTGTAATGCGTCTTTTCAACTTTCACGACGCGATTATTTCACAGCGAGAATTGCATCGATCGGTTTCCCGGTTCGTTTCGCCGAAACGCTGGAGAATCCCGCATCGCGTAGCAGCGATTCATATTCGGCAACCGTTCGCTCACGGCCCTCGGTACAGATCAGCATGCTCAGCGATTGCATATGAGCGCTGACGGGGCCGCCCTTGTCGTCGTCCAAAAGACGCTCAGCAATCAGCAACCCTCCGCCGTTGGGCAGTGCCGCGGCGATCTTCGCCAGCAGCACGCGAATCTTGTCTTCGGACCAATCGTGCAGGATGCGTCCCAGCGCGTAGAGGTCGGCCTGCGGCAGAGGATCGGTAAAGAAATCACCTTCGAGAAAGTCGATGCCGCTGGCGATGGTCCGGGCAAAGCCAATGACACGCGGCAGGTCGAAAACAGCGGCGGCCAACTGCGGATAGCGCTGTTTTGCCGCCATCGGTAAGTGTCCCGTTCCTCCTCCCAAATCGATTAACCGCTGGAAACGCGACAAATCGAACGCCGAAATGACCGCCTCCGAAGACATCCGTCCGAATCCGTGCATTCCCATCAGGAAAGTCTTCATCGATTCATCGGTCGCGTAGAAGTTGGAGAACAGGATTCCGTCGGTCCCCCATCGATTCTTGTTCTCGCGAACCGCCCCTTCCAGATCTCCCCACAAGCGGTACAGAACCCGATTGGAATAGTCGATATAGCCGGTCATCGTGTCCGGAGAGTCCCGCCGCAGGTACTTGTCCGCGTCGTCGGAGTTGATATAGCGGCCCGAAGCGTCGCGCTTCAGCAGTCCCAACGATACGCAGGCATCGGCGAGGCGATGTTCGGCATCAGTTTGCGGCTGACGCTCGAACAATCCAAGTTCCACCGCGGTGAACATGGTTTTGGAGCGCCGGTACGCTTCGATCAGATCAAGTACGCGATCGGGAGAAGTGGTCGTAGCCATGAATTTTCAGGGTACGCCCCTGAAAGGTGATGCCGCGACCCCGAGCAATCGTTCCGATGCGCGGATAGCGCAGCCTCTTCGAAGAGGTGAACAGCAATTCGTAGTCTTCGCCTCGGTGCAACGCGTCTTCCAACGTCGCGCCGCGAGAAACGGGGACCTCCGTCAGCTCAGCGCCGACGCCCGAGGATTCGCACAGGCGCGATAAATCAATGGACAGGCCGTCGCTGACATCCATACATGCCGAGGCGACAGCTCGGACTTTCGGAGCAATATCTAACCGCGGCTCCGGCCGTTTCTTCGGCTTGCCGAGAGGACCCGAAACGTAAATCCAGTCTCCGGGCTTAGCGCCAGATCGCCGCAGAGCTTTGCCTCGCGGCGTCTCTCCCAGCACCGTAACGTCGCAGTAGAACTTGTCCGCATGGGACAAATCGCCGCCACCCAGATCGACCTTGTGCCGGTCGGCCAGAAGGAAAAAACCTTTATAGAAGTCGTTCAGCCAATGTCCGCAGGCCCATTCCGGCAGCGCGAGCGAGACGAATCCGTACCTGGCTTTTCCGCCCATCGCCGCAATATCGGACAAGCCCCGCGCCAGGGCAGCCCAGCCGACATCGGCCCCTGTGTGCGTCTTGCGCCGGAAATGGACATCCTCGAGGAACTGGTCGGTCGTGACCAGAAGCTCCGTTTTGCCGTTAGGGAGGATTGCGCAATCGTCGCCGATCCAGCGGGAGCGCTGCTGCAGGCGGCGAACGATGTCGCGCTCGGTCATGCCATCACAAGGCCGGAAGGTAGCTCTTCTCCGAACACGCGGCCGAGCGCGGCGAGATCCTGGTCCTCGGCATCCAGCCGGTGAGCCTCGTCGCCCAGAACCCTTCGCACCACCTGAACCGTCGCCGGCGGCAGGTCGCGAGCCGTATCGCCCGTCACTCTCGCCAGCGACACCAGAGCGTCGGCCGCCCGCTCGTCCTTCACCAGCACATCGATCCAGCGGGACACGGTCGCAGCCGGCAACACCTGGTTATTCGGACCGTAGAATAGTTTTCGAGCACCCAGCCGCGACAGGCACCACAAATCGCTGTTGGATGCATCGCCGCCCTTCACCTTCTTCACCAGTGTCTCGCCGAGATCCGTGCGAACGCCTGTGGGCAGATGCTCCAGCGAAGAGGCGCAGCGCCACATTTCCCGCAGCAGGCTGGAATTGACACGAACCGGCTTCTTACCTCGCGGCAAAATGAATCCCGAAAGCCGCGCGTAGATGTCGCCCTGCTGATTCTTATTCAAACCGCCGGCGACACGGCCCCAGAAAATCCACCACTCGCTCTCGTTCTGGACCGCGCTGGAGAACGTCAGCCCGCCCGCGTAGATTCGCCGCGCCTTCTCGATTCGCAGGTCGTCGCCGGGAAAACCGAAACCCGGACGCAGGCAAAATCCCGCCAGGTTCAGCCAGCGCAGTTCATGCGCGGCGGATTTCTTACGGCCCTCGGAGTGTTCCAGAAAAACGTCAGCCAGCCGGCGAATCGCGGAGAGCGGCCACGAATTCCGGCCCAGGCCCAACGTCTGCTCGAGTTTTCCGGGTAACGCCTCAGGCGGTGCGGCACCGGCGAAAACGTTTCGGATTTCCTGTTCCGCCTGCGTCATCGCCTCGTCCGGAATCACTGCCGCCGGACGCCCCGTGGGACGATCGGCGCGAGCTTTCCGGAGTTGAAACTCCAGCCGCCATCGATGCTCGGAGATCTTCGAATCCGCCCAACTTTCGAGCGTGCCGACTTCGGTCAAACGCGCACCGAGCGCAACCGGAATCATGCGCTCTTCGTTCGGCTTCCCAAACCGGATGACTGCATCAAGCGGCGCATGCTCGTGAAAGTCCGCTTCCAGGCTGACCAGTTCGCCAACCTCATCTTCGGCTCGCGTCAGCGAGGAGTACAGGCGGAACGACACCGGTTTATTGGCGACCAGCTGCAATCCCTCGCGCTCCAGCGTCAGCGTCTGGCCTTCTTCCGATCCGCGCGGCACCAGGCAAACCGCCCGGCCCTGATCTAGCCCGATGTAATAGGTGCGCGGCAACCCGCCACGAACGATGACTCCCGCACCGGTAGCGCGAACGTGGGAGTAGTACGCGGCTCCTACCGCGACAGCCAGGTCAAGATCCTGATTCTCGAGAACCAGGGGCACCTTTCCGTACCAGCTCTCCACCACTTCGGCGACGCGCTGCCGCAGAATTGCGGGAATGAAGAAGCCGCCGTTGAAAAGAATCGCATCGGGCGCAGCCCCAGCAGATTCCAAAAACGCCGCCAGATGCCGCGTGACTGCCGGATCGCTGACATAAGGCAGGCCCAGCTCGCGAAACACGCTGCGCTTTTCTTCCTGCGGCTTATCTGCCAGCGAACACCGCGGCAGAAATCCTTCCAGTGCCAGTTCCAGCACTTCTTCCCGCAGCAGCTCCGTCTTGAGCGTCCCGCCGATCAACGACGATCCCGCGCCCAGAACGGTGATCTCGACACTCTGCAAATCCGGAGTCGACAGCAGCCGCTCCTTCGCCGCCGCGCATTGACGCCGCAGGGCACTCCGCTGACGGAGCGAAAGTTGAGTATTGAGCTTCGATTCAGCCAGCCACGCCAGGGTGAGATCGAGATTGTCGCCGCCCAGCAGCAAGTGTTTGCCGACTGCCGTGCGCGTAAACTCGACACGATCACCTTGTCTACCAACGCGAATCAGCGTAAAGTCGCTGGTGCCTCCACCGACGTCCACCACGACGACGGTCATGCCGTCAAAGAGCGACTTCTGCGATTGGGACAGATGATTGGCGATCCACGAGTAAAACGCCGCGGCCGGCTCTTCGATCAGCGTCAGCTTTTCCAGCCCCGCCTGCTTGGCCGCCATCACCGTCAATTCGCGAGCTTCCTCATCGAACGAGGCCGGAACGGTAAGAACAATGTCCTGCTCACCGAGCGCCGAACCGAAACGCTGCGACCAGGAATTCGCCATGTGCGACAAATAGCGGGCCGATGCCTCGACCGGCGAAAACAACCGTCCGGCTTCCTGAGCGTCCCAGGGGAGAATCTTGGCCGTCCGATCCACTTCCGAATTCGACAGCCAGGATTTCGCGGCATACACTGAGCGCGTAGGAGCCAAAGCCCCCTGTTCGCGCGCGTAAGTACCAACGTACGACTCCGCGCCCTCGAGATAGAGAAACGATGGCAGCGTCCGCCGAGACTCCACTTGTCCCGGAGCGACCGTCTGCGGAATCTCCAGAATGTGAATCGGCGGGAAGTCGGCATCAGCCGCCTCGGCAGGATCGATGAACGCCAGGCCCGAGTTCGTCGTTCCCAGATCGATGCCAACAGACATCGCGCTCATTGCTTCACTTTCTCCCGCACATTGAACTCCAGCTTCCAGCGGCGTCCGTCCCGCGCGACGCACCACAATTCCAACATCCCCGTTTCCGTGACGTCGGTTTCCAGCGTCACCGGAGTCACTCCCGCTGTTCCCGTCAATGTCACTTCCATCGGCGGCATCTCTTCCAGTTCCGAAGGAAGGCTGTCCAGAACCGTGCCCGGATCGTCGTGCCGCGACGAGGAAAGAAACCGGAATTCCGCGGGCTCTCCGACATAGAGACCGAATTCCTGGTTCGGGAATTTCAGCGAAGTCCCTTCTTCCATGCCAAAGGGAGCCACCACCAAAGCTTTCATGGGAGCTGGCATTCCCGGCACGGCGGGCATGGCTGTCTCAATGCCTACATAGTAGGTCTTCGAGATTCCGCCTCGGATGCGAATCCCTTTGCCTTCGCGCGCCAAGCCGTAATAGGCGGCGCCGCGAGCAACGGCATGCATCAGGTCGTCGCCTTCCAGAGGAGGAGTCTGCAGAAAATCCAGCAACCGTTGGCGGATCGAAGGCGCTCGCAACACTCCGCCGTTAAACAACACCCGAGTGGGCGATGCGCCGGACTTCGCCAGAAAATCTGCCAGATGCGCGGTAATCCGAGCGTCAGTGGCGTACGGCAAGCCAATCTCGGTGAGCGCGGCGCGGCGAGCCTTGGCGGGCTTTTCGTCACGCCCCACCATGGGCAGGAATGCTTCCACGACAAGCTCTTCCACTTCCTGCCGCGCGAGCTTCTCGCGGAGAGTGCCGCCCACCAAGCCGGTTCCCCGGCCGAGAACCGTGATTGGATGCTCGTTTTTCGTGTACCCGGGGTCCAGCAGGCGTTCTTTCGCCATGCGGCATTGCTGCCACAAAACCTGGAATTGCAGCGGGTCCAATTTCGGCATCCGCGAGGCAACCCGGTGCGCCAGCGCCAGATCCATATTGTCGCCGCCCAGCAGAATGTGATCTCCGACGGCAATTCGCTCGAGAGCCAGATCGCCACGATCCTCGCGCACCGCAATCAGCGTGAAGTCGGTGGTCCCGCCGCCGATGTCGACCACCAGGATGATGTCGCCCGGTGAGACCCGGTCGCGCCAATCGGAATGCCGTTCAATCCAGGCATAGAAGGCCGCCTGTGGCTCTTCGAGTAGTACTACCTCGGGATAGCCGGCTTGCTTCGCCGCCAGCAGAGTCAATTCGCGAGCCACGGCGTCGAACGACGCCGGCACCGTCACAATCACCCGCTGCTGATCGAAGGGCTGATCCGGATGCTCGGCATTCCAAGCTTGCCGGAGATGCGCCAGGTACTCGCGAGAGGCCGTGACCGGCGAGATTTTCTCAACCCCCTCAGGAGCATTGAGAGGCAGCAAAGGCGCCGTCCGGTCCACGCCCGCGTACGACAGCCAGCTTTTGGCCGAGGAAACAGAGCGCCCGAGCGTTTCCGCGCCACGACCCTGCGCCCACTTGCCGACGACGAACTTGTCGCCCTGCGCTTCCTGAGCCGTCGGGATATAGAGAAATGACGGCAACAGCGGCTCCACCCGGCGTTCGTCGCGGTCAACGCGCTGCAAAATCGGAAAATCCTGAACGGCGGACTCGCCTTCCGCCGACGCGACGCTGCAATGCGTCGTGCCAAGGTCAATCCCAATTACCATCGGAAACTATTCGATTTCCAACTCGGCTGGAGCGAGAATCGACAGATTCGTCCGCGCCGGAACATTCGGGAGATTCACGGCCTCGGCCTTCCACCCCCGATGGCGCAGCACTCCGCCAGCCGCTTTCCCATCGGCCGGCACGTTCCCAATCAACTTGACGGCAGATTGGTCGTCGATCTTGGTATAGGCGCCTTCTACACCATCGATCACCGGAGCCAGCTTGAAATACTGCTGCAAGCTCTTCCGGCTCTGCTCGTGAAGGGAACGGACGGCGGCCCCCACCTGGTCATCGCTGTAAGCGGAGATATCTTCCATCAGGAAGTCCACCAGTCGAGCGTCGCGCTGGAGAATGCCCAACACCTGCAGCGCCCCGTCCGAAATTCGAACCGCCGGAACATCGGCCTTCGGCGCGGAGCGTGCGGCTGAGCGCGAAACCAGATTCAGTTTCGCCAGCACGTCGTCCGGCAGCTTGCCATCAAAGAGAAGAGAGAAGAAACAACGAAATGCAAGGGACAAACGGCCCAAAGAACAAATCCTCCCCGGGGTGGAGGCGCGCGGCACACAGCCCGCCGACTCCTAAATCGGTGATTCTTCAGGATACCGCGAGAGGGGTGCGCGCCTAGCGCTTGTCAGCTATTTCCAACTTGACAGTGGCATAGCCATAGCGCCGGAAGTCCAGCTCGTCCGCTGCTTTCTGGTTCAGGCTGATCACGGTGCCGTTGTTGGCGGCCATCCGGCCCTCGATGCGGACAATGACGCTTTTCCGGTTGCCCAGATTTGTCACCTTCAGCCGCGTGCCGGTTGGGAATGTGGGGTGAGCAGCGATCAACTCGTCATCGGAGGCATCGCCCTTCTTGCGATACCACAGTGCCTTTCCGATCATTCCCTTCGAATCAGCGATCAAAGCCGTAGCGCTCTCCCGAATCACCCGGTGAGGCTGGTTGGACTCGTCTTTGGCGACGGGCTCCGTACATACGTCTTTCGGTTCATTCCCTGCGATGAAATATTCGTCTCGCGTATTATTCGGGCACAGCGGTCCGGCCAGTAACCCCGTATCCTGATCGATGGTAGCGGTGACGATCCCATTGGGAGCGCTGGGCAGCGGACCGGAATAGCTTCCATCCTGCGTCGCCCTTTTCATAAACTCCGCCCAGATAGGCAACGCCGATTTCGCGCCTTCCAGGTCGAGATCGCGGTTATCGTCAAATCCTACCCACGCTACGCAGATCAGGCCCGCCGTGAATCCGGCAAACCAGCCGTCGCGCGACGTTCCCGTCTTTCCGGCCGCGGGCTGCCGGAACCCATAAGACCAGACGCCTCCCGCCGTCCCTCCCTGCATAACGCCCTGCAAGAGATCCACCATCAGGAACGCTACCCGGGGATCCAGCGCCTTGGACTGCTGCAACTCGCGCCTGTACAGGATGTTCTTGTCCCGCCGAACGGAATCGACAAATCCAGGCTGTGTATACTTTCCCTGATTTGCAAACACTGTATAAGCGCCGGCAATCTCCAGAGGCGTCATGACATAGGAACCCAACGCCAGCGCCGGAGTGCCCTTGACCTCACTGGTAATTCCCGCGCGCCGCGCAAGTTCGGCAATCTTCTTATATCCCACCTCTTCCGCCAGCATGACGGTCGGGACATTCAGCGATTTCTGCAGTGCCCGGCGCAACGTGACCTCGCCGTTGTAGGTTTGCCCGAAGTTCGCCGGCTCGTAGTATTCATCGCCAAACTTGAATGTCGTCGGCTCATCGAGGAGGATCGATGCGGCCGTAAAGACCTTCTTGGCTCCTAACTGAGTCTCCATCGCGGAGGCATAGACAAACGGCTTGAAGGCAGACCCGGGCTGGCGCTTGGCGAGCACGCGATTCAATTGACTGAGACTGTAGTTTCGCCCTCCCACAGCGGCGCGAACTTCGCCGGTCTGAGGATCCAGCGCGACCAGAGCCGCCTGCGCCGGAGCTTGCGACGCCGCATCCTTGTGCTTCTTCGCAATCAGGGCGTCCACTTTGGCCATGCCGATCCTCACTGCTTCGGTGGCGTACTGTTGCAGATCCGGATCCAGCGTCGTATAGATCCGGAGCGACGTCCTGCCTCCCCCTTCTGGAAGCCGCTTGAATGCTTCATCCAGAGCCAGATCCACGAAATAAGGCGCTTCTCCCCCATCGAATCCCCGAGGGTCGGCACCCACGGGCTCCGCCTGCGCCTGCTCCGCCTGCGCCTGGGTGATGTATCCATTCCGCACCATCAACCCGAGGATCGAGTTCCGCCGGGCAATCGCACGATCGGCATGCCGGACGGGATCGAAGTAATTGGGCCGCTGCACGATTCCCGCCAGCAGAGCCGACTGCGACAGGCTCAACCGGGCCAGATCGCGGTTGAAGTACCGCCACGAAGCTTCTCCAAACCCATGAATCTCAAAGCTTCCCGCATTCCCCAGGTAGACTTCGTTCACGTAGTGCTCAAAGATTTCCTCTTTGGACAGCTTCGCCTCCAACAAGAAGGCGATAACCATCTCCGTCAACTTCCGCCCCCATCGCTTGCCCTGGTCGAGCCAGATGTTTCGGGCCAGCTGCATGGTCAGCGTCGAGCCGCCCTGCTCCTTGCGGCCGCTGCGTAGATTCACCAGCGACGCCTTCACCAGCCGCGGAGTATCGAAACCGAAGTGATCGAAGAACTTCCGGTCTTCCGCAGACAACAGGGCGTGAACAAACGTCTGAGGAATGTCGGAGAATCGCAGCAGACGGCGCCGCTCCCGGCTGTCACCCGCCAGGTTCGTGATCAGCTCCGGTTCCAGCCGGTACTCCTTTAACTTCTTTCCTTGAGGAATGGAAACGATACGGGCCAGCCGGCCCTTTTCGAATTCGAGCCTGGCGGGGCCGGTGTCGGTGACGGCAGATGGACCAGGCGAAATTTCAATCGTATTTCCGGATAGGTGGTACGTTCCAGCCTCGGAACCGGACTCGCGGAAGCCCCCCCTCCGCAAGGCGACGACAGTCCGTTCCGGCGAGAGGTTCATTCCCGGAAAGATAGTCTTCGGCGCGGAATACACGTTGACCGTATTTGTGTGCACACCCGATTGCAATCGTTGGTCAACGATTTTGGAAATTTGTAGAACCCAAGAGGCCAAAGCAACAAGCAGGATCAAAAGGACACCTGCGCCGATCTGGACTCTCCGGTCTTGGATCCAAGCCTTCCAAGGCATTCTGTTCTCCGGGGTGGCTCTCTAGGCGGAGAGAAAATCTGATTCTATCAGTGAGGGCCTAACTTCTTCGACCCTTCGGCGATCCGTGCCAATAGCGTTCGATCTGCGGCATTCGCACGTCCGTCGCCCACCAGCCCGTCCAGGATTTCCTTGGCAGCGGCATAGGACTGCCTCGCCAGTTCGGGCCGCTGGAGCGTTACATATGCCTCTCCCATCGCCGCATGACTGTCCGCAACCTCGCCCAGGGCTCCGGCATTTGCAGGATCCCGCTCGGAAAGGTAAAGCCGGGTCTGTAGAGATCGTTCCAGGTAGGGCAGCGCCGCGGAAGCTCGCCCGGAGCGGGTCAAGAGCCGCCCAATCGACACCCTGGCAGTCCCCAACAAACTGCGCGCCCGGACATCCACCGGATCGGTAGAGACTTCCGCTTCATAGATCTTCTCGGCGGTTTCGTGCTGGCGAAGCGCGCCATTAATATCGCCCGATTCGTCGAGTCCGCGGGCCAGCGCGGACAATGTCGACGCATAGGCTAGAGAGATCTGCGGATTGATGGGATTCTCGTCTCTCAGCGCCTTCTGTTCGCTGACGGCGATCCTTAACTGCTCCAGGGCGGCCGCGTGGTGTTTCTCCTTGCTTAAGATGCTCGCCAGGCGTGTCCGGGCCAGAACGAGACTTCGACGGTCTCCGACGCTTTTCTTGTTGGCCGCAACCAGTTCTTCGGCTATGTGGAGGGCGCGCTGACGACTTTCGAGAACCTTTGGCCACTCTCCCAGCTGGGAATACGTCCCACCAAGGGAAGTAAGGGATTGAACAAGCGCCCGCTTCAATTCCTGATCCGCGGGATTGACTTGAAGCAACGCCTGCCGGATACCAAAGGATTTCAAGTCATACTCCAAAGCGACTCGCGAGTCGCCGACAACTTTTAATACGGCACTAATCTTCGTGTACAGCGCGGCCAGGTGGAATTTCTGGTCCTGCGTCGCCTGAGGACCGCGGGCCAGCGGTTCCAAAATAAATTCGGCCTTCCGGTAGTTCTCTAGCGCCGCCACCGTCTTGCCAAGGTTCGACCCTCCGGGAAGTCCCAAGACATCGCCCACCTTCGTATAAGCCAACCCCAGCTCATACTGCAGCTCGGCGTTGCCGGCGGATTCCTTTGCCAACCGGTCCAGATACTCCACCGCGCTTTGCATGATTCGGGCGCGAATCTGCGTAGCGCCGGGCATCTCCGCGACAGCGTCATCCAAATCGAACACGAAAGTATTGGCGAGTTTTCGCACGGCGAGCGCTTGCCGGGCCGCGGCGGCATATTGTTCCCGCGCGGCGCGCGCCTGAATCAGAGTCGCGGCGATCAGCGAAATCAAGGCGGCCGTGACGAGGCCACCGAGAATAACGGCTCGACGATGCCGCCGGGTAAACTTTTCAGCACGATACCGCCACGTGGCTCGCCGGGCGGAAATCGGGCGCGATTCCAAGTATGCGCGGATGTCTTCCCCGAACTGGTCCCCGGACTGGTATCGCTGCTGCGGCTCAAACTCAACGGCCTTCAAAGCGATGTCGTCCAGATCGCCTTCCAGGGCTTTCTCCCCGGAAACCTGGCTCGGAAGCCCCGGAGTGTTCGAGAGAATCTCAAGATAGCGCTGCGGCGGTATACCGGAGAGCGAGTGCGAATTCTGTCCCGCGATCAGGTCATAGAAGACCCTGCCTAACGAATACAGGTCCGCGAGGACGCTGGGAGGATCGCCTCGAAGCTGTTCGGGACTGGCCCACCCGGGAGTCAGCGCAAAGGTCGTGGTCGATCCGTTGGACGAGTTGGAATCCGGATCTACCAATCGGGCAATGCCAAAGTCCACCAGCTTCGCTGTACCCTCGGAGGTCACCAGGATATTTGCCGGCTTGATGTCGCCATGGACGATCAGATTTCGATGGGCAAACGAGAGCGCGTTCAGAACATCGAGAAATACGCGCAGCCGCGCTTCGAGCGGAGGCCTTTTTTGCGTACAAAACTGGTCCAGAGGCACGCCCTCGACGTACTCCGTGACGAGATACGGCAGCCCCTCCGCAGTGACGCCGCCATCCAGCAGCCGGGTGATGTTGGGGTGGGAGAGGCGGGCCAGGATCTGCCGCTCCATACGGAAGCGCCGCATCGAATAATCGTTTAGGGCCGCAACCCGCATGATCTTCAGAGCCACACGCATCTGATAGCCATCCACCTCCCGCACAGCCAGGTGGACAGAGCCCATCCCGCCCTCGCCCAGCAGCTTCTGAATGCGGTATGGCCCAACCGTCTGACCGGGACGAATGCCGAAGCCGAGGTGCATCACGCTTTCGACCGGAACGTCCCGTGTCTCGTCCAGCGCCATTCGGACGGTCTTTTCCTGAACCTGCACTTCGCCGGAGGCGTGCTCCAGCAGGGACTCCACTTCCAGTAGCAGTTCGGAGTCGCCTCCGCAGCGATCATTAAGGAATCGCCGGCGGTCGGCAAGCGGCGCCTCCATCGCTTGCGCGAGGAGAAACTTTACCTGCTGCCAGCGTTCGGGTGTCATTGGTCGGAGTCAGCGCGCCCGGGAGTTTTGCGCTCCATTTCCCGCCCCAGCCACGCCTTGGCGGTAAGCCATTCGCGATTCACGCTGGAGGCGGAGATTCCCATCGCTTCGGCCGTTTCCTCGATCGTCAGCCCGCCAAAGAAGCGCAGTTCGACAATCTTGGCCTGCTGCGGATCCAGCTTCGCCAGTCCATCCAGCGCCTCGTCCACCGCGACAACGTCCCAATCCTTCTTCTGGGCAATGGCGAGACTCTCGTCGAGCGGAAGGAGCACGGATCCGCTACCCCGCTTGGCTGCCTTCCTGCTCCGGCCGTGGTCCACCAGTATGCGCCGCAGCATCTGCGCCGCGATTCCAAAGAAATGAGCGCGATTCTGCCATTGCACATCACGCTGGTTGACCATCCTCAAATACGCTTCATTCACCAGGGCGGTGCTTTGCAGGGTAATTCCGGGCCGCTCGTTGCGCAGGTACGAAGATGCCAGCGAATGAAGCTCGTTATAGACAAGTGGCATCAGGCGATCCAAAGCATCGCGCTTGCCTTTTGTCCATTCTTTCAGAAGGATAGTGACATCAGGAGCAGCCATAAGGTTGGCGGCGGAAAGGCCTTCCAACATAGTCTATCCTTTGGAAGCTTGCAGGCAAGAGCCTCCCTGAAGGGCAAGTAACCATTGGAGCACCATTGTCAACGCAAAATAGAAAGTTCCCCTTTGCAGGCAAAGTAGAACGTTCCCTTCC
>CAZETQ010000040.1:7334-53315 GCA_964515165.1 uncultured Solibacteraceae bacterium | reverse complement strand
AGCGGACGATCGCCTTTCGTCGTCTGCTCCCTTCGGCGGATACGATCCGCCAGAGCACAGCATGGACACGCGGTCTGGGCCCCCCAATGCCCAAGCTCCGGCAGCCGCGCGCGGTAGCAAGCGGGTTTCTCTGCGATGCTGGGCAGATCACAAAAAACGATGATCTGCCCCACGGACAGCTTCGGGGTGCAATTTTTCACAGCTTCTCGGCCCGGGGATAGTTTTCACACAGACTCAAAAGTTCGAGGGCGCGGTCGTCCGCACCCTCGTCTATTCTGCAACTGATCACGACCGGTTAGGTAGTGCGGCCCGCTTCGCCCTTGCCGATCTTCTCGGCCAGCGCTGCCTGAGCCGCCGCCAGCCGCGCGATCGGCACGCGGTACGGGGAGCAGGAAACGTAGTTCATGCCCACGCGATAACAGAACTCCACCGAGCGCGGGTCGCCGCCATGCTCGCCACAGATGCCCACTTCCAGGTCCGGACGAGTCTTCCGGCCCCCTTCAATCGCAAACTTCACCAGGCTTCCGACACCTTCCTGATCGAGTTCGGCGAACGGATCGGCATCGAAGATCTTCAGATCCTGATACTGACCCGAGAACTTCGTATAGTCGTCGCGGGACAAGCCGAGCGTCGTCTGCGTCAGATCATTGGTGCCGAAGCTGAAGAATTCCGCATACGTCGCCACCTTGTCGGCCGTGACGGCAGCGCGCGGAATCTCGATCATCGTGCCCACCATGTAGTGCAGCTTCACGCCAGACTTGTTCAGAACTTCCCTGGCAACGGTGTCGACGATCCGCTTCTGGTTCTCCAGTTCCTTCCAGCTTCCGATCAGCGGAATCATCACTTCGGGAATGACCTTGATGCCCTTCTTCGACACCTGCGCGGCCGCTTCGAAAATGGCGCGCGCCTGCATCTCGGTGATCTCGGGATAGGTGATGCCCAAACGGCAGCCGCGATGGCCCAGCATCGGGTTGAACTCGTGAAGCTCTTCCACGCGATTCAGCAGCTCAGGAAGCTGCTTCTTCAGCTCGCCTACCGGAACGTTATACCGCTGCGACATCTCTTTCTTCACTTTGATGTCGGCGTAAGGCAGCTTGGCGAGATCCACCATCAGCTCTTCGCGCTTCGGCAGAAACTCGTGCAGCGGGGGATCCAGCGTACGGATGACGACCGGGAAGCCGTCCATCACCTTAAACAGTCCGGCGAAGTCGGCGCGCTGCATCGGCAGCAGCTTGGCCAGCGCCTTCCGGCGGGTCTTCTCGTCGCGAGCCAGAATCATCGCCTGCACGTGCGGCAGACGATCCTCGGCGAAGAACATGTGCTCCGTACGGCAGAGCCCGATACCCTCGGCACCGAACTTGCGGGCCACCTTGGCATCGTGCGGAATGTCGGCATTGGCGCGAACGCCGAACTTGCCGCGATACTCGTCGGCCCAGCCCATGAAGGTCGCCAGCTTACCGGAGCTCGGGTCGGGATCGTTGGTCTTTGCCTGCCCCTGGTACACCGCGCCGGTAGTGCCGTCGATCGAGATCCAGTCGCCTTCCTTCAGCGTGATCTTCTTGCCGCCGGCAGTGACCGAAGCCTCTCCCGCGCGCTCATTGATGACAACTCCGCCCGCGCCGACGATGCAAGGGCGTCCCATGCCGCGAGCGACGACAGCCGCGTGCGACGACTTTCCGCCGATCGCGGTGAGAATGCCCTTGGCCGCATCCATTCCGGCAATGTCGTTCGGCGTCGTTTCCTTGCGAACGAGAATCACCGGAGCTTTCACCGCCATTTCCACCGCGCGCTCCGCCGTGAACGCGATCTTGCCGACGGCAGCGCCCGGGGACGCCGCGATGCCGACCGTCAGTTTCGGCAGAGACTTCAGGGACGCGCCATCGAACACCGGGTGCAGCAACTGGTCAAGCTGGCTGGGAGCCACGCGCATCACCGCCTGCTCCTTGGTGATCAGCTTCTCTTCCGCCATGTCGACTGCCACATTCACCGCCGCAGGACCAGTCCGCTTTCCGTTGCGGGTCTGGAGCATGTACAGCTTGCCCTTCTCCACGGTGAACTCGAAGTCCTGCATGTCCTTGTAATGCTTCTCGAGGCTGGACGTAATGTCGACAAGCTGCTGGTAGACTTCGGGCATCTCGTCGTGCAGCTCGGCAATCGGACGCGGCGTGCGGATACCCGCAACAACGTCTTCGCCCTGCGCATTCATCAGGAACTCGCCGTAGAAAACCTTCTCGCCGGAACCGGGATCGCGCGTAAAGCCGACGCCCGTGCCGGAATCGTCGCCCATATTGCCGAACACCATCGCCTGGACGTTCGCCGCCGTACCGATCGAGTCCGGAATCCGCTCCATCTTCCGGTAGTAGATGGCCTTGTCGTTCCACCACGAACGAAATACGGCATCGCGCGACATGGCAAGCTGCTCGTGGGTGGACTGCGGAAAGTCTTTCTTGGTTTTCTTCTTGACCAGCTTTTTGTACTCGGCAATCACCTTCTTCAGGTCTTCCGCCGTCAGCTCCGTGTCCAGCTTCACCTTCGCCTTTTTCTTCTGCTCGTCGAAGATGTGATTGAAATGCTCCATCTCGATGCCCAGCGCCACTTCGCCGAACATCTGGATGAACCGCCGGTAACAGTCATAGGCGAAACGGGCGTTGCCGCCGGAACGTTTCACCAGGGCTTCTACCGTCTTGTCATTCATGCCGAGATTGAGAATCGTGTTCATCATTCCCGGCATCGAGAACTTCGCGCCTGAACGGACCGACAGCAGCAGCGGATTTTCCGGATCGCCCAGCTTCTGGCCCATCTGGGCCTCCAGCTTGGCCAGGGACTGCAAAATTTCCTGATCGATTTCCTTGGGAACCTTCTTATTGTTCTGGAAATAGATGTTGCAGACCTCGGTGGAGATCGTGAAGCCGGGCGGCACCGGAACACCCGCCTTGCTCATTTCGGCCAGGCCCGCTCCCTTCCCGCCGAGCACGTCCTTCATCGATCCGTCGCCGTCGGCCGTACCGCCGCCGAACGAGTACACATACTTCGTCATCAGCTATCGTTCTCCTAAAATTGCGAAAACTTGTGGATTTTCCTGGCCTAAACGTAATTCCTCACGGAAAGGCCGAACTTCGATGGTACCCCAACGGGTTGTGGTTCGCAGTGAAGCAGACGATCGTTTTTCGTCGTCTGTTCCTATCGGCGGACAACGTCCGCCTTGGCCATCAGAAGTCATGAAAACTCGTCAGAACATAGAAGCCGCGCACGAAGCCGGTTTTGGCGGAGTAAGCCGAGAGGATCTACGACCGCCAGAGGGGATGAAAATTGCGATCGTGAGCAGCCGCGCGTGGAGCCGCTTTTCGGCGGAGCAAGCGGGTCGTTTAACCTGAACCGTACAGTGACTTTCGACGGAGCGGGTCGAGCTGGACGTAACGGTCGTGTCGTCTTCGACGGAGCGGTTTTTCTCAATACGAGATCCCCCACTCTGGCAATCACGCCGCCAGTTCGGAAAAATCGCAAGAATCTTCCCGGGGTTTTCAATCACTTCGCAGCGCCGCGCCCGCAAATGTCCAAAATTCCGGTGCTATGTTTGGCCCATCGTGAGAGCCTACGCCCAATTCGCCGGATTTCCATCCTCGGCACGGCACGAAAATTCGAAGGCGCCTGGGGCGAAATTGTGTGACATGCCTCCAGAAAACAAAGGGACTTACGCGAAAAACGAAAAAACAAAGCATGTTCTTTTCTTTCCTCGTGCCTGACATTTTGGGGTAACGACGGCGATACAATCCCAGCATGCCGGCAATGTTCTCGCGCCGGACGCTGATGGCGTCCACTTTCCTACCCCTCGCGGGTCAGTACCGCGTCTGGTCGCATCCTGTGACTCAAAATCTGATGACCCGCACCCTGGGCCGGACGGGACGTCAGGTGACGACCTTCGGACTGGCAGGCGGCAACAAAGTGATGTGGGACCTTCCCGGCGAGGAAGGGGTTCAGATCGTCGTCAAGGCCGTCCGCGGCGGGGTGACCTATCTCGAAACCGCGAACAACTACCAGCTCAGCCAGACAAACTACGGCAAGGCGTTTCGGGTTCTCAATCTGATCCCCGGTCAACCCGGCTACGATGCCAATCTTCGCGCTCGCCTGTTTCTGGCCACCAAGACGAGCCTTCGCACGGCCATCGTCCGCGAGGGTGCTGAGCCGGTTGGACGCGCCGGTAGTGGAATGAAGCTGGCTGTGGACGATTTGATGCGAGCGCTCACGCAGTTCTTCGGCGACGGCAAAGGCGGCATCCCGGATGGAGCCTATATCGACCTGATGCAGATCCACACTCTGGTCGATCCCAAGGATGTCGATGCGGCATTCGAAGGCTACGACAACCCCGGTGACAAGTCGCTGCCGCGCGTCGGAGTGGTGGCGGCGTTGAAGGATTTCCGGGATGGCACCAACGCGACCGGCCTGAATCCCGGCCAGAAAAAGTACATCCGGCATATCGGCATCACCGGGCATTCCAACCCGTACGTGCACATGTACGCCATGCGGCGCGATCGCAACAACGATCTGGAGACGCTTCTCGTTGCCCTGAATCCCAATGACAAACACTTCGCCTGCCACCAATACAATTCCGTACCGGTGGCCGCGGCAAAGAACATGGGAGTCATCGGCATGAAGATTTTCGCCGATGGCGTGATGTACGGGCTGGAGAAGAAGTACGCCTCCCAACCGGGCCAAAGCGTCGGGACGGTCGGGCAGCCCGGCAAGGTGGACTACAAGGATTTCCTCCGGTACACGCTGTCGATTGACGGGGTTTCCACCCTGATCACTGGCATCGGCCTGACCGACAAGAACGACGATCCGGCGCGCGATCAGTTGGTGGCCAATCTCAACGCCTGCCAGCATGACAAGCTCAGCGTCTCCGGCCGGAAGCGGATTGAGGACGAAGTCGCGGCAAAGCACGCCACCGACACCAACTTCTTCCAGCTCGCGTCTCGCGGCCTGCTGGCTCCGGAGAATGTCGAGATCCGGCGGCGCAACTCCGGCGAGACGCAGGTGCTGTGGTCCACCGGCTACGCCGGAAGCGAGCCCATCGTTCGCTATGAAGTTCACCGGGCAGGTCAGAAGGTTCTCGCCAGGCCCTTCGCGCCGCAGACTTCCGATGAGCCGTGGGATTTCATGGATCATTCCGCCGCGGGCGGAGAAGAGTATTTCGTCCGTGTCGTCGATCGAGCCGGCCGCACCGCCGACTCCAAGAAGGTGTCCCTGTAGATGCCGCCCTCGCCAGCTTTACCCAAGCTGTGCCTTGGCACCATGACATTCGGCAGTCAGCTCTCCGAACCGGACGCGCACCGGTTGCTGGACCTTTGGGCTGATCGAGGACAAACGTTCCTCGACACAGCCAACGTCTATAACAAGGGCGCCAGTGAACAGATCGTCGGCCGCTGGCTGAAGGGACGCGACCGCAGCCGTATCCTGCTGGCAACGAAAGTGCGCGGAAAGATGGGCGACGGTCCGCTCGATTCCGGGCTTTCGCGAGCCGCCATCCTGAAGCAGATCGACGACTCGCTACGCCGCCTTCAAGCCGACTACGTGGACATCTACTATCTCCACATGCCGGATCCGGACACGCCGATCGACGAGTCGCTCGAAGCCTTGGACGAATTGCGCCGGACGGGCAAGGTTCGGTTCCCGGCGGCCTCCAACTACGCGGCATGGCAGATGGTGGATATGCGCAACGTTGCAGAGCGCCGCAACTTCGCGCCGATCACCGTTGCTCAGCCGATGTACAACGTCATCACCCGCGCCATCGAGCAGGAGTTCCTGCCGATGTGCAAAAAGTTCGGCATCCGTACCTGCGTCTACAACCCGCTGGCGGGCGGCCTCCTGACCGGCAAGCATCACGGCTCTCCGCAATCCGGCTCGCGCTTTGACAGCAACCAGATGTATCTGGACCGCTACTGGAAACCCGGAATGTTCGAAGCGGTAGAAAAACTCCGCGCCACCGGACGCCCGCTGGTGAGCCTGGCGCTGAACTGGCTGATTCACCATTCGCAGGCCGACTCCGTCATTCTGGGAGCATCAAAGCTCGAGCAGTTGGAAGCCAATCTCAGCGCCGCCGAAGACGGCCCTCTGGATGAGGCAACTTTGAGAGTCTGCGAGGAAGTCTGGAATGAACTGAAAGGCGAAGTTCCGCAATACAACCGATGAGACGTCTTCTGTTATTTGCCGCTCTGTCCGCGGCATCGCTCGCCGCCCAGCCGCGGCGCCCCAACATCGTCATTCTCTTTGCCGACGACATGGGCTACCACGACGCCGGCTTCAATGGCCGCAAGGAATGGACCACTCCGAATCTGGACCGCCTTGCAGGTCAAGGTACGATTTTCGACCGCTGGTACACCGGCTATCCGCTATGCAATCCCTCTCGCGGAGCACTCCTGACCGGCCGCCACGGGATCCACACCGGCGTTCGGAACAACTCCATCGATTTGCCGAAAGACGAAACGACGATCGCCGAAGCGCTGAAGCCCCTGGGTTATGCGACGGCGCTATTCGGAAAGTGGCACTCCGGCAAGCTCCCCGACGGAACGTTCACCCATCCACTGGATCAGGGATTCGACGAAACGTTCGGTTATCTCAACGCCCGCGAGGCCTGGGAGCATTTCCCGAAAGAGTTCTGGCGAGGCCGTACCAAGGAAGCAGTCAACGGCTACAGTTGCGATCTGATTGCGAAAGAAGCCGTCCGGTTCATCAACGAGAAGAAGAACGCGCCGTTCTTTCTTTACCTTCCTTTTATCGAGCCGCATTTCTGGATCGAGGCTCCGGAAGAAAATGTCGCGAAGTTCCGCGGCAAGTTTCCGGAGAAGGATCCTTCCAAGACAATCAATGCCAACTACGCCGCCATGATCACGCGGCTGGATGCCGCGATCGGCAGGATTGTGAAAGCTCTCGACGACGCCGGATTGCGCGATAACACGCTCATTGTCTTCACCTCCGACAATGGCGCGACTTTTGAGGAGCGCAACTACGGAGCATCCGCATTCCACGATTCCAATGCGCCGTTCCGCGGCCAGAAGCGATCGCTCGAAGAAGGCGGCATCCGGATGCCCAGCTTTGTTCGCTGGCCGGGCCGTGTTCCCGCGGGTAAGCGCAGCGAGGCATTGATGCAAACCACCGATCTTCTGCCGACGCTGTTGACCGCCGCCGGTGGAACTCCTGCAGCAAACGTCGACGGCAAGAACATGATCGACGTCTGGAAAGGCGGTCCTGCGGCCGAACGAACACTGCTTTGGGAGTTTAATGCCGACGGCTGGAGCATGTATGCCGCCATGCGAGGCGATTGGAAGTATCTCGAAATCGGCCCCAACCGCTGGCTCTACAACGTCAGGAAAGACCCGCAGGAACGCCGCACCTACGCGCAGGAAGAACCGGAAATCTTCAAGTCGCTGCAGGCGGAGATGAAAGCGTGGCTCGCGACTGCGAAACCAAATTGATCGCCCGCACCAGCCGGCGATAAGACAGCGGCTGCGGCAGCCACTCGCCGTCGCGAAAGCTGGAATGAAACCAGTGGGCGAGCATCGCGGTATGCTCCTGCCGCTCGTCGATGGTGCCGCGCTGCGTTTCCAGGGTGGAGAAAAGCTCCCGTAAACGCGAATCCATCGAGACTCCCGCGCCTTCCAGAGCGAAATCGCAAGGCTGCTGCCACCAACCGCACTGGAACGGCCACAGCTTCACCGACCCTTTGGCAACGGATGGCAGCACCGCGACGCCGCTGAGCGATTCAATGTCGTGCGCAAGATCGTCGCGCAGCCGCACCACCTGCTCCAGCTTCTCCAGCCGCTTCTGCTGGCGCTGCGCTTCCTCGAATTCCAGCGCTTCGCTGGCCCGGTCGCGCGCGATCACAACCGAGCCCCGCAGCGAGCCTCCGTCGCTTTCCAGAAACGCCCGGAGCCGGCCGACTTCGCTGCCGTACTCGGCACTCGAAACAGCTTCCTGACAGGGCCGCAGGCAGAGATTCATCTCGCCATAGATACAACCGGGGTGCGAGGGCGATGGCGCAAGATCTTCCGTGCAACGCCGCACCTGGTAAAGGTCGAGCAACTGAGACTCGAAGGCTTCCGCGCCGGCGCGGCTCTGGAACGGCCCGTAAAAGGCGGCATTGCCTGCCAATCGGGATGTCACCTGCGTGCGAGGAAATTCATTCGACAGGATGAGTTTGACGTAGCTGGGATGGCGCAGCCGCAGCCGTTTCCGCCAATCGCTGCCGAAGCAGCGCTTCGCCAACTGATAGTGAGTGATCGCCGCCTCCAGCGGGGAGGCGACCTCGGTGAAATCCACGCGCTGCGCCACCTCGCGCAGCGAAAACAGGCGCGCATTCGGGCCCAGCAGGCGCTTCAATCGGCGGCGGAGCTGATTGGTGCGGGCAAGATATGGTGCTCCCGTTGCCGCAAAGATCGCAAATACCGCGGGTCCTTCCGGTGCAGTCTCCAGCAACTCGTCAATATTCAAACCGGCACTATCCAATGCAAAACTAGAATCTCATGACCGCAGTTACGGAGCTCTCCGTTGAATATCTCCGCATGCGTGGATTTTCCGTCGAACACGCCGAAGAACTCGGCGGCGGCGTATCCAATGTTGTCCTGATGGTTGAGACCCCCGGGGAACGTCTCGTTTTTAAGCAATCGCTGCCGAAGCTGCGAGTTGCCGATGAATGGCTCTTCGACCAAAAGCGCATCATTAATGAGCGGAAATGTATGGAATGGCTGTCGGAGAACCTGCCGGGTTCGGCGCCCGTCGTGCGTTTTCAGGACGATGAAAACTTCATTTTCGGAATGAGCTTTGCCCCCGAGGGCGGCCGCTTATGGAAGAAAGCGCTGCTGGAAGGAGACACGGATCGGGTGGCGGCCGAACGCGTGGGCGCGCTGCTGGGCGAGATGCACCGGCGGGCGGCCCGGGACGGGACAGCGCGGCAGACATTCGACGACCAGGAAGTTTTCATTCAGGGAAGAATCGACCCGTATCACCGTTTCACCGCGCGGGCGCATCCGGATCTGGCTCCGCTGATCGAAGCGGAAGTGCAGCGAATGCTGGCGCATCGGGTGACGCTGGTGCATGGCGACTATTCGCCGAAGAACCTGTTTATTTATCCGGACCGTGCCTTCATGCTGGATTTCGAAGTGGCCCATTGGGGAGATCCGGCGTTCGACGTGGCGTTCTGCCTGACGCATCTCCTGCTGAAGGTGATTCATTTTCCTGACCGGCGGGATGACTACTTGTGGGTGGCGAAGTCATACTGGAACGGCTACGGCGATGCGGGTGTCGAGCAGAATACGATTCACGAGCTAGGCTGCCTGCTGCTGGCCCGGATCGACGGAAAATCCAAAGAAGACTACATGACACAACCGGTTGAGAAGGATGCCGCGCGAACGCTCGCGCGGGAGTTGATTCGGAATCCCCCCACATCGCTGGAGGCCGTGTGGCAACGATTGAGCTAGTGCGCGCGCTCGAAGTTCTGGACTCCCGTGGAAGGCCGACGGTCGAGGCGGAGGTGGTGCTGGCTGGCGGAGCGCGGGGACGGGCGATTGCGCCATCCGGAGCGTCAACGGGAACGCATGAAGCCCTGGAGCTTCGCGACGGCGATTCCGCCTGGTACGGCGGATTGGGAGTTCGCCAGGCCGTTCAAAACGTCAATACGACGATCGCCGAAGCTCTGCAGGGCGCGGATAACGCCGACAACTATCTGCGGGAAAACAAACACCTGGGCGCGAACGCAACGCTGGCCGTCTCGATGGCCTTTGCGCACGCAGCGGCAGCGGAACAGGCTCAGCCTCTCTGGCAATATCTGTCCGATGGCAAGGCGACGATCCCGACACCGATGGTGAATCTCATTAGCGGTGGATTGCACGCCGGGCGCAATCTCGACCTGCAGGATTTCCTGATCATTCCGACTGCGTGCGAGACATTCGCGCAGGCCCTGGAGAGAATCGTTCGGATCTACAACCGCTGCAAGAAGATCATCGAGTCCCGCGGCTGGTCGTCGTTAAAAGCTGATGAGGGCGGTTTCTCGCCGGCGCTCGAAAGCAACGAAGCGGCCCTGGATCTGGCGGTGGAAGCAATTGCGGGAGATTCGGCAGTGATTGCGCTGGATGTTGCGGCCACGCATTTCTACCGGGACGGGCAATATCATTTGACTCGCGAAAGCCGCAGCCTGAGCTCGGCGGAGATGGTGGATCTGCTGGAGAACTGGACAACGCGTTACCCAATCGTGTCGATCGAAGATGGCCTGGCGGAAGACGATTGGGATGGCTGGCGGCTGCTGACCGACCGGATCGGCGAGCAGATTCAACTGATCGGCGACGATCTTTTCACCACCAACCCGCTGCGCGTGGAGCGCGGCATTTCCACCGGCACAGCCAACGCGGTGCTGGTGAAGATGAACCAGATCGGCACGCTTTCGGAAACTTTGGAGGTGATGGATGTCGCGCGCGTCAACCATTACCGCTGCGTGGTTTCCGCCCGGTCCGGAGAGACGGAAGATGTGACGATGTCGCACCTGGCTGTCGCGACGGGCGCCGGGCAGATCAAGGTGGGCTCCGTGAACCAATCCGAGCGGCTGGCGAAGTATAACGAGCTGCTGCGAATTGAAGCGGAGGACGTGCCCTACGCGCGAGTATATTGATCGTAAGCTGGCGGATCCTCTTAACACTCACGCCAGCTTACGGTCCGGTAGCAGTCTATTGCACGCTATTCGCCCGACGATATATGTCATCCAGGGGCTGGACGTTACAAGGCCCTCCGCCAAAGCCGAATAAACGATCGTTTGGATACCGGCGGTTCGCCTCTAGCATCGCTTCGCCGGGAGTTCGCTCGACGTAGCCGGCCGGTATTTGAAAAGCCGATGCGTCCGGCTCACCTTCGATCACCGTCAGGGCGGTTTCGACGCGCCGTTGAACGAGCTTGGCATCCTTGTAAAATGTAATTTCGACTCGGAGCGGCGCGCAATTCAGAGCCGGTGCGAGCCATTGATCGCGCTGCATTTTATCGTAGGCCGGCCCCAAATGCACTGTGTCGGAGTTCACCAGGACTTCTCGAGTCTTTACTACGTCATAGCCGAGCATCGATCCGGCGTTCTCACCAGTGCAGCCTGCTTTCAACTGCGTTTCCAGGCGATTCACTTCTGCTTGCCGAATTGGGTACGTTGTCGTTGTATCGATGAACTGCATGACCCTTGTTGCCTTCTTCGTAGCGAAATCGGAAACAACGTTGATCGACATGAGTTTTGTTCCCCCGCGTGGATCAAGTCTGTAATGCAACACTACGTTCGATCCGTCACTTCGGCGCATAAAACCCTGAAGTTGTGGTGCCCGAGGCATCTCGTTGAAAAATTCGGTAATACTATACGTTGCGGTGAAGGGCTTCACCGGCATTGACTGCGCGTAAACGCTTTGACGGAATCGCTGAGCGAAAAGCGCAACAGAAACGACCGCCAAGCAAACGGTGCTAACGGACAGCCAGAATCTAGACTTGTTCATAAAAATCTCCTTTCGTTAGCAGTTATTGCAACAAGGAAACGTGCAGCCCCATCCATTAGCACTGCAAAAATACAGGTATCCATACCCCGATAAACAAGGCCCACAGCTGCAATAGTTACAGGTAAACTCGCCTGAACCACCACAGCTATAACTCCCCCCGCCCTCATTGCAGGTTATTTGAGGACCAAGGTTGCTGTATCCCCTGTCACAATACTCCTGTGCTCTAACTCTTGCGGGGTTCCATCCCAATAATACTAGCGACAACGCAAGGACCCAAGGTTGCCACATGGATCCTACACGAATAACATGTCTGACCATAACAATCTGTCTCCTCGTAATTTGTCAAAAGCTATCAAAACGTGCGTGTTGTTGTAGTATGTATAACTTCGAAAAACGACGGCGTCAAGGCAATTCTGGTGCTTTGTCAATAGAAAATCACAGAATTCGGCAACTTTTAAATAGCACTGCAAAATCATAGAGTTAGCTTGGTGCTAACCTGTCGGTTTACCATGCGCACCTTCCTTCTTCTCCCTTTATGTATCGCTGCTTTTTCGCAAACGCTGGAAGAGCGCGTCGCTGCAAAAGCCGCCGCGCTGGAGAGATCGCTGATCGAGCAGCGGCGCGACTTCCACATGAATCCGGAGCTGTCGAATCGCGAGGAGCGGACCGCTCGTATCGTTGCCGAGAAGCTGCGGGCGCTGGGCTTGGAAGTAAAGACCGGCGTCGGCAAGCACGGCGTGGTTGGGCTGCTGAAGGGCGGCAAGCCCGGTCCTGTCGTCGCCTGGCGAGCCGATATGGACGGGCTCCCGGTGATCGAGGAAACCAATGCGCCGTACAAGTCGAAAAATTCCGGAGTTCACCACGCTTGCGGACATGACGCTCATATGGCGATTGCCTTGAGCGTCGCCGAACTGCTAAGCGGGATGCGCGATCAGATTCCAGGGACCGTGAAGTTTATCTTCCAGGGCGCGGAAGAAGGCGCTCCCAAGGGCGAAGAAGGCGGGGCCTTCCTGATGATCAAAGAAGGAGTGCTGGAGAATCCCAAGCCCGCGGCGATTTTCGGATTACACGTATGGAGCCTGGCGCCGGCGGGGACCGTCCGATACTCGGTTGGTCCCGCAATGGCATCGGCGGACAGCTTCGAGATCACGATCAAAGGCAAGCAGGTTCATGCCGCCAGTCCGCATCTGGGGGTCGATCCGGTGGTCGTCTCCGCCGGCTGCATCACGGCGCTACAGACGATTCGCAGCCGGAGGATCGACCCTGGCGAATCGATGGTGTTGAGCATCGGGTCCATCCATGGCGGCAATCGTTTCAACATCATTCCCGACGAAGTGAAGATGATGGGAACGATTCGCACCTTCAGCGAGCCGATCCGGGAAGAAGTGCGAACCATGATGAAGCAGACGCTGGCGGGATGCACGGCCAGCTATGGCGCTTCGTACTCGCTGGATTTTGGCGGAGTGGCCTATCCCGTTACCGTCAATCACACCGCCTTGACGGAGGAAAGCCTACCCGCGATGAAGCGCGTTCTGGGCGACGCCAACATCGTGTTGAGCAAGCCCATTACAGGGGCGGAAGACTTTTCCTACTACCAGCAGCGGATTCCCGGTTTCTTCTGGTTTCTCGGCGTGGGGAACGAAGCCAAGGGAATCACGGCAGCCCACCATACGCCGGATTTCGACATCGATGAATCGGCGATGCTGGGCGGGGTGAAGCTGGCAGCGGTGCAGTTGCTGGATTACTTGCAGCGCCATCAGTAAATCGTGGATTGAAGGTTATTGTACGGTTCAGATGGAACGACCCGCTTGCTTTCGCGCGCGGCTGCTTCCGAGCACAATTTTTTCACAACTTATGAGCGATCCGGAGCGATGGATCAGAACGTGATGGCGAGCACCGAATCGAGCTGGTTGCGGTAAATCGGGTTCGGCGCGATGTCTCCGTTTCGGTAGTGTGCCGGCCCCCAATGCGTGAAACGGAGGCCGGGCTCGAAGTTGAGGCCGTGCCATTTCACACGGATTCCTGCGCCTCCGGTGATGCCGTAGTCGCCGAGCCAGGCTCCGATTTCCTGCGGGAGTCGAAAGGAGGGACCGGCTTCTACAAATGGCTGGACCCGGGAATTTCCGATCCGGTATTTGAGGAGTACGGGAAACTGCCAGAGGATGGCGGACTTACCTTCAAACGACCCGGTTATCGATTGCTGGGTACCGTCGGGATTAGTGATGGTGTAAGTCGACGTACTGCGAAACCGTACTTGCCGGTAAGTTGCGGCGCCGGAGATGCTCCAATGACCGGTGAGGCGGATATCGACATGGGGACCCACGATCCAGCTTCGAAGGTAAGTTGTCTCGATGCTTTGGCCCGGGCCGAAGCCGCGTGGTTTGGTGTCGGGGCCGATCGGGTTGAGCATAAATCCGCCTTCGATGCCGATGCTGATGCGGCGTCCGAAGGGGTGCCTGTTGCTGGCGGCGGCGTGGCTGACTCCGAGGAGAATTTCCACCTGATCCTGCTTGGTCTGAATTCCGGAACCAGGATCAGACATCCAGCGCGTGTATCGAAGCGTGGGAGAAAATCGAAACCCATGTGCCTCCCAATCGATACCTGTACCGGCGCTGAAGCCGAAGCGGGAAGGCCGGGTATTGAGATTGCCGATCGTGCGGAATGACGGACCCGCTTGGAGAAACGGCTGGACGTGGCGCAAGGGGAGCCTGTACTTCGCCAGAACTGGAAACTCCCAAGTCACCGTGGGGATTTGACCTTCCAGGTGAAGACGACGATAGATGGCGTTGGTTTCTACGGAGAACTGCTGGTTGAAGTCCCAGCCTAGAGAAGGTCCTCCGATGACCGATCTCGAGCCTGTTCGGGCACTTTCCGGACGATAGTGAATGATCGTCCCGTCGGGCAGTGTGATGGTCCCGCCGGGCATGAAGTACGGAGAGTAGTCGTGCGTCAGCGCGGTGCCGCCAATCGCACCGAGCCGGAGATTTTGGCTGAGTGCGATAGGCATGGCGGCCATCCAGATTCCCACGAAAATGCAGATCGCAAGAAAATCGGGAGTTCTCTTTCGTCCGCAGCTTCGCAATTCACGATGACGGCTTCAGCGTAATTTGCGTTTCAGAAATGACGAAAATGCGCGGACTTAGTAAGAACCGGCGTGGCGCTTGAGAATTTGCGGAAGGTTGGTAGAGAATGCCGACCGGGCCATCACCATGTCCAGCCCGGCGTTCTGCGCTTCCTGTTTCAGGTCTACCTGAACGTGGGAAAGATAAGCGATGACGCTGATGCCCTTATAGGCCGGATCGGATTTGAGCGTTTGCGCGACCTTCAGCATCGGCACGGCGGCGCAGTTCAGATCCAGAATGATCAGAGCGGGACGAAGCCCGGCCTGCTCATAGACATCCTTTTCCGTCTTCACAAAGACCACCTGAAAGCCAAGCCGTTTGGCTGCCTCATTGATCTTGACAGTGAACATAAGGTCGTCGAGGACGGCGACGACCTTCTTGGGTTCAGGCATATGGGATTTGGCGCTCTTAAGCTTTGGCTTCGCCCATTTGCTGGGCCAGGTAATTCTCGTAGCCCATTTCCTTGATCATGTGCAGCTGGGCTTCGAGAAAGTCGACGTGGTGTTCTTCGTCGACGAGGATCTGGGCAAACAAGTCGCGCGAGCCGTTGTCGCCCACTTCCACGCATTTGGCGACGGCTTTGTTCAGACGGGGCACGGCCTCCATCTCCAGCTTGAGATCGTTTTCGAGATGAGCCTTAATGTTCTGCCCGATCCGAAGAGTGAAAAGCTCACTCATGTTGGGCGTTCCGTCCAGATACAAGATGCGCTCAATCAGCTTCTCGGCATGCACCATTTCTTCGATCGATTCCTTGCGGGTGATGCCGGCCAGCCTGAGATAGCCCCAGTTTTCCATCATCTCCGCATGGAGAAAGTACTGATTGATCGCGGTCAGTTCCGCCTTGAGAACTTCCTGCAAATAGGCGAGAACTTCGGGATTTCCTTTCACTGATTCCTCCTCCGGCTTGAAGTCCGATTCTATCGCAAGCGGGGCTGCGATCTATATGGTGAACAATACGGCGCTTTCGTACAATGAAACTCTAAGGGCCCGTAGCTCAGGTGGATAGAGCATCTGCCTTCTAAGCAGAGGGTCGCAGGTTCGAGTCCTGCCGGGCCTACCATTTTTCATGCCGCGCGCCCGCCCGGCTGTTGGTTAAGCCGGACCGGCGGCGGCGATTTCGGGGGCGACACCGCCGAATTTCGCGAAATTTTCCTTGAAGAGACCCGCCAGGTGGGCGGCCTTTTGATCGTAGGCAGCTCCGTCCTTCCACTGGGCGCGAGGGTCCAAAAGCCCGCTGGGGACGCCGGGGCATTCCTTGGGGACCAGCACTTTGAAGACGGGATGGGGATCGGCGGCAACCGAGTCCAGCTTTCCTTCAATGGCCGCGTTGACCATGGCGCGGGTGTACTTCAGATCCATGCGTTTGCCGGTTCCATAGGCGCCGCCTACCCATCCGGTATTGACTAGGTAGACGGTGGCCTTGTGCTGCTTCAGCTTGTCACCGAGCATATTCGCGTACTCGCGCGGATGGCGGGGAAGAAAGGGCGCACCGAAACACGAGCTGAATGCCGCCTGGGGCTCGTTACCCAGACCGCGCTCGGTTCCTGCCACCTTGGCGGTGTAGCCGGAAAGGAAGTGATACATCGCCTGCTCCGGAGTGAGGCGCGAGATGGGGGGCAGCACTCCGAAAGCGTCCGCGGTGAGGAACATCACATAAGACGGATGGCCGCCGACGCCGGGAATGAGGGCATTTTCGATGTATTCGATGGGGTAGGCGGCGCGAGTGTTTTCGGTGTAGGCCGCCGAATCGAAATCCAGAGCGCGGGTTTCGGGATCGACGACGACATTTTCCAAAACCGTGCCGTAGCGTACGGCGTTCCAGATCTCCGGCTCCTTTTCCCTGGACAGGTGAATGCATTTGGCATAGCAGCCGCCTTCGAAATTGAAGGTGCCATCGGCGGACCAGCCGTGTTCGTCATCGCCGATGAGGCGGCGTTTCGGGTCTGCCGAGAGGGTCGTCTTGCCGGTGCCCGAAAGCCCGAAGAAGACCGCCACGTTTCCACCTTCGCCCTGGTTGATGGAGCAGTGCATCGGCATCACTCCGCGGTCCGGCAGCAGGAAATTCAGGATCGTAAAGATCGATTTTTTCATTTCCCCGGCGTAAAGCGTGCCGCAGATGAGAATGGCCCGCTTCGTGAAATTAACAATGACGGCAGTTTCGGAATGGGTACCGTCGCTGGCGGGGTCGCATTGGAATTCCGGAGCGGAATAGATTGTAAATTGGGGGGTGTGCGCCGCCAGTTGTTCGGCGGCCGGCCGGAGAAACAGATTCCGGCAGAACAGCATGTGCCACGCCTTGCGGCCGATCACACGGATGGGCAGGGTGTAGGTGGGATCGGCACCCGCGAACGCATCGAGGACAAAAGCCTCCTGCTGTTGATAATAAGCCTGCACCTTGCCAAAAATTTTGTCGAAATGTTCCGGCGACATCGGCTGGTTGACCGCCCCCCAATCCACCGTGGATTCGGTCAGGCTGTCGCGGACGATGAATTTATCCTTGGGCGAACGCCCGGTAAACTGGCCGGTCCTGGCCACCAGAGCACCTTCTGCTGAGAGAAGACCTTCGCCGCGCTCAATCGCTTTTTCAATCAACTGGGAGGCGGACAGGTTCCAATGCACCGTCCCGAGATTGGTTAGTCCATGAGTGCGGAGAATATCATGAGGCGTGCTCATAAATGATTGAGTTCAAAGTTTATCATGGGGGTATGAAGTTACTTTGGCCCGGAATGATCGCGCTTGCGCTCTGTTCCAGCCGGAGTGTCACTGCCCAAGCGATTGAGTTCGAGTCTAATGGCCTTAAATATCAGACACTTACAAAGAACGGCCTGACGCTGATGTTTACCTATCTGCCAGCGAACCTGAAGAATTACACGGTGATGCAGGTGGCGATTTCTAATGGCTCGTCCATTTCCTGGACAGTGCGTCCGGAAGACTTTTCCTACAAACACCGGGACGGCACGATCAGCTCGCCGGTACCCCCGCGCAAGGTGGTCGATCGAATGCTGGAAAGAGCCGGGCGCGGCGAGGTGATCAAGCTGGTTACGACCTACGAAGCCGGGATCTACGGCATGGCCCGGATCAACTCCACGAACGGCTATGAACAGCGGCGGCAGGCGGCATTGGCCGAGATGACGTCGGCAAAGCTGAAAGCCGCAGCCGCGGCGGCCGCGGTTGTCTATGTCTCGGTGAAACTGTCGCCGGGACAGTCGACCGACGGAGCGATTTTCTATTCGCAGGAAGGGAAACCGTTCGGCCCGGGGACGTTGACCGTTCGCGCGGCGGGAGAAGTGTTCGAGTTCGAATCGAACGGTCCGGAGGCACTGGCGCGGAGCAACTAGCGGTGTTGGGAGGTGTCCGCCGGTGGGAGCACGACAAAAAACGATCGTCCGCTCCACGAAGTTCGGCCCGCTAGAGTAGCTTTCCGTCCTCGCCGAGCATGATGCGGCGGACCATCTTCAGCGGGATCGAGCCCTGGCTGAGGAACGTATCGTGGAAGTCTTTGAGGCGATAAGAAGCTCCCCGGCTGGCCTGGTAGTCGGCGCGCA
Organism: uncultured Solibacteraceae bacterium; assembly: GCA_964515165.1. Lineage (GTDB taxonomy): Bacteria > Acidobacteriota > Terriglobia > Bryobacterales > Bryobacteraceae > JAPKYZ01. Next base: position 35,141 of record CAZETQ010000040.1, on the reverse strand, counting down.
GCTTGTAGATCTGCAGTTTTCCCAGCGTGTAGTACAGGTACGTCGGGTTATAAGTTCCGCGGCGGGCTTCTTCGAGGGCATTGGCGCGCTCCTGGAATCCTTTTTCGATGAAGAGGCGGGTTGCCTGCTCCACGGTCCAGCCTCCGGTATGGAGCTTGATTCCGGCGACGTACCGGCAGTCCCGCAGCAGGGCTTCGGAAAGCTGGGCCAGCTTGTAGCGCGGATCGCCGGCGCCGAAGCCTTCTTCGATCATCATCTGTTCGGTGTAGTGCGCCCAGCCTTCGGCATTGGAGCCGACGACGACCAGCTTGCGGGTTTTGGTGGGGAATCGAGGAGCGTAGAGGAACTGCACGTAGTGACCGGGATAGGCCTCGTGGATGGTGACTACATCGATGACGTATTTGTTGAACAGCCGCAGATGCTCTTCGATCTGGCGGGCGGGCCAGTTTTTCTCCGGCGGAGTGATGTAGTAGTAGGCTTCGGTTGCCTTGGTCTCATAGGCTCCGGGAGTATCCATGGCGGCGAAAGTTCCACTGCGCATGAAGGGCGGCGTTTCGACAATGGAAGCCCGGACAGGGCTGGGGATCGTCACCAAGTCGCGATCGATGAGGTACTGGCGAATGCTGCCGGCATTTTGGCGGACAGCGGGCAGCAAGCCGGCGGCGTCCGGGTGGTTGGCGGCGAGGGAGGCCATCACTTCGGCGGGAGTTTTCTTCGGGTCGATTTGTTTCGCCGTCCGGACGAACGCATCGTAGTCTTTGGCGAGGTTGCGCTCGCCGATGGCGAGAATTTCGCTGAGCGGGGTGTCAACCATCTCCTCATACAGCAACTTTCGCGAGAAGGCTTCGCTGCCGATGGCGTAGTTGCCCTTGGAACGGGGAAGCAGATCGTCGCGAAGCCATTTCGCGGCGTCTTCCAGCGCCCGGGCAGCGGCTTCGTTTGCGACTTCGAACTGGCCGCGCAGGATGATGTCGCCGTCCGCCGCTTCCCTGCCCCATTTGGCGATGTCGTCCCGGAAAAATCCAACGGAGCCTTCGGCGATGCGGATCGCCAGTTCCGTAAACTCTCGCGGGGGATTCCGGACGTTGGCTTTCATCGCCTCCAACATGAAGGGGATGCCGTGCAGGCGGATCAACGCGGAGCGAACGCGCTGGCGGGCCGGGGCGAAGTTGCGCTTCATGATGACGTCGATTGCGTTGCCGGGCGCTCCGGCATAGCTGAGGGGATTGTGACGCCAGGTTTCGAGGACTGCCGTCTCATGAAGCTCCGCTTTCATTTGAGAATCGAGAATCTCGTAGTCGATCCGCTGTTGCGGCGTCAGGCTGTCTTTGGGGATGGCGGCCAGCCGCCGCTGCTGCTCATTGAGCACGCGCAGGCGGTGGCGGATCGCCGCCTGGGAGAAATCTTCGACAGCGTTGTCGAACTGGTGGAATCCGGCGAGCACTCCATAGGAGGGCGCGGCCTGGAAGAAGGCATCGAAGTAATCGTTTTCGAAGGCAGTAAAGTCATCCTGCCGGGTGGTGTTGGTCATGCATCCCGTCGAGAAAACGAACAGAATTGGCAGCAGAGCTCTGCGCATCGGTAATATGGTAATTCTTTGATCGATCTTCATACTCACACCAATGAATCCGATGGGACGCGAGCGCCGGCGGAGCTGATTCGGATTGCCAAAGAGGCGGGGCTGGCATCGCTGGCAATTACGGATCACGATACGTTTTTGGGGTATTTGCAGGCTCGGGAAGCGGCAGCACAGCAAGGAATCGACCTGATCCGGGGGATCGAGGTGAGCACGAAATACGGCAGGAAATCGGTTCATATTCTGGGGTATTTTTTTGGGGAAGCTCCTCCCGATTCTTTCCTGGAGTGGCTGAGTTCGCTCGCCACTGAGCGCCAGGCGCGCAACCGTCTGCTGTCGGAGCGGCTGCAGACGCTGGGAGTGAACGTGACGCTCGATGAGGCGCAGGCGCTGGGCCGCACGGTGACGGGACGGGTCCACTTTGCGCGAGTGATTGTGCAGAAGGGGTATGTCCGGTCGATCCAGGAAGCATTCGATCGGTACTTGGCGGATAACGCTCCGGCTTATGTGGAGCCGAACGATCCGCCTTCGGAAGTCGCGGTGGAGAAGCTGCGGGCGGCTGGAGCATTTCCCGTGGTGGCGCATTTGGGACGGTACGGGATGGCTCCGGATAAGGAAGAGAGCTTCTTATCGCTGCTGCGGACGGCGGGACTGGGCGGGATCGAGGTGATTCATACCGATCATGCCGCCGAGGATGTGACCCGCTATGCGGCGCTCGCGGCAAAGTACAGCCTGCTTCCGTCCGGCGGATCGGATTATCACGGAGAGGCCAAACCGGGAGTGCGGCTGGGTTTCGGCGACTACGGCAGGATTCCGATTCCGCCGCAATGGCTGGCGCGGATGCGCGAGACGAATTGAGCGCATTGTAGAGGTATGTGGCGTTTTTCCGATCTGCGGGAGGAATACACACGCGGCGGGCTGCTGGAATCGGAGGCGAGCCTGGACCCGTTTGAGCAGATCCACACCTGGATCGGCGAAGCGGAGACGGCTGGCGTCACCGAATGGAACGCGATGGCGCTGGCGACCGCGAGCGCTTCCGGCATACCGAGCGTGCGGATGGTGCTGTTAAAAGGAATCGACACGGGGTTTGTGTTCTACACCAACTACGACAGCCGCAAGGGGCTGGATCTGTTGGCCAATCCGAATGCGGCGCTTTGCCTGTACTGGAAAGAGCTGGAGCGCCAGATTCGCGTTACCGGACGCGTGGAGCGGACCAGCCGCGAAGAAAGCCTGCAATATTTCCGCTCGCGTCCGTCCGGCGCCCAGATTGGCGCCTGGTTGTCCCGGCAGTCGCAACCGATTGAAAGGCGCGAGACGCTAGAGGCGGATTTTGCGAAATATTCCGAACAGTTTGGGGCGGGCGAAGTTCCTCTTCCGGAGCATTGGGGCGGATTCCGGCTGATTCCCCAGGCAATTGAGCTGTGGCAAGGCCGCGCGAACCGGCTGCACGACCGGCTGGAGTACCAAAGGACGGAATCCGGCTGGAGCCGGCAAAGACTCTCTCCATGATCTGGCTGCTTTTTTTGGCGCTCGACTTGAAGGTAGTCGAGCATCATTACAACTCCGCTCAGACTCTGGCCGTGGACTTCGAGCAGACTTATACGTCCAGCGGGCAGCGGCGCAGCGAAATGGGAACGTTAATTTTGCGAAAGCCCGGCCGCATGCGGTGGGACTACTCCCATCCGGCGGGGAAGGTCTTTGTTTCCGACGGCAAGACGCTCTGGTATTACTCGCCGGCGGCCAATCGCGCCGAACACAGCAAGGTGAAGGAGTCCGCCGATCTTCGTGCTCCCCTGGCTTTTCTGCTGGGCAAGCTGGATTTTCGCCGCGATTTTACGGACATTCGCGAGGAGGACGGAGAGATCGTCGCGATTCCGAAATCGGATCGGGCTCCGTATCGCGAGGTGCGCTTTACGGCCGATGGCTCCGGCATCATTCACCGGGTGAAGGTGACGGGTCAGGATGCGTCGCAAATGGAGTTTGTGTTCCGGAATGAGCGGCGCAATGTTCCGGTGAACGATGCGATGTTCCGGTTCACGCCGCCGGCGGGGGCGGAAGTGGTGGAAGTGGATGCGGGGCAATAGCGCGTGGAGCAGGTTGTGCTGATCGGAAACGAGACGACCGGATGAATCCCCAGCCTGACGGCCGCTAAAAGAATCGCCGAAGCTGCCCGTGGGGCAGGCCATCGTTGTTTGTTTTTTGTGATCTGCCCATCATCACAGAGAGGACCCGCTCCCCTGAAAAACGTCCCGTGCATTCGCACAAACCCGCTTCCTCCGGTCGCGGCTGCCTGTTCTCGTGGCATTGAGGATCTGCTTGTCTGCTCATTCCCACTTCCGCTGGGCGGACGGTGTCCGCCAAAGGGAGCAGGGTCGAAAGGCGATCGTCCGCTCCACGACGAAAGTTCCCGGCCTCCAGGTGGAACGCGAAGGCTCGCGGGAGCAATTTTTCACGGCTCCTGACGGCCAGGGCTAAAATGTTAAGCCCCATGCGTAAAAGCTTGGGGATCTGACGCGCGGTTCTATGCTGCCTATTCGTTGAGTAGGGCGCGCTGATCGATTTTGCGCTGCAGCCGGGCGGCGCGGCGGTGGATTTCGTCTTTCGAGGATAGCTCCAGCGCTTGCAGGGTCATTTCCAGTGCCCGGGGATAGTCCTGCATCTTATGCTCATAGTGCTTGGCCAGCGTGAGCAGAGTGTCCAGGCGGCGTTCCGGCGGCAGTCTGTCGTACTCCAGGCGCTTTAGCGCGCGCTCCAGCAGAGTGATCGCTTCGTCGCGGCGGCCTTCCTTGTGCAGCCATCGTCCCAGGCCGATCATCTCGCCGGCATGGCCGAGAGTTGCTCCTCCGTCTTTGCCGAATCGCTGGGGGACGACAGCGGTCAGGCACGCCAGAGAGAGAATGTCGAGCGCGTTGTGATGGAACACGCCCTTCATCCGGCTGATCCGGCGGGTGCGCAGGTAGTCGAAATACAACTGCGGAATGGCCGCGCCGCCGACATCCTCGAACCGCTCGAAGCCGAGGATGCGATTCTCCAGCTCCACCAGGCGGCAGCTTTCGAAGCGCCACTTCCACAAGCGGCGCGCGCCGTGCAGCAGGTCGAGATGCTCCAGGCGGGAGAACGGCGGGCGCTGCCGCGCCAGGATGTACCGGGACTCCAGTAGCGGCTGATCGTACGTTTTTCCGTTGTAAGTGATCAGGACATCGCAGTCCCGCAGTTCGCGAGTGAGAGCGGCAAGAAGGCTGGCTTCCTCGTCGAAATCGCGCATGAAATATTGGCGGACGAGAAAGCCGCGATCGACGATTCTACCGATGCCGACCAGGAACGCGACTGTGCCCGCTCCGCCCACGACCCCTGTGGTTTCGGTATCGAGAAAGACCCACCGGCGCGGATCGGACGATGCCAGAGCGCCGCCGCTGAGGGCCGCCAGGGCGTCCAGAGGCAGTTCTTCGACACGCGAGAGGTGGAAGCCGCCATGCCGCTGGGTGAGGAGCTCCATTTCGAAGTGGCGGCCAAACTCGGTTTCGACTTCGGCGCCGGGAATGATCTCGCCGGGAGGAGGAGGCTGGTACTTGCGAGCTTCGATGGCCCGGACTTTCGCGCGAAGAGCTTCCAGTTGCGCGCGCAGGTCGTCCACGGCTTTAGCAGGAATGGGGCGCGGAGACGGCCTCGTCGGCGTGATAGGAACTCCGCACCAGCGGGCCGGATTCGACGTGGCGAAAGCCGAGACTCTGGCCGAAGCGCTTCAGTTCGTCGAACTCCGCAACCGGAACATAGCGAATGATCGGCAGGTGCATGGACGAAGGCCGCAAATACTGGCCGAGTGTGACGATATCGACACCGCGCTGCCGCAAGTCCCGCATCACTTGACGAACTTCTTCGAGAGTCTCGCCCAAACCGAGCATCAGGCCGGATTTCGCCGGGATGGCGGGGCGCCGTGTTTTGACGTGTTCCAGCATGGCCAGCGAGCGCTCATAACGGGCACCCATGCGCACCTGCCGGTAAAGACGCGGAACGGTTTCTATATTGTGATTCAGGATGTCGGGAGAGGCATCGAGTACGATGTCCATCGACTCCCGGGATCCCTGGAAGTCCGGCACCAGCACTTCGACGCCGCAGCCGGGAACACGCTGCCGGATGGCATCGATGGTTTGGGCGAACAGCGCGGCTCCTCCATCTTTGAGATCGTCGCGGTTGACGCTGGTGACGACCGCAAACCGAAGGCCCATCTGTTCGACGGCTTCGGCGACGCGGCGCGGCTCATCCCAATCCACTTCGAGCGGAGCGCCTTTCTGTACGGCGCAAAAGCCGCAGCGGCGCGTACAGAGGTTCCCCAGGATCATGAAGGTGGCGGTGCGGCGATTCCAGCAATCGCCAATGTTCGGGCACGCCGCCGACTCGCAAACCGTGTGGAGTTTCAGGCGGGTGACCAGATCCTTCAAGTCGCGATAGTTTTCGCCCACCGGCGCGGGGGCCCGCAGCCATTGAGGACGTTTTTGCGGAGAACTGCCGATAGTAACCAGCACTGCTACTTCGATCTTATCGCGGCCTCGAGGCGGTTCTCCAGGATCGACCGTCCGGTGAGGTTCTCCCATTGCAGGTCAAAGCCGCGAGAGACTTCCAGCGCTTTCCGCGGGATCAGTCCGATCAGCTCGCTGCCATAGATCCCGGCGCCCAGACGTTCGGCTTCCTGGCGCACGGCTTCGAATACGACATGGATGGGGGTGATCTCGAAATCGGTGAGGTTCATGGAAACCTGGGCCTGGCGGCGACTGGCGAGGTACAAGCCCAGGGCTTTCACATTCGGGAGCCCGCCGGAGGACGCTCGAATCTTTTTCGCGATGCTCCGGGCGATGGAAACGTCCGGAGTGTCGAGATTGATGTTGTAGGCGATGAGAAACTTGCGGGCGCCCACCACGGTGGCGCCGGCGGTGGGATGCAGGCAGTCGCCGACATCCGGACGCAGGCGATTGCCTTCGAACCCGCCACGGCGGATGTCCTCCAGCAAGCGTCTGGAGGGTGTGAGGGCAGCCGCCTCATAGAAGAAGACGGGAACGCGGTAGCGGTCCCAGATTTCGGCTCCGGCGCGATGCGCCAGCTCGACGCACTCCGGCAGAGTGATTCCCGATACCGGCACGAACGGGAGTACGTCGCATGCGCCGATCCGGGGGTGCACTCCGCGCTGCTTTGTGAGGTCAATCCGGGAAGCGGCGACGCCCACGGCGCGCACTGCCGCCGCCCGGACGCTTTCCGGATCACCGGCGAGCGTCAGCACGGAGCGGTGGTGATCCGCATCGGAATTCCGGTCCAGAAGGTAGACTCCGGGCTCGGCATCCACGGCCGAGGCGATCTCATCCACGACACGAAGATCACGGCCTTCCGAATAGTTCGGAACCGCTTCCATCAGTCGTTGGGCCACTGGATATCCCGGTCCTGATGCAAGATATTTCCCCGCTTCATTGTCATCCGGACCAGATTGGTACCGAAGCATCCGGGCAGATCCCGGTAGTCTGTCGTATCGAGAATGATGATGTCGGCCTGCTTTCCGACTTCGAGCGATCCGACGACTCGCGCCAGGCCAACGGCGTGTGCCGCATTGATGGTCGCGGCGGAAATGGCTTCGTCGACCGTGAGGCCGAAATTGGTGCAGGCGAGGGACAGGATCATCGCCAGGCTGGCGGTTCGCGGAGTTTCGGGGCTGAAGTCCGTGGCCAGGGTGATCGCCGCTCCTTTTTCCACCAGCCGGCGTCCCGGGCCGAAACGCCAGCGCTTGCGGTAGGAGCTTCCGGGAAGGAGCGCGAGAATCGTGGACGATGAAGCGAGCACATCGAGATCGGAGGGTGAGCACTCTTCCAGATGGGACAGCATCGTCACCCCCAGTTCCACTCCCAAACGTGCGAAGGCAGCGCCCTGCAAGGTAATCCCGAACCCGGCCGACCGGGCCGCCAGCAGAAGCGCCCTTGCGCGGGATTCCAGAATGAGGCCATCTTCGCCGGGAATCGAGACGAAGCGAACCGACCGGGGGATCTCTTTGATGGCCTCGCTGCTGGCGATCTGAAAGCGGGTCACGATGTCGAGCGGGTTGCCGTCGAGAGCCGCTAACAATCGCGCATCGCGGCTGTTGTCGCTTTTCGTGCCGACAGTGGTGGTGCCGTGGCGGACAAACCATCCCAGGCGAGCGCGCAGCTCGGTACGGATTCTGGTGGTCGTCCAGGATCGCAGGCGCGCTCCCAGCTCGTCCATCAGATGGGTATGAGGATCGACGAGACCGGGCATGACGACCGATCCGGACGCGTCGATTTCCCGGATGCTTCTGGCATCGGCCAGCCGCTCCAGCCGGCGGCTGGGACCAACTTCAATAATCACGCCGTTCTCAATGAGAACGGCTCCGTCTTTGATGATGGAAAGGTCGCGTAGATCACCGCCACGCCGGGGGGACGACGAGCCCCGCAGGGTCAGCAGCTGGCGGGCTCCGCGAAGGAGGACTTTCCCCTTCAAATGATCTCCAAAGGATCAGAAACATTGGCGTTTCTCATGTTTCGATCCTCACCCTTGTACCATGACGAACCCTCGCAAAGCGACAATGGTTCCAGTGAGCAAGCAGTCGTTGAAGACACTGGAGCGGGTTTTGTCGAAGGCGGGCACGGGATCGCGATCCGAAGCGCGGAGCTGGATCCATGCCCGCCGCGTGGCGGTGAACGGCAAGGTTGTGGAGAACCCCGATCACTGGGTGGACATGGATCGGGACAAGGTTTCTCTGGACGGGACGCCTCTGGTGTCGGCAGAACGCGTGTATTTTCTGCTGTACAAACCAAAGGGGTATCTGACGACCTACAAGGATCCCGAAGGACGGCCGACCGTTTACGACCTGCTGCAGGATATCTCCCAGTTTGTTTCGCCAGTGGGGAGATTGGACCTGGACACCAGCGGGCTGCTGATTCTGACGAACGACACTCAACTGGCGGAGCGGCTGACCAATCCGGATCATCACATTCCGAAGACCTACCTGGTAAAGTGCGCCTCTGTTCTTTCCGACGCGGCGCTGCAGTGCCTGCGCGACGGCGTAGCTCTGAACGACGGACCGACAAGGCCGGCGCGGGTCACTCGCATTCGCGATTCCGCATCGAAGACTTTTCTGGAGCTGACCATCACCGAGGGGCGCAATCGTCAGGTGCGGCGCATGATCGAAGCGGTGGGCAGCCGGGTGCTGAAACTGGTTCGCACGAAGATCGGCGCACTGGGGATTGGAACGCTTCCCATCGGGAAATGGCGCGAGCTCACTCCGGCGGAGGTACGCATGCTAAAACAGGAATCGAATGCCGGATCCCACAGAGCAGCCCCCAAGTTTCGAAAGTTGTCTCGAGGCGCTGGAGCAGGTCGTCGACGAGCTGGAGGGCGGTGATTTGCCGCTGGAACGCTCGTTGGATTTGTTCGAAAAGGGGATGCGGCTTTCCGAAGCCTGCCGCAAGCAACTGGAAGAAGCGGAAGCGCGCATTGAAGTTCTGGTGAACAAAGGCGGCAAGATTTCGGCAGAACCGTTCGAAGAATGACTGACCTGATTGCGACGATCGATGCCGCGCTGGATCGCTGGCTGCCGCAGGAGACTGTCCCTCCGGAAACGATCCACCGGGCCATGCGCTACAGCGTTTTCGCCGGAGGAAAGCGGATTCGTCCCCTGCTGGCCGTCCATGCAGCGCATGCAATAGCGTCTGCTCCGGTGGGGATCGCCGATGCCGCCTGCACGCTGGAGATGATCCACACCTATTCGTTGATCCACGACGACCTGCCGGACATGGACAATGACGACCTGCGGCGGGGCCGTCCGACGTGCCACAAAGTATTCGGGAACGCGCTTGCCATTCTCGCCGGCGATGCGCTTTGCACGCTGGCGTTCGAAGTTCTGGGATCGCTGCCGCATGCAAGCGCCGAGGTTCGCTCCAAGCTCGTCGTGGAGCTTGCGACGGCGTCCGGAAGCCGCGGCGGAATGATCGGCGGGCAGGTGCACGACCTGGAGAGCGAAGGACTGGCTCCGGACGCGGGGCGGCTGGAAACGATTCACCGTGCCAAGACCGGCGCGCTGCTTCGCGCCAGCGTCCGCCTGGGAGCGATCTATGCGGGGGCCGATGAGCGGCAGCTTCGGGCCTTAACGGATTTTGGAGAACACGTGGGACTTGCCTTTCAGATTGTCGACGACGTTCTGGACGTGGAGCAGACGTCCGAAGAGCTGGGGAAGACCGCCGGCAAGGACGCCGCTCAACAGAAGACAACGTTTCCGGCAGTCTACGGCTTGGAAAAGTCCAAGGAGATGGCGGAAGCGGAACGTCTTGCAGCGCATCAAGCCCTGTCGACTTTCGGCGAGCGCGCCGATGCGCTTCGGAAGATCGCCGACGTCATTGTCCGAAGAAAGGCATGACTTGCGGAAGCGGTTGGACGTGATTCTCGTCGACCGCGGCCTGGCTGCCTCGCGCGAGAAGGCTCAGGCTCTGATTCTGGCGGGGGAAGTGATGGTGGACGGGCAGAAGGCGGCCAAGCCCGGCCATGCGTATGCGGACGATGTTCGGATCGAAGTTCGAAACCAGCTTCCCTATGTCAGCCGCGGCGGTTTCAAGCTGGCGGCGGCGCTCGATCACTGGAATCTTTCTCCGCTGAATCTAGTTTGCGCCGACATCGGAGCGTCGACCGGAGGATTTACCGATTGCCTGCTGCAGCGCGGGGCGACTCGGGTCCACGCGGTGGATGTGGGCGCGACGCAACTGGATTGGAAACTGCAGACCGACGCTCGGGTGATCGTACATGACCATACGAATGCCCGGGCGATGACTCTGGAGACCTTGGGGGAGCCGGTGGATCTTGCGGTGGCGGACGTGAGCTTCATTTCGGTGGTGCTGATTCTTCCTGCGATTGCGCAGATTCTCCGGCCGCAAGGCGAAATGGTTATTCTGGTCAAACCGCAGTTCGAGGCCGGACGGAAAGAGGTGGGCAAAGGGGGGATCGTTCGCGACCCCGCGCTGCACGCCGCGGCATGCGATAAGGTGAACCGGGCAGTTACGGGGCTGGGATTTCAAACGGATCTGATTCCGTCACCAATTCTGGGAACAGAAGGAAATAAAGAATTTCTCTTATATGGACGGCGTTAAGGCGGTCGGCATCATCGCGAAGCCGGGCATCCCGCACGCTCGAACGTTGATTTGCGACCTGATTTCCTGGCTTCAGGCGCGAAATATCGAGCCGCGCTGCGACCGGCAATCGGCGGAGTATGCCGGGCAACAAGGTCTGAATCGCGACGAGGTTCCGGACGGCACGCAACTGATCATTGTTCTGGGCGGGGATGGGACGCTGCTGTCGGCGGCCCGCGCGGTCAAAGGCCGCGAGATTCCGATTCTCGCCGTCAACCTGGGCGGGCTGGGCTTTCTGACAGCGATCACGGTGGACGCTCTGTATCCGGAACTGGAGCGGGCGTTTCGCGGCGAACACCGCATCGGGCTGCGCCGGACGTTGCAGTGCGAGGTGATCCGGAACGGCGAATCGATTGTCGGCTACGAAGCTCTGAACGACATTGTGGTGAACAAGGGCGCGCTGGCGCGAATAATCGACCTGGAAGCGCGGGTGGACGCTCACTTTGTCTGCCGCTACAAGGCAGACGGTTTGATTCTCGCGACGCCGACGGGATCGACCGCCTACTCGCTATCGGCGGGCGGGCCGATCGTCTTTCCGACAGTGGAGTGTATTCTGATCACTCCGATCTGTCCGCACATGTTGACGAACCGCCCGGTCATCGTGCCGGACACAAGCACTATAAACTTACATAATCTGGCAGAAGACAATGATGCTTGGCTTACTATTGACGGCCAGGTCGGTGAGCCTTTGAAGCACGGCGACCAAGTGGTTTGCCGGCGCTCGGACCATGCGGTCCACTTGATCCGCCCGCCGAAGCTGCTGTTCTTCGACGTCTTGCGGGAAAAGCTAAAGTGGGGAGAACGTTGACCGCATGAAAAAGATTTCGCTGACGACGTGGATCATTCTAGCCACCATCGCCGGGATCGTTTTGGGAGCGATGGCGCCGAGCTTCGCGGTCCAGCTCCAGTTTATTTCGAACATTTTTATCCGCCTGATCAAGTCGATCATCGCTCCACTGATTTTTGCGTCGCTGGTATACGGCATCGCGAAATCGGGCAGCGTCGGGACGATGGGTCGCATCGGCGCGAAGGCGATGTCGTACTTTCTGGCGGCCACGTCACTGGCGCTGGTGATCGGCCTGGTGATGGTGAATCTATTCCGGCCCGGCGACGGCGTGGTCGTGAGGACGGGAACCGGCGCCGCTCCGCCGAGCGTGGTCCATCTGACCTTCGCCGACACGATGGAGAAGATGTTTTCGCGCAGTGTCATCGAGTCGATGGCCAACGGCGATGTTCTGCAGATCGTCATCTTCAGCGTCCTGTTCGGAATCGCCTGCACGGCGGTGGGCCGCAAGGCAGAACCGGTCGTGCACTGGTGCGAATCGGTAATGGAGGTGATGTTCAAGTACACGCAGTACGTGATCTATCTCGCGCCCGCCGGCGCCTTCGCTGCCATGGCGGTCACCGTCGGCAAGAACGGGCTGGGAGCGCTGGCCGGCCTGGCGAAATTGGTCGGCACGCTATATCTGGCGCTGATCGTGTTTGTCGTCGTCGTTTTGGGAGTGGTTGTCCTGATCGCGCGGATTCCGGTGAAGCGATTTATCGCCGCTGTGCGCCAGCCGTTCGTCCTGGCGTTTTCGACGGCGTCCAGCGAAGCTGCGCTGCCGCAGGCGCTGGAGAATATGGAGCGCTTCGGAGTTCCCAAGCACATCGTGAACTTCGTTCTGCCGCTGGGCTATAGTTTCAATCTCGATGGCTCAACCCTGTATCTGGCTTTGGCCAGTGTCTTTGTCGCGCAGGCGGCCGGAATCGAGTTACCGATTGGCACTCAGATCTTCATGATGCTGACGTTGATGCTGACGTCCAAGGGTGTGGCGGCAGTGCCGCGCGCCAGCCTGGTGATTCTTACAGCAACAGTATCCAGCTTTAACTTGCCGATGGAGGGCGTCAATCTCATCCTCGGCGTCGATGCCTTTATGGACATGGCACGGACCAGCGTCAACCTGTTGGGGAATTGTTTGGCCAGCGCGGTGGTTGCCCGGTGGGAGGGCGTCGATCTGGATCGCGCGCCGGCATTAACGGAGCCTCAGGCCGCCTAGTGCCCGCTGCGCTGGAGGGGCTGCGAGTTCTCGACTTCTCTCATGCGCTGGCCGGGCCGTATTGCACGCTGCTGCTTGCCGATTTCGGCGCAACCGTCTACAAGCTGGAGAATCCCACAACGGGCGACATGGGCCGCGGCTGGGGGCCGCCGTTCGCCGGCGAGCAGTCTTCGTTTTTCCTCGGCCTGAATCGAGGGAAGCTGGGCATCTCCATCGACCTGAAGACTCCCCAGGGCCTGGATCTCTGCCTGCGTCTGGCCGACAAGATGGACGTGGTGCTCGAAAACTTCCGGCCGGGCACGATGGATCGTTTGGGGCTGGGATATGCCGCCCTCTCGCAAAGGAATCCGCGGCTGATTTACTGCTCGATTTCGGGATATGGCCAGGATGGTCCTTCTCGCGACGAAGCGGCGATGGATCTGATTGTCGAGTGTTCCAGCGGATTTCTGAGCATCACGGGAACCGAAGCGGGCGAACAAGTGCGGAGCGGCTACGCGGTGGCCGATATCAATGCGGGGCTTTTCTCGACGATCGGGATCCTGATGGCTCTACGGGCTCGCGAGACGACGGGGCGCGGACAGTATGTGGACGTTTCGATGCTGGACGGAATGATCTCGGCGATGAGCTCAAACTACATGTACTTTTTGGGATCCGGAAATGTTCCGCGGCCCATGGGCAACTCGTTCGCCACTGTCGTGCCGTACAGCGTCTTTCCGGCGAGCGACCGGAGTTTTTCAATCGCTGTCGGTAGTGAGAAATTGTGGGCCACCTTTTGCCGCGCGATCGAACGGCCGGATCTTGCCGGTCATCCGGACTTCGCCACCAATCGTCTGCGCGTTCGCAACCGGCCGGCGCTGGAATTGGTCCTGGCGGATGTCTTTCGTCAGCGTCCGTTGTCGGAATGGATTGAGAAGCTCACCTCGGTGGGAGTTCCCTGCTCGCCGGTTCGGACTTTCGCGGAAGTGCTGGAGCATCCGCAGACGGCGGTCCGGCAGATGTTTCCTGAGATGGATTGCCCGTCAGCCGGCCGGCACCGGGTGACGGGGACTCCGGTGAAGTTGTCGGAGACTCCGGGACGGGTGACGACTCCGGCTCCGGCGTTGGGGGAGCATACTCGCGCGGTGCTTTCGGATTTGCTGGGTGTCGATGAGGGGGAAATCGAAAAGCTCGCCGAGTTGGGGATTGTTCGCCAAGTTCATCCGGACTGACCCGCTTGCTTCGCGCGCGGCTTCCGGTTTGCGGGGGTTGTACTACAGGTCAGTGTCTGTGCGGTGATATAACACCAGCATGAACCGGCGAAGCTTTATGCAAACGTCGCTTGCGGCGCCAGCGGTCTCGGCGCTGCCTTTGGCTGCCGCGGAGGGTGAGATTCCCAAGCGGGTCTTCGGCAAGACCGGTGAGCGGCTGACGATCATCGGGCAAGCCGGAGGGCGTTTCCCTCTCTGCTCCTTTGAAGAAGCCGTCGCGATCACGCGCCGCGCTTACGATCTCGGCATCAACTACTTCGATAACGCTCACTCTTATTGGAACGGCAAAAGCGAGGAGGTTTACGGCGCCGCTTTGTCCAGCGCGATGCGGAAGAAGGTGTTCGTTACCTCCAAGACCACCGTGCGCGATGCAAAGGGCGCCATGGCGGAGCTGGAGCTCACGCTGAAGCGCCTGAAAACGGATTACGTCGACCTTTGGCAGGTTCACAGCGTGACGAGCAACGAAAACCTGGGGAAGATCTTCGACGGCGGGGGAGCGATTGAGGCGATGGAAGCCGCCAAGAAATCCGGGAAGTGCCGGTTTATCGGCTTCACCGGGCATCACGATCCCGCGGCGCATGTGGAGATGCTGAAGCGTTACGACAAATGGGATACGGTCCTGATGCCGCTGCACATGGCCGACCCGGCGTATCTGAGCTTTGAGAAGCAGGTGCTTCCTATCGCAATGGAGCGCGGGATGGGCATCCAGGGGATGAAGTCCACTGCCAATGCGAAACTGCTCCAGAACTTCAGCGTGCGCGACTGCCTGCAATACACGTTGAGTCTGCCGATTCACTGCCTGGCTGTCGGCTGCACGACGATCGGCCAGATCGAAGACGATGTCCGGATCGTGAAAAACTTTGCTCAACTTTCCAGCGCGCAGATGGACGATTACCGGCATCGGGCACAATCGCTGAAGGGCCCGCGGCTGGAAGACTGGAAGCGGAACGCCGAAACGGCGGCCGTCTATTCCTACGTTGGCGGCTGAATCAAGATCCGGGAATTTACCAGCTGGGCAGGCGACTGAAAAACGATCGCCCGCCCCACGGGTACCGTCGAGACCCCAAGCTCCTTAGTTGGGGGCTTGCATCCCCATCTTGGTCCACCACGGCTTTGCCGCCTTGATGGATTCATTGACGTTGGCGATGTTCTTCACGCCTTCGGTGGACAGCCAGTCTTCGAGGGCTTGCAGGCCCTGCTTGCCGTAGATGCCCATGCCGTCTTTCCAGGTGGCGCGGCCGCAGAGAACGCCGGAGAAGTCGGCTCCGGAATCGGTTGCCAGGGCCAACTGTTCGGCGAACGTCGCGTTATCGACGCCGGCCGAGAGGTAGATGAATGGCTTGGTTGCGACATCGGAGGCCTGGCGGAAGAAGTCCATCGCTTCTTTCATCGTGTAAGCCTTTTCGCCTTTGAAGATCCGGCTGCCTTCAACAAACTCGGCGATGATCGGGACTTCCACTTTCAGCACGTCGACGTGATACTGCGGCTTGGTGTACTCTTCCATCGACTTGATGACGATCTGGGGCTTCAGCTTGGCGTATTCCAGGGTCTTCTCGCCTTTGCCCTCGTGGTGATAGCCGACGAACTCCAGGAAGAACGGAATGTCATTGGCGACACATTCGGCGCCGACGCGCTCGATGAATGCGTGCTTGATGTCGTTGGTGTCCGCCTTCTCAAACGGCGTGTAATAGATCAGGATCTTGACGGCGTCGGCGCCGAGGTCCTTGATGCGCTTGGCGCTGAGATGCGGCAGAAGATCGGGCAGGCGTCCCGGCTGGGTGTTGTCGTAACCCGAATATTCGTAGGCCAGCAGCAGTCCCGCATTTTTGGCGCGAGCTTTCGTTGCCGGAATGCCATATTCCGGATCGAGCAGGATGGCGCTGGCGTGCGGGGTGAGAATCTTGGTCACCGCGACCTTGAACTCCGCCATCATCTCGTCGGTCACCGCGGATTCCGCAACGCCTTTTGCGGCCGCAATCGATTTCTTCAGACTGCCGCGTTGATCCATCGCCGCGGCAGCAATTACGCCCTGAGGAGTAGAAAGGTTCTTCAGGTGTGCGGTTTTTCCAGCAGTAAGACTCATTTGAATGATCCGATTTTATCGCACCCAGCGAGCAACGCGACGATGGTAGGCCTTTGCCCGCTGCACATCGTAGAGAATCTGGGCCTTCAAAATCGAGGGATCGTCGAACTTCTGCTCGTCGCGAAGACGGTGCAGGAATTCGATACAGATCATCCGGGGAGTTTCGCCTTCGAGCGGGTCCAGCAGGAAAGTCTCGATGGTGAGCGAGTCCCCGTTGAAGGTGGGACGAAAGCCGATGTTCGTCACCGAGGTCCAGGCTCTTGTCGAGTGCAGTTCCCGCGTCCTGGTGACATAGACTCCGCGGGCCGGGATGATCTCCGTGGTCCAGGCGATGTTGAGCGTCGGCACGGTTTGCTTTGCGCCAATTCCGAAACCATGAACGACTTCCCCTTCAATGACGACCGGCCGGCCGAGCATTTGACTGGCGGCGGCGACCTCTCCTTTATCGAGGGCCAGGCGAACTCCGGTGGAGGAGATGTGCTGGTGATGGCTGTCGACTTTCCGAATCGTTTCCACGGTAAAGCCAAGCTTTTTGCCCATTTGCGCCAGCAGCGCGCCGCTGCCGGCCTGGCGCGCGCCGAAGCGGAAATCCTCCCCCACGACGATGTGCCGGACGCCCAGCCTTTGGACCAGCACCTGTTCGACGAACTGTTCCGGAGTTTGGGAGGCGGCTCTCTGATCGAACGGCAGAACGAAGACCTGTTCGATGCCTTCTTCGGCCATCAGCATGCACCGCTCCTCGATGGTGGTCAGCAGGCGCGGAGCGCGCTGGGGAGCCACCAATTTTGACGGATGCGGATCAAACGTCAGCACCGCGGAGCGCAATCCCTCGCGAGCGGCGTAGGCGGAGACCATCCTCATCAGCTCCCGGTGTCCGCGATGTACGCCGTCGAAGTTTCCGATTGTGATGGCGCACGGGCCAAAGAACATTCCCAGCTCGTCGTAACCGCGGTAGACGCGAACCGGCCGATGGGACGACACTTCGATTCGCAACCCGTCGCAGCTCATCGCAATCCGCGGAGGGAGGGACTTTTCGGTTTCGGCGTGCCCCAGGTCGTGGCTGATGTGCGTGAAATAGGCGCGCCGCGGCTTCAGCAACTCCACCGTCGCCTTGGACTGATCGATCGTGGAATGCGTCGGATGGCTGCGGTAGCGAAGGGCGTCGAGAAACAGCACGTCCAGCCCGTCCAGGAGGCGCAGCGACGGCTCCGGAATCATGTTGTGGTCGGTGAGATATGCGGCGGAGCCGAACCGGAATCCATGAACCGTTCCGCGGCCATGGCGTAACGGCACGGGCGTAAACGTCACGCCAAACAGATCGAAGGGCTGGTCATGCAGTTCGTGCGGTTCGATTTTGGGTCGCGTCGATTCGGTGAATTCCGGTTCGAACACATAGCGAAAGACCTGTTTGATCGTGGCGAGCGTCTCGCCCGAAGCATAGATCGGAATCGGCGTCTTCTGACGAAAGTTGAACGGGCGAACGTCATCCAGACCGAAGATGTGATCCGCATGGCCATGCGTGAAAAGAATGGCATCCAGGCGGTCCATTCCCGCGCGCAGCGCCTGCTGGCGGAAGTCGGGACCGGTGTCGATCAAAACATTCTTGTCGTTGTAGCGCAGCAGAATCGACGGACGCAGCCGCTTATCCCGGGAATCGGTGGAAGTACACACCGGACAGGTGCAGCCGATGCCGGGCACTCCGACACTGGTTCCGCTGCCTAAGACTTCAATCAGGATACGATCCGGCTTCAAGCGCGATCCGAACGGTTATGGCGTGATGATTTTGGACTTCGACTGCTCGCCGGCGACCTGCACAAACCGGAATCGGAGTTCCGTCAGCGAGTTCTCCAGGAAACGGTGCTCTTCCAGGGTCAGGTTGCCTTTGGTCTTCTCCTCGAGCATCGCCATCAGGTCGATAAAGTGCTTGGCCATATCCAGATCCGGCTGCGCATCTTCTTCCAACTTGATCGTACCCAACGCCATTTCCGCCTGCACTCGCAGCGATCCTGCGAGGAAATCGAAACTGGCGGGAGGCAGCTGCGGCTTTGCTTCTTGGTCACCCATGGCCAGTATTGTATCCGTTCAAACTGCCGCCTTTATAATGAAGGTGTTTCATGCGCGCTGAACTGCTCTGCACGGAGGCCTCGTGCGGGGCCCGCTACCCGATTACCGACGTCATTTATACGTGTCCGCAATGCCGGGGACTGCTGGAAGTTTCCTACTCCGGGGACCCGGGCAACCCCTGGGACCTGATGCGGATCTGGCGGGAGCGGCGAATGGTGATGCAGCCGATCGAACAAAGCGGTGTGTGGCGCTATCGCGAGATGTTTCCGTTCCTCGAAGATGCATCGCACATCGTCACGCTGCACGAGGGAAATACTCCGCTGCTGGACGGTGCGCGCGCGGCGTCTTATGCGGGGATCGATCGGGTGACGTTCAAACACCAGGGCTTCAATCCAACCGGATCCTTCAAAGACAACGGCATGACCGCCGGAGCATCTCAAGCCTTGCGGCTAGGCAGAACTCGCGTGGCCTGTGTGTCCACGGGGAATACCTCCGCTTCGATGGCGGCCTATGCCAGCTCTGCCGGGCTGGAGCCGATTATCTTCATCCCGAACGGCAACATCGCCTATGGAAAGCTGGCGCAAGCTCTCGAGTATGGAGCAAAGACACTCCAGGTGGAGGCGAACTTCGACCAGATTCTTGCCTTGGTGCGAACGTTAGCCGACCGGTTAGGAATCTACTTACTCAACTCGGTAAATCCGTTCCGGATCGAAGGTCAGAAGTCGATCGTGATCGAGATGCTGGATCAGATGGAGTGGGCGGTGCCGGATTGGATTGTACTTCCGGGCGGGAATCTGGGCAATGTATCGGCCTTTGGAAAGGCGCTTCGCGAACTGAAGCAGTGGGGCTTTATCGACCGGGAACCGCGGCTGGCGGTGGTACAGGCGGAAGGATCACGGCCCTTCTATGACTTTCTGCAGAAGGGTGGCAAGGACTTTGTGCCCAATCCCCATCCCGAGACTTTGGCGACGGCGATCAAGATTGGCGACCCGGTTTCCTGGCCCAAGGCGAAGCGGGAAATCGAGCGGACAAAGGGTGTAGTGGAGTTCGCGACGGAGAAGGAAATTGCCGACGCAAAGGCCGTAATTGGACTGTGCGGAATCGGCTGCGAGCCGGCCTCGGCAGCTACCTTGGCGGGAATCCGAAAACTTCGACAGAACGGAACGATCCACCCCAAGGACCGCGTGGTAGCCGTACTCACCGGGAACGTCTTAAAGGACCCGGACTACATTTACCGCTACCACACCCGCCAGTTACTGGCTCCCGACCAATCCCCGATCGAGCCCCAATTTGCAAATAGCCCAACAGTCGTTCCGAATGACATCGAGGTCATCGCAACGATGCTGGAGCAGGAAGCAGTCGTGCGTTAGTAGCGACGCTCCCGGCGAGGACCCCGATCGCCGCCCCCCCCAGGGCCGTTGGGCGTCGTGGGACGAGCCTCGTTGACAACTAGTGGCCGACCCATGAGGTTGCGCCCGTTGCAAGCGTTAACGGCTTGAGATCCCTGGGCGTCATCCTTAATATCGGCGAACCCAAAACCGCGCGACTTACCGGAAAACTTATCGCGCATCACCTGGATGGAATCGGCGGTAACACCCACCGACTGAAACATGGCCTGAAGGTCGTCTTCGGTGGCCCCGAATGGCAGATTGCCAATAAACAGCCTCATACTGACTCTTTTGACTCACTTTCCGCAGGAGACTCGATCTCCAGCCTTCACGCGAACCGGAGACTTTCAGCCCCAAAGAGACAGGAGGCCTACTCACCCAGCACCGTCCGGAAAAGTATGCCACAGAAGATTCGGCTTGAATAGGGGGTTATCGTTAAGAAAATACAATCAACGGGGCGTAATTAAACCCCCTAAGCGGTCGGCGGAGCCGCCCCCCTGACGGGGAAACCGGGTGGAGTAAGCCTCCAGATACTTCAATCCGGCACCGGTGTTATATATAACGATACGCTGATCGGGTTTCAGAAAGCCACTGGCCAGTAGTTTCCGAAGCGCCGCGATACAGGCGGCTCCCTCCGGGGCGGCGAAGATCCCTTCGCTGGCCGCCAACTCCAGGCCTGCATCCAGCGACTCCTCATCACTGACCGCGATCGCGGTGCCTCCCGATTCGCGGACCGCCTGGAGGACCAGGAAATCTCCTAGGGGCTTGGGGACCCGAAGGCCGCTGGAAACGGTGGCGGCATTCTGCCAGAACTCGCTGCGTTCCGCCCCCTGTTCGAAGGCCCGGACAATCGGCTGGCACCCTTCCGCCTGGACGGAGATCATCTTGGGGCGAGCCGGTCCGATCCATCCCAGAGCCTCCATTTCGGCAAAGGCTTTCCACATCCCGATCATGCCGACACCGCCTCCGGTGGGGTAGAAGATGGCATCGGGCAGCTTCCACTGAAACTGCTCGGCGACCTCATAGCCCATCGTTTTTTTGCCTTCGATGCGGTAGGGCTCCTTCAGGGTGGATACGTCGAACCAGCCTTCCTTGGGCCCGCGCTCGGCAACGATCTTCGCGCAGTCGCTGATCAATCCGTCAACCAGGGTGACTTTGGCTCCGAAAGATTTGCACTCGATGTAATTGGATTGGGGAACGTCCTGGGGCATGAAGATATGCGCTTCCATGCCCGCGGCGGCGGCATAGGCCGCCATGGCGCTGGCGGCATTGCCGGCCGAGGGAATGGCGAGCTTCGAAATTCCCAGCTCCTTCGCCATCGATACGGCACAGGACAATCCGCGGGCTTTGAAGGAAGCTGTTGGATTGAGACCCTCATCCTTCACCCAGAGGTCCGTCGCGCCGAGTTTGGCGCCCAGGCGAGTGGCGCGAACCAGAGGCGTCATCCCTTCCCCCAGAGAAACAATCGAAGCCGGGTTTCGTACCGGCAGTACGGGAGCATACCGCCACATCGAATCCGGACCGGCGGCGATCCAATCCCGATTCCAGCTTGCTTTTGCCTTCTCCAGGTCGTAACGAACCAGGAGGGGCCAGCCGCCCTCGGAGAGGTTCCACACTTTACCCGCTTCGTAGCGCGTGCCGGTTACGCTGCACTCCAGGTGAGTCACTGTAGTCATTCGTCGCGAACGTTTATCATAGCGAGTCATGATGATTCGACCGCTTGTGCTCCTCGTTCCGGTGGTGCTGTTTTCCCAGAACGACGCGGCTTACACGGCCAAAATCAGGGAGTTTACGACCGATCCGCAGTTTCTTACCGAGCTGGTCGATCATCTGCCGGCATCTTCGAAGGTCCCGAGTCCGAATCAGGTTCTGGGGTTCATCCCCGGCGAGCCGGGAAAGCTGGCCAAAGTCGACAAGCTTCACCAGTATTTTCGAGCGCTGGAGAAAGCATCGCCGCGAGTGAAAACCTGGGGGATCGGCTCCAGCGAGGAAGGGCGCGAGACGCTGCTGGTGGCCGTCTCCAGCGAGAAGAATCTGGCGAGGCTTGCCCGATTGAAAGAGATCACGGCGAAGCTGGCCGATCCTCGCAAGCTGACGGAGGCGGATGCCAAGAACCTAATCGACGAGGGGTTGCCGATCTACTGGGCCACCGGTTCGATTCATTCGACGGAGATGGGCTCGCCGACGATGCTGACGGAGCTGGCTTACCGGATCGCGGTCGAAGATACGCCGTTCATTCAGACGATTCGAGACAACCTGGTTGTGCTGATCACTCCGGCAACGGAAGTAGACGGCTGGGACCGGCAGGTAGACCTGGTCGCCTGGAAGCACGAGAATCCGAATCGGGCAGCGCCGAGTCTTCTTTATTGGGGCCGCTATGTCGCTCATGACAACAACCGCGACGGGATGTCGCTGGCGTTGAACCTGTCGCGCATTGTCGTGAAGACGTTTCTGGATTGGCATCCCACGGTCCTGCACGATCTGCACGAGTCGGTGCCGTATCTCTATACGTCAACGGGAATGGGGCCGTATAACGCCTGGGTAGACCCGATCGTGGTGAATGAGTGGCAGAAGCTGGCCTACGAGGAAGTAGAGCAGTTGACCAAGCGGGGAGTCCCCGGCGTGTGGACCCATGGGTTTTATGACGGCTGGGCCGCGAACTACATGTTCTGGACGGCAAACACTCACAACGCAATTGGCCGGTTCTATGAGACGTTCGGCAACGGCGGTCCGGATACGCGGGAGCGGACGCTGGGGCCGAACTTCACCACTCGCACATGGTTCCGGCCGAATCCGCCCTTTGCGAAGGTGCAGTGGTCCTATCGCAATAACATCAATTTGCAGCAGAGCGGTTTGCTGCTGGCTTTGAACTACACCGCGCGGAATGGCCGCGACTTTCTGAACAACTTCTATCTGAAGAGCCGCCGGTCAGTCGAGAAGGCTACGAAGGAGGGTCCGGCAGCGTGGGTGATTCCGGCGAATGACCCTCGTCCGGCGGCTGCGGCGGAACTGGTCAACCTGATGGCGCTGCACGGCGTGGAGACTCACATTCTGGATGCCGAGACAGAAGTAAAAGACAACAAGCTGCCGCGCGGAAGTTATGTTTTCCGAATGGACCAGCCGTATTCGCGGCTGGTGGACCTGATGCTGGACCGGCAATACTACGCCGCCACTGACAACCGGCCGTATGACGATACGGGCTGGAGCGCCGGGCCGCTGCGGAATGTGGAGACGATACGGGTGACCGATCCGGCGATTCTCAAAGTCCGGATGACGATTCTCCTGGGGAAGGCTCACGCACCGGGGGGAGTGACGGGCAACGGAGCCGTCTTTGCGATCAACCATAACGCCGATGCCGTGCTGGCGACGTTCCGCTACCGGTTGAAGAACGTTCCGATGCTCGCGGCGGAGAAGCCGTTTGAGGCGGGCGGGAGAAAGTTCAACGCCGGCAGTTTCCTGATTCCCGCCAGCGAGGGGGTTCGTGAGCAATTGGATCGGGAGGGCCGGGACCTGGGACTCCAGGTGTTTTCTTTGGACGCGATGCCGTCCGTCGCGACTCATAAATTGACTGCCGCGCGAGTGGCGCTTGTCCATACGTGGACGAGCACTCAGACCGAAGGCTGGTTCCGGATTGCGCTGGACAAGTATCAAATTCCGTTCGACTACATCTCCGATCAGAAGCTGCGGGAGATCGGGGATCTGAAGGCGAAGTACGACATGATCATCTTCGGTCCGACGCCGGGAACACCGCAGCGTCTGGTGAATGGCATCCCGAAGCACGGGTCCGATCCGATTCCGTTCAAGAACAGCGCGTTGACTCCCAGCTTCGGGTTGGCTCCGGATCAAGCCGACGACATTCGCGGGGGGATGGGACTGGAAGGGCTGCTGAACATCCGGAAGTTTGTCGAAGCGGGCGGCATCTTCGCCTGGATTGGGGCGAATTCCGGAGTGCCGATCGACTTCGGATTGGTGGAGGGCGTGACCATCGCGGCCACGCGGGAGCTGAATGCTCGCGGGTCGGTTCTGCAGGCATCGATCGCTGACCGGAATAGCCCGCTTTCCTATGGTTACGGGGACAATCTCTCGATTTATTTCAATCAGGCGCCGGCGTTCCAGGTCGGTTTAGGATTGGGCGCGATCCCGCCGGCGGGACCTGCGGGCCGCCCCACCGGCAGGGGCAGCCTGTCCGATCCCGATACGGTGCAGGGCCGGCCGTTCGTCGAGCCGGAGCCGGCGGCGCAGCCACCCGCGCCCGGCGAAGAACCGCCACCCTCCGCGGAGCTTCGCGAGTTTGCCCGGGCCTACATTCCGCCGGACAGCCAGCGACCTCGGACAATCCTTCGATTCGCCGGCGAGAAAGATCTGCTGGTTTCCGGAATGCTGGCCGGGGCTCGGGAACTGGCGCATCGACCGGCCGTCTTGGACGTACCGAAAGGGGGCGGTCATTTTCTTCTGTTCGCGAACAATCCCATGTGGCGGCATGAGACGCAAGGCAGCTTCTTTCTGCTGTTCAACGCGATGCTGAATGCGGAGAGCTTGCACGCAGGCCGGGATGCGAACGGCCGCTCCGGTAATTCTGAACAGTAGTCGAGTCTCCGTCCAGGCGCTAAGATTGGCCGCATGATTGTCACGACCAACGGTCACGTGAAATCCGACGCGCTGGTTTTCTTCGGGGCGACGGGCGACCTGGCATACAAGAAGATCTTCCCCGCGCTGCAGTCCGCCATTCAGCATCGACAATTGGATGTGCCGGTGATCGCAGTCGCCAAGAGCGGCTGGACGCTGGAGGACTTGAAGAACCGCGCAGCTGCCAGTTTGCAGGAATACGGCGGGGGCGTGGATGCCGATGCTTTCGCAAAGCTGACCAGTCTTCTCCGCTACGTCGATGGCGATTATCGTGACGAGGCGACGTTCGCACAACTACGGAAGGAACTGGGAGCAGCCCGTCATCCGACTCATTACCTTGCCATTCCACCGAGTCTCTTCGACGATGTAATCATCGCCTTGGGCAAAAGCTCCTGCGCTGATGGAGCGCGAGTTGTTGTGGAGAAACCGTTCGGGCACAATCTGGAAACTGCGCGGAAACTGAATGCCACGATTCACAAGGTATTTCCGGAATCTGCCGTCTTCCGAATCGACCACTACCTGGGGAAGCGCGCCGTGGAAAGCCTGGTGCATTTCCGCTTCGATAACGTGATCGTTGAGCCGGTATGGAACCGCACCCATGTCGAATGCGTCCAGATCACGATGGCGGAAGACTTTGGCATCGCCGGACGCGGGAAGTTCTACGACGAGACCGGGGCCATTCGCGACGTGATTCAAAACCACTTGTTTCAGGTACTGGCGTTTCTCGCGATGGAGCCGCCCAGCCGCCTGTATCTCGACGCGTTGCGCGACGAGCAGGTGAAGGTGTTTCGCAGTATTCCCAACATTCAAGCCTCGCAAGTTGTGCGCGGACAAATGCGCGGCTATCTGAAGGAGCCGGGGGTTTCCCCGGATTCCAAAAAGGAGACGTATGCCGCCGTGCGATTGCAGATCGACTCCTGGCGGTGGGAGGGGGTTCCGTTCCTGATCCGCGCCGGCAAGAGTTTGCCGATTACGACGACGGAGGTGTACGTCAAGATGAGGCGCGTACCGGGACACCGGCACATGACAGGCTCCAACTGGTTCCGGTTCCGCCTGGGGCCCGATGCGTTGACGGCGGCGATCGGTCTTCAGGTCCTCGACACGAAAGACGTAGGTCGCTCCCGGCAGACCGAATTGAAGGCAGTCACCGTTTCGTTACACGATGAAGTGGAAGCCTACGAGCGGCTGCTGATGGAAGCCATGGAAGGCGATCAGACGCTGTTCGTGCGTGAGGATCTGGCGGAGGCGCAGTGGCAGGTTGTCAGCGACATTCTGGACATGACCGACACTCCGTTCCCCTATGAACCGGGATCCTGGGGGCCGCCGGAGGCGGATCGTCTGGCTGCGGACGTCGGCGGCTGGCACAACCCGATTCCGGAGCGCGTGGAATCCTAATCGACGGTTACTGGGCCTCGCCCAAGTCGTAGGCATCCGTCACGACCAATGTGACGGTGTAGGTTCCGACGTTGTTTTGCCAGTGCCCGTTATCGTTCACCGCGAGAGTCAGCGGGCCGGCCGCTAATCCGGATTTTGTAGCCTTTTTTCCGAGAAGGAAAACGTCGCCTTTGGCGCCAATTCGCCCGATGAGCGCTCCGAAGGGTTGGCCGCCGACAAGGTTTGTCTTGTAGGCCGGAGAGCCGGGCTTCTTCAACCCATCGGCATCGGTGGCCCATCCATCTTCATTCCAGGACAGGCGCACGAAGCCCTTTGCCGTGCTGTCCACTTTGGAAGAAGGAGTCACAACTATGCCGCTATCCAGGTACTCGATTTGATTGCAGTGGCGGAGCGAGTGGACGAGGGCCGTCCGGCGGATCTGTTTCTTTCGGACGGCCAGCGATCGCACGGACGACCAGGGTAAGGCGGTCTTTGTACCGTCGGCTTTCTTCAGTTCCAGCGAGCCCGCGGGAAGTGAGATCCGGGAGAACGTGCCGTTCTCCAGCCGAACAACGCTGAGCGTCCGGTCGAATCCATCGGAACGGCTGGGCATGATCCGTTCGAACAGGCGGTAGAGAGGCCGCGGTTCGTGCTGATCGGTGTCCTTCAGGGTCGCCAGCAGAGGAGTGATCACCGGAACTCCGATCGCCGTTAGCTCCTCCACCGCGGCATCGCGGGCGGCGCGATCTTTCCCCTGAATCGCCGCCAAGTCCTCGGTGATGCGCTTCTTTTCGCTTTCCGTCGCGGGAGCTCCGCTGTGGAAGGAAAGAAGACCTTTTCCGGACAAGCCGGCAAGGTTTGTCTGGGCTTCAATGTCGGTTCCTTCGGTCGTACGAATCAGCACCCATTCGGACGCCGCCGAAAGCGCGCAGGACAACAGGATCAAAAGGCCAAGAGAGCGCATGAGCAAGAACGTCACTATATATCAGGACGGGCCTCGCCGCGCTGCGAAGCGGCTGATACGATACCTGAATCGTGAATCGTGGAGTCCTCCTTCTCCTCAGCAGCGCCGTCTGTCTTGCCGGCCCTCCCCTGAATTTCTCCGGCAGCGCCACGCAGCCTGTGAAGCTATCCGCCGGTCAGGTGATCGAGATCTCGGTTGGTCTTCCTTCTCCTTCGAAGCTTCCACCCAATGGACGCCTGGCTGTGGAGTGGGCGGGATACCGGAAAATCCTTCACGCGCTGGACCCGGATTTTTACATGGTGTACCGCGCTCCCAAGGCCGGAACCGAACAGCTTCGGGTTACGGCGGTCGAAAACGAGGACTCGATTTCGAACGTGCCGAGGTGGCGTGAGTTGGGCACGGTGCAGAAGATCGAGCAGTTCCCCAAGTCCACACCCTGGCCGAAGGGGCTGAGCGTTCCGCTGCGTCTCGAGGTGACCACCACGCACCCCGGGACGTCGACGCGGGGCGCCATTCTGGAAATGGAACCGAACGATTCAATTGCCGATGCGCAGCCGTTTGCCATCGGGGCCAGCGGCGGGGATGAGACGTTCCACATCACCGGCTCGGCGGACGACATTGAGTATTTCGACAACGGCAAGATCGGCACCACCGGGCTGGATTGGTTCCGAATCGAATACAAGGGTAAGGAGCCGCGGCTCTTCACTGCCAATCTCACGACACCGGATCCGCTTGTCGTCGCGCAGGTTCTCTTCTACACGAGGGATGGCAAAGAGTATCGCGAGGGGGCGAACGCCAATGAACGGGTCCACCAGCAAGTGGAAGGACATCGCACCGAAATCAACCGGCTGTTGAAGCCCGGCGGAGAGTACTTCCTGAAAGTGGAAGCCAACTCCCCTGGCTATGAAGTCGAGCTGCGGCTTCGCAAACCTGCGCCGTTCACCGATCCGCGGCAGGCCATCCGGCTCGCGATGTATGACCAACTGGCGCAAGTGGACGCCTGGTTGCTGAACCGGCCCCGCGGAGCCTCCGTCGACCGCCGCATTCGCGACACGGGCAGCCTGTTGGGAACGCACTGCATGAGCTGTCATACGCAGTCGGGCGTGTGGGGTCCGGTGGGTGCGATGCAGAACGGATATCGCGTCGAGAACGTCGCCAATTTGCGGCACCTGGCCAACCTGATGTATGAATCGCTGCGGCCGACGAACGTCCTGCAGGATGCGGCCAACAATACCAGCCTGGCTCCGCTGGATTTGGGCGATGGTCCCGCCGG
>CAZETQ010000040.1:0-7234 GCA_964515165.1 uncultured Solibacteraceae bacterium | reverse complement strand
TGCTCGACACGATTGCGCGCTTTCGGGCGATGGCTCAGTTGGGGCTGGATTTCACGGATGGCCAGTTCGTCGATCTTGTCCTGCCCGGAGCTACCCACGCGAGTCCGCAGGTGCGTTACTGGGCGCAAATCGCGTTGGGCGGCTTGCACAATGAACGCGGCATTGCGTCGCAGATTGCAGGTTTGGGCGATCCGGTGAAGATGGTGCGAGAGGCGGCGCGGTGGGGACTGCGGCAGACTCTTCTAGATGACAAGGGCTGGGATCACCTTTATGTCGCATACTCCACCGGCGACGATCTCACGCGCGAAGCATTGGCCGGAGCGCTGATTATGCGAGCCGACGGCGTCATGAGCCGGTCGAAAGCCGGATTCACGCGCCTGGCGTCAGCATTCAACAAGATGATGACCGACGATCCGCATCCCGGAGTCCGGGCGTGGTCGTCGCGGGCCGCCTGGAACTGGTGGGTGTGGAATCCGCCGATTCGCCGAGGGCTGAACGAGGCATTCGTGCGGAGCCTGGAGCAGCCGGAACCGAGCATTCTTGTCGAGGCCGCGAAGCGATATCAGACCGAGGCTCTGCTGATCGCCAACGGCCAGCGGGCGAACGGCAGCCGGGATCACCAGTACCCGGAACTTGCGGAGCTGGTGGCGACACTCACTACCCGGCTGGACAACCAGCCGTCGCCGTTGCTCACCCAGCGGCTCTCGAAGATCGCCGCGACCTACTACTCTACGGCGGGCGGCGATGGCGGTCCGGGACAGATGGGCTACGTTACGCCGAAATCCGCCGAGCTGATGGGCAAGGCGATTCTTCCTTTCTGGAAGGTGGCGGAGGAGTCGAAGAATCCCGAGCTGCTGCGCCTGTCGATTGAGGCTTCGGCGAACGTCACCTACGATCCTCTGCAGAAGAAGGTGCTGGACTACTCCTCGAACGGACCGGAGAATCTGCGGACACTGGCATCTACTTCTCTTGCCGATCCTCGAGTGATCTCGCTGCCCGCGACGCAGGAGTTTCTGGAGCCGCTGATCGCGCAGATTCAACGCGGCGCTCTGGAAGAAGACCGGCGGGCAGAGCTCGTCGGCCCGCTGGTGAAACTATTCTCCCGCGCTCGCTGGGATATTCCGAAGACCGAGGAACAGCAGAAGATTTTCTACAACCTGCTGGTGCCTTCCTTCCCGCCGGAGCGCGGCAAGCTGGAAGAGAACACGCGCAGCCTGGAGCAGATGGAGAAAGAGCCGCCGGATTGGTATCTGGCCCGAAGCATTGGCCAGGTGATCCACACCAATCCCGACCTGGAGAACTCCGCGCTGCTGGCGAAGTTCCCGCAGATGTTCGCGACTCCCATGGACGAGATGCTATGGCTGCCGAGCGTACGCTGGCTGCTGACCTACAACACTCCGATTCCGGAAGTACGTCCCAAGCCGGCGCAGGACGATCCGGTTCAGCCCATGCGCGACCGGGCGGTGGATCTCTACTTGAAGCAATTGGAAGATCCCCAGGCGGACCGGCGGCTGCGGCAGGCCGCGTTGAATCTGTCGGTGGACCGGCGGATCCACACTCACCCGAAGATCCGGCCGGTGCTGGCGAAGGTGCGGCCCGCAGTGGTGGAAGAGGATCCGGAAGAAGTCGACAAGATGAACGATGCGTGGAAAGCCAACTATCGTTATTTTCGGGATTGGGTTTCGCCGGAGCTGACGAAGGCCAATCGCGAAGACGAGTTCTCCTGCCTGGGCTGCCACGGAGTCGCAGGGCGAGTGCCCTCCATGGAGCTCGCGCCGCCGGAGGAGAACGGCTATCTCAGCGCGAACGCAACCTACCGGAACTACGTGTCTCTGCTGGAGCGGGTGAACGAAGCGGACGTGGAGAACAGCAAGTTTCTGCGCAAGCCCCTGAATGTCCAAAGCGGCAAGGAGGATGGGCATCAAGGCGGGCGCCGCTACAATCCCGGCGATCGAGGATACGAGATCATCCGCCGGTGGGTGCTGGATTCGGCGGTGCTCAAAACCGGGAAGTAGCTCGAATCCGGCGGCTGGCGAACAAGATACGGAAGTAGTGGGCCTTGACGGTCAGGCGATGATTCCGGTTACGATTTCGCCGTGGACGTCGGTGAGACGCATGTCGCGGCCGCTGTAGCGGAAGGTGAGCCGCTTGTGATCGATGCCCAGCAGATGCAGCATAGTGGCGTGCAGGTCGTGGACGTGGACCTTGCTTTCGGTGACGAAGTAGCCGAAGTCGTCGGTGGCTCCGTAGACGGTCCCGCCCTTCACGCCTCCGCCTGCCAGCCACATGGTGTAGCCGAAGGGGTTGTGATCGCGGCCGGTTCCGCCTTGGGATTGGGGAGTCCGGCCGAATTCCCCGCCCCAGAGCACCAGAGTGTCTTTGAGCAGTCCGCGGGATTTGAGGTCCTTTAACAAACCGGAAATCGGTTTGTCGACGGTGCGGGCGTTGTCGGTGTGACCCTTTTCGAGATTGCCGTGCTGGTCCCAGCGGTCGGCGCCTTTGACCTTCGGGGTGATGCACTCGACGAAGCGCACGCCGCGCTCCACCAGGCGGCGGGCCAGCAGGCACTGCCTGCCGTACTCGGCGGTTGCGGGATCGTCGAGGCCGTAGAGGTCGCGGGTCGCCTTCGATTCTTTCGACAGGTCCGCCAGCTCCGGAACGGCGGTCTGCATACGAAACGCCAACTCGTAGTTCTTCATCGCGGCGTCGATTTCGCCGCTGGTGCCCATGCGAGCCACGACTCCACGATTCAGCTTGTCGATCAGGCCCAGCTTTGCCACCTGATCTTCTTCGGCTTTTTCCTTTCGATCGATATTCGCGACCGGAAGCGTGCCCCGGCGAAACAGCGTTCCCTGGTAGGCGGCCGGCAGGAATCCGCTGCCGAAATTGTCCATACCGCCGGCGGGAATCAGGCCGCTGTCGAGAACCACGAATCCGGGCAGATCCTTCGACTCGCTGCCCAGTCCGTAGAGCGCCCAGGAACCCATGCTGGGCCGTCCCTGCAGTCCGAATCCGGTATGCAGCAGATAGTTCGCGGCGGTGTGCTCGGAATGATCCGAGACCATGGAACGGATGACTGTCAGATCGTCCACGCACTCGGCCACATTCGGGAAGAGCGAGCTGACGGGGAGTCCGCTTTGCCCGTATTGCTTAAACTCCCAGGGCGACCCGAAGATATTCCCGTCGTTATTGAACTGCGTCGTCGGAGCCTTGATGGGGAGAGGCTTGCCGTGGTCGATCCGGAGGCGGGGCTTGGGATCGAAGGTGTCCATCTGGCTGGGCCCGCCGTCCATGTAAAGGAAGATCACGCTCTTCGCCCGTGCCGGATGATGCAGTTCCGTAGCGTTTGCCAGGCCGGCGAATGCGACTCCGGCGAATCCGCAGGCCGATCGAAGAATGTCGCGGCGAGTACAGCAGCTCATCGTAGGAAACTAAACTCCGTCGTATTCAACAGCACGTGCGCATAGTCGCTTAACGGCTCCTTACGCAGAAACTCCGCGGCGGCGGTCAACTCGTCCGGAGTAGCCGGACGGGCGAATGCCTGCCAGTACATCTTTTCCGGAGTTTGTCCCGGCTGCGCGGCCCAGCGCTCCGCCATCAGGTGCACAAACTCGTTGTTCAGCATGTAGAGAGCCTGGGAGGAAACCACCGAAGTGTTCCGCTTGCCGATGGTCGAGATCGGCTGCGGATGATCGAAGATCAATAGCGAGTCCGGCAGGTAGTTGCGGCGGATGTTCACGTAGACGGCGCGGCGGCCATTGGAGTCGATCGCTCCCGACTTCGGCTTTCCCCGGGGATCGCCATCCATGAACGCGCTGACGTACACGGCTTCGCTGGGACCGTAGAGATCCGGCTGGAGCGTTCCGGAAATGGCAAGCATGGCGTCGCGCAAGGCTTCGGCATCCAAGCGGCGCACCGGAGCGCGCGTCTGATACGCCTCGGAATTCAGAATCAGCCGGTGGATGTGTTTCATCGACCAATTCGACCGGATCAATTCAGCGGCGAGCCAGTCCAGGAGATCGGGGTTGGCAGGCGGTTCGCCGGTCAATCCAAAATTGTCGGGAGTTGCGACAATGCCCTTGCCGAAGTAGTAGCTCCAGACGCGATTGACGGCGACGCGCGCCACCAGCGGTTCCGCGTCGTGCAGCACCCGGTTTGCCAGATCCAGGCGTCCACTGCCGTCTCCCACGGGAGATTGCGTGGTACCGGAGAACACCTGCAGGAAGCGCCGGGGCTGCACGGCGCCGGGAGTCTTGTGATCCCCCCGGGTGAAGATCGCCGCCTCCAGCGGATTTCCTTCCGTCATCGAAAGAGCGAATAGCGTCTCCGGCGCCCAACCCTGCTCCTTCGGAGGGCGGGCCTCGGCGGTTTCGGACGGCGGCGTCTTCTCCGCGGAGAAAACCACCTTGTCGATTTCCAGATAGGTATCGCATTCCAGGTCGGCCAACTCGAAGTAGGCGGTGCGGCCCTCGACCATCTGCAGGTCCACGGTTACCCATCGCATTGTTTTGTCGCCGCGTCTGCGGGCGGGGGGAAACCGGTACTCGTCCACCGCCAGGCGAAGTTCCGATCCGCCGGACATGAGAACGTGCATGAAGCGCTTGGGAATGACGAACGAGTTGGAGATCGCCATTCCGGTCTCGCCGGCGATTCTGGACCCGGACGTCAGGCGGCCATCGACACATTCGAACGCCGATCCGGCGAGCTGAAAATCGTAGCCTACGCAGGATTGCTTTTCGGGAGTCTTGCGTTCCAGCCCGGCAACGGCGGCCTGACGCGGCCGTGAACTCCGCAGGAAGCCCGTGAGCGCGTAGTAGTCCGCCGTCGGCACAGGATCGAACTTGTGGTCGTGGCAACGGGCGCAGGCGACGGTCAACCCCAGAAACGACTTGGTCAGCACATCCACCTGATTGTCGATGCGGTCCGCGGCGGCCGCCTCCGAATCGACCGGCGTATTGATGTTCTCGCCCAGCCAGTAGAATCCGGTGGCAATAGTCGATTGATCGACACCGCCGATGCGGCGCTTATCGGGGAGCAGATCGCCCGCCAGATGCTCCAGCAAAAAGCGGTTGTAGGGAAGGTCCGAATTGATGGCGCGAATCACATAGTCGCGATAACGCCAGGCATTCGGCTTGTCGTTATCGAATTCATGACCGTCGGTTTCCGCATAACGGACGCAGTCCAGCCAGTGCCGGGCCCAGCGCTCTCCAAAGTGCGGCGACGCAAGAAGTTTGTCGATGACAACGTTCCAGGGCTCGGCGCTCTGGACGTCGGCCGGAGCCGGCGGCAGTCCGAGGACATCGAACCAAACACGCCGGCGCAGGGTGAATTTATCGACCTCGCGCTTTTCGCCGGGCTTCATCACCCCGGCCCTGTCTGGTTTCTCGCCGGGCTTCATGAGCCCGTCGACGGTCGATTCGGGGGGGACAGTCCGCAGGGGCCGGAAAGACCAGTGCCGCCGGGCCCGTTCGAAATCGATCCCCTTCTGACCATCAGCCGCCAGCAGGGGAACCGCGACAGCGAGTAAACAGAAAAACCGCATCGTCAAAGCCTTACCGCATTGTTACGAACGTACTCTTCTACAATATCCGGCCCGGGACCGATGTAGAGATAGGGTTCGGCAAACTCCAGGCCGTACTGCTTTCCGAGCTCCCGGTTGGGCCGGAGGACAAACTCGCGAATGTAGTTCCGATTCGCTTCCCGATCGCTGTTTCCGAGCAGCGGCAGCTTCATGCCCTGGGCCGCCAGCCGCTTTCGCAGCGCCGCGCCCGCCTCTCCCGCGGGTCCCTGAGCTTTGTTCTCCAGCAAGCCGTCGATCTTGCGCTCGACCCACGGCCCGATATCGACCACCCGGTTGATCCGCCAGTCGAACCGGCCATAGTAGTATTTCTCGCGAACGGACTTCGGCTTCAACCCCGCGGCAAAATGCTCCGGATAGTCTTTGTCGCCGCCCGCCATCCAGCATGCCGCCTCGACGCACATCGCGGTGACGTAGTGGTCCGGATTCTCCTCGTAATGGCCCCAGGGCGAATAGGTGATGATCGTGTCCACTTGCAGCAGACGGAACAGGAAGATAAACCGGCTCTTCAGCTCGCCTCGCGAGGTGTTGTCCATGTTGTGGTTCGGGTAGTTGAGGCTGAACTGTCCCGCGAATCCGAAAGTCTTTACCAGGCGGTCGTTGTCTTTTTCGTTTTCCAGGACAGTGTTTCCGACGGAGCCGGGACCGGCGCTGTCGTCGTTGGTCACTCGAATCAGGTACGCCTTGTAGCCTTCGTCGATCAGCTTTGCGACCAGCCCGCCGTTGAAGATGGTGAAATCGTCGGAGTGCGGCTGGATAACGGCGAGGACTTTTCCCGAGCCGGGCTTTCCTTCGCGTTTTCGCTCGACGACCAGTTGCGAGTAGACGCTGTAGTCGATGGCGACAGTTCCGCCTCCGCCGGTGGTTTGCGCGGCGGCGCTCACCGCAAAGCCGGATCCTACGAAATCACGTCGGTTCATGAGCAGTTTCTCCCTGTGCTCGAATTATCCGGTATACCGGGTAGCTGGCGGCGATCCAGAGTAGCGATTGGAGCGCCTGGCGCGAGTTTGCCGCAATATCCATGGCGAGGAAAATGACGCCGGCGGCGAGGGCGGCGCCGGTGCTCCAGGGAAACAGCCATGCGGCGAACTGCCGCGGACCGGGCCGTTTCCTGCGCTGGACAAATACGGCCACAAAGCCGGTGAGATAGGTCACGACAAAGAAGAATGCCGCCGATGCCAGCAGCCGCTCAAATGTCCCGGACATTGCCAAAAACAGGGCGATGGCAACGGTCAGCAGCAAAGCGGCATCGGGAGTTCCGCGGCGGCTGACATGCGAGACTCCCATGCCATAGAGGATCCTGGCAGCCATCAGCATCAACGCGTTTGTCAAAGAGGGAATCGACAGCAGAGCGATCCACAGGACCACCTGCTGGCCGGTTCCGCCGAACAACAGGCGGGCCGCATCGGCCGCCGGGAAATCGGAACCAGCCAGCCCGGGCCGGCCCAACACATACAACAGTGCCGCGTTGACGCCCAGATAGACGGCCGCCACCAGCAGGGTCCCGCGGATCATCGAGCGTGGAAGAGTCCGGGCGACATCCTTCACTTCTTCGGTGAAGTAGATCGCCGAATACCAGCCGTCGTAAGCGACGACAACGGCGCGAAGGGCGACAACCAATCCGGCCAAGGGAACTGCCGCCGGCAGCGGAGAATC
>CAZETQ010000039.1:0-55135 GCA_964515165.1 uncultured Solibacteraceae bacterium | reverse complement strand
CGACCCCCTCCTCCAGCACCAACAAGACATATGTTCATTGCCGAGAACGCTTCCCGGCTCCCCGGAACGGCCACTGGTGCGGAAGTTCTTGCTATTGATGGAAAGAGTACATGAAGAGGGTTCTTCTTTCCTGCCTTACTGCCCTGCTGCCGGCATTTGCTGCCAGTCAGACTGAAATCGTGATTTACGGCGGCACCGCCGCCGGCGTGATGGCGGCCGTTCAAAGCGCGAGAATGGGCAGAACCGTGGTGCTGGTGGCTCCGGAGACTCACGTCGGCGGGATCTCGGTCGATGGTCTCGGTGGCGGTGACATCAACAATCACTGGTTTCGCAACGACTATGCCGTTGGCGGCCTCGCCCAGGAGTTCTACCTGCGCGCCGGCCGCAGGTACGGCCTCACTGGACCGGCGTACAAGTACGAATCGCATATCGCCGAAGAGGTATTTCAGTCGCTGCTCGCCGAGGCGAAGGTGAAGGTGCATCGCCAACAGCGGCTGCGCGAGCCGCTGAAGAGTGCAGTCGAATTCCGGCCAGGCACGCGGTCTCTTGCTTCGATTCTCACCGAGGCCGGGGAACGGTTCACCGCTCGCATCTTCATCGATGCCAGTATCGAGGGCGATCTGTTGGCCGCGGCGGGTGTCACAACGACTTATGGCCGGGAAGCCAACTCCCTATACAACGAAACCAAGAATGGCATTCGCGCCGAGACCACGCACCAGCAGTTTGCCGTGCGCGTGGATCCATACAGGATCCCCGGCGACCCACAAAGCGGCCTGATTCCCACAATTCAGGACGAACCGCCCGGCACTCCTGGCGAGGGCGACCGCAATCTTCAGGCATTTTGCTTCCGAATCTGCATGACGAAGAATCCTCAAAATCGCATGCCTATCGCGAAGCCTGCATCCTTCGATCGCTCTCAATACGAGATCTACTTCCGGTATCTGCGCGCCGGGGGATCGTTCAAACCTCCTGTGGCGGCGCTGCCCAACGGCAAGACCGACATCAACGGTGGGCGTGACCTCTCCACCAATCTTTACGGCATGAATCGCGAGTGGCCCGAGGGCTCCTACGCCACACGCGAACGCATCTTCCAGTATCACAAGGAGTTCACGCAGGGATTCTTCTGGCTGTTGCAGAATGATCCCGAAGTGCCTGCCGATGTTCGCAAGGCATGGAGCGAATGGGGCCTATGCGCGGACGAGTTCAGGGACAATGGAGGCTGGCCGCGCAAGCTTTACGTTCGCGATGCGCGGCGCATGGTCTCGGATTTCGTGATCACCGAGCACCACACACGCCGGCTAAACCCGGCTCCGGTCGCCGACCCTGTCGCCCTCGCCTACTGGCCAACCGACACGCACAGCGTGCGCCGCATCGTCCGGAACGGCGCGGCTTATAACGAGGGCTTCGTGTTTGATGACGACAACTGGGGGCCGTTCGGCATATCGTGGCGCTCCCTGCTGCCGCGCCGCACCGAGGCGGCCAACTTGCTGACCGCATCGTGCCCATCCTCATCCCACGTCGCCTACGGTGCAATCCGTCTCGAACACACATTTATGTCGCTTGGACAGGCCGCGGCGACGGGCGCCGCTCTCGCAGTGGAACGTAATCAGCCTCTCCACGAACTCGATTATGCGGTACTGCGGGACCGCCTCCTGAGAGATGGGCAGGTGGTCAGCGTGGCGCTTGTCGAACCCCGAAAGACCACCCCGACCGCGGCGGCTCACTAACGGCACCCGGTTTCAGCGCTGCGATGGAAAGAAGCGGCTGGCCTTGAACTTCTCGGCGTCCCAAGCTGGACGTCGCGGGTTCGACCCACCTCCAGCACCAACTGTAGGTACTCGCTATTTCCAGACGTGCGGGACGAACCGGGACGTGTTGGTGGTGACTCGCGGATTCCGGAAGAACGTTGGATTCAGGGTGTTATTCGGCATGGGATCGGAATTGAGAATGAGAAATGCCGGAACGATGGGAGGACTGATCCTCCCGATCCACCGGTTAGAAAAATGCCCCTCCCAGCCGGGGATAGGGGTCCGTTGCCGCGATAGTTATGGTCGCCGCCCACATCGCGGGAACGAATGGGAAACAAACATGCCGCCACAGCAAGAATAGTTATTTTTTTAAATCGCACCGGGTCTCCGTCCCCTGCGGGATTACTCGTTCCGGCGGAGCTTGACCTACAGCCAGCGAAGGAAGGTGGAAACGATCAGGTAGCCGTCCATAAACTTGAATGGACTTTCGCCGATCGTGTAATGGCCGCAGGGCAGGACAACCAGGCGGTGATCGATGCCGTGGTCGCGGACGCACTGCATGATCTGTTCGGAGTATTCGGGCCGGAACGTCGTGTCGTATTTCGCGTAGATGAACAGCGAGCGCTTGTCTTTATGAGCCGCAAACCGGGACATGTAGTTCACCGGGCTTATGGCCTGCCAGACGTCGCGCAACCGCTCCAAGGTGACATTCGGCTCCAGGCTTTCTTTGATGTGGCGCGTGGAAAGGCCGGTCCACACGACATCCCCGAAATAAGATGAGCAGTGGTTGAACACGTTCACCCGCAGCCGCGCATCATGAGCGGAAGCCAGAAACGCATAGCAGGACCCCAGACTGGTACCGACGATGCCGACGCGCGAATAGCCCTGTTGTTCCAGCCAGTCCACGGCGCAACGGACGTCCACTACGGCCTGCCTGGTGGCATCGATGGTCCGCGCGAGGTTCGAGGAAACGGCATAATCGGCGCGGCCCAGTTCCGGCGGCATCCGGTAGTCGTGGTAGGGAAGGCTCAATCGCAGAGCGGGAATGCCGAACTTCGCCAGCCCGCTACACAGTCCCGCATGCTGGTGGATGCTGGCATTCCAGTGCGGCAGGACGATGACGGCCCGATCATTGCGCTTCCCTTCCCTCTTCGGAACCGGAAACCAGCGCGCGTGAACCCGATTATTCTCCGGATACGGCGTGACCGAGGGCGAGGTAAACCGTAAAAGATCGCCTTCAAGCGAGAAGTCCGCCGGAGTGCGGTGGGCAAAAAACTCATCGCTGCGTTCGATGGCCGCGGTGTTCAGCGCCCGCAGCCATTCTTCATCATCGTGCCCATTGCGGTGCAGACGGTCCGCCATCGGCCACGCTTTGGCCCAATCCAGGCCCCATTCGAAGGGGCGCACTACACGATCGGTAGACCGGAACGCAAGTTTAGACTCCCAGCGATCCATCCATCGCCGGTAAAAGGAAGCTAACATTCGGGGGAACTTTCATTTTAGCGTCCCCGCGGTCAGCTCGCACGCCCGGCGTCCTTCGGTTCGCGGGTGTCCAGTCCGAAGATGCAGAAATGGTCGAACGCCCAGAAGTTGACGACGGGAATCTCCAAGCCCCGGGCCATCAAATACTCGCGCTGCCAGGGCGACCCGGCGCGAAAAACGGGCACGAGATAGCGCACCGAATTCTCCGGCCAGCCCTGCAGAAGCGGAAATTCCATCGTCGCCTGGCAGAGATCCAGATTTCGGGTCCACGCTCCAAAGTTCAAGCCTTCCATTTTCATCCGGTCGAAACCGCTGGAGGCCTTGGTGCTCCATTCCGCGGGGAAATTCACAAAGTTGTTGAGCGCTCCTCCCAGGTTGTGAATGCCGACGGGCACGGGATAGTTCACATCGTAGGGATACAGAATTTCAAAACGCGCATCGGAGTGTGTTTCCCGGACATGGGCGATGATGGCCGCGGCATGATCCCGCAGCCGGTTCCGCAGGAAGGTGGCATCCGCCCCGCCGTTGACGCCCGGATCGTCGGTGGGTGCCTGGAAAATGTGCAGCGGCCGCCCCAACTGCGCCTGCGCGGCGGCGGTGGTGTCAGCGTCGTAGTATCCCATTCCTCCACCCGCTTTGGCGAAGAACCACCAGACGAACTCGCCCATCTGCAGCGACGGTGCCAAACCGGCGGCTTTCTGCAAATCGGCGACTTCTTTCATGAAGCGTTTCTGAAACGCGAGCATGCTGGCGTTGAACGCGCAGTGGGTCGAATGCAGGCTGGCAAACCCCACATCGGTTTCCACGAATTCTCCTGCCGGGAACCGGGCGGCAAAATCGGCAGGGGGATACACAAGCTCCATCGAACAGGCAACGGTGATTTCCCGCGACCGGGATTGGCAGGCGGCAAACATCGCCTGATGCCACTTGCGCGCGCCGTGATTCAGAACAGTGGATTGAGACGGATCCACTTCCCATTTGCCGATGGTTCCGCCCGAAAGAGCTCCAGTGGCACTGACGTTTGAGCTGTTCTCGAAAGTGAACGCGTAATTCCCCTTGGCCGATCGCGCCGTAATCGTCAGGACATTGCCCGCGGCGGTCGCATACACGCCGACGAAGCTGGCATTGATCGTATAGGCGAAATGAGCCGCCAGAATCTCGTTGGTATCGCCGGGATACACGCGGCGATTCACTTCGACGCCGCCGATCTTCATCCAGATCACATCGTCCACGGCATAGGTTCCACCGAAAGTGACGGTCACCTTCGGTTTCACGCCGCCTACCTCCCGCCGCTGGTTCCACCAGAACACTCCGATATATTCGTTCACCGGAGCGGCGAAACCGAGCTGGTCGAAGTTCCACAAAACGCGTTCCGGCGGCAGTTTGAAAGTGTGATCGGTGGAATAATCGAGCGCGGGTGACATCCACGGAACGGCCGGTAACGGTTCCGGGACATCACCGGGCACGGCCGCTTCGAGAAAGTCGAAGTAGAACGGCTTGGCGGCATTCAGTCGAATCACGACCACATGCTCGCCCGCGGGCACGTTGCTTCGCACCTTCCGCCGCGCATTGACGGGAGCGCTCACATCCAGGAAGCATTGGAGCGCCTGCTCCGCATCTCCGTCGAGACTCACCATCGCCGAGCCGTACGCTCCCCATAGCGACGTTCCAATGTATAGGTCATGCTTCGAAGCGCAGGAGTAGCGCACGGTCACTTTGTCGCCCGCCTGAGTGCTGCACTTCGCAAAACCGTGCGAAAAGAACCCCTCTTTAATTTGCCAGTCGCCTTGATAGGAGCACCAGGAATCGGTCTCCTCCACCCGGACCGAACCCGGACCCGCCACCTTCAGCCACTTCGCTTCATCCGGACCGGTAACGGTCCAATTGGTGAACTGCGCCTGCCACTCCACTGCTTCCAGCGGGCCGCCAGCGACGATCGGCGGCGCGAATGTCAGCACCATGTTGCGGATCGATGTCAGAGCCAGCGATGTGAAATCGAGGGAAATTCTCCAGGTCGCCTCGGACTTGCCCCCGCTTAGCCTTAGAACGGTACTCCCGGAAGCCCGGGCCTCCAGATTCGCGTTCTTCGAGACGGAATAGAGCGTCACACTGTTGCCGTCCACTCCGGGACGCTTTGCCTGGATGTGAATCGTCGCACCGTCGGAAACGGCATCCAAACCGACAATGGCGTCGAAGTAGTCCGTGGTCCGGATCTGCCAGGCAAGCTCTGCCGCAATGCTTTCGGCGCTCACTCCGGTCAAGGTGTGAGCGACGGTATCGGCGGTGGAGGACACGACATAGGTTGCGCCGTCGCCCGCTTTATTCCGGATATCCAACTGACCGCCGGTGCCGACAACAGCCGCGTCCACTTTCGAGGACTGCGCCAGGCTGGAAGCCAGGCGCGTGGCAATGCCGAAAGGAGTGTCCCCGGTGGCTTCCTCCGTGGAGTACACCTGCCCGGCGACAGTAACGGAGTGGACCGCGCCCGCCGCTTTCAACCCGAACTGGAACGTACAGGTCAACTGCGGGACCAGGTAGTCGAAAGCCCGGTGAAGATACCAGATGGTGACCCGGTCATATTGGCTGATGTTTTCGCTATGGATCGTGAATGAACCGGATGCCTGAGTGTAGTCGCCGCTGACGTAGGTGGCGTGATCGAACAATCGGATTCTGGACACTTGGTCTAAATTCGCCGACGGTTTCCAGACATCGAGATACGGCCAGTCGATCGAGCCGTAGTGCGGCGAATCCAGCGGCATCAAATTCGTGTACCGGACGTCAAAGGTCAGCTTGAGACCGCCAAAGTTGAAGTCCGGCAGGTATTTCAATCGCGGGTGTTCGTAGAAGTTGTCGGCATCGTAAAGCGTGAGGACAGCGAAGTCGCCGCTATCCCGGAACGTTCCGCTGACGGTGAAAGAGTTCGCCGTCGCATCGTGAATCGCACCGGAGGCGCCCAAATCGTCGAAACCCAGCAGTTGGATGGTCCGGTTCGGCTGAAGCTTGTGTATGCGTTCCGACATTGCACCGCGAGCCTACCCTTGAAAAGCAAGCCGTTCGCTGCGCAAGAAGACGGAAGTCAATGATAAAAAACAAGAAAAACTGGCCGGTCTCTCGAACTGAAAGAGAGGACCTTATGAGGTTGGCGATCCGTTCAATCCCTCCAGCAGGCAGTCCGTCAAATCGGCGATCAACAAATTGCCGATGTTATCGAAGGAATAGTCGATTTTCGGCATGCCGTCGACGGTGATCGCAATGACGATCCGGCCAGCGGGCGAATACACGATTCCCACATCACTTCGCAGAGCGTCCAGCGCCCCGGATTTGGAAGCCACCGGCATTCTGGCGTCCAGCCGGCGGCCGATTCCCTCCTTGAGTTGCTGGCGCTTCAAAATCCCGATTATTTCCTGGGATGCCTTCGCGGAGACGATCTCGCCCCGCTCGATCCGTTCCAGCAGCGAGACCATCTCCGCCGGAGCCGCCGATCCCAATCCGTAGCGTTTATTCTCCTCCAGCATTCCCGCCTTGCTCCATCCCGCCGGAGCCTTCAACTGGTTGCCATCCCCGCGAACCTTCCGCATCGACCGCGTGGCCGGCAGATTCCACCGGTCGCAGCATTCATTGACATAGTCGGCGGTGATGCGGTCCAGGACCAGATTCGTCGCCGTGTTATCGCTGACGACGATCATCACGTGTATCGCATCGCGGATCGACAATTGCGTCCCGTCGTCGAACTCCCGGATAATGCCGGATCCCGAAACCTTATCCGCATCGCGCAGCACCAGCTTGTCCGTCAGCGTCCATCGGCCCTCGGCAACGCCCTGGTATACCGCGCACAGAATCGGCAGTTTGATGGTCGATGCCGTCCGTACCTTCTGGTTCTCGCCCAGCGCAAAGCGGCCGCCGGTGTCCAGGTTCTTCGCCGAAATCCAAACCTCGCTTCCCGGATTGGCTTTCTGAAACTGCGCGATGCGATCCATCAGCCGCAGGAAGGCGGAATTCATTTCCCGATTATGGCAATCGCCGGGTACCGGCAACGGCGTTTATGCGACATTGGGTTTTAAAGCTCTTGCTATTTCCTTTTGCCGAATACTGGTGGGCCTACGTCGCGTTCACCGCCTTCATCGCGATGCTGCTCGCGCTGGATCTTTACGTTTTCAACCGCAGCCCGCATGAAGTTTCCCTCAAGGAAGCAACAGCCTGGACTGTCATCTGGACCGTTGTCGCGATGGTCTTCAACTGGGTGCTTTGGGCGTACTCGCTGACGAAATTTCCGGAAGCGGTCGCCAAGCAGGCGGCCCTGGAGTTCGCCGCCGGCTACGTGGTGGAGCGGGCGCTCAGCTTCGACAACATCTTCGTCTTCGTCGTCGTTTTCCGATTCTTCGGCATTCCCGGCTCTCTGCAGCATCACGTACTGTTCTACGGCATCCTCGGAGCATTCATCTTCCGGGGAATCTTCATCGCTCTAGGCGCGCTGCTGATGAAATTCCATTTCGTCGTGGTGATCTTCGGAATTCTGCTGATCTACACGGGTCTGAAGATGTTGAAGGGCGGCGATGAACACATCGACCCGTCCACAAATCCGGTGCTTCGCATGCTGCAGCGCTGGCTGCCGGTCACTCCCCGGCTGCACGGCGGGAAATTCTTTACCAGGATCAACGGAGTCCGTTATGCCACTCCGCTGTTTATCTGCGTGATGTTTCTCGAGATGACCGATGTCGTATTCGCAATCGATTCCGTGCCTGCAGTCTTCGCGCTCACCAAGGAACCGCTTCTGGTCTTCCAGTCGAACATCTTCGCCATTCTCGGCTTGCGGGCGATGTACTTCATGCTCGCCGGCGCGATGGACAAGTTTTATCTGCTGAAATACGGACTTTCCTTCGTGTTGGTCTTCGTCGGGCTGAAGATGACGATCTTCGACGGCCGCCTGCTTCCCCACATTTCGATCGGCTGGTCGCTGGCGATTATTCTGACGGTCCTCGCCGTTTCGATCACGGCTTCGCTGATCGTCGTTCCCGGCAGTGCGAAACGGCCACAGCAAACACACCACGAAGTAAAATAGGAAAAGGAATGATCCGGCAAACTCGCCAGCGCGCCGTCATCCGGGAAGTCTTCGAGAACGCCAACCGTCCCCTGGGCGCTCCTGAAGTTTTGGCCAGCGCGCAACGCCACATCACCCGTCTGGGCATCGCCACCGTCTATCGAACCATCAAGGCTCTCGTCGACGAGGGGTGGCTTGTTCCGGTCGATCTTCCGGGTGAGCCGCCCCGCTATGAGCTGGCGGGCAAGGGTCATCACCATCACTTCCATTGCCGCGACTGCGGAAAGATGTTCGAGCTGAACGGCTGCGTCGACAACCTGAAGAGGCTGCTGCCACCGGGATTCAATATCTCCGGGCACGAAGTTCTTCTCTACGGCCAGTGCGCCACCTGTGTGGGTGCTTAACGCGGAAACATGGGAGAACTCAGCCGTATTGGAGTCGCCATCGATTCCGATCTGCTCCAGCGTTTCGATGAGCGCATCGCCCGCAAAGGCTACACCAATCGCAGCGAGGCTTTTCGCGATCTCATCCGGGACGACCTCAGCGACGAGCAGTTGGAGCGCCCGGACACCCCCGTGGTCGGAACGGTCACGCTGATCTACGATCACCACACCCGGATGCTGTCCGAGCGTCTCACCGAGCTCCAGCACCAGCATCACAAGTCGATCGTTTCGACGCTCCATGTTCACCTGAACCACACCGATTGC
Source organism: uncultured Solibacteraceae bacterium (assembly GCA_964515165.1). Lineage (GTDB taxonomy): Bacteria > Acidobacteriota > Terriglobia > Bryobacterales > Bryobacteraceae > JAPKYZ01. Next base: position 46,160 of record CAZETQ010000039.1, on the reverse strand, counting down.
CTGGAGGTTCTCGTGGTTCGCGGCGCCAGCCGCGACGTGAAGCAGATCGCCGAAAAACTAATCGCCACCAAGGGCGTTCGCCACGGAAAGCTGGCCCTGACAGCCGCTCCCGCAAGCTCCTGAATCCGTGTTTCTCACGTCTGCTACCGTGGGGTCATGAGAGTGGTCGCATGCCTGGCCTTCAGTTTCGGACTTGTCCAGGCGGCGGATTTCTGGAACGAGAAAAAGCCGGAACAGTGGACGAAGAAGGAAGCTCAACGCCTGGTAAACCGCTCTCCCTGGGCCAAGGACGGTCCGGTCCAGTGGAGCTCCCGCGAAATCGAGGACACGTTGGGAGTGCGAAGTTCGGGCGCGCGTACCCCGGCTCCACGCATCTCTCCCGACGATTCCATCACGCTTCCCCGGCCGAACGAAACGGTAGACGCACCAGGATGGAGCGTCGATGGCCAGGAAATGGTGAAAACGCCGTTTCTCCTGGTCCGCTGGGAAAGCGCCGGAGCCGTGCGCGAGGCCGAATCGCGATTGGAAATGGAGATGCCCGACCGCGCCGCCGAATCATACATGGTCTCCGTGTCGGGATTTCCCCGTTCCCAGCCGCTGCCGGCCCCCGGCTCCCGCGAGATGTTGAAGACGCTGGCACGGCTGAACATCAAGGGGAAGGACCCCATCTTCCCCAGCGACGCCGATGTCCTCAAGGGGGATCATGAGTTTCTGTTGATTTTCTTTTTTCCTCGCAAGCCGGAAATCGAGAGCTCCGACAAACAGGTGACTTTCGAACTGGACAATGGCCGCCTGCATATGGAAGCCGTCTTTCCGCTGAAGGATATGCAGTTTCAGGGCGAGTTGGCTCTATAAAAGCAAAAAGCTCCGGGAATCCCGGAGCTTTTGTGGGTAACCGGGCTGGCCGGTCAGGAAATCTTGGCTTCTTTGAACTCGACGTGCTTACGAACCACGGGATCGAACTTCTTCTTGACGACCTTGTCGCCTTTTCCCTTCGGGTTCTTGCTGGTGGTGTAGTAATAGCCGGTACCGGCCGTGGAAACGAGCTTAATCAGCGTGCGAGGCATCGGTAGAAACTCCTGTTAGATTTTCACGCCGCGCCGGCGCATTTCCGCAAAAACGGCATCGGCGCCTTTCTTGTCGATCGTGCGCAGCGCCTTGGCGCTCAACCGCAGGCGGATAAAACGGCCTTCGCTGGGGACCCAAATGCGCTTTTCGTGCAGATTGGGTTCAAAACGCCGCTTGGTTTTGTTGTTCGCGTGGGAGACGCGATGGCCCGACATCGGGCGCTTTTCGGTGACTGGGCAAACTTTCGCCATGGCAATTTACTCCGGATGCTCGGGCGAAAGACAGCCAACGCCCAAGTGCCTAGAGTACCATAGCTGGCAATTCCTTGGGAAATCCCGAAACCGAAGGGGTCGCTGTTGCCGTCCATCGCCATTGACGCCCTGGAAATAGAAGCTTAGACTTGGAGATAACTTGAAGAGTGTTCTCTGAAAGCATAGGTCTGAAAGCATAGGAAAGATGGCAAAGAAGTTACCTGCGTTTCTGACTGCCTGCGCTCTGGTGCCGGCCTCCCTGTTGTTGGCGGCCGACAAGAAAAAGAATTCAAACGAACCGGCTCGGGAAACAATCGCCAAGCCGATGTCGGAGAAGGAAAAGCGAAAGCGCGAAGAAAAGCTTCGCAAGGAGCTGGAAGGTCCGTTCCGCAAGTGGCTGAATGAAGACGTGTTCTACATCATCACGGATGAAGAGCGGGCCACCTTCAAGCGTTTCGGCACCGATGAGGAACGGGAGCAGTTCATCGAACAGTTCTGGCTTCGCCGGGACCCCACGCCCGATACCCAGGAAAACGAATTCAAAGAAGAGCACTACCGCCGCATCGCCTATGCGAACGAGCGGTTTGCGTCCGGCTTCCCGGGTTGGAAGACCGATCGCGGACGCATCTACATTACTTTTGGCCCTCCCGACGAAATCGAGTCTCATCCTTCCGGCGGCACCTACGAGCGGCCCATTGAGGAAGGGGGCGGCACCACCTCCACGTTCCCCTTTGAGAAGTGGCGTTACCGGTATCTGGAAGGAATCGGCTTGGGAAACGACATCAACATTGAGTTCGTCGACCCCACGATGACCGGCGAGTATCGCATGACCATGGATCCGTCGGAAAAGGATGCGTTGCTGTACGTTCCCGGCGCCGGCCTCACGATGTATGAGCAGATGGGCATGTCCAGCAAAGCCGACCGCTTCAGCCGCACCGACGGTACACGTCTCGGCGTGGGCAATATGCCGTTGCCCGCCCGCATGAATCAATTTGAACGTTTGCAGCAGTATGCCTCTCTCCAGAAGCCGCCGGCAGTGAAATTCAAAGACCTTGAGGCGCAGGTCCACTCCAAGGTCACCTTCAACATCCTGCCCATCCAGGTGCGGGCCGATTTCGTCAAGATGACGAATTCGACTGTGATGTCCTACATCACCCTGCAGATGAACAAATCCGACCTTCAATTCAAGAGTTCCGACGGCGTCGCGAAAGCCGTCGTGAACATCTACGCGCGTATCACGTCGATGGCCCGCCGCGTTGTGAACGTCTGGGAAGTTCCGGTATCGATCGAGGCTCCGGCTGATCTGGTCGCCGAGGCATCGAAAGGCCGGGCGATCTATCAGAACGCAGTTCCGCTGGCTCCCGGTAATTACCGCCTGAACGTCGTCGTCAAAGACGTCATCGGCGGGAACATGAACAACTACGAAATGGCGTTGAGCGTTCCCCGCTTCGATGATGAGAAGCTCGGAATGTCGTCGATCATCCTGGCGGACCAGCTGGAGAAAGTTCCGACGAAGAACATCGGCACCGGTCAGTTCGTCATCGGCACCTCCAAAGTCCGGCCGCGCATGGGCGAAACCTTCGAGCGGAGCGAGCGCATGGGGATCTACATGTCGCTCTATAATTTCGAGCCGGATGAAAAAACGCAGAAGCCCGACGGCAGCATCCAATACGAAGTCGTAAAGGACGGAACCAACCAGAAAATCTTCGACTTCTCCGAAGAAATTTCCAGCCTTCCCAATGCTTCGCCTACCCAGGTGACCATCGAAAAGCTTTTGCCGCTGAAGGATCTGGAACCGGGCAAGTACACCTTGAGAATGAAGGTGACCGACCGGAAACGTAATCAGGTGCTGACGCCCACGGCATCATTCACGGTGACGTAGAATCAGGAGAGGGTTTTCGGTGTGCTAAGCGCTCACCCCTCACGCCCGCTAGCCCATGGCGCCTTGGCGCTTATCGCAGTGGTGTGTGCGCCCGCGGCCGCATCGGCGGCCGAATCCCAACTGAAGCTGAGCGGCTCGATTGTCGGTTTTGTCCGAGGCCCGTCCGGGATTGCGCAGATGGGGGCTACGGTCCTGTTGACTAATCGGTTCGACCACCTCGTCCAGAGGGTTCTGACCAACGAGCAGGGAGCTTTCGGCTTCGATTTTCTGCCCGCCGATACGTATTCGATCCGGGTTTCCCAAACCAGCTTTGCTCCCGCTTCCAAAACCGGAGTTCGCGTCACACCTGGCGAGCGAAGTTATCTTGCCATCCAGCTCTCGTCGGTCGTCAGCAACATTCAACTTCTCAGTTCGGCTCCCGGCGCCGCCAGCCTGATGAGCGACGACTGGAAATGGGTTCTGCGCAGCGCTTCGGCCACTCGTCCGCTGTTGCGGTTCCTGCCAAAAGAGAAGACCGACGGCCCCGAGGCGAACAAGCAGCACTCGGTGTTCTCTGAAACCCGGGGTCTTCTGGCACTGTCGGCCGGAGACTCCAGCAACTTTCAGAACGCCAGCATCGCCGATATGGGCACGGCATTCGCCTTGTCTGCCCAAGTCTTCGGAACTGCCCATGTGATGTTCAGCGGAAATGTCGGCTATTCGTCGGCCAATGGCGTTCCGGCGGCGGCATTTCGCACTTCGTACCGGCAGAATACCGATGCCGATTTCTTCAACCCGGAGCTGAAGCTGACGGTCCAACAGGTGTTTCTTCCGATGAATACTCCGGCGCGCTTCACCGATGGACCGATGGCCGGTGTCCGCACGATGTCGGCGGCCGTCTCCGATCACCTGAAACTCTCCGATCACGTCACCGCTGAAATCGGCACTTCCCTCGATTCGGTCAGCTTCGGTTCGAAGATGACCTATATCAGCCCTTACGCGATTGCTACGGCGAATCTAGAGGACGCCGGCATCGTGCAATTCGGCTTCAGTTCCGGTATTCCGCCCGCGGGCGTTTATCAGAACAAGCCGAATCTCAACCTGGTTTCTTCCGAGGCCGCCGACCTCCGGCGCAACGTCAGCGCGCTGGCGCTGATTCCCCGCCTCACCATACGCGACGGCGTGGCTCGGGTGCAGCGGTCGGAAAATTACGAGATCAGCTATCGCAAGGAATTCGGCTCCAGAACGATCAGCGCCGGATTCTTCCGGGAGGGGATCTCCAACGCCGCTCTGACAATGGCTTCATCCGACGGGATTTACCCGATGGATGTGGTTCCGGATTTCAATTCGCGCAGCGGCGTTTTCAACATCGGCGACTTTTCCCGTAGCGGCTTTTCCGCCGCCGGCTCTCAGCGTTTCCACGAAGCCCTGACCGTCGCGCTGATCTTCAGCCGTGGAGGGGCCCTCCGCACAGATGAGCGTGCGCTGCCAAGTGACAACCCCAACGACATTCGAAACGCCATCCGCCGCAGCCAGCAGAATGCCATCGCCGCCAAAGCCTCCGGAGTCATTCCCCGCAGCGGCACGGCCTACGCGGTCTCTTATCAGTGGACGGACTACCGCGCTCTTACGCCCGGCCACATTTTTCTGACAAATCTCAGTTCCCCGGATTCCGGCCTTAATCTTTCTTTCCGCCAGCGCGTCCCGACTCCCGGTTTCATGCCCGGTCACATGGAAGTGTCGGCGGAAATGCGAAACCTGATGGCGCAGGGCTATCTGCCATTGAGTGTGGAAGGCCGCCGCTTGCTGCTAATCCACACTCCGAGGGTGGTACGTGGCGGCGTCGCCTTCTACTTCTGATTTCCCCGCTCTGCGAATTTCCAAGGTTAAACCAACTCCGGCGGAGATCGAAATTGTGCGCGAACTGTTTCGCGAATACCAGCAGGAACTGGGAATCGATCTTTCTTTTCAGGATTTTGAAGCGGAGTTGGCGGGATTGCCCGGCAAATACTCTCCTCCCGGGGGATGCCTCCTACTGGCCTGGAGAGGTGACACGCCCGCTGGCTGTGTCGCCATCCGGCCATGGAGCGGCGAGATCTGCGAATTAAAGAGGCTTTTCCTTCGGCCCGGGGCACGGCGTATGGGGTCCGGACGACTCCTGATGGAGGCGGCGATGCGAGAAGCCCGGCGGGCGGGCTACGGGCGGATACGGTTAGACACACTTCCCCACATGGGAGCGGCCATCCGGCTCTATCGCGACCTGGGCTTTCAGGAAATTGGCGCCTACACGAAGAACCCCGTGGCGGGCGCCCTTTTCTTGGAAAAGAACTTATACGACCGGCTGTGACTTGCCGGCAACTCCATTCTTAAGGCCAGTCGGCAGGGGGGGGCGGCCCCGCTTTCGAGCATCTGCAAGCCAGCGCGGCGGCCGGCCTCGACGCTTACCCCGTCCTTCCGCCAGTCTTTCCAGCGTCAGGATCGCTTCTTCGATTTGAGCCCGCTCGCGGCGGAGATCTTCGAGAATCTTTGCAACGTCCATGCGTAGTTCCCCAATTAAATAGGACCCTTACTTATCGCCCGTTTATCGTTTTCACTGTAGGGCGGCGGCTACCGAGTTTTCGTTCCGATTTCAGAACGGTTTTTGGATCCCGGCGGCTTGATCGCTAGTTTATCGCCTATTTTCAGTCAAATTCAAGGATTTTGTTCTGAATTCGGAACGCTTTCGTACCAGAACTAATCTCATACTATTTGACGGCTTCCGGGCGCTGGCGTTTCCAATAGAAATAAAATGGCGTACCGGCGGCAATGAGAAATAATCCCATTAGCGATTCCCGGGGAGAGTCCCGCATTGTAAAGAACAGCAGCAGAGCCGCAACCATCACGAAAACGATCGGCACCACCGGGTAACCCATTGTTTTATATGGGCGTTCCAAATCTGGACGCTTCCTTCTCAATACCAGCACGGCGGCGGTTGCCATCCCATATAAAATCCAACTGGCGAAAATTACATAAGTGAACAATTGTTCGTATCGTCCGCTCAATACTAAGACCGCGCCCCAAACACTCAACCAAATGATGGAATTTCCCGGCGTATGCCGTACGGGGTGTACAACTCCGATGGCGCGGAAGAATAGCCCGTCGCGAGCCATGGCAAATGGTACTCTCGCCCCCGTCAGAATCGAGCCGTTCAACGCCGCGAAGATCGAAACCATCACTGCGATCGCTACTCCGGCAGCCCCGACCGGCCCGGCAACCACGTCCATCATCGTCGCCGCCACGCGGTTGCTCGCCGCGATCTGCCCCACATCCAGCACGTAAAAGTACGCCAGATTGCAGGCCAGATAGATCCCCATTACCGCCAAAGTGCCGAAAATCAGCGCCCGGGGAAGGTTCCTCTGCGGGTTTTTAATTTCGCTCGAAACCATGCTCACGTTATTCCAACCGTCGTAAGCCCAAAGAATTCCCACCAGCGCCGCAAAGAATCCACCCACGCCTCCTGGCGCGGGAATCGTGCTGGTGAAATTGGAAATCGAACCCTTTCCCCCAAACAATCCGAACGCGACAATACCGGCAATCAGGACCACTTTCAGGACCGTTAAAACAATTTGCAGATTCCCTCCGGCTCTTACGCCGAAATAGTTCACTACCGCCAGCACCAGGATGATGGCCATGGCATAAATCTGCGAATAATGGACCTCCAGCGGGCCGCCGCCCTCTCCTAAAGGAAGTGGAATCACGAAAGCGGTATTCGCCACCTCCGGAGCAAGCTGCGCAAAATAGTCGAAAAACGCCGTCGCCAGGGTCGCAATTGAGCCGCTTTTAGCGACCCAGAATTGTGTCCATCCATAAACAAACGCGAAAAACGGGCCGTATGCCTCTCGAAGATAGACGTACTCGCCACCGGCTTCGGGCATGGCCGCCGCCATTTCGGCATAGGTCAACGCTCCGGCCAGAGTCAGCAGGCCTCCGAAAATCCAGATAAAGAAGACCATTCCCGGATCTCCCAACTGTTGGGCGGCTCCTTGCGACACCCGGAAGATCCCGCTTCCGATAATCGTCCCGACGACGATCGAAATGGCCGCATTCATTCCCAGTTCGCGCCGAAGTTGGGTCATGCGCTTTGCTCCCTGTTGGTCCAACGGCCCGCCAGCCAGCCCACCAAGAAGGTCGCCGCGGTTCCGATCAGTACATGCCAAGTCCAGGCGATGGACGTCCCAAACCGGACATAGATCATCGACAGCAAGCCCGCCAGCATTCCGGTCATGGCAGCGCCCTCGCCTGGCCGGCGGCGCAGCAGACCAAGAAGGAAGACTCCTAACAGCGATCCGTAAACAATAGAAGCGATTCCGAGCGCCGCCTCCAGCACGCTCTTCACCCCGGTGGACGCGTAGCCGATTCCAAACAGCACTACACCCCAGGCAATGGTCGCCCAGCGGGCCATCCGCAGATACTGCGTCTCCGTTCGCGTGTTTCCGGATAGCGGCTTGACGAAATCCATAATCGTCGTCGAAGCCAGCGAATTCAGCGCCGCGCTCAGGTTCGACATCGCGGCGGCCAGGACCGCCGCAATCACCAGTCCCGCCACTCCCACCGGCATGTGCTTCCAGATAAAGTCCGGATAGATCCGGTCCGCCGGGCTGGGCGGGGCCATTCCGGAATCCCGGTAGTAAACCCAGAGGACGGCACCGATCAGCAGAAACAGCGAGAACTGGAAGAAGATCACCACCCAGCTGGCCAGCAGCGCCTTCCGGCTCTCCGTCTCATTTCGAGCCGCCAACAATCGCTGCACCATCAATTGCTCAGTTCCGTGACTGGCGGTGGTCAGGAAGCATCCGCCAATCAAACCCGCCCAGAAGGTGTATGGCATGGTCCAGGAGAAATCGAAATGCAGAATCCGAAACTTGCCGGCGGCCATCGCCGCATCGACGACGTGCGGCCAGCCTCCCGGAACCTCCTGCAGAATCACGAACAGGCTGACGATTGCACCGCCCACATAAAGGAACATCTGCACGACGTCAGTCCAGATCACCGCCGTCATACCGCCCTCGAACGTGTAGAACAGCGTCAGGGAGACAATCAGCACAATGGACGCAACCTCGCCCGTGCCGAGAATGATCCCGATCACGATCGAGATGGCGAACACCCGGACCCCTTCCGCCAGCGCGCGAAGAACCAGGAAACATCCCGCGGTCAGTTTTCGAATCCGCTGGCCGAACCGGCGCTGCATCAGCTCATACGCGGTGAAAAGCTCCCCCCGGAAGTATTGCGGTAAAAATAGGAGAGAGATCACAATTCGGGCGAGAAGGTAACCGAAAACCACCTGCAGGAACCCGAAATCGCCGTTAAAGGCGAGAGCCGGAGTTCCAATCACGGTCAGCGTCGAAGTCTCCGCCGAAACGATAGAGAAAGCAATCGCCCACCAGGGAGCGTTCCGGCCCCCCAGGAAGTAGTCCTTCAGGGTGGTTTGTCCCTCCCGGAATCGCGCGCCGAACCACGTGATTCCCAGCAGATAAACAAGTATGACCCCAAGGTCCAGCCATCGCATGAATTTGGAAGTCTAGCAGACGCTTTCGATTCCAGGGAACAAAATCACCGGGAAGGCATCTAACGTTCGAAGCGGGGTGTGTTGCGGGTAGATAATGTTTTCGAGTATTCTTCGGTTTGTCCCGAAGCCCGGTCCGGGAAGACCGCCCGTGGACAGTTACTCTGAAGCCACATTGAGGAGGCAGGAAGTGCAGATTCGATTGACCAAGGGGATGGTCGCGCTCGGAATGTCGATGATCCTGATGGCGGCGTCCTCGCTCGCCCAGGCACCGCAGAAACAATTAAAGGACGCAGCCGAAGGCGAGCTGGTCCAGGCCATTCAGAAAGAAACCGACGCGAAGAAGCGCCTTCAACTGATCGACCAGTGGAAGGAGAAGTATCCCACTTCCGATTTCAAGGCGGAGCGCGCGGCTGCGAAGCTGGCCACGGCGCAGCAAGCTCAGGATGAAGCCAAGACTCGGGAAGCCGCCCGGGAAGTGATTGAAATCGATGAGGGCAAAAGCCCGGCATCCATGCCGGCCTACGCCGTCCTGGTTCAATTCGGGATGAAAGATCAGAACGCGGCGGAAATTGAGCAGAACGCGCAGAAGATGCTTTCTTCCCTCGATACGGCAATGGCCGACGACAAGAAGCCGGCAAACATGTCACCCACCGATTGGGCCACGCAAAAGAAGCAGTTTCGCGATTTCGCGCTGAAGAGCCCCGGCGATGCCCCGGCCGCACGGAAAGATTTCGTAAAGGCGGAAGAAGAGTACGGAAAGATGCTCCGGGCGCACCCGAACAGCGCGCTGCTCTCACAGCTGCTGGCCACGTCCATTATCCAGCAGCGGAAGCCGGAAAAACAGGCCACCGCCATGTGGCACTATGCCCGCTCCGCGGAGTTGACTGGTGACGGCGCCCTCGCCGACGCCGATCGTCAGAAGACGAAGGCCTTCGTCGAGAAAAACTATGTTGCCTTCCACGGCAGCCGCGATGGTCTGGATGAACTGTTCACGAGTGCGAAGGAATCAGCATTTCCTCCCGAGGGCTTCAAGATCGAAAGCAAGCTGGAGATCGAGGCCAAGAATCGCGACGAGTTGATGAAAACCAATCCCATGCTGGGCAAGTGGCTCAACTTGAAAGATCTTCTTAGCGGCGCCGATGGAGAAGCAAAATTCGCCAGCGACGTGAAAGAGACGAATGCCGGCGGCCCCTACAAAGGCAAGCTGATCTCAGCCACTCCGGAAACCAAACCGAAAGAGCTGGTTCTTTCGATTTCCGATGGTCTCACGCCGGAAGTCACCCTGAAGTTGGACACGGCCCTTCCCGGCAAAGCGGAGCCCGATATCGAGCTGGAGTTCGACGGAACCGCCACAGCCTTCACCAAGGATCCTTTCAACCTGACATTTGAAGTGGATTCCGCCAAGCTGACTGGCTGGCCGAAGGCCGCGCCGGCGCCGAAGAAGGCCGCCCCTAGGAGGACCGCTCCCAAGAAGGGCTAGAAGAGACGGATGGCTTCTGTTCGCTGGGAGCGCCGGACAGAATCAGGCTATAGAGAAAGCGCTCCCACAATCCCACCTTCGCATCCCCACCCGCTTCTCCCGAACCGGCTTCCTGGAAAAAATAGATAAATCGCGCGGCAGGCTGGGGCAGCGTCGACGCCAAACACTGTCCATGATTGAAGGATGTTGCCCAAGCCGCCGCTAACAAGCCCGCTACCAACAACTTCCGGCCTGTGATCAACTTCTTCATGCCGGGTTAGACGGATGCGGGCCGCAAAGGTTAGTTTGCCTGGAAACATCCCTGTGGCACCTGTGGTGGCCGTCTTCCCGCCGCCTGCGCTATTTTGGCCCGTCACCCCGCCTAATACGCAACTGCGGCCCAACTGCGAAGAAACTGCGTCCACAGAGTCCTGGATGGGCTGAGTGCCCGATATCACCAGGTCCGCAAAACGTCCTCTCTGCAGCCAAACATAAGCATCGGCCATGGGCCGTACCGTAGCCTCATACTGCCGGCACACCGATTCCACCGTTCGCCCCCGCTGCCGGTGTCGCGCGCCATAGTTTCCTGGTCCAGCGCATCCGGATGATCGAAATTGAACGAACCGCGACGTTCCAGGGGCCACTCGCTCAGATCGAGGTAGTAGGAAGTCTAACGAGACGATCCGGGCGTCCACCCGCTTCGCTTGCAAACGATGCGCCCAGTTCGCTCTTGCCGGAGCCTGAAGCTCCGGCAATTCCGATCAGCGTGGGATTCATTTGGACGGGAAAGAAGCCCCGCTACATCTTGTAGCGGCCGAAATCCTCGTCGTTCAACTGCTCCAGCCAGCGCCGCAATTCTTCGTTGGCCGCGCGCTCGGAGGTCTGAGCTGTCATTTTGGAATTCTTCAAGACGGAATCGTCAACGAAAATCGGGCAGTCCGTTCGCAGCGCCAGCGCCAGCGCATCCGACGGACGAGAGTCGACGCTAATCAGCTCACCGTTCTTCTCCAGCCAGATGAGGGCGTAGAAGGTCTCGTCTTTCAATTCATTGACAACGATTTTCTGAACCTTGGTATCCAGTCCGTTCAAAAGCGTCTTGATGAGGTCATGCGTCATGGGCCGTGCTGTCGAGACTTTCTCAATTTCCAACGCAATCGCATTGGCTTCGTAAGGTCCCACCCAGATGGGAAGGATCGTATCCCCGCTCATGTCGCGAAGAATTACGATCGGCATTTGCGTGACCGGGTCCATCATCAACGTGCGAATTCTCATTTCGACTTCCATCACGCGTCTCCTTCCAATTTCATTAGACCATTCACGTTACTGAACCGTGACGGACTCGCCGGCGAGAGAATTCGGTCCCGCCCGCAACACCCGGGCATGGAGATACTGCCCGGTTAAATTCTCGCGGCTGCCGGTAAAGTTCAGTGTCTTGTGCTGCGACGTTCGGCCAATCCACTGCCCCGTGGCCTTATTGAACCCTTCCACCATCACTTCTTCGACGCGGCCGATGTACTCCGCATTCCGTCGAATCTGGATGGAACGCTGACGCTCCTGCACAATCGCCAGGCGGCGGCTCTTTTCTTCTTCGCTGATCTGGTCTTCCAGCGACAGCGCCGGAGTATTGGGACGCCGGGAATACTTGAAGCTGAAGATCGAGTCGTACTCGACTTCGTCCAGCAGCCGCAGGGTTTGCTCGAAATCTGCTTCGGTCTCTCCCGGAAATCCCACGATGATGTCGGTGGTAATCGCGATGTCCCGGCCGGAGTTCTTCATCCAATCAATCCGGCGCATGTATTCGTCGCGCGTGTACTGCCGCTGCATGGCGAAAAGAACGGAGCTGGAGCCGCTCTGAACCGGCAGATGCACGTGATTGCACAACACCGGATTCTCCGCGATGGCATCGATGATCGGCTTCCCAAAATCGCGAGGATGCGAAGTCGTAAACCGGATCCGCCGCATGCGGGGAATTTCGCCCATCTTCCGGAGCAGCATCGCAAAATCCCACTGCGCCGCCGACGGGTCCCGGTAGCTGTTGACGTTCTGTCCCAAAAGCTGAATCTCGCGATAGCCGGCCTCAGCCAACTGTCGAGCCTCGGCGATCACACTCTCGGAAGTGCGGCTGCGCTCCGGCCCCCGGGTGAACGGAACGACGCAATAGGCGCACGACTTGTCGCAGCCCTCGATGATCGTGATGTAGGCCCGGTGCGGATTGTCCCGCCGCGTATACGGAGTCTCGAACGTGTCCGTCGTGTCCAGACTCAAGCCGGTGACACGCTTGCCGCCATTCTCGAGCTGCACCAAAAGCTCGGGCAGCTTGGTGTAGCTGGCCGAACCTGCCACCAGCGATACATGCGGAGCGCGCTCGAAGATCTTGTCGCCTTCCTGCTGAGCGACGCAGCCAATCACGGCGAACGTTTTGTGCTTGGCCAGCTTCTTGAATTCCTGCAGGCGGTGGAAAACCTTCTGCTCCGCCTTATCGCGAATCGAACACGTGTTGTAGAGCACCAGGTCCGCCGCATCGACGGACTCCACTTGTTCATAGCCGCGAGACGCCAGCGTTCCCACGACTTTCTCGGAGTCGTGAGCATTCATCTGGCATCCGAACGTCTCGATGTAAAACTTCTTCATGGGGGCATTCCTATTGTAGCGGGCGCCGTTTTCGAAGCCTCTTTCGCCGGGCCCTCTCCATGCGCTGCACCCGCAGCTCGTCCATCCCGAAATAATGCCCGATCTCGTGAATGACCGTTTCCTGCACTAACCGGAAAAGCTCGTTCCGGTTGTGCGCCGAACGCTCATGCGGACCCTGGTAAATCGTGATCTTGTCGGGAAGCGGCGGATTCGATTCGTGAAGTCCTAACAGATCCGGGTCCGGTGACTCCCGCTCGACGACGATGACGACGTTGCTCAGCAGCTTGCGAAATCGAGCCGGAATGGTGGCCAGCGCTTTCTCGACAAGCTGATCGAACTCCGCCGGCGACACTTGGTCCAGAATAGCCGGATGCTCGAAGGCCGCGTCCGGCGTGTGAGCGCGCGTGAATAGAATGATGAGATGGACAAGGTCCTTCGCGATACGCGGTATGCGCTGCGGCGCCTGAGGCGCAGTCCCGGATTCACCATAGCGGCCGCGCTCACGCTCGCGCTGGGAATTGGGGCCAACGCCTTGATCTTCAGCGTCGTAAACGCGATATTCCTTCGACCGTTGTCCTATCCGGAGGCAGAGCGCCTGGTTTGGGCGACGGAATTCTTTCCGAAGTTCAACCGCTCCATGGTGCTCGCTCCAGAGTACGCAGCGTGGAAACAGCAGAACACGGTATTCGAGCGCATCGAGGCGATGGGCGGAACCATCGGGGCCAATCTGGCGGTTCCAGGCCGGCCGGCCGAGCGCGTCCACGCTGCGCACGTGACGCCGGGATTTTTTGCGATGGTAGGGATTCCGCCGCGCCTCGGAGTTGGGTTCGACCCGACCGCCACACTGTCCGATCATCCGACCGCTATTATTAGCGACGGCCTGTGGCGGCGAGTGATGCAGCGCGATCCTGCCATCTTGGGGAAGAGCATCGTTCTGAATGGCAGGTCAATCACGGTTATCGGAGTGATGCCTCCCGGCTTTATTTACCCCGATGGCGCAGATGTTTCGATCTGGCTTCCCGATGGCGTTCCACAGTCCGCTACCGTTCCCAGCCGCAGTCCAAAGCCGATCGCGGTGATCGGTAAGCTCAAGCCAGGAATCACCACGCAGCAGGCCCAAGCCGATCTGGAGCGGATTGCGCGCGGCATGGACGATCAATATCCCGCACCGTGGGCTGGATATCATGCCGCCGCCGGCGTCCAGGTGATTTCGTTGCAGAAGCAACTCACTGCCAGTTCCGAAACCGCAACCGCCGTGCTCATGGGCGCTGTCGGGTTTCTTCTGCTGATTGCCTGCGCCAATGTCGCGAATCTGTTCCTGGCTCGCGCCATCACGCGCCGCAAAGAGATCGCGATGAGAACCGCTGTGGGAGCCGCCCGCAAGGACATAGTCCGTATGCTGCTGGCGGAAAGCCTGCTGCTGGCGGTGCTCGGAGGATTGCTCGGTCTGGGAGTTCTGTTTTGGGGCCGGGAAGCTGTAGAGTTTCTGATGCCGAAGGCGCTGGCGCAGGGACTTCCGGTTGACTGGCGGGTGCTCGCGTTTACCGGCGCCTGCTCCGTCGTGGCCGGACTCCTGTTTGGACTAACGCCGGCGCTGGCGGCTTCCCGCGTCGACCTGAATTCCGGTTTGAAGGAAACAGCGATTCCCTCCGGTGGGCGTTTGCCGGCGTTTCTGGCGGCGGGACAAATCGCTTTGTCGGTGGTGTTGCTGGCGGGCGCCGGCCTGATGATCCGAAGCCTCTGGATTCTCGCTTCCACACATCCCGGATTCGACTCGCGCAATGTACTCACTGCCACCGCAATGCTCCGGCCCCTCGAAGTTTACGGTCCGGAGCGGCAAGTCGAGTTCTTCGACCGGATGCTCGCTGGAATCGGGGCGCTGCCGGGTGTTCGTTATGCCGCCGTGACCAGTTCGCCGCCGATGACGCAATTCAATGCCGTGGAGGCCGGACTTCGTGCCGATGACGGACCGGAACGAAGCGAGACCGTCGCGGTCGTCTCCGTCAGCGCGAAGTATTTCCAAGCGCTGGAAATCCCGCTGATTTCCGGTCGCTTCTTCGACGCGCGGGACGGGCGAGATGGAGTGAAAGCGGGAATCATAAATCAAACCATGGCCCGGACATTCTTTCCGGGCCGCGACCCCGTTGGCCGGAAGATCAGTTCGACGGTAATTGTTGGCGTCGTGGCGGATATCCGCCATCGCTCGCTGGACGACAAAGCGTGGCCGGAACTATTTTTGCCGTTCGAGCAATCCCCGTCTCCCTGGATTACCGTGCTGGTGCGCGGCGACGGCGATCTTTCCGCGCTGGCCGCACCTATGCAGGGGGTCGCACGATCAATCGACGCCAGCCAGCCGCTGTTCGACGTGGAGATGCTGGAGGATCGCGTGTCGAAATCCCTGGCCGATCGCCGTGAGCGCGCCATGGTGCTCGGTACATTCGCGGTGCTGGCTCTTCTCATCGCGGTTGTTGGAATTTATGGTGTCATTTCCTACGCCGTCACGCGCCGGACGCACGAAATCGGAGTCCGTATGGCATTGGGAGCGGGACGAGGCGACGTGTTGCGCATGGTGATGGCGAATGGGTTGCGAATGGCGGCTTCCGGCATGGCGGTTGGCTTGGCAGCTGCGCTGGGGATGACGCGCGTGCTCAAGACATTTCTATACGGGATCGAGACGACGGACGCAGCCACTTATCTGGTGGTGTGTACCATCCTGGGCACGGCGGTTTTCTTTGCCATCTTCTTGCCCGCGCGCCGCGCCGCCACCGTGGATCCAATGACGGCGCTACGACGCGAATAGGCAATTCGCGCGTCTGTGATTGGCTATTCCTCTCGCAACACCTGCATCGGATCCAGCCTCGCGGCGCGAACAGCGGGTAGCAGCGAGGCGGTCACAGCCACCGCCAGCACGACGAAGATCACCCCTCCCAGCGTGACCGCATCCCACGGCGACACTCCATAGAGCATCACCGCCAGCCATCGCCCGGACACCAGCGCCAATCCCAACCCGGCGAGGCAGCCCAGCAGCGAAACTCCCACGCCGCGGGCGAGAAAATGCTTCACAATCTGTGGCCGCACCGCGCCCAGCGCCAGCCGCAAGCCGATCTCGCGACGCCGGATGCTCACCAGGTAGCTGAGTGTTCCATAAAGGCCCACCGCCGCCAGCGACACCGCGGTGACTGCGAAAAATGTCAGCAGAAAAGTCCGCAGCCGGTTCTCCGCCAGCGAGGTGCTGATCTTTTCCTCCAGCGGCACAGTGTCGAACACGGAACGCTTCGGCTCAATTTCCTGAATTTTCCGGCGAAGGGTCTCCGCCATGGCCGCCGGTTCTCCGTGCGTGCGAACCAAAAAGTATGTGCCCGGCTGTAAGGCGTTGGAGCACCAATACACCGTCGGAACCGGCGGGTTCTCGATGCCCGCCTCCCGCGCGTCGCCGACGATTCCACGAATCTCCGCCGAATCGGAGTTGGCCACCTGCTGCACATGCCGCCCGATTGGCTGCGGCAGATACGTGTTCGCGAAACTGCGGTTCACCAGAACTCCAGCGGAGTTGTCCCGGCAAAGCTCGCCCTTCAGCAGCGGAATTCGCATCGTGGCAAAGTAGCCGGGCGAGACGTAGCGGCTCTCGGCGATAATTCTCGGCTCCGTCTCCGCACGGCCCTCCAGCCGCAAGTCCGGCCGATAGTGCGAATACCAAGCCGACGCCGTCGGGAGAGCCATCGCGATTGCCGACGCTTCGACGCCCGGCACCGCCTGCAGATGATCCAGAATCCGTTTCGTCTTCTCCCGGAGAGCTTTCATATCCGATGTTTCTCCCCAGTTCACGCTGAGATGAAACGTCAACACGCGATGCGGATCGAACCCCGGAGACACTCGCCCCAATTCGTGAAAACTGCGCAGCAGCAATCCCGCGCCTGCCAGCAGAGCCACGGCGAGCGACACCTGCACACCCACCAGCCACAACCGAGCCGAGCTGTGTCCCGAAACCTGCGTCCGGCTTCCGGAAACCAAAGACCCCGACAGGTTCTTCTGCGTGCTGCGGATCGCCGGATACAGCCCGCACAGAAGAGTGGTCGCCACCGCGCAGAACAGCGAATAGACGACGATCCGCCACTCCAGGCCGATTTCGTCCATGCGCGGCAAATTCGCCGCGAGAGCGCGAAAAATGCCGGACGCCCCTGCGGCCACGGCAAGTCCCAGCGCGGCTCCGGCAAGCGCCAGCAGAAACGTCTCCGTCAGCAGTTGAGCCATCACCGACCCGCGCGAAGCTCCCAGGGAGAACCGCACCGAGATCTCGCGCTCCCGCTGTGCCGTTCGCGAAAGCAGCAGGGCCGCAATGTTCGTGCAGGCAATCAGCAGAAGCACCGAAACGGAGCCGAACAGAATCCACAGAGACCGGCGGATTCCCGCAATTGTGGTTTCTTTCAGCGGCTGAATGGCAACTCCCAATTCGCGATCCGTCTTCGGAAATTGCCGCCCCAGATTCGTTTGCAGCGTGGTGAGATCCGCCTGCGCCTGCGCGACAGTCACTGCCGGCTTCAGCCGTCCGATCGTCCGGAACCACGTCGATTCCCGGTTCTGCGCATAAGGAGCATCCATCGGACTCGGCGTCCACAAATCCACTTCCCGGTCCGGAAAAAGAAACGCTGCCGGCATAATCCCGACAATCCGCAGAGACCGGTTGTCCAGACGGAGCTGCTTGCCCACCGCGCCCGGATCCGCGCCGAAATTGCGCCGCCAGTATCGATCGCTGATCAAAATCGCTGGCGGCCCGCCGAAACGCTCTTCATCCGGAGTGAAGTCGCGCCCCAGCGCCGGCGCCATTCCCCACACCTCCAGAAATCGCGGAGCCACCAGCGCAAGCTTCAGGTTCTCCGGAAGCTCGCCCGAAAGCTCCGAGCTGTTCTGCGTGTAATATCCGGTAATCGCCTGGAACGTCGAGCTCATCCGGTTCCAGTCCTGCAGCCGGGCAGGCGCCACCACCGAGGTCGGGTTCCTGGGATTTACCTGCCGCAGCTCCATCAGCCGGTCGCCGTCCGGAAATGGCAGCGGCCGGAGAAGAACCGCATGGATGGCGGAAAATACCGCGCTGTTGGCGCCGATGCCCAGTGCCAGCGTCAGCACCACCGTAACCGTAAATACCGGAGCCTTGGCAAGCGTTCGCGCCGAATAGCGAACATCCCGCAGAATCGCTTCCAGCCGCACCGCGACATTCGCATCCCGCGTGGTTTCCATTTGAGCCGTGAAATTCCCGAACCGCCGGTGCGCCTGCCGGACAGCTTCCTCCCGGCTCATGCCTTCCGCCTGCAGCTCATCGGCGCGCTCCCCGACATGAAACGACAGTTCGCGATCGATCTCGCGCTGAACGCGATTCGACTGAAACACATTCCGGATCCGGCGAAACCAGCTCATACATGCCTTTCCTCAGGCGTAGCCGATGACACGCGCCACTCCCTGGGTCAGCCGCGACCAGCTCTCTTCTTCCTGCTGGAGCTGCTTTCGTCCCGCGGGCGTCAGGGAATAAAATCGGGCTTCCCGGTTCTTTTCGGTCACTCCCCACTCGGCACGGATCCAGCCCTCCTGCTCCATCCGGTGCAGCGCCGGATAGAGTGACCCTTCCTCTACCCGCAGCAGGTCGTCAGAGACTCGCTGGATGTGCGTGGTTATCGCATATCCGTGCATTTTCGGATTCGAAGCCAAAGTTTTCAGAACCAGCAGTGCCAGGGTTCCCTGAAGAATGTCGTTCTTTCGCGCAGCCATGCCTAATACCTATCTAGCTATACATAACTAGCTAGGCTTCGTCAAGAACTCCGGATAGTGGCTGTCTCTGGGACTTCCGCCTCCATCTTGGAAGGCTCCACGGCCGTCTCATCCAGATGAGCCTCCGATTAGAGTTCTGATCGGGGCACCGCGAGACTAAAATAAGGCATGATCCTCGCGACACAGGTTTCCCTTGAGGAATACCTCCAAACGGCTTACCGGCCGGATTGCGACTATGTAGACGGCGAGGTTTTGGAGAGAAACTTAGGTGACTCGGATCATTCCGATATTCAGGCAGAACTTGTAGTCTATTTTCGCAATCGGCGCAAGGAGTGGAACGTATGGGCGGGTCCGGAATTGCGCATCATCGTTGGGCCGAAGCGGGTGCGCATTCCGGATGTGACTGTCATCTTAGGAAACAAGCCCACCGAACGGTTTTTGACACAAGCACCGTTTCTCTGTATTGAGGTTCTCTCGGAGCGCGACACCCTGCACAACATCCAGGACCGCGTCGACGATTACGTCCAAATGGGAGTGCCTAATATCTGGGTGATCGATCCCACCTACCGTAGCGCTTGGATCTCGCACAACGGCGCGCTGGAGCCTGTCCGCGACGGAGTCCTTCGCACCTCCAACCCGGACATTGCGTTACCCCTCGCGGAATTATTCGCGAGCTAGCGCGAGACTAAAATAAGGCATGAGCACGGCTACTAAGGTTTCGTTGGAGGAATATCTTTCCACGACCTACCGGCCCGATTGTGACTACATCGACGGAGAGGTGGTAGAGCGGACGGTGGGAGAGAAAAACCATGCTCGCCTGCAGGGAAAGATCTACGTCGCCCTGCATCAACTGGAAAAGTCGCTCGGCATCTGGGCAGCTCCGGAGCTGAGAGTGCAGGTAAGCTCATTTCGGTTCCGCGTTCCGGATATTGTCGTAGTTCACGGGCCGGAGCCGGCGGAAGACTACCTCACCATTCCCCCGTTTCTCTGCATTGAGGTCCTTTCCGAAGGCGACACGCTGCACAACATTCAAGACCGCATCGACGACTACGTGAAAATGGGAGTACCCAATATCTGGGTGATCGATCCCACCTACCGCAGCGCCTGGATCTCGCATGACGGCTCACTCGAGCCTGTTCGTGACGGAGTCCTTCGCACCTCCAACCCGGACATTGCGCTAACGCTCGCGGAATTGTTCGCAAACTAGCAAGTACGCCACGCCCTCAAACAGAGCGCATCGCAGTAAGCCCTTCACAAAGAAAAATCGCCCGGCCGAAACTACTCGGCCGGGCGTCGACTCTCCCACAAAAAGGACAACTGCTCGGAAAACTTTTTTAGCTACATCCGCTGGTCCCGCCGCAGTTCTCGCACTTATAGCAAGAGCCGTTGCGAGTCATCAGCCCGCCGCACTCCGCGCATGTCGGAGCATCGGCAGCCGCCAGGTTAAACGGTAAATTCTGCTGCGGCTCTTCTTCGGTCTTCTGCAGACTGGGAGCATTCCCCGCCTCGCCCGGCAATGCATAATCCGGACCAAGGAACTTCGCGCCCATCCACCGCATGATGTAATCCATGATCGACTTCGCAAACGGAATCTGCGGATTGCCGGTCCAGCCCGACGGCTCAAACCGCACGTGGCTGAACTTGTCGACGTAGAACTTCAGCGGCACGCCATACTGCAAACCGAAGCTCACAGAAGTCGCAAAGCTGTCCATCAAGCCCGCAATGGTCGAACCTTCCTTCGACATCCGTACGAACAGCTCGCCCGGCGTGTTGTCCTCGTACAGGCCCACCGTGATGTAGCCTTCGTGACCCGCGATTGAGAACTTATGTGTAATCGAGTTCCGCTCATCCGGCAGCTTGCGGCGTGTCGGCCGGTACACGATCTTCTCAACAACCTTCTCCACCACCGGAGCAGCGCCAGTCGCCGCCTTCGCGCCCTTCGCCGAACCGGAGCTCAGCGGCTGCACTCGCTTGGAGTTGTCGCGATAAATCGCAACCGCCTTCAAGCCCAGCCGCCACGACTCCAGATACGCGGCCATGATCTCATCGACCGTCGACTCCTCCGGCATGTTGATCGTCTTTGAGATCGCGCCCGAAATGAACGGCTGCGTGGCACCCATCATCCGGATATGACCCATGTAATGAATCGAGCGCACGCCGTTCATCGGGCGGAAGCTGCAATCGAAAATCGCCAAGTGCTCATCTTTGATTCCCGGAGCGCCTTCAATCGTGCCCGTGGAATCGATGTGCTCGACAATCTTCTCGGATTGCTCCGGCGAGTAGCCCAGCTTGATCAACGCCTGCGGTACCGTGTTGTTCACGATCTTGATCACGCCGCCGCCGACCAGCTTCTTGTACTTCACCAGTGACAGATCCGGCTCAATGCCCGTCGTGTCGCAATCCATCATGAAGCCGATCGTGCCCGTCGGCGCAATCACGGTCACCTGGGCATTGCGATATCCGGCGCTGCGGCCCAGCTCGTATGCCGAAACCCAGCAATCCTTCGCCGCCGCATGCAAATCCGCCGGAACATTCTTCGGGCTGATTCGCGATGTCGAGTCCCGGTGCATCCGGATCACATCCAGGAAGCTCTCTTCGTTAATTCCGTAACCAGGGAATGGCCCGGTGGATTCGGCAATCCGAGCGCTCGTCAGATATGCCTGCCCGCACATCACCGCCGTGACCGCCGCCGCCATGTCGCGGCCCTCGTCGGAGTCATAGGCGCGGCCCATCGACATCAACAGCGCGCCCAGATTCGCGTAGCCCAAACCCAGCGGCCGGAAGTCATGCGAGTTCTGCGCAATCTTCTCCGTCGGATAGCTTGCGTTGTCGACGATGATCTCCTGCGCCATGATCATCGTGTCGACCGCGTGCCGGAACGCTTCTACATCGAAGTCTCCGCCCGGAGTCTTGAATTTCATCAGGTTCAAGCTGGACAGGTTGCAAGCCGAATCGTCCAGGAACATGTACTCGCTGCAAGGATTCGACGCATTGATGCGAGCCGTTGCCTTCGACGTGTGCCACCGGTTGACCGTCGTATCGAACTGCATGCCCGGATCGCCGCACTGCCAAGTCGCCTCCGCAATCTGCCGCAGCAGATCCTTGGCCTTGTGGCGATTGACCGGCTGGCCGTTCACTCGCGATTTCGTCCACCAGTCGCCGTCAGCCTCGACAGCCTGCATAAACTCGTCAGTGGCCCGAACCGAGTTGTTCGCATTCTGGAAGAAGATCGAACCGTAGGCTTCGCCATCCAGCGACGAATCATAGCCCGCGTCGATCAGCGTGTGCGCCTTCTTCTCTTCCTTCGCCTTGCACCAGATGAAGTCTTCAACATCCGGATGGTCCGCATTCAGGATCACCATCTTCGCCGCGCGCCGGGTCTTACCGCCCGACTTGATCACACCGGCGAAGGCATCGAAGCCCTTCATGAAACTCAGCGGGCCGCTGGCGCGTCCGCCGCCGGAGAGGATCGCGTCCTCTTCGCGAAGATTCGACAGGTTCGTTCCCGTGCCCGACCCCCACTTGAAGAGCATTCCCTCGGTCTTCGCCAGTCCGAGAATCGATTCCAGAGAGTCGGTAACAGAGTTGATGAAGCAAGCCGAGCACTGCGGCCGCGGATCCGTCGGATCCAACACCCGGATCGAATCCGTCGTCTCGTCATAGTAGAAGCCGTAACCGCGCTTCTCGCTCACCACTCCCACGTTGAACCACACCGGGGAGTTGAAGCACGCCTTCTGCGTCAGCATCAGGTGCGCCAGTTCCGCCCGATAATTCTCCGCATCGGCGGCTGTCTTGAAATACTGCCCTGCCTTGCCCCAGTCGGTAATCGTGTCCACCACCCGGTGAACCAGCTGCGCTACGCTCGACTCCCGCTCCGGAGTGCCCAGCTTCCCGTGAAAATATTTG
Source organism: uncultured Solibacteraceae bacterium (assembly GCA_964515165.1). Taxonomy (GTDB): domain Bacteria; phylum Acidobacteriota; class Terriglobia; order Bryobacterales; family Bryobacteraceae; genus JAPKYZ01. The sequence continues at coordinate 23,679 of CAZETQ010000039.1, read as the reverse complement.
CTGGCAACAATATTTGTTGCCGTCTGCGACCAATCGGCGGGAACCTCGATATCCCGCTGCTCAAACAGCACCGCGCCTTTGTCGTTCCCGATCGTCGCGGTACGCTTCTCCCACTGAACTTCGTCATAAGGAGTGCGGCCAGCCTCCAGCTTGGCCGTGAAGTAGCGGGGAAAGCTGACCCCGGTCCTCTCCATTGTCTGCAGATTCGTCTTCGATCCACGAATCTTCGCGTTCAGCGCAACAGCAAGCTGTCCCATAATCTGTCTTCCTAACTCTTTTTGGGATCTTTGTGCGCGAGGCCGGAGGAATACGTTGCGTCGTGCACGAATGTAATGATCACCCCATATCTAGTGTGAGGTCAAGAACTATATCTATATCCAGTGCAGCGCTTTACACAACTGACATCGTTTCCGTAGCAATCAGGCGATTTCCCAGAAAAATCCTCAAAATGTACTCGCCTGCGCCTATCTCCTTCGGAATCTTGAAGTTCACTTCATGACGCGGCGGAGCCGGGTCCACGCAAAACGATTCCCACTCCTCAACCTTCGACCCGCTCAATTCGGCCCGAAAGCCGGAAATCGGCTCAAATTCTTCGACGCTCACCTTCGCAATCCCCGAAGCAACCCTTCCGATGGACATCAAATCCACTCCATCGGTCAGGCTCATTACCCGCGGAACAGCCGGAGGCTTGGGAGCCAATCGCACACGATGCGTCGCCGAAGCCAGTTCCAGAGCGGCAACCCCCGTGCGAAGACCGGCAGGCAGCAAAGCGTTCACCTGCCGCAGTCCATCCGATTCGGCACGCCCTATATATGTAGATGTGGCGTCCACCCCCGCGATTCGCACCGCAAGGGTATTGAGATCGGCGGCTTCCGGAAGCCCTTCCACCCATGCCGAAAGAGCGGCGAACCGGCCGCCGACGGGCACCGCCGGCTCGGAGCTGAATGCATTTGTCACCCGGCGGATCCGAACCCCGGACCCCGGCTCTGCCGCCGGCGCCTTCCGCCACGTTGTCCACATGTACTGCGTCCCCAGCCCCTCCAGAGCCAGCAGTTGAATCCCCTGCTCCTGCGCAAACCGCCGGATCTCGTCTCCAGTCACTCGAACTCCCGCCCAAGTGGTGTACTCTGCCGCTGATTTCGGTAGCCCGTTCAACTGCAGGCGGGCAATACCGCCGGGTTTCAGAACACGGATCGTTTCCCGCAGATAGCTGAACACTACATCGTGGCTGGGAATATGCTGAAATACCGCATACGAGTAGACGAAATCGAAATACTCATCCGGGAAATCCAGCGTCGAGCCGGTCCCCACCCCCGGAAACGCATGATCGATCCCGGCAAGATTCATCTTCGCCCGGGCGATCATTTCGCCGGAAACATCCACGCCGTGGATTTCGCCGCACAGCTCACTGAGCGGTTTCATCAAACGCCCCGGCCCGCAGCCGATCTCCAGAAACCGTCGCCGGGTTGCATCGGTGGGCGTTCCCCGCCGCAACTCGCGATAAAACGTCGTCAGAATCTCGCCGGCTGTCGCGAAGAACTCGCTGTCATCCTGTCCACGCCTTCCAAATGCCACGTAGTAATGAGCGTCTTCACGCGCGCGCTCGTTCCACTCGTCTCGCATCCGGTCGTGAACTGAAGTCATTGCCTGGCGCCGTTTCCCCTTCCACTTTAGCCCGCCGGCTAAAATCCGGTAGCGTTTACGAAACTACGCCGTCCGTCGCGTGTTTAGACAAACAACACACCGGATCCCAAAGGTCCGGAAATTCCCCCTTTTCCGATAGTCCGATGCGGTCTAACGGCCACATCGGACACCCTATCGAGGAGATCAAAGCCGAATGAGCAAAGAAATTAGCCGCAGAACGACGCTGGGCGCACTTGCGAAAACCGGAGCAGCCGCATTCTTCATTCCGGCATGGAATGAAACCATTGAGGCGCAGGACGTCAGTTGCGTGCCCGCCGCACCAGCTTTGACAGAGGGCCCCTATTGGGTTGACGAAAAGCTGTTCCGCTCCGACATCCGTTCCGATCCCGCCACAGGAGTCGTTCGCGCGGGCATTCCGCTGAGCCTCACCATCACGGTGCAGGACCTGGAGGACGGCGGCTGCTCGCCCCTTGCCGGAGGTTACGTCGATATCTGGCACTGCGACGCCAAAGGAATCTACTCCGACGAGCCCACCTATAACCCCGGCGGGGGAACAGGAAGCGTCAACACCTCGGGACAGAAGTTTCTTCGCGGCTACCAGATCACCGGCGAAGACGGCAAAGTCAATTTCACCACTGTCTATCCCGGCTGGTACACCGGACGCACCATCCACATCCATCTGCGCGTGCGCACTTACTCCGGCTCGACCGTTCTTAGTAACTTCGTGTCGCAGATATTTTTCGACGAAGCCATCAATAATTCCGTTCTCGCCACTTCGGACTATTCCCGCACCAGCGGCCGCGACGTCACCAACGCCTCCGACAATATTTACCGCAACCAGACGGTTTTGCTGGCCGCCACCACCGGCGACAATACTTCCGGCTACACATCGGCGATCACCATCGGCGCAAGGTTTCAAACTCCGTCTGCCGCCACCCCGTCCATCGCCACCGATGGCGTGGGCAATGCCGCCGGCGGAGCCGCGGGAGTTTGCTCCGGCTGCTGGATCAGTATCTACGGGACGGGCTTTGCCACCGCTGCGCGAGCCCTGGCCGGCACGGATCTGGTGAACAATACGATCCCCACCACGCTCGGCGGAGTCGGCGCTCAGATCAACGGCAAGGCCGCGTTCATTCAGTACGTAAGTCCGGCGCAAGTGAACGTACTCGCTCCGGCCGACTCTTCTGCCGGCACCGTGTCGGTCACGGTAACCAATTCGTCGGGAACGTCCAACGCCGCCACCGTCACCATGGCCACAGTGCTGCCCGGACTATCCACGCTTTCCAACTATGTACGTGCGGTCCGCTATCCCGACGGAGTCATCGTAAACGGAACCGGAGCCGAAGAGCCCGGCTATACCACTTCGGCGGCCATCGGCCCGGGCGACATCCTCGCGCTCTATGGCACCGGCTTCGGACCCACCAGCGCCAACCTCGCCGACGGCTTGGTGTTCACGGGGGCCTATTCGACCACCAACCCGGTTACCGTCACCATCGGCGGCACAACGGCGGAAGTTCTGTGGGCGGGGCTGGTCGGACCCGGCCTTTATCAACTTAACGTGCGAGTTCCCGCAACACTCGCCGACGGCGACCACCCGGTCCTCGCCACCATCGCGGGAGTCAGCAGCCAGACGAGCGGAGCAAACGTCAAAGTCGCCGCCAGCGCCAAGCTCACCGTGCAAGCTCGCCTATCGGATTTCCTGTTTGGACGCGACGCCGCCGCTCGATCTTTCGTGCCCGCGCCTCTCCGTGCAGGCTCCCGCCGGGAGCAGGTCGCATGGCTGGATCGCCTGGTGAATGCGGAAAATTTCGGCTCTCCCTCCGGCTGCGGACTGGAACAGAAATTGATCCAACTCGCCTGAGAGCCTGGTTTCTCAGAGCCCGCGAGCAGGCAGATCCGGGTCAGGCAGGCAGCCGGTAGAGCATCAGGTAGACGATGACTCCCGTCACGCTGACGTAAAGCCATAGCGGCAGCGTAATCTTGGCGATTTTCTTGTGATCGGCGAACCGGCCTTTCCAGGCGCGGTAGAGCGTGATCAGAGCGAGCACCGGTACGACAGCGGCCATTACGACGTGGGTCAGAAGGATTGCCAGATACAGCGGACGCGCGGGGCCGGTGTAGGAAATCGAGCCAACCTGCGCATGATAAATCAGGTAACTGGCCAGAAACAGGATCGACGCCGCAAAGGCGGCAAGCATCGCGTTGCGGTGGGAATTCCGCCGCCCATGGCGAATCAGCCACCAACCCCGCAGCAACAGGACGGTGGCGGTCGTATTGAGAATTGCGTTGAGGGTGGGAAGGTCCCGGACTGTCACTCAGCGAGCCTGCAGCAGGCGAACATCCGTCATGATTCGCTCGAAAGCATCGGCATCGGTGGAGTCATAGAAGCCGCGGATCCGCATCTCCCGATCCACCAGGACCATCCGGTTGGAGTGCATCAGTGGGGTTTCCATTTCACCCAGCTTGAAGGTTTCCTGACGAACGGATTTCAAGGTATCGCGCGGGCCGGTGAGGAAGGTCCATCGAGCCGGATCCGCCCGGTTATTCCGGGCATAGGCTTTCAATAAATCCGGCGTGTCGGTGTCCGGATCGACGGTGAAAGAAACCAGCGCAACACCGGGGTCAGCCTCCTGGATTCGCTCAAACAGCGCCGTCATTCGGGGGCAGAACGTCGTGCAGGTAGTAAAGACGAAATCCGCCACCCAGATTTTGCCCCTCATGGACAAGCTGTTGAAAGCCGCGTTGTCCTGGGTGGTGAGGCGGAACTCCGGAACGCCGTAGTAATCAGGCAGGTCACGAGCTCCGGATTTCACGCAGCCTCCAAGCATCGCGATGTAGAGAAGCGGGAGGTAGGCGACCGAGGCGAGCAGCACGCTTCGGGCAGCCTTGCCGTTCCGGTTTCTTCGTACCTGGAAGCAAGCGCGCAGAAACCATGCCCCCAGAATTACAGCCGCCGCCAGATAGATCTTGCCCGCCATCGAAAGAGCAACGGGCAGAAGACTCACGGGGATCAGCAGCACGGTCAACCAGAAGATTCGCCGGGCCGTTGATTCTCCGTCCGGTTCGACCACCGGAAGCATGCGGATTCCTGCGCGAGCGTAATCGTCCCGGTACATCCAGGCGATCGCGTAAAAGTGCGGGAACTGCCACAGGAAGAGAATCGCGAACAACACCCACGCCGCGGCAGTAAGAGTACCGGCGGCGGCCGCAAACCCGATCAGCGGCGGCATCGCTCCCGGAATAGCGCCAATCGTGGTGGAGTGAGGGGTCACTCGCTTGAGCGGGGTGTAAAGGAACAGATAGCTCACCAGCGTGAGCAATCCGAGAATCGCTGTCAGCCAATTGACCGCCCAAGCCAAGTCGGCAAACCCTGCGATGGAGAGAGCGACTCCGAACCAAAACGCATTCGCGGAGGGCATCAGGCCCAGAGGTAACGGACGGGCCTTGGTGCGGTTCATCTTCGCATCGGCATCGCGCTCATACCACTGGTTCAGCGCGGCGGTTCCCGAGGCGAGCAGCCCCGTGCCGATCAGCGTATGCAGCAACACCAGGAAGTCGATTCCTGCCCAACCGTCCGGCAGTCCGAAGAAATAGCCGATGCCGGTGGACATTAGAATCAGCCACGTGATTCTCGGCTTCGTAAGATCGAGGTAAGCCTTCAATAGACCTTTCATGCGCGGGCGGCGTGCGGTGCGCCAGCCTCCGTCGGAGCGTGAACGAACCGCAGCGTGAGAATCGCCAGCGCAATCGTAAATGCCAAAGTGAGCGCACCTGTGGCCACGTGCGCCACGGTAAATCCAACCATCACCGATGCCGGCTGGTCGCCCAACACCGAAAGCCGGGTCAGGTAAGCTGCAATTCCAAGAACAACCTGCGCCAGGGTAGTCCAGATCAGCGCCAGCGCCATCTTGCGCATCAGGGAAACCTGCGAATACTGAGTTAACACCACCGCCACGAAGTACAGTATCAGCAGAGTCACCACCAGCGCTCCCGCAAGATGCGGAACGATTCCCATCGCCTTATGCCGGAACGTGGCCCCCAAAGCCACCTGCGCCAGGACCACCAGCGGAGCGGCAATCGCCATCGAGCGCATGGACGGGAAACCGGAATCTTCGACGGAGTCATTCGCATTCTTCCACGAAGGAGAAGTGAAGATCGAAATCGCGACCGTCAGCGAGAAGAATAGCTGGGCCAGGCAGGCATGCGAAATCGAAATGGCTTTCGGCAAAAGGTAGAGGACCGTCAGACCACCAAGGACGCCCTGGAGAATGACGATTCCCAGCGCCGCCCATCCCAGGCGCTTCAACCAGGCACGCTTGTCGGTGCGCTGAATCCAGACCGCGAGGATGATAGTAAGAAAGCCCACTGTCGTGGCAACCATCCGATGGCCGTGTTCGTAGAATACTCCACCTTCCATCGGTGGCATGACTTTTCCGTAGGAAAGAGGCCAATCGGGAACTGAAAGTCCTGCCTCGTGAGAAACCACCAACCCCCCGGCAACCACCAGAAACAGAGTCGCGAGGGTCCAAATCAAGCTAAATCGATGCAGGTATGGAGCTTGCATGCACGCACCGGTACCACTTCCAGTACCTTTTCTTACAGTCTAGCGCGATTTCGTACGGTTTGGCGAGATAAAAATGCCGGACGGAATGGGTGTCAAGCCGTTTACAGGCGCCCTGTACAGATAAAGCTGGGCGCATAGTCTTCCACCGCTCTTGAGAGTCACCGGTCGCGGACGCCGAATGTACTCGACCCCTTCATAGCGATCCAGCATTTTCAGGAGCTTACGTGGACTGCGAAGAAAGTACAGTTCTCCATGTACCCATCGCGGCCCTTCGGTCATCCCCGGATAATCCGCGACAAGCCAGAGGTTGCCGCGAGCAGTGGCAGCACCCACTATCGTCCCGTGGCGGCGCAGCTGGCGGGCGTACCGGTTCTGAAAGCTCCATTGCAGAGTGCCATAAACAAAAAGAAACATTGATGAAATTTGGGATGAAGGAAGTATAATCTTGAACGCAACACGCGGTCCACGGGACTTCTCCAGGCACCGGCGTGCAATCGATTGGAGGATCATGAGATCGGGGATCACCGCATTATTCGTCGCGGCCGCGCTGCTGGTCAGCGGCTGCTCAACGTCTGAAGTAAAAGAAAAAGCCGAAGAAGCCAAAGACGCGGCGAAGGAAGCAGCAGAAAAAGCTTCCGACGCCACCAAGGCCGCAGCGGAAGAGGCAGCCGACAAGGCCAAAGAAGCTGCGGAAAAAACAGAGCAGGCCGCGAAAGATGCGGCCAAGACAACCAAGAAAAAAGCCAAAAAAGTCGAGAAGGATCTGAAGTAAAGCCGGCTCTTCCGGCGGAGAAGCTTTCGAATGCCCCAGAACTGCCTGGACGCCCAAGCCGGTTTTCGGCGTCTCGGGCGTTCGATTCGCAGCTCTCGATCTCTGATATAGAACGGTAGTGGCGCGATTTCCGGTCGCGAAGTTTTGGGTGTGTGTGCTGCTCGCCAGCGGCTCGGTTTGGCCGGAGACCCTGGAGCGCGTGCTGACGCTCTACCGGACTCAGGACTTCCGCGGGGCGGAAGCGGAGTTGCGCCGGATTCTGGCCAGGAACAAAGGCGACGCGACAGCCCGTCTTTACCTGGTTCGGACGTTGATTGAGCAGAATCGCGTAACCGAGGCCCTGCACGAATTGGATGTGGTTCTGGCGCAGGACAGCTCGCCCGGAGTGCGCTTTCAAGCGGGGGACATCGCCCGTCAGCTGGCGGAGAGGCGGCTATCCGGTCTGCAAGCCATCGCTCCGAAATCGGCCGCACTGCATGAATTGTCGGGCCGCCAGCTTGCGATGAAGGGCCGCTTTGACGAGGCCCTAACGGAGTATGAAGCTGCCGCCCGGCTGGAGCCGCAAAGGCCGGGAATTCATTACTGGGTGGGAAGCACGCTATGGCGGCTGCGGCGTCTGGAAGATGCCAAGCGAGAGCTGCAATTGGAGCTTTCGGCCAGCCCTCACCATGCCATGGCCAATCTTCGGTTGGGGCAAACGCTGATTGCGATGAACGATGAAGCCGCGGCAATCGGACCGCTCGAGCTGGCCGTTCAAGCGGTGCCGAATTCCATGGAGGGTCGCAAGGCACTGGGGGCTGCGTATTTCAAGATCGAACAAATCGCCGCGGCTCGCCGTGAATGGGAGTTGGTTGCGCAGCAGATGCCTGCCGACGATCAGATCCACTATTTGTTGGGCGGGTTGTACCGGAAGATCGGCGAGACGGACAAGGCCCAGGCCGAGTTCGCGAAGCACAAGACGATTCTGGAAAACCGGCGGAAGCTTGCCGGAGACAAGTGAGCTAGCGTCTGACGGCGGCGAGAGCTGTGGCCGCGTCTGTTTTTGTACTTTCCCATCGCTCCGCTTCTTTCAGCCATCGCTCCGCCGCTGCGCGATCGCCGGTCTGTGCAGCGGACAATCCTGCCAACAGAAGTACCTCCGGGTCGGTGGAGAGCGTCAGCTCTTCCTTCAGGAGTGGAAGAGCCTCGGCTGGTTTGTTTTCCTTCAGCAGCATTCGCGCCATTGCCAGGCGAGGTCCGGCGCGCTTGGGGTTCATGGCCAGGGAGACGCGATACGTTTCCATCGCCTTTGCCGCATTGCCTTCGTCTTCCAGCATGTGGCCGAAGACTTCACGACCCTCGGGCGTTTCGAAGTCCCTTTCGGCGACGTCGTTCCAAAGTCTGCTGCCCAGGTCTGTGTAGGTTTGGGTTGCCAATTCCAGCGCTTGGGTATGCTTCGGATTGCGGCTCAGCAACTTCTCCAGAGATTGCAGGCCAACCAAAGGTTGTTGGAGCGCGATGTTGGCAGCACCAAGCCAGTAATCCACTTCGTCGCGTCCGGCGTGCACAGCCGGCGCCAGTTGATCGGCGTGTTGCAACGCATCCAGGGCGGCCTTGAACTGGTTGGTTCGATAGAGGTCGATTCCGAGAAAGAGGTGCGCGGTCCAGAGGCGGGAGTCCAAGGCGACCGCCTGCCGGAAGGCGGGGATGGCGTCGGCGAAATGGTTCTGGAGATGGCGGACCAGGCCGAGGCGCTGCCAGGAATCGGCGGACGGTTTTTGCTGAACCTGCTGCTGGAGGATTTTCTCCTGCTGCGCAAGATCGGCCATCGTCTGCTGAGAGACGATGGCCGCAAGGATGACGAGAGCCGTCAATAGTAGAGTTTTAAACCGAACTGGATCGACCGTTGCGTACTGGTCGCCGCCATTCCGGTGATTCTGCCAAAGGACGTAGTGCCATAGCTGCCTCCCGGCTGGCCGAAGCTCTGCATGTTGAACGCGTTAAAGAACTCCGACCGGAACTGGAGATTCACCCGTTCCGTAAACTTGAAGTTCTTGAACAGGCTGAGGTCCATATTCTGGAAGCTGGGCCCGCGAATCCGGTTCCGGCCCAGATTCCCATAGGTGTACTGCGCGGGAACCGCAAAAGCGGCCGGATTGAAGTACTGGCCCGCTGGTCCGTAGGTGGGCGTCCAGCCGTCGGGGAACGGGTCGCCGACCAGGTCCGGCCGTTGGAAATTTCCGCGAGCGCCGATGTTGGCGTTATCAAACGGCAGCGTGAGGTTGACGGGACGGCCCGTCTCAAATCCCCAGATACCGGAAGTCTGCCAGCCCCCAAGCACGGCTCGCGCGAACCCGCGGGAGGGACCGGGCAGCAGGTAGCTGTAGCCGAAACTGAACACGTGGGTCTGGTCAAAGTCGGACGGGCCCATGGACGCCTTAATGTTCTGGTTGTCCTGAGGAGAGGTGCCGCCGAACTGAGAATTGAGATCGATACTCTTCTGGTAGGCGTAGGAGGCGATATAGGTCAGGCCCTTCCAGAGCCGCTGTTCGGCTTTGACCGTGAGGCCGTTGTAGCGGGAGGTGCCAATCATCTTCAGTTCGCTGAAAGATCCGGCAGTCGGAAACGGCCGCCGGGGACCGACGGGGCCGGGACCCGGAGTGGGATCGTTGGTACTGAGGAAGCTGGAAAGGTGCGTCCCTTTGGCGCCCTGGTAGTTGATATCGAGGAGCAGGCTGGAAGTGAGTTGTTGCTCGATACCGAAGTTCCAGTTCTGCATGTACGGCATCGCAAGGTCGCGAGAGATGGTGTGCTGGGCCGACGGATCGATTGCCGTCGGATCGAACGTGCCGAAGAGCTCATCGGCTCGAACCGGAGGCGCCACCCCGCGGTTGAGGTTCGTTTCGATCTGGGAGACCGAGAACGGCCAGTTTCCACGGCCGGTGGACCATTCCCATCCGAAATTGGCGTTGTAGAAGATTCCGTAGGCAGACCGGATGACGGTGCGGTTTCCGATGCGGTAGGCCAGCCCCAGGCGAGGCGCGAAAGTCAGCCCTTCCCGCGGAGCGATGGTTGGAATAATGTTGGGGCCCTGCCCGGTGATGGGATTCGTCCCCGTCCAGTAGAAGCGGCCATCGATGGCGTCGAACCCGCCCATGCGGCCGCGGCGGTGATGGGGCCAAGGATTGTATTCGTAGCGCAGTCCGAGGTTGATCGTCAGCCGGTTGGACACCTTGATGTCGTCCTGGATCCAGAGATGGCTGAGGATCTGGTCCGTATCGAGATCCGCCTCTCCCGCGATGCGGCTTCCTTCATTCGGAGTGCCCAACAGCAGGCTGGCAAACGGATGGCCGGTGCTGGAGAGGTTCTGGGGATCTGCCGTGGGCTGGTTGTTGAACGCAAAGTTCAGGAACACGGAGTCGTGAATGATGCGCTGCTTGGTGAAGTCATAGCCCATCTTGATGGTATGGCGATCGACGATCTTCGTGAGAGCAATAGAACCCTGATAGGTGAAGTCCGGACCGTTGATCAGGTTGCCATTATTCGGACCGGTGATGTTCGTGACGTTGAAGTTTACCGGGAAATCCCACTGCCGGAAGTTCGAGGGGACGTTGGTTAAACCAGCCGCCTGGTAGGCGGCGATGAACTTCTGGGTGGGACCTTGGCCGAGGTTCGAACGCAGATAGCCGAGGCGAATGTCGAGCACCGTGCGGGGATCGAAGATATGGGTGTCGCTGACAGTGATGCCGAGGTACTTGTTGTAGGTTTCCTGGAAAGCGTTAGGCAGGTTGCCGGGGTTGGACCGGTACAGGTCCGACCAGGAGAACCGGGCGAAGAAATTGTTGCTGTCGGAGAACTTGTGGTCGACGCGGGCGTGGGTCTGATTGTCCTCGCGAATCTGATTGGTGGCGTTGATGTAGTTGCCGGTGTTGAGCGGCATGGGCACCAGGGAGCTGGGATACCACAGGTCCAGATAGGTCTGGATGTACGCCGGGTAACGGCTGGTGGGGATCCGGTTATTGGGGAAAGGAGTGCGGGTGTTGGCGTCGCCGGTGTAGGGATCGTAGATGGGTGCAAGCGGCGTCGTGCCGTCCAGGTCGCGCGAAAGGTCGCCGGACTTCCAGGCCGCGTTGGGAATTGTGCCGACCTGCGTCTGGGCCTGGCGCTGCTGGAAGCCTTCGTAGTTGAAGAAGAAGAACGTCTTGTTCTTGCCGTCGTAGATCTTGGGAATGCTGAGCGGACCGCCGATCGTGCCGCCAAACTGGTTGAACTTGAATGCCGGCTTGGTGGCGGCGAAATAGGCGCGGGAATCCATCGCGGAGTTTCTCAAAAACTCATAGAGCACGCCGTGGTATTCGTTGCCGCCGGATTTGATGGAAACGTTGATGTTCGCGCCGGCCGCGGCTCCGTATTGGGCGGACATGTTGGTTTGAATCTTGAACTCGCCGATGGCGTCGATGGAGGGCGCGATGGCCGCGGTCTTGAAGAACGTTCCGTTGTTGTAGGTGCCGTCCAGCGTGTAATTGGAATTGTCGCTGCGGCTGCCGGTCACCGCCCAGGTCTGGGCGTTCAGCGTGGGACCGCCATCATTGGCCCCGCGGGTGGCGCCCGGCGTTAAGCGGACCAGATTATTGAAATTCCGCCCGTTTAGCGGCAATTCGACAACTTTTGCGTTGTCAATTGTGGTGGAAATCGTTCCTTCAGTGGACTTCAAAAGCTCCGCTTCCGCGGCGACGGAGATTGATTCCGTCACCTGTCCGACGGTCAGCCGGAAGGTGAGGTTGATCGCACCGGCGACGTCGAGTTTCAGGTTTTCCTGGGTCTGCTTCTGGAAGTTGGGCGAAGTAACTTCGACACTATAGGTGCCGGGGATGAGCGAGATAACGGCGAAACTGCCCTTTTCGTCCGTTTCGGTTTCGCGGGCAACACCGGTTTGGGTGTTCAAAACACGGGCTCGAGCCCCGGGAACGGCGGCACCGGAAGGATCCATGACCGTCCCGACGATGGAACCCAACGTGGTTCCCTGACCGAATACCGACTGAGTTAGAAGTGCAGAAAAGACAAAAGCAACAATTGCGTGGCCGGCCCTGCGCATGACTCCCCTTTCGCCCGTGGAACTAGAGAATGGCGTTCTGCTTGGAAGTCTATGTCAAAAAACAGTTATTGTCTAGTATTTTTATACTATTCCGGCTTTTATTCAGGCTTTTGTGGGGTGAATTGCTCCCGGATTGTGGTGCGCTGGTTGGCGGAAATCTTGCCGATATCCTGAACCAATCCACCGGGCCAGGTCACGACGACGGAGGCTTCCTTGGCGCTCCCCAGTCCGAAGTGGAGACGCGGATCGTTGCCGGATAAATAGCTTTCTCCGGCGCGCAAACTGGCGTGCTGGACCACTCCGCCGGCGGTGACTTTTACCCGGGCTCCGATGCCCATCCGGTTCGATTTCGTGCCTTCCAGACGGATGGACAGCCAGTTCCCTTTGGAACCGCCCCGGTTTTCCAACAGTTGGGGCTTGCCGTCCATGACGGAGATTACAAGATCCAGGTCGCCATCGTTGTCGAAGTCTGCATAAGAGGCTCCCCTGGTGGATTGCGGCGGCAGCGCGGCAAAACCGGATTCCTTCGAGCGTTCAACGAACTTGCCGTTGGCGAGGTTTTTGAAAAGCTGGAGCGGTTGGCGGTAGTGCTCACGGCCTGCGGCATCCATTTCCGGGTAAACATGGCCGTTGGCGCAAAACAGATCCGGGTGGCCGTCATTGTCATAGTCGAAAAATCCGGTACCCCAGCCGAGGTGAGGGATCGTGGCTTCGCCGAGACCGCTGGGGTAGGACACATCGGTGAAGACGCCGCCGTCATTGTGAAAAAGAACGTAGTTGTCGTTGGCAAACGTGGTGATGAAGATGTCCATGAAGCCATCGTGGTCGTAGTCGGCAACAGCGACGCCCATACTGGACATTTCTTTGCCGTCGGCGCTGTAGGCGACTCCGGCGGGAACTCCGATTTCTTCGAATGTGCCGTTGCCTTTGTTTTTGTACAGGTAGTTGGGATTCGAATCGTTGGCGACGAAGATGTCCGGATGGCCATCGTTGTCGAAGTCTTCGAAGATAGCCTGGAATCCGAAGTAGGCGCCGCGGTCGGCCACGCCGGCTTTTGCGGTGACGTCGGTGAAAGTGCCGTCGCCATTGTTGCGGTAGAGAGCATCGGGGGCTCCGCCATAGCCGAGAGGGCCGCAGGCATGGACTTTGACTCCGGCGAATTCGCAGGTTTTGAACTCGGGGTTCTGGACGTTGAAGTCGAGATAGCCGGGAACAAAGATGTCGAGATGGCCGTCGCGATCGTAGTCTCCGAAAGCAGGCCCGGCATGCCAGATGTTGCCGCCGCCGATTCCGGCTTTTGCGGTGACATCCAGGAAGGTTCCGTCACCGCGGTTCCGATAGAGGATGTTGGGGCCGAAATTTGTCACCAGTAGATCGGCGTGGCCGTCGTTGTCGTAATCGGCGGCCGCGCAGCCGAAGCCCCAGCCTTTGCCGGGGACTCCCGCGGCGGCAGTGACGTCGGTGAAAGTTCCGTTGCCGTTGTTCTTGTACAGGTGGTTGGTGGTGCGCGGCGGCTGCTTTCCCTGCAGCTGCGCGAGCGTCGCGCCATTCACCAGGTAGAGATCAATTGCGCCGTCGTTGTTGTAGTCAATCCAGCAGGCGCCGCTGCCATTGACTTCCAGCACATAATTCTTCTTCGTCCCGCCCGAGACGATGACGTCTGCCAGGCCGGCTTTTGCCGCGACATCCGCAAAGGTAACTTCGGGCGGGGGCGCAGCGAAGGCGAGCAGAAACAAGAAGACGACGGGCCGCAGCATCAGGGTTGCGCTTTGAGCTGCTCGGCGATCCTGGCCTGTTCTTTCGCCTGCTCCGTTTTGCCCGCGCGGGCGTAGATGCGCGACAGCTCCTGCCGGATAGTCGCGTCGGAGGGGTATTGCGGCAAGGCTTCTTCAAGCAGCGAGGTTGCTTCGTCCAGTTGCTTCAGGGACGAAAGACTACGGGCCAGGCCCAGCCGCGCGGCGAGAGCGGTGGTGGGACCGGAAAGCGAAGCGCGATAGTGCGGGACAGCCCCTGCGTGGTCGCCGGCTTTCTGAAGCGAATCGGCAAGGCCAAGTTCCGCTTCGGCTAAACCAGGCGCGAGCTGCAGTGCCGCTTCGAATTCCGGGCGGGCATCCTGGTAGCGGCCGACTCTCGCGAGCTGCTGGGCCAAGGCGAGGCGGGACTGCGGGACCGAAGGGAACTGCACGGCGGCGGTCTTGGCAGCCTCAAGCGCTGCGGCCGTATCGCCGGAAGCATTGAGAGCTTCGATCGTCAGGAATAACGGCGTCGGTTCGGTGGCGGGAATGGTTTTCAGGACGGGCAGGGCCTTGCGCGCTTCTCCCGTGCGGATATACGCGGTGGCCAGCAACAAACCGACGCGAAGGTTGGAGGAATCCGCTTGCCAGGCGCGGGCCAAGGGCTCGACGGATGCCGCGTAGTCGCGATTCATCACTGCCGCTAATCCTAAGGTCATGTTGGCGTCGGGAGATTGCGGCAGAAGCTCCACTGCCTGTTTCAGCGCGGGGAGCGCTTCCTGAACGCGATTGGCTTTCAGGAGGGCCACTCCGCGATTGAACTGAGCCTGGAAGAACTTGGGATCGCGCGAAGCGGCGATATCGAACGCCTGCAGCGCCTCGGCGGGAAGGTTCGCGGTTCCATAGAGGACACCGAGAGCGTGGACGGTGCTGGGGTCTGCGCCGGGGCGATCGCGAATCTTCGAGCCCAGCGCGACCGCCTGCGATGTCTCGCGCGCGTTGAGCAGCTGCGCGACTTGCAGCAGCACTTCCGAATCGTCGCGGCTGATTCCCTTCAACCGGCGGGCGGTGTTGAACTCCTCCGCAGCCAACTCGGGCTTGCCGAGCTTCTGATAGATCTGTCCCAGACGATACGGGATGCCGTCATCCCAGGGGGTCTGCGCGGCTGCGGCTTTCAGCTCCGGCACGGCTTTGGCGGATTGTCCGAGAGCGAGGTACGCCTTGGCCAATTGGGCGTGCGCATCGAAGGTGGTTTCGCCAGATTCGGCGACAGGCTTCAGCCAGGTAACCGCCTCCTGCGGTTTGTTTTCCAGAAGCGCGATGCGGCCGAGAAAATAACGGCTATACAGCGCGGGAGGAGCCAGCTTCAGAACTTCGCTGAAGTTGCGGCGAGCCGCGATGAGTTTGCGCT
Source organism: uncultured Solibacteraceae bacterium (assembly GCA_964515165.1). GTDB lineage: Bacteria > Acidobacteriota > Terriglobia > Bryobacterales > Bryobacteraceae > JAPKYZ01. The sequence continues at coordinate 8,481 of CAZETQ010000039.1, read as the reverse complement.
GGCGAAACTGGACATAGCCCAAACGATAGGAGACCTGGGCGTTCGGTCCGGACTTTGCCGCCTGCTCCAGGAGAGTTGCGGCCTCCGCAAACTGTTCCTTTTCGATCAGGCCTTCCGCGGTGTTCAGCAGCTTCTCGGTTGACTCATTTCCGAACAGCGCGCAGGAAACGAGAACGAGGAAGACTTTCCGCACAGGCTAAACCAGGATGTCCTTCACAACCTCGCCATGCACGTCGGTCAGACGGAAGTCGCGTCCGGCATAGCGATACGTCAACCGGGTGTGGTCGATTCCTAACTGGTTCAGGATGGTCGCGTGGAGGTCGTGAATCGAGACACGATTCTCGACGGCCTTGAAGCCGAAGTCGTCCGTGGCTCCATGGACGATACCGCCTTGAACACCGCCGCCCGCCATCCACATGGTGAACCCATACGGATTGTGATCGCGGCCGGTGCCGCTTTCGGATACCGGAGTCCGCCCGAATTCCCCGCCCCAGACGACGAGCGTTTCGTCCAGCAAGCCGCGCTGCTTCAGGTCGCGAATCAAGGCTGCGGAGGCCTGGTCCATATCGGGGCAGCGTTGCTTCAGGTTCTTGTCGATGTCCTTGTGGTCGTCCCACACCTGGCCCGCGCCGTAATAAATGTGGACGTAGCGAACACCCCGCTCCACCATGCGCCGGGCAAGCAGGCAGCCGTTGGCGAACGGCGTGCTCCCATAGGCATCGCGGACGGACTGCGGCTCCTTGCGAATGTCGAGAACATCGACGGCTTCAAACTGCATCCGGAATGCCGACTCCATCGACTTGATGCGACCGTCGAGGAAACTGTCCTGGCCGAAGGAGGAGCTGAACTCGCGATTGAGAGCCTGGACAGCATCGAGCTGGCGGCGCTGTCCGCTCTGGTCGAGCCACTGGTTCTTCAGGTCCGCGATCATCTTCTCCGGTTCAATGACAGCGTCGCTGAGAGGAGTGCCCTGGTACTCCGCCGGAAGGAATCCGGCGCGGAGGAGCGAGCCGCCGCCTGCGATCACTGGGCTCAACGCCACGAATGCCGGGAGGTTTTCGTTTTCCGTTCCCAGACCGTAGGAAACCCACGCTCCCAGAGACGGCCGCGTGGCCAGGATGCTGCCGGAGTGAATCAGGCTGCGGGCCGGAGTATGCGTCGGGTTGAAGGTATACATCGACCGGATGACACAGATGTCGTCGATGACGGAGCCGAGCTGCGGAGCGAGCTCACTGACTTCGATGCCATTGCGGCCGTAAGGCTTGAATTCAAATGGCGAGGGAAGCAGTCCGCCGGTTTGACGTTCGGTTCTGAGCGAGACAGCATCGGGCCGCTGGCCCTGGTACTTCAACAGCGACGGCTTCGGATCGAACAGATCGACCTGCGAAGGGCCGCCGGTCATGAAGAGAAAAATGACGTGCTTCGCTTTTTGCGGGAGCTGCGGACCTTTGTAGTGGCCGAGCGTTGCCGCTTGCGCGGTCTGACCGGCCAGCATGGCCGAGAGTCCGATGGACCCCAAGCCGCCGCATACCGACTGGATCATCTCACGACGGGAGAGTGGTTGCCTCATGGCCAGAAAATCTCCTCATTGGTGGCAAGCAGAACTTGCGCGTACTCCACCATGGTGCCTTGTTTCAAGTAGCTGAGCGCGAGGTCGATCTCCGTTGCATTGGGATCTCGCGCAAGAATCCTTCGATAAAGAGCGCGAATCTTCGCGGCGTCGGTTTGCTCCGAGCCAACTGCCTTGGCCAAAGCGTCCGCCTGTTCCCGGATGAATTTTCCGTTCATCACGTAAAGCTGCTGCAGCGGAGTGATGGTCAGGTCGCGTCCCGGGCTGGTCTGGGTAGCGTCGGGAAAGTCGTACAGCTTCAGGGTGGTATTCAGACGGGCCCGGCTTACGGTGCCATAGATGGTTCGGCGCACCATTCCGGCTTCATCCAGGTCCACAGACGGGCCGAACATCGCGGGGTTCAGAGTTCCGGCGGAGCGGAGGATGCTGTCGCGGTAGGACTCCACATCCATCCGGCGCGGATTCATGCGCCAGAGCAGCGAGTTGAGAGCGTCCGCCTGCTCGGCATCGGCGCGCGGCTGGCTGGACTGCTGGTACGCCGCCGACAGCATCATTTCGCGGTGGAGCCATTTGAGCGACCAGCCGCTCGCGATGAACCGAGCCGAAAGATCGTCGAGCAATTCCGGATGAGTGGGCTTGTCGCCCTGGGTTCCGAAGTCACTGGGAGTGCCCACCAGCGGTTTGCCAAAATGCCACGCCCAAACGCGGTTGACCATCACGCGAGCAGTCAGCGGCGCGGCATCGGTGAAGATCCGGTCGGCCAGTTCCAGCCGGCCGGAGCCCTGGTGGAATGCGGGATCGGCCTTTGCCAGCACGGTCAGGAATCCGCGAGGAGCGATTTCGCCCGGCGAATCGACGTTGCCACGCAGCATGACGGGAAGGTCACGCGGCTCTCCGGGTTTGTAGCGAATGAAGGTGAAGTTGGCGTCGGAGCCGTCGACATCCTGCCGCGCTTCGTACACGGCGTTGATGAATGGATCGCTGGAGGCGATCGCTCGCCTACGGCGCTGCGGCGGCGCGGGAGGCTTGGCGGGCTCCGTCTTCGCTGGCTCGGCCTTGGCGGTCTCCGGCTTTGGCGCAGTTGCTTTCGGCTCCGGATACTTCCAATACTTCTCAACGTTCTTCACCAGCTGGGGATACTGATTCCCCAACACCAGCATTTCCGCCTTCAGTTCTTCGGCTTCCTTCTTCCAGGCTGCGATGCGCGGAGCCGAGTTTTCCACCGTCAACGGTTCATTGACCAGGACGTCGATGGAGTATGCCAGGTCAAAGAGGCGATTCCGCACCCAGAGGAAGCGGGCTTCAACTTTGGGATCAATGTCGAACAGGGGCCGGTCCACTCGCATGGTGGAGGCAAAAACTCCGGCCAGGCTGTAGTAGTCCTTGGTCGGAATCGGGTCGAACTTATGGTCGTGGCAGCGGGCACAAGCGGCGGTGAGTCCCAACAAGCCGCGGGTGACCGCATCGACACGCTCGTCCCAATCGTCGGTCAGGAAGGTATAGATGACGTCCGCCGAGAGCCGCTGGTCCTTGTGATAGACCGGCGCCGCGCCCAGGTAGCCGAGCGCGCGAAGGTCTTCCCGCTTCGTTCCTGGCATCAGGTCGGCGGCGAGTTGCATCTTGACGAACTGGTCGTAGGGAACGTCGCGGTTCATCGCTTCGATCACCCAATCGCGATACCGCCACGCAAAGGGATAGGGAGGATTGGTCGTCTCGCTGGTGGGATTGTCTTCCGCAAAGCGGGCAACGTCCATCCAGTTTCGGCCCCAGCGCTCGCCGTAGTGAGGCGACTCGAGTAGCTGTTCGATGAGCTTGGGATATTTTTGCAGGTCCGTGCTGGCCGCATAGGCTTCGACTTCCTCAAACGTCGGCTTCATGCCGACGAGGTCGACATAAACGCGGCGGACGAGGGTGCGATCATCAGCGGGCGGCGATGGCTTCAGATTCTTCGCTTCCAGCTTGGCGAGGAGGAACGAGTCGATTTTCTTTTGAGGCCACGTTGCCAGTTGAACCGCGGGAGCGGGTTTCTCCACCACTGGCTGGAACGGCCACCACTTGCGTCCATCGGCTACCGACATTCCCTTCAACGGAGCAGAAGTCTGTCCGGATGCGGCCGCGTCAATGCGCGGGTCGGCAGCGCCCTCGGCGATCCACTTTTCAAAGTCCGCAAGCACTTGGGGCGGAAGCTTACCAGTGGGAGGCATTTGCAGCTTGGGGTCTGCAAACCGCATCGCCTGCATCAATCGGCTTTCATCGGGTTTTCCGGGAACGAGAACCGCGCCGGTTGCTCCCCCCTTTGCGAGCCCGGCTTTGGTGTCGAGAATGAGGTCTCCCATTGGCGAAGAGAGTTTAGAGGAATGGCAGGCGTAGCACTTGACCAGAACCGGCCGGATCTTACTTTCGAAAAAAGCAGCGTCCTGCGCATGCACCAGGGGCGCGAAGAGAACCATGGATGCTAGCAGCCGGCATCGCATTTCTGCTGTGAACACGCGGTCGCTCTCCTTTCGTGGCATTGGACGGACGGTACAACCATTTTCTCGCGATTTTCCACCCTGTGGAATCTCCGATTCCGGACAATCGCGGTGATAACGTGTCAATGGTATCGAATAGAGAGTTTGAAAGGACGCAGATGAAGGCTTGGCGGTTCTATGGATTCGGCGACATGCGAATGGATGAGGTTCCCACGCCGGAATGTCGTCCGGGACACGTCATTGTGCAGGTGCTTTGCGTACAGCCGAGCGTGACGGAGGCGCAGTTGGCGTTTGGCATTCGAACGCTGGCGTACGAAAAGATTAAAAAGCGTCTGGAGACGGAAGCTCCGGTACAGCTGTTCGGACATGAATTTTGCGTGCGCATCGTGGAAGTGGGAGCGGGGGTCACCCGGTTCAAGGTGGGCGATCGCGTGGCGGCGCGCGCCAAGCTGCCGTGCGAACAGTGTCCTCTCTGCACAACAGGACGCCAACATCTTTGCCGCAAGGGGCCCATCATCGGTTTTCAGCTACCGGGGTGTTTTTCGGAGTTCGCGATTCTGCCCGAGATCGCGCTGGTGAAGGTGGACGATCGAATCAGCGACAGCGAGGGGGCGTGCCTGCAATCGCTAAGCGACAGCGTCGCCTCCGTGCAAACGGCCCAGATCGGAATGGGCGACACCGTCGCGCTGTTCGGACAGGGCAGCATGGGGATGGAGTGCATGCAGATCGCCCGCAACTCCGGCGCGGGGTTGATCATTACTATCGATGTTCGAGATGAGGCGTGCAAGATTTCCAAGGAGCTGGGGGCCGACTACGCGTTGAATGCGAGCGCATGCGACCCCGTTGAAGCGATCCGCGACCTAACCGATGGGAACGGCGCCGATGTCGTTTTCGAATGCGCGGGCGGCAGTCCGAAACAGGGTCTTGCGGGCAATCGGAGCCTCTTACAGGCGATCGACGCTGTGCGTTCCGGCGGAAAAGTTATCGGGGTTTCCTGGTTTGGGCAGCCGCTGGAAGTGGACATCGATCTGCTTCGCGAACGGAGCTTGCGATATCTGTTTCCGGACATCAGCACGGTGGAGAACCTGGCGCATACCGTCCGGCTTGTGGCTTCCGGCCGCGTTCGTTTGAAACCGACAATCACGCATGTCCTGGACGGAATCGACAAGGTTCCCCAGGCGTTTGAGATTACGGCCAATAAGGGCAAGTACCAGGCCATCAATCCTGCACAGGTGATGATATGAAACCCGCGGCGATTCGAAAGCAGCTTTTTCATCTGCGACCGGCTCTGCTGTCTGACGCGCTGGGGAAGGCCGGCGGCATGGATCACGACATGCGCTGCTGGTCGGCCGTCCAGCGGATGGCGGGACCCGCATTCACCTTGCGAGTGCACACCGCGGACATTCTGATGGTGGGCAAGGCTCTGGCGGAATGTCCGAAGGAGCATGTGCTGGTGATCGATGGGCAAGGTGAGTTGAATACTGCATTGTGGGGAGCGATCACCACGGCGGCTGCCCGATTGAAGGGCGTCGCGGGAGTGGTCATCGACGGAGCGATTCGGGACCTGGAACAGATTCGCAAGGATAAGCTTCCGGTGTTCGCTCGCGCCGTGGTCCCGAATGCGGGAGGCGCCGAATATCGCGGCGAAATCGGCGTGCCGGTCCAGTGCGGCGGCGTTGTTGTTTCTCCCGGCGATTGGATCGTCAGCGATGAGGATGGAGTCGTCTCTGTGCCTGCTTCTCGCGTGGAGGAAGCGATCGCCACTGCCAGCCGGCTTCTCGACGTGGAAAAGGAAATCACCCGGCGGGTTTTGCGCGGAGAGGATTTGGCCAAACTGCTTCGCTATGACGAGCTGTTGGCTTCGAAGCAAGCGAGCGGCGGGCTTCCCCAATTCCGTTTCAGCGCGAAGCGATAGGCTTCAGAAACTCCCGGTGGAATGTGCGTCGTTTCGTGTGCATGGCTTTCCATACTCGGGGGATGGAAGACTGCACCATTTCACTCGAAGCGCAGGACTCGGGCGGGGTCGCTTGTGGCTGCCGAGCGCGCGGGGAGCAGGCAGGCGAGTAATCCCGCGCCGCCGAGCAGGGCAAGCACGGCCGCGATGGTGATCGGGTCCGCCGGGCGCACGCCGAAGAGGAGGCTGCCGATGACGCTTCCCAAGGCGAGCGCTCCGGCGGTACCGGCGATCAAGCCTACGACCACCGGAGCCATTCCCTGCCGCAGTACCAGCAAGAATAAATCTGCCGGACGCGCGCCCAATGCGGTCCGTACACCCAGCTCCGTTCTTCGGCACGCTACGGCGAAAGAAACAACGCCGTAAATTCCGAGCGTGGCCACCAGCAGCGCGGAAGCGGCGAACAGCAGCACTACGATCAATTGAAATCGCCGCTGGTCCATGGTGGAGCTGACGATCTCATCCATGGTTTGAATCTGCCGAACCGGCAGTTCCGCATCCTGTTCGCGAGCGGCCGCCCGCAAGCTGGAGGCAATAGACATCGGATCACCTTCCGTCTTGATGGTCAACCAACCTGAGTAGGGAGCGCCCATCCAGTAGGGGTAATAGACGATCATCACCGGTTCCTTGGTCAGCGTCGTGCGAACATCCGCCGCTACTCCGATGACAGTCCGAAGTTTCGAACCATCGCTGAAGCGCCGCCCCAACGCGTCTTCGCCGGGCCAAAGGCGCTCCGCCAATTTTGCGGAGATGACCGCCATGTCGCGACTCCGGTCAGCCTCCTCAAACTCGCGACCGCGAAGCATAGGGATGCCTAACGTGTGGAAATAGCCGGGACTGACCCGGCGATTGTTGGGCATTGGCCGCTCAAAGATGGGCCGGGAGTCTCCTTCCACAAAAACAGGATCGATCCAGGTCTCGCCACGGGAGGGGAGAGCAGTGATCATCGCCGCCGACTGCACGCCCGGCACGGAACTGAACTTCGCCAGAAGTTCGCGGAAGAAGCGCTCCCGAGCCTCTTCCTTCTGATATCTGGTGTTCATCAACGCGACATTGATCGTGAGGATTCGCGAGGGCTCGAATCCTTTATCGACGCGGAGAATGCGGATGAAGCTGGAAGTCAGCAGTCCGGCGACGATCAGCAGCGTGGCGCTCAAGGCAACTTCGACGCTAATCAGCGCATGGCGAGCCCGAAGAGATCCTGTGGCGGCGGTAACGGTGTGGCTGCCGGATTTGAGTGCATCCTGGGGATCCCGGCGCATCAGGATCCAACCCGGCAGCAGCCCCGAGAAAATTCCCGTTGCCATGGTGATGGCGAGCGAGAATACCAAGACACTCCCGTCGAGACGCACTTGGTCCAGCCGTGGTAAATCCGTCGAAGCGGCGCCGAGCAAGAGCTTCAGAGCAATTACAGCGAGCGCGATGCCCAATGCCCCGCCTAATGCCGATAGCACCAGACTTTCGGTCAACATCTGCCGCAGCAGGCGTCCACGGCTTGCCCCCAGCGCCAGGCGAATCGCAGCTTCCCGATGTCGCGCCGTCATCCGCGCAATCAGCAGATTCGCCAGGTTGACGCATACGATGAGCAACACCGCCGCCACCGCAGCCAGCATCGTCCATAGACCCAGACGCACTCGACCAACGAATACATCCTGCAGCGGGATGAGAACCGCTTTCAGCGTGACGCGCTCCCCGGCCATTGCCGGAAAGCGAGTCTGCACGGCGGCGATCTCGGCGAGGGCACGCTCCGGGGTTGCGCCCGGCTTCAAGCGTGCGATGGCGCTGTAGTTGAAATTCCCCATAGGCCGCAATTCCTGGGGCGGGAGCGCCAACGGTTGATAGATTTCCGGTTCCCGAGACAGGTTCGAAGAGACTTCCATTCCGCCGCTGAAGGGCAAGCGGAAGTATGCCGGAAGTACACCGACAATCTTGAAAGATTGTCCACCCAACGAAATCGACTGACCGATGACGGACTCACTGCCGGCGAACCGCCGCTGCCACAACGACTCCGTAATCATCACGACATTGCTTCGGCCTACTTGAGCCTCTTCCGGTAAGAACACGCGGCCCAGCCGCGGCTGCACTCCCAACACGGCAAACAGGTCCGGCTCCGTCTGCACGCCGGGAATTTGTTCCGCCTCTCCACCCGACAGCAGTACGTACGCGAAAAGCCGGGCCGCCGCGATGCCTTCCAGGGACGGACACTCCTTTCGCCACTCCCGAACATGGAGCGGGTTTGCGGGTAGGTTGCCGGGACCGTTATTTACGGCCTCTCGGATTGCAAACAGGCGGTTTGGGTCTTCATAGGCCAAGGGGCGCAGCAGCACTCCGCGCACGACAGAAAAGATCGCGGTGTTGCCGCCGATTCCGATGCCGAGCGAGAGGACGGCGACGGTGGTGAATCCAAGGCTCCGCCGGAGTCCGCGAAAGGTATAGCGAAGATCCTGCTTCAAGGCGTCGAAGAACGGCAGGCCCCGCTGATCCCG
>CAZETQ010000038.1:42696-55510 GCA_964515165.1 uncultured Solibacteraceae bacterium | reverse complement strand
CGGCTGAGCGAAAGCGATCGAAGATTATTGGCCGTCGTGATGTTCGCCGATAAGGCGGAAGAAGGCAATCCTCTCCAGCAGCTTCGTGCGTGCATCGAAAGTCTGGAAGCCGCGGAAGCGGCCCGGAAGCATGGAGAGATCCGGCGGCGGGTCAAGGAACTCGAAAAGGAAGGCCGGTTCGAGGAAGCGCTTCAGTTGATGCGTGAGTCCTCGACGCCGAAGGCCCGCCCACCCGCGGTATGACCGTAGCGTGATACTTAAGGGAGCGGGGAAAGTGCGATGATGTTTTGACCGGACAGCCGGTCATGGTTTCTGTGGGAGTTTAGAGACAGGGGCGTTTAATTACCTCATGGAGAACGGGCGGGGTAAAACCTTCGTCACATACGACGACGGGAATGATCTTCCGGACGACGTGGGCACAGGTCGCGAGATCGAGGACCTGCTTGCGACTCTCGATCCTGAGAACGTCGAAATCCTGGAAGAAGGACGGCTGGACTTCGACAAGAAGCTCGGCGAACCAGAAGAGCTTGTTGACATAGATCTTGCGCAGGATCTCGGGGACAAGACAAACGATCCGGTGCGGATGTACCTGCGGGAAATGGGTACCGTTCCGCTATTGGACCGGGAAGGCGAAATTGAGCTGGCTCGTGGCGTCGAGCGCGGGCATCGTTCCGTAGAGCGGGCTCTTTCCCGATCCCCGCTTGTTCTGCGGGAAGTTCTGAGAATCGCCCGGGAGTGCCAGACCGGGCAGGTTGCGGTTCGCGATGTTCTCTCGCAGCCGGACGTCATCGAGGATCCGGAAGAAGATCCGTCCGCCACGCAGGCGCAGGAGTTCTTCGACAGGATCGCGGAGATCGACAAGATTCACCGCAAGCTGCAGCCGGTGGTGCAGCGGCTGGCGGTCTCCCGGCCCGTGCGGCCCAAGCAATATCGCAAGGAACGCTGGGCTGTGGCGCGGAGCATAATTCGAATCTCGCAATTGATCCGCGAAATCCCGTTTGGTTATTCCATCGAAAGACGTCTGAAGGATCGGCTTCGCGGGGCGGTGAACGATTTCCGGCTGCTGGAACGCGAGATTTCGCGCACCCAGCGGAAGACGGAAGAGGAAGAGGGCGCAACGCGCGACCGGCGGCGCGAAATACGCCAGCAGAGTTCCAAGATTCAGGAGCTCGAAGACGAACTCGGAACCACCGCGGCCGAACTGCGGAAAACTCTCTCCGTAGTGGAGAAGGGCGAAGCGGAAGCCGAGGTTGCCAAAAAACAACTGATCGAGGCAAACCTGCGGCTGGTGGTTTCCATCGCTAAGCGCTATACCAACCGGGGCCTGCAATTCCTGGATTTGATCCAGGAGGGCAACATCGGCCTGATGAAGGCCGTCGACAAATTCGATTACCGCCGCGGATACAAATTCTCCACCTATGCCACGTGGTGGGTGCGGCAGGCCATTACCCGCGCCATCGCCGACCAGGCGCGGACCATTCGCATTCCGGTGCACATGATCGAAACGATCAACAAGCTGGTGCGAATGCAACGGCTGCTGCAGCAGGAATTGGGCCGGGAACCGACCACCGAAGAACTCTCGCGCAAGCTGGATCTGCCGATCCACAAAGTACGGAAAGTGCTGCGGATCGCGCAGGAGCCGATTTCGCTCGAAACTCCGGTAGGAGAAGAGGAAGAGTCCCACCTGGGCGACTTCATCGTCGACAAGCGCGTGACGTCTCCTTCGGAAGCTGTCATCAATCTGAATCTCCGCGAGCAGACCGGCGAAGTGCTGAAGACCCTCTCGCCTCGCGAAGAAAAAATCATCAAGATGCGGTTCGGGCTGCAGGACGGCTCAGAACACACCTTGGAAGAGGTCGGTCAACACTTCGCCGTCACGCGGGAGCGCATCCGGCAGATTGAAGCGAAGGCTTTGCGGAAGCTGCGGCATCCCAGCCGGAGCCACCGGCTGCGGGCATTTCTCGAACAGTCGCGTCACGACTGAACGTAGTATTTCCGGATCAGCGGAACCGCCGAGGGCGGCACCAGGGATTCCCACGGCTCCCCGTGAGCGATGGCATCGCGAACCAGCGTTGCCGAGTGGGAATCGAATTCATCTTCCAGCGGCAGCGTCCTGATGCGATCCGCCAGTTCCGGCGGCGGCTCAAACTGGCCCTTGCGCGACGCCACCAGCAGGGAGAAGCGCTTCATTTGGTCGGCGATTCCCGGGCCTTCCCGATAGTCCCAGCCGACGATACGCTCGGCTGCATCACGGCCGCAGATGAAGTGAACTTCGACTTTTTCGCCGTACGTCCGGTGACACTCTTCGGCGATCTGCCGAAATAAACCGCCTTCGCTGACACCGGCGGAGAACCGGGAATGTCCCGCCAGCCCCGCCTCCAGAATTTTCATTCGCGTCTCCAGGCTGCTGTCCCGAAAATCCTTGTGCGGCAGCTGCCGCGGCAGGACAAACAGCACCTCTTCGACGGTATCCAAGGCCGAGCTTCCCAGGGCGAGATGAGCGCGAGTGACCGGGTTGAAGGAACCCGCCAGGACTCCCAAACGTCTGGTAGCCCGCCTGCCCTGGCGAAACAAAGTCATGCTGGTATGGTAGAGGAGACTTATGTTCAGTTGGATCTGCCCGAAGTGCGGAGCCGAGGTGCCGCCGTCGTATAGCGACTGTCCCAACTGCTCGGCGACCACTGCCCGGCCGGCCGCACCGCCGCCACCCGCGCGCCACGCCGCGCCTCCGCCGCCGCCGATTCCACCGCGGCCCGCTGCGCCCAAACCGTCAGCTTCCTACCAGCAACAGCAGCAATATTCAGCTCCTGCCCCGGCACCCGTCGATGACCCCATGGAAGGCCGCCGTCCTCCGAAACCGGCGGGGGTGTTGTTCGGAAACGAGCCTCTTCCGGGCCAGCGCATGGGAGCCGGACCGGAGTACATTCCTCCTTCGCCAGCCGGCTACACGCCGCCGGGATATCCTCCGCCGCCTGCTCCTTCGGGCGGTTTGCCGTCATGGCTGTTGATGCTGCTGGTGGCCTTGGCCGTCGTCGCGGTTGTCGCGGGCGCCGTGTGGATGAAGAAGCGGTCCGCAGATTCCAGCGAGGTTGCCGAGAAGGCTGCCGATGCTCCGGCAACCGCCGCATCCGGCAGCCATCGCTTGGCGAAGTACGTCGAAGTGGCCGGATTCCGGCTTTCCGAAGATGCCAGGCGGCGGACGAACGTGAAGATGACGATCATCAACCACTCGGCGGCAGACCTGGGCGATCTGACACTCGAGGTGACGCTGAAGACACCGGAGGGCAAGGTGGTCGGTACGGCGGACGTTAAGGCTCCGGCCATTGGACCGCTGGGCTCCGCTGACGCGACGGCTCCGCTGAAGACCACCGAGCGAGCCTACGAGCTGCCGGACTGGCAGTTCATTCGCGCCGAGTTTCAGATCACTTCCCCATAAAATTTGACCAAGACCGCTACTCCTCCGTCGAAGGTCCCGCGCCCCAAGAACGCCGCCGAGCGTAAAGCTCGAGTCGCGGAAATTCTGGCGGCGCTGGACCGGATGTTTCCGAATGTCACCTGTGCGCTGCACCATTCCAATCCGTGGGAGCTGCTGGTCGCAACGATCCTCTCGGCGCAATGCACCGACGAGCGGGTGAACAAAGTAACGCCTGGCTTGTTCCGGAAGTATCCGGCCATGCGCGATTTTGCCGCGGTGCGTCCGGAAGTGCTGGCGGAGGACATTCGATCGACCGGCTTTTTCAATAACAAAGCCAAGTCGGTGACCGGCGCCGCGACGACGATCCTGCGAGACTTCGGCGGCGAGATTCCGCGCACGATGGAACAGATGCTGACCGTTCCGGGAGCCGCGCGGAAGACGGCGAATGTGGTCCTGGGAACGGCGTTCGGTATTCCCGCCGGAATTGTCGTCGATACGCACGTTCAACGAATCTCGCGGCGGCTGGATCTCACCAGGAAGACAGAGCCTGTCAAGATTGAGCAGGACTTGATGAAGATTATTCCGCAGAACAAGTGGATCCTCTTTTCGCATCAAGTGATTCATCACGGACGCAGCCTGTGCGTCGCGCGAAAGCCGAAATGCGCCGGCTGTCCTCTCGATCCGATCTGCTACGCCCCCGATAAAACAATCGTCAAAACAATCGTTCCATCCAAACCCTGATGCGCCCGGCGCTGTACGTTCTGTTCGGTTGGCTGTGGACTGTCGCATCGGCAATTTCATTTGGAGCTATTCTGTTCGACCGGCTGGGCGCTCGCGCCACGTGGCCGATGGCATTTGTCGTAGGAGCGTCGATGCTCAGCCTGATCGTCACCGGCCTGGCGCTCGGCGGCGCGCTCTATAAGGGTGTCGTGCTCGCAGTGGGAATCGGAGCGATTAGCTTCTGCCTATGGAGCAAGTCGCACCAGTCGCTAAGCCGCATGGTCATCCCGAGCCGCTGGTTCTGGCTCGGCTTTGCGCCCTTTGCGGCGCTGTATTTTTTCAATGCCATGGCTCCGGAGGTGAGCCCCGACGGCATGGCTTACCACCTGGGCCTGGTCTCGCGATATTGGCGTGAGCACCGCATGACGCCGGCGCCCTGGACGATGTACGCCAGCCTGTCGCAGGGGATGGAAATGCTGTTCGCCTTTGCGTTTGGCTTCGGGCGTCATTCGGCGGCGGCGCTGGTACATTTCACATACCTGATCGCTTTACCTCTGTTGATGGTCGACTATGCGGCCAGGCGTGGTTGGCCGCTCGCTGGAATGGTGGCGGCTCTTCTGATCTTCACCAGTCCGGTGGTAGGAATCGACGGAAGCAGCGCGTATGTGGATGTCGCCGTGGCTACGATCTGGTTCGCCCTGTTTGTGCTGCTCGAAGACTTCGAACCGCGCATGGCAATTCCCGTGGGGATTCTCGCCGGATTTGCCTACGGAGTGAAGTACACGGCTGGACTTGCGCTCGTCTATGCGCTGATTCGTTTGCGAAAAGACTGGCGCTCGGCGGCGATTGCAGCCGGCGTGGCAGCGCTCTTTATCTTGCCGTGGCTGGTGCGGAACTGGGTGTGGTTAGATAATCCCGTCGCGCCGTTCGGAAATGCCTGGTTTCCCAACCCCAACGTCACGCCGGCATTCGAAAAAGAGTACTCGGAATATCTTCGTCACTACAATGTCGAAAGCTGGAGTGAGTGGGCCGCGGCCATCACCTTCGGCGGTCCAAAATTAGCCGGCGCGGTGGGAGTCGTCGCCCTTCTGCTTCCTCTGGGAGCCGCCGAGTGGACCTGGATCTTCCCCGCCCTGGTTTATCCGCTGAACATTGGGACTCGATTTCTGATTCCGGTCCTTCCTTTCCTGGCATTGGGAGCGGCAAAGATTTTGGCGAGATGGCGATGGATCGCCGTGCCCGCAACGGCTGCGATTGCCATCGTCAATTGGCCGTCTTTCGCGGTGCCGTTCTATCGTCCCTCGACCTGGATGCTGAGCAGCATTCCCTGGAAGGCTGCCCTGCGCATTACGCCGGAAGAAGAGTTTCTGATGCACAAGCCCGAATACCTTGCCGCCCGAATGATCGAGGATTTTGTTCCCGCCGGGGAGCGGGTATTTTCCTGGTCCGGACCCGCCGAAAGCTACACCAGCCGAGATGTGATGATCTCGTTCCAATCGGCCTGGGGACTACGGATCGCGGACGTTTTCGCCGCTCCGACCACCGCTTCGCTGCAACCGCGATGGAGCCATGTACTGCGCTTGAAGGAACCGCAACAACGGATCCGGATTGTGCAAACACAAGAAAATCCCGCCGAGGTGTGGAGCATTTCAGAAATCGAGCCTCGGCCTTTGCAGATGCGAGCGTCGCACTTTCCTTTCCAGACTCAGCTCGCGTTTGATGGAAATCCGCTCACCCGGTGGAGTTCCGGCTCCGCACTGCGCCCCGGTATGTGGGTGGAGTTGGAGTTCCCGCAGAAGGTCTCGGAAGTGAAGATGACTCTGACGCTCGATCAGCCGCATACGCAGATGAAGGTGGATCTCCCCGGCGCTGCCATCCAGGCGAGCGTCGGAGAACCCGCCGGCGATCTTCGACCGCTGGCGGCGGAAACCGTAAAGCAGCTCGGCATTCGATATTTCCTCGCCGAAGACGCCGGCTATGGCGGCTGGAATGTCGAACAACTGGCCGAGCGTGGGAGAGTGAAGCTTTACCGTCTGAAATGAGCAGCTACTTTTTGGGAATCGACGGAGGCCAGTCTTCCACAACCGCATTGATTGGCGACGAGACGGGCCGCATCACCGGCTATGGCCGGGGAGGTCCCTGTAACCACGTCAAGGGACCCGAAGGCCGCACGAAATTTGTCAATGCCATTCGGGAGTGTGTCGGGCAAGCCATGCATGGCAAGGAGCTGCCGATCGAAGCTCTCTGCGGCGGGTTTTCTGGTGGGCCTGCCGACAAAGAAGCGCTGTTGAAGGAAATGTTTCCGGAGTCGCAAGTCTTTGTGACCACCGACGCTTTGATTGCGCTGACGGGCGCAACTTCGGGAGCACCGGGGATTATCACGATCGCGGGTACCGGCTCGATCGCCTTCGGCCGGAACTCCGAGGGCCGCAGCGCGCGGGCGGGCGGTTGGGGTTACGTCTTCGGCGACGAGGGCGGCGGATTCGATCTGACCCGGCAGGCGCTGCGAGCTGTTCTTCGCGAGGAAGAGGGCTGGGGACCGCGAACCTCGCTGACTCCGATGCTGCTCGAGGCGACGGGGACAACCTCCGCGAACGAGCTTCTGCATCACTTCTACACGACGGATTGGCCGCGCCCGAAAATCGCACGGCTTTCGAGCATCGTGGACCAGGCCGCGGCCGACGGTGATCCTCTCGCGATCGATTTGATTCACGCCGCGGCTCAGCAACTGGCCGGGTACACCGCGGCCATCCGGGGAATGTTGTTTCGCCCGGGCGAACCGGCGCGCGTTGCCTGGATTGGCGGGGTCTTTCGCAGTGCGCGGCTGCTCGAACGCTACCGCACAATCGTCGAGCTGGAAGAGGCCAACACGTTGGGGCCGCCGGACCATGGACCCGCCGCCGGAGCGCTGCTGGAAGCCTACCGCTTGGCTGGGCTTGCGGTAACGCTGTCGAACTTGCCCGACTCGGAAAAGTGATGTTTGTTAGCCTGAAATTTCTCCCATGCCAAAACTATCGATTCGTGATCTGGACTTGAAGGGCAAGCGCGTGTTCATTCGCGTGGACTTTAATGTCCCGCTTGCCGGCAACGGCAAGACCATCACATCCGACAAGCGCATTCGCGCATCACTCCCCACCATTCAATACGCTTTGGAGCAAGGGGCTGGAGTCGTATTAGCCAGTCATTTGGGCCGTCCGAAAGGCAAACCGAACCCGGAGATGAGCCTCGCCCCCGTGGCGACTCGCCTGTGCGAAATTCTGAAGCAACCCGTCCCGATTGCCCCCGATTGCATCGGTCCCGAGGTCGAGGCGATGCTGCCCAAGCCCGGCGAGATTCTGCTGCTGGAGAACCTTCGGTTTCACGCGGCGGAAGAGAAGAACGACCCGGAATTTGCCAAACGGCTTGCGAAACTGGCGGATGTTTACGTCAATGACGCCTTCGGTACGGCGCATCGGGCTCACGCTTCGACGGTGGGAATGATTCAGTTTATGCCGCAAGCGGCGGCCGGACTGTTGATGGATAAGGAACTGGAATGGCTGACCAAGGCCATCAAGAATCCGGACCATCCCTGCGTTGCCTTGCTGGGAGGCGCGAAGGTTTCCGACAAGATCGAAGTCATCGAAAATCTGCTGAAAGTGGTCGATACGCTTCTCATTGGCGGCGCAATGGCCTATACGTTTTTCCGTGCCCAGGGAAGAACGGCCGGCACATCGTTAGTCGAAGAAGACAAGATCGATCTGGCAAAGGAGATTCTGTCCAAGGCCGGCGACAAGTTGAAGCTGCCCGTCGATACGATTGTCACCGGCGAGTTCAAGCAAGGCAGCCCTTCCGAAGCGGTGACCAATATTTCCGGCGACAAAATGGGAGTCGATATCGGCCCGAAGACTGTAGAACTGTTCGCAAAGATTCTCGAATCTGCCAAGACGATCATCTGGAATGGCCCCATGGGCGTGTTTGAGATGCCGCCGTGGGATAACGGCACGGTGGCTCTGGCGAAGGCCGTGGCCCGTTCCGGCGCCGTCAGCATCGTGGGCGGCGGCGATTCCGAGAAGGCCATCAAGTCCGCGGGCGTTGCTGATAAGATTACCCACATCTCAACGGGCGGCGGGGCTTCCCTTGAATTTCTGGGAGGCGTGGAGCTTCCAGGCGTCGCGGCCCTGACCGACAAATAGACGGAGGCCTTATGCGGCTCTTGGTTGCTCTTGCGGGGTTCGCCTCGATCGCGTCCGCGCAACTGTTCACGTTAACGAAAGAGCAAATGGTTCGCCTGACGGCGAAGAACCCTTACGAACGGTTCGAGGATGGGCGGCCGAAGGTACCGGACGACGTCCTGGAAAAAGTGAAAGGATTGTCGGCCGAGGAAATCTGGGGAGTCCTCCCCGGACGCGGCTATCCCAACCAGTTCGAAGGCAACTGGCAGCTGCTGCATCCCGGCAAGAAGCTGGTGGGGCGGGTGGTGACGGCGCAATTTATGCCGATCCGTCCCGATATCAATGAAGTCATCGACGAGCAGATGAAAGCCCGCAATCCGCTGGGCGGGCCTCACCACCAATGGGCCATCGATCAACTGAAGCCCGGCGATGTGATCGTCGTCGACCTCTTTGGCAAGGTCGATGGTGGAACGTTCGTCGGCGATAACCTGGCCACGGCGATCTACGCCCTCGGCAAGGGCACCGGCATGATCGTCGATGGAGGCATTCGGGACCTGGAAGGAATCTTCCCCCTGGATATGGCGGCCTACTTCCGCGGAGCTCACCCTTCGGCGATTCGCGGAGTGATGATGACCGGCTTCAACGTTCCGGTGCGGATTGGAAATGCCACGGTTCTCCCCGGCGACATCGCATTCGGCGACCGGGAGGGCGTCTACTTCGTTCCTCCGCAGTTTCTCAAGGAAGTCCTGGAGCGGGCGGAAGAAACTCACGTCCACGACGAGTGGACGAAAGAGAAGCTACTCAGCGGCAAATACAAGTCGATTGAAGTGTACGGCTCGCCCCGCACCGAAGAGCTCAAGAACGAGTATCGCGAGTATGTGAAGAAGAAACTGGGGCGGGAACCGGCTGCTCGTGGGCAGCAGAAGAAGTAACCGCGCCCGATAGCCGCGCCAGATCCGACGCGCCGGCGAAGTTCGCGTCTTCCCGCATCACCGGAGCGGGCTTGCCGAAAAAGTAGCCCTGCATCAGGTGAATTCCCATCTGCCGAATGTCTGTGGCGATTCGCGGCGACTCGATTCCTTCGGCAATCACGTCCGCTCCAACGCGGCGTGAGATGGCGACGGCCAGCCGGATCAATTCCTGCGCTGCCGGTTCATCCCGGTTCCAGATCACGCTTTTGTCGATCTTGACGTAATCGGGCCGCAGCAGTTCGATCGTCTCCAGGTTATTGGTGCCGGATCCGAGATCGTCGATGGCGTACCGGAAGCCGTGCTGGCGGAAGTATTCGCAGATCCGGCGAGTGTGTTCCGGATCGGTCATGTGATCGGTCTCCACAACTTCGAAGACGATGTCGTCCGGCTCCAAAGAAGAACTGCGGACCGCCTCCAGCGTCGACTCCATGCACCGCTCCGGGTCATACATCGCAGAGGGGAAGAAGTTGATGAACAGCTTCGCGCCGGCGTGCTGCTCCTGCGCCGCCGACCGAATCGCCTTCCCCCGGGCGTAAGAATCGAAGGCCAGGATGTTACCCCGCAGGTTCGCAGCGGAGATGATGTCCGCGCCGTTATATACGCGGTCTGCCTCCAGCCGGATGAGACATTCGTAGGCAACTGTCCGGGAACCCTGTAGATTCACAATAGGCTGGTAGAAAATCGAGAACTCATCCCGGGCAAGCGCCCGGTCAAACCAGTCCGTATTCATGATGTCGGCGTATGTCTCCAAGTTCGGCGCGCTGAAGATTTCCGCCAATTCGGGCTTGCCGATTCGAATCAGCCGCTGTTCGACGGTGGTAAGGGCGTTGCATAGCAGGGCTACGACAATCCGCCTAAGTTCAGCCGTTTCCGCGGTGATGGAGACAAACGACTCTTGTTGGGAGTGGCCGATCTTGGCGCACCGGAGAATATCGGCAATCCGAGACGCCAGAGCAGGGTGCGCCGCATACGCCAACAGCGTTCCCGCAGCGTGCGCGGGTCCAAGCGAGCAAAAGGGGCATAGGACCTGACTCATGGAGCCTCGACTTGTATATCGGCGGAATCGAAGCTCTACTTGAGGTTGCGGAATTAAATGAGCTTAGTGAATCCGGTTTTCGTACCACACAACGTTGCCGCTGGTTTGCCCGGCAACCAGTAAATCCAACCGCCCGTCGCCGTTGATATCTACCAGCCGGACATCATACGCGGCCTGATTCTCATAGATGTGGTGTGTTTGGAAGCCGCCCTTTCCATCGCTTTCAAACCAGGCTGCGATCATCGAATCCTTCGCTACTGTCGCAAAATCGATGATTCCATCCCCGTTGATGTCGCCCTTCGCCAACGAATGCGGTCCGGCGAGCGACGTGTTCACTTCATGAGGCGTCCAGCCCGGAGACTCGTACCAGACCGCTCCAATGCCGTGGCCTCGCGTGGCAAAGATGTCATTTTTGCCATCCCGATTGATATCGGCGATCGCAACGTTGGTAGCGCCTTCCTGGTTGATGGCGATGCCGTGCTTTTTCCAGGGAAAAGAAGTGGAGCCGGACCAGTAGGCAAACCAGTTCCCTTCCGGCCCAAGCTTCGCCCCGCTGGCAATGTCCGCCTTTCCATCTCCATCCAGATCGCCAATATCCAGGTAATGCGAAAGTCCCGGAGCGTCCCCCGCGGCGAAGATCATTCGCTTTAACGTCTTTCCGTCAAACCACGCAAGGGAGTTTTTGAACGGTCCTTGCGGTTGCGCGCTGTTTCCGGCGAAGTCCAGAATGCCGTCGCCGTTGATATCTCCCGCAACCAGCCCGTGAATGCCGTCCACGCCGCCTTTTTTGGCATCGTCAATCACATGAACTTTCCAGGTGGGACATTCCAGCCACACGATCAGGCCCGGGGAATACTGCGCGCCCACCCAATCCGGACAGCCATCCCGGTTGATGTCCAGCACCACCGAATGAATGAAGTTCGGACCTTCGTGAATCACTTTCGGCCGAAACTCCGGTGCCGCAAATAGCAGCACCTGCTTACCGCCCGCCGCAATGATGTCGGCCTTCCCGTCGCGAGTGAAATCCGCCGCCACGGCCGTCAAATAGGTTTCCTTGGGCGCAGCCAGCACATGCCGCTTCCAGGGACCGTCGGTCTCATTCCAATAGATCCGGATATTGTGCGTCGCTCGTCCTCCGGCGATGATCTCCAGGCGGCCATCGCCGTTCAAATCGGCGACCGTCAGATCCTCGGTGGCCATTCCGCCGTCGTCGACCATCTGCAGGCGGCTCCACTGGTTGTCGGGGTTTCGCTTGTACAGCGCCACTCCGAAGTTCTTCTCGCGCCAGCCGACAGCCAGCTCATCCGACCCATCTCCGTCGAAGTCGCCCCATCCTAGAGCGTGTCCGGATGCCAGTCTTTCTTCAATCATGCGGTTCGGCCACAATGTCCCGAGTGGCGAGCGATAGTTCGGGTCCGGTGCGGGACCCTGGGGAGTCAACTTGGGCCGGGGTTCCTCGTAGATGACGACGCCGTTGCCGTGCCAGGGCTCCACCGTGGCGAGCACTCGCTGATTGTTGATCCGTCCCAGCTTGATTTCACCGGGCGATCCATCGCCCGCATGGAATCTTTTCCAACCCGTTCCGTTTTTCTGCACCACATGAATGCCTTCGCGCGATGCCAACCAGATGTCGTCCTTTCCATCGCCGTCGTAGTCTTCCACGATCAGGTTGTGGCCGATGTGCATGGTGTCATCGGCGACTTCAGCCACCCATTTGTCGCGAGCGGGATCTTTCGGGATCTGAAAAACCAGGAGCCGCAATCCCGATCCTTCCCAGTTGGGAGCTTTATTCCCGCGGCCGTGTAAAGGAGCGACGACCAACTCCTTCTTTCCATCGCCGTCCACATCGCCCCAGCGCATTCGATGAAGCGTCGGTTCCTCCGAAATCGGATACATCGGCCACGGTGTCTTATCGCCAGTGTTCTTCAACCATTGCAGCGTTCCGCCAGATTCTGTGTTCGCCGGCTGCCAGGAGGCGCCGAGAGCAATGTCGAGTTTTCCGTCTCCATCGATGTCATGGATGGCGAAGCAGACATTGTCTTTCTCCTCGGGACGATCCTGCACGACGTGCTCTTTCCACGAGGGATTCTCATACCAGACCACTTTCTTGGACAGCACCGCGACGATGTCGGGCTTGCCATCGGCATTCATGTCGGCGGTGGTTATCGCATATACGACAGTCAAATCGCTGCCAATTTGCTGCGTTTTGAATGTCACGGCCAGGGTGAGGTACAACGCGACAGAAATCATCGTGCCGAGTATACGCCGCTACAATAGAGGTATGGCGGCGCCCGCAACAGCCCGTCCCTCCCTCTTTGGCGGCGATTAACCGCCAACTCCTGCGGCCTTCGTCTGTTCTTCCGCGGTCAAGGAGAAATTCCCATGACAGTTCTCAATTCCACTCGTCCGGAGATCCGGACAGCGTTGCCTGGCCCGCGCGCGGCCGAAATCATTGCGCGCGACCGCGCCGTGCTTTCTCCCTCGTACACGCGCGACTATCCCTTCGTCATGGCCCGAGGCG
>CAZETQ010000038.1:10105-42596 GCA_964515165.1 uncultured Solibacteraceae bacterium | reverse complement strand
ACGATTGGTTCGCTGTCCTTGACGGGATCCAAGAGTGTCCAGAAGAAAGGCTTTGGAACACTCATGCCCGGCGTCTTTCACGTCCCGTATCCCAATCCCTATCGTTCGCCGCTAGCGCCGGAAGACTGTGCCCGGGAGAGCGTCCGGTTCATCGAGAACACGTTATTTCGCCAGACCGTCCCCGCGGAAGAAGTCGCGGCCATTGTCGTTGAGCCGATCCAGGGAGAAGGCGGCTACCTGGTCCCACCCGCCAACTTCTTCCATGAGCTGCAAGAACTTGCTCACAGGCACGGAATTCTGATCGTCGCCGATGAAGTGCAAAGCGGGATGGGCCGGACCGGCAAAATGTTTGCCAGCGAGCATTTCGGATTGCAGCCCGATATCGTAGCGATCGCCAAGGGCATCGCGAGCGGGTTGCCGCTTTCCGCCACCATCGCGCGAGATTCGGTGATGAACTGGAAACCGGGAGCGCATGCGTCCACCTTTGGCGGGAATCCGGTTGCCGTGGCGGCCGCTTCGGCGACGCTCGACCTGCTGCAGGAAGAGCTGATGGAGAACGCCCGACGAATCGGAGATCGCATGATGGTCCGGATGCTCGACTGGCCGAAGAAGTTCCGTCATGTGGGTGAGGTGCGTGGTCTTGGCCTGATGATTGGCTTCGAGCTCGTGAAGGATCAGCAGTCGCGGGAAGCTGCCCCCGATCTGCGCAACAAGCTGATCCGGATGGCTTTCCAGCGCGGGCTGCTGATCCTGGGAGCCGGCCAGAATACGATTCGCTTGTGTCCGCCGCTGACGATCAACGCAGATCAGGCGGACTTTGCCGTCGCTACACTCGAAGAGTGTCTGAGCCGTCTAGACGATTGATAAGATGCTAGACAATGGCCTTCAGCATCAAAAACCCGGAAGCGGATCGCCTGGCCAGACGGCTCGCCAGAAAGACCGGTGAAAGTTTAACGGATGCTGTGACCATCGCGTTGCGGGAGCGCCTGCAACGAGTGAGTCCTCGCTCGGAAAAGAGGGCTCGCGCCAGAATAGACCGCATTGTGCGAAAAGTGGCAGAGATCCCGACCCGTGACCGACGGCCTCTGGAGGAAGTCCTTTACGACGAGCGAGGATTGCCTATCTGATGGTGATCGACACATCGGTCATCATGGCAATTCTCCTCAATGAACCTTCTCGATCGGCATTGGAGTCAGCCCGGCAGTCTGGAGAACCCCTTCTCTTCGTCGGCGACGATTTTTCAAAGACCGACATTTCCGCCGTCGCATGGGCATGAGAATCCTCGATGTCGGATGCGGCATAAAAAAATACCCCGGAGCCATCGGCATTGACCGCCTTCCCGGGACCGCCGCCGATATCGTTCACGACCTGGATCAATTTCCCTGGCCGCTGGAAGACTCGACGTTCGACGAGCTGCGACTGATCCACGTGATCGAGCATGTCGGCGATGTCATCCGCACCATGGAAGAGCTGCATCGTTTGGGTCGTAACGGGGCCAGGGTAGTCATCGTCACGCCCCACTACACGGACTTCAGTTCTTTTTGCGATCCCACGCACAAGTGGCATCTCAACAGCTACTCTCTGCGGTACTTCGGAGCGGACAATGCCGGATTCGGTTATTACTCCCAAGCAAAATTTCGGGAGATTTCCACTCGCGTGAAGCTACTGGCTCTTTGGAGATATATGGGCTTTGAGCTGCTGGTGAACGCATTTCCACGGTTCCGCCGGTTCTGGGAACACTATCTCTGCTTCGTCGTACGCGGCAAGGTGATCGAGTGGGAGCTGGCGGTGGTGAAGTGATTCGAGCCATTGCTCGGGCAGCCGACTGGGCCAGACATAAGGTTCGATCCCGCGGAAATGCTGCGCACGCCATGGGTCGCCGGGGAGAAGACCTGGCGCATCGTTATCTGCAGCGGTCGGGAATGCTGGTCGTCGCTCGAAACTGGCGGGCACGGCCGGGAGGGTTCGAGCTCGATATCGTCGCCCGGCAGGACGAAACTCTGGTTTTCGTGGAAGTAAAGTCTCGCGCCTCAGAAGAGTTCGGAACGCCGGACCGCGCCGTAGGCCCCGATAAACACCAGCGTATGTTGCGAGCCGCAAGGGAATACGCCCGCCGCGCCGACATCGAGTGGCGTTTGGCCCGATTCGATATCGTCAACGTGGTCTTCCGAAATCCTCCTGCGATTACGCACTTAGAAGACGTGTTGCAGGGAAACCCGCCGGCCGCGGAGCAACCGTCCGAGTGAGCCGGCAGCTGCTGGTGCGGGATCGGCCCTCCACCAGTACCTGAGCTCCCAGTCTCCGAACGCGGAAAGCCTCTTCCGCTCCACGCTCCTGCAACAGGGACTCCAGCGCCCAGTCGTTGGAGGCGGTCACTTCAATCGGGCGTCCGCCGCGCATCAGGATCGTGATGGCGGACGCGGCGCCCACAGCGGCCATATCCAGGATGTTCGTCGCTGTCTCGATGAGCGTCATAAAAGCCTTATCGCAACCACGGGATGAAACTTGACCGGACTAATTTAGTCCGGTATAGTGATATCTGGGACCGAAAGAGTCCAAGATCCCGGTAGATGCTGAAATTAACGAAAAAAGCGGATTACGCCTTGATTGCCCTGAAGCACCTGGCCGTAAAGCGATCCGCCGCGAGCGCGAAAGAGATCTCGGGCGCATATCAAATTCCATTGCCCTTGCTCGCTAAAGTATTGCAATCGCTGGGAAAATCTGGATTCGTCCTGGCTGAGCATGGAACGAATGGCGGCTATCGCCTGGCGCGGGAAGCCGACAAGATGAGCGCCCTTGCGGTAATTCGGGCGATCGACGGTCCGGTTATTTTGACAAACTGCTTTACGGATCACGGCGACTGCGACCAGTCCGCTCACTGCAACGTGAAGGAACCATTAAGGAAAATACACGAGGGCATCCAGCGGCTGCTCGAAAGCATCTCGATTGAAGATATGGCTCGGGACGACCGCTCCGAAGCGGCACCGATCCAATTACTGACCCCGTCGGAGATTCTTCCGATGCCGAGCGCCTGAAAAATCACATGAAGCTGCCAATTTACCTCGATAATCACGCCACCACGCCGGTAGATCCTCGCGTCCTGGATGCGATGCTGCCGTACTTCAAGGAAAGCTTCGGAAATGCCGCCAGCCGGAATCACGCCTTCGGCTGGGTCGCGGAAGAAGCCGTCGAGAAAGCCCGCAAACAGATCGCCGAGTTAATCGGCGCCACCGCAAAGGAAATCATCTTCACCAGCGGAGCGACGGAGTCGAACAATCTGGCGATCAAGGGCGTCGCGCAGATGTATGCCGAGCGTGGCAATCACATCATCACCGCCGCGACCGAGCATAAAGCCGTTCTCGATACCTGCAAGCACCTGGAAAAAGAAGGTGTCCGGGTCACCTATCTCCCCTTGAAGGGTGACGGTCTGATCGATCTGGACATGCTGAAGGAATCGTTCACCGACAAGACGATCCTGGTCAGCATCATGTATGCCAATAACGAGATCGGCGTCATTCAGCCGATCCGCGAAATCGGCAAGCTTTGTAAAGAACGCGGGATTCTCTTCCACACCGACGCTGTACAGGCGACGGGCAAGATTCCGGTAAACGTGATCCAGGACAACGTCGATCTGTTGTCGCTCTCGGGTCACAAGGTCTACGGTCCGAAGGGAGTTGGTGCGCTCTACGTGCGCAGGCGCAGTCCTCGCGTCCAGCTCACCGCGCAGATGGATGGCGGCGGGCATGAACGGGGCATGCGCTCCGGCACGCTGAACGTTCCGGGCATCGTCGGTTTGGGCGAAGCTTGCGCGATTGCAGGCAAGGAAATGGTTGAAGAGACCAAGCGTCTCACCTACCTGCGCGACAAGTTGAAGGCAAAGCTGGAATCCACCCTGGAAGAGACCTACATCAACGGCACGATGGAGCATCGGCTACCCGGCAACCTGAACATCAGCT
Organism: uncultured Solibacteraceae bacterium; assembly: GCA_964515165.1. Taxonomy (GTDB): domain Bacteria; phylum Acidobacteriota; class Terriglobia; order Bryobacterales; family Bryobacteraceae; genus JAPKYZ01. The sequence continues at coordinate 38,640 of CAZETQ010000038.1, read as the reverse complement.
TCGCTTATGTGGAAGGTGAATCACTGCTGATGGGCATCAACGATGTGGCAGTCAGTTCGGGATCGGCCTGCACCTCGGCAACGCTGGAGCCCAGCTATGTGTTGAAGGCTCTTGGTTTGGGCGACGATTTAGCACACACTTCAATCCGCTTCGGCATTGGCCGGTTCAATACGGAAGAAGAAATCGATTACACGGCCGACAAAATCATCAGCGTGGTGAACAAGCTCCGCGAGCTTTCGCCGCTCTGGGAGATGTTCAAAGAAGGCATCGATTTGAGTAAGGTTCAGTGGACCGCCCACTGAGGAAGGACAGAAAATGGCTTATTCCAATAAAGTTATCGACCATTACGAGCATCCGAGGAATGTTGGCTCGCTCGACAAGAGCGACCCGAACGTGGGAACGGGGATGGTCGGCGCGCCCGAGTGCGGCGACGTGATGAAGCTCCAGATCAAGGTAGATCCGGCTACGCGCATCATTGAAGACGCTAAATTCAAGACCTTTGGTTGCGGGTCCGCCATTGCCTCGTCGTCTCTTGCCACGGAGTGGCTCAAGGGCAAGACGGTGGATCAGGCTTTGGAGATCAAGAACACGGACATCGTGAATGAGCTGGCGCTTCCGCCTGTGAAAATCCACTGCTCCGTGCTGGCCGAGGACGCGATCAAGGCGGCCATCACCGACTACAAGAAGAAGGTTACTCCCGCTGAGACGACTCTCTCGGCCTAAGCATCCAATAGGTGATGACGGAAACTCTGGAAAAGCCGGCGGCTGAAAAGGTTGTCCACGTTACCCCAAAGGCCGTGGTCAAAATCAAGGCTGCATTCGCACGCGAAAGCGTTACGGGAGGCGGTTTACGTCTTGGCGTGCTGGGCGGCGGATGTTCCGGGTTGAGCTATCAGTTCAAATACAATCCGAAGCCGCGACCCAACGATCATGTCTTTCATTTCGACGGTGTCGACGTATACGTTGACCCCAAAAGCATGATTTACCTGAACGGCATGACGCTCGACTGGAAGGATTCACTGGTACATTCCGGATTCGTGTTCGACAATCCGCACGCTCAAAAAAGCTGCGGGTGCGGCACATCGTTCTCTGCGTAAATGCAGTATTTCGCAGCGCTAGGCTTGTCTCCCAGCCTCTCGTTGAATCCTCAGGATCTCGAGAGGCGTTTTTATTCGCGGTCCCGGGAACTGCATCCCGACCGCTTCGCTCGCGCCTCCCGGGAAGAACAGCAGCGCTCGCTGGAGTTCAGTTCCGTCCTTAACGATGCCTACCGCACTCTTCGCGATCCGATTGCTCGCGCCGAGTATCTGCTGAAGGAGCAAGGTGTCGATTCGAAAGAAGTTCCGCCGGACCTGCTGGAGGAGATGTTCGAGTTGAACATGGCGCGCGAAGAGGGCGAGAATATCGATGATCGTCTGCACCAGCTGCTTTCGGGCGTCGACGCCGTGCTGCCGCCCAAGTTTGCGAAGTGGGACGCAACGCACGATCCCGAGGTTCTGAAGGACATCCGGCTGGATCTTAACCGCCGCCGCTATATCGGAAATATCATTCATGGACACGTTTGAAATCGATTTTGGGCAAGGGCCGCGCCGCCCGAAAATTATCGGGATCGATCTCGGAACCACCAATAGCCTGGTCGCGTTCCTGGACCTGACAGGGCCCAAAATTCTCGGCGATATCGTCCCCAGCGTGGTAGCGATTCGCGAAGACGGAACCTTCGCCGTCGGTCAGGAAGCGAACCGCATCCTGTTGACCAACCCGGATCGCGCCGTCTATTCCGCCAAGCGTCTGATGGGCCGGGGAGCGTCAGACGTCAACGAGGAGTTGCAGCTGTTTCCGTTTCAACTGGCACAAGGCTCGGAATCGGTTCTGCAGCTGTCGGTTGCGGGAAAAACATTAACACCGCCGGAAGTCGGCGCTCAAGTCCTTCGGAAGCTCAAAGAACAAGCCGAGGAGCATCTCGGCGAACCGGTGGAGCAAGCTGTTGTCACGGTTCCGGCGTACTTCAACGACGCCCAGCGGCAGGCCACTAAAGATGCCGGACGGATTGCCGGCCTGGACGTGCTCCGGCTGGTCAACGAGCCGACTGCCGCTGCTCTTGCCTACGGCCTGGATAAGCGCAAGTCGGGAATCATCGCTGTCTACGATCTGGGCGGTGGAACCTTCGACATCTCGATTCTCAAATTGCACGACGGAATTTTCGAAGTCTTGGCCACCAACGGCGACACGCATCTTGGCGGCGATGACATCGACAATCTGCTTCTGAAAATCGCAATCGAAGACATCGGAGCGCCGGAACTCAGTCCTTCCGAGGTCCAACTCCTCCGTCGCGCTGTCATCACTGCAAAAGAAGAGCTTTCTTTCAAGCCCATCGCGGCGATCAACGTCTCGCTGAATGGCCGTGGCTATCAACGCGAGATTACCAGGGATCTGCTGGACAAGCTGATCACCCCGATTGTCGATCGTACACTGGGTCCCTGCCGCTCTTGTCTCAGTGATGCCGGCGTCACTGTCGATCAGATTGACGAAGTAGTGCTGGTCGGCGGATCGACGCGCATTCCGCTGGTGCGGCAAGCGGTCCGGAATCTTTTCAAAGCCGAGCCTCATACCGAGCTGAATCCCGATGAAGTCGTCGCCTTGGGAGCCGCGGTGCAAGCCGGAATTCTAGCCGGCGATGTCGAAGACACTCTGCTGCTGGACGTAACCCCCCTCTCTCTCGGAATCGAAATCATGGGCGGAGTGGTCAGCAAGCTGATCCATCGCAACTCCACCATTCCGGCATCCGCTTCGGAGCAGTTCACGACATCGGTCGATGGACAACGGAATGTTCTCATTCACGTTCTGCAGGGTGAGCGAGAGCTGGTGAAGGATTGCCGCTCCCTCGCCCGGTTCGAACTCAAGGATATCGACCCCTTGCCCGCCGGCCTGGCCCGCATCGAAGTCCGCTTTCTCATCGACGCGAACGGCATTCTGAATGTCACGGCTCGAGACGCCCGCACGGGCAAAGAACAGTCGGTCGAGATCAAACCGTCCTACGGGTTGACCGACGATCAGGTCGAAGCGATGATTCTCGATTCCATCAGTCACGCGGAAGAAGACTTCCAGGAACGCCAGGTTCGCGAAGCGCGCGTGGAGGCAGACAACGTTCTGGCGGCACTGGAAAAAGCGAAGCAGAATGACGCCTGGTTCGATTTGCCCGATACGGAGCGGCTGCAGATCGACCGGGCGGTCAACGAACTCCTGATGGTGTATCACTCTTCCGATCACCACCTGATTCACAGCCACCTGGAGAAGTTGAATCAGGCGGCGATGAACCTGGCCGAGAACATGATGAACACGGCGGTTCGCGGAGCGCTGAAAGGAACCAAACTCACGTGACCTGGAATGACGCGGAAGATATCGGATTTGCCCTCTACGAAACGTATCCGGAGGTCGACCCGAAGACCGTACGCTTCACCGACATGCATAAGTGGGTCACACAGCTCGAAGGATTTACAGACGATCCACTGAAGTCGAACGAAGCCAAACTCGAAGCCATATGGACTGCCTGGCACGAGGAGTGGCAGGAGAATCAGTAGTCCAGGACGATTAGCTGCGAAGCTTCTTAAAGTTCGCCAGGCAACGCGCGGCGGTTTCCATTGGAGGGACACTGCCGCCTTCCTGCTCGATTAAGTAGGACTCGACTCCGCCAACTTCTTCAGCCGCCTCGAAGATCTTCTTCCACGGCGCCGAGCCCTCGCCGAACATCACCTCAAAACCCTTGCCCGGATCGGACGACCAGTCCTTCAGGTGCATGGAAACGATTCGCCCCGGATTTGCCTTGATCCACGCCACGGGATCCTGCTTCGCAAATAGGACCGTGCCAACATCCAATTGCAGAATGACCTCTTTCGGAGTGTTCTTCGCAAGGATCTCAATCGGTTTCTCGCCAGTGGGCAGCGGCATAAATTCGAACTGGTGGTTGTGAAAGCCGCTCCTCATTCCAATTCCTTTGAGCTTGTCCGATGCCGCCGTCAGCCGGTCCGCGACTCCCTTCCAACCATCGGCGTCCGTGACTTTTCCAGCGCTCGCCATGATGATCATCTTGCTGCCGAGAATCTGGTTCAGTTCGATCGCATGGCCGAGGCCTTCCGGTGAAAAGGACTTCGTTCCGTTGTGGGTCGATACACAACGGATACCCGCATCATCCATAACCTTGCGCACGTCCTTCGCCTGAGCCGGCGTCCACTCGAAGTACGGCGAGAAGAATTCCAGATCCTGGTAGCCGATCTTCGCCACGGCCTGCACCGTTCCGGGCAGATCGGCCTTCAGTTGATCTCGAACCGAGAACATTTCCAGGCCAACGGGAACTTTCTTCGCCGCGCGCAGAGACGGGCTAGCGGCCGCGGCCGCGCTGAACGCCAGGAACGAGCGTCGTGACAGCATTTGCTCAAACGATATCACGATGCCTCAGCGGGTACGCTCCGGATGGCCGCCGGAAATAACATTGGGTTTCGCGGCGAATGGGCCCGGATGTGCCATCGCCGCCATTCGTGAATTTAATCGATTTTTCTGCTTGCGTTTCGCGATTTTGTACTAAGATATCCAAATCATCGCCACGGCCCGCCCGCCCTGGACTTGGAGGAGGGTCCATGTCTCTTCGGCTTTTGGTAGTCGTACCGTTTGCCCTTTCCGCCGTTGCCCAGGATTATCGCGGAAAAATTCAGGGATTTGTCACCGACGCATCCAACGCCACCGTCGCCGGCGCCAGGATCACGCTGCTCAATACCGGCACCGGAGTGAGTTCCGAGCGCGAGACAACTCCCAACGGCGCCTATCTTTTCGACAACGTCGAGCCCGGCACTTATAGCGTGGCCGCGGAAATGCAAGGTTTCTCGCGCCAGATACAGGAAAACGTCCTGGTGCAGACCCGCGCGGATGTCACCGTCAACTTTTCCCTGAAACCCGGCGCCGTCGTCGAGACCGTTACGGTCGAAGCCTCGGCCGTGACGCTTCAATTCAACACCTCGACGCGGGAAATGACCATCGACCGGAAGATGCTGATGGACCTTCCGGTGAAGGCCCGCAATCCATTCACTCTCGCGCTGCTGGACCCGGCGGTGGTGAACCGCTACGGCGCGGAGCGGAACCCGTTCTTCATGTGGTCGTCGTCGCAAATGGACGTCGGCGGCAACACCAGCACCAAGAACGACCTGCTGCTGGACGGCGCGCCGATCCAGGTGGGTCCGAAGGGATCTTACTCGCCGCCGATGGACGCTACACAGGAGTTCTCCGTTCAGCAGAACTCCGTCGACGCCGAATTCGGCCACTCCGCCGGTGGAATCATGTCGGTATCGGTGAAATCGGGAACCAACGACTATCACGGAACGGCGTACTATTTCGGTCGAAATCCAGCGATGAACGCGATCTTGAATCCGACAAACCGGACGCCGAATTTCATCCGGAATCACATCTGGGGCGGGTCCGTTGGCGGCCCGATCAAGAAGAATAAACTCTTCAATTTTTTTGCCTACGAGGGCTGGCGGACCAAGGAACCTCGCGACTCGGTTCGCACCATGCCGACGGATCTGGAGCGTGCCGGCGATTTCTCCCAGTCCCGCAACCGCTCGGGAGGTCTGCGAACTATCTACGATCCGACCACCACCATTCTGGACGTTGCGGGCAACACTGCCAGCCGGCAGCCTTTTGCGGGCAACGTTATCCCGGCGTCGCGGATTGATCCCACCGCCGCTCGCATCATGCAGGACATCTGGGGACCGAACGGCCCCGGCGACGATGCGGCCGGGTCGAACAATTTCAAGGTGTCTTATGCGTGGCCGATGAAGAACTGGAATTTCACCAATCGTACCGACTGGAATATCAGCGACAGGCTGAAAGTATTCGGACGCTATTCCCAGTTCAAGACCGTTCTCGATCAGGAGAACTATACGCCCAACAACTCCCGCGCCATGCCGAACGATAACGGCGGCATCATGAACTCCCGGAACGTTGCCGGAGACCTGGTCTACACGCTCAGCCCCAACACGATCCTGAATCTTCGTGGCAGCTACTCCTCGTTGGAGGACGACTATTCGGCCCCGGAATACGCGGTGGGAGAGCAGGGATTGGCGCAGTTCTGGCCGAACAATCCCTGGTACCAGCCGTATCTGGCCGGCATGCCGTTGATCTATTACCCGTTGATTCAGATTAACGGCGTGGGCAATGCGGCCTTCACGTTCGGGAAATCCAGCTACTGGTATCAACATCCGCGCCACACGGCGTTCAGCGGCAAGATTTCGCACGCCCGCGGATCGCATTACTTTAAGGCCGGAGCCGAGTACCGGTATCACGTCGGCGAGGGGGTTTATCCCAACCTGATGAATTTCAACTTCTATCCGGCGACAACGGCCAACAGCAATATCCAGCCGAACATCGCCGTTTCCGGCGATCCCTGGGCTTCGTTCCTGATCGGGGCCCTGGACGACACCGTTGCCAGCAACGCACAGAATGCCAACTCCAACCCCTACACGAGGATTCATATTCCCTTCCTGGGAGCGTTCATCCATGACGACTGGAAGATCACCCGGCGGATTACCTTGAATCTTGGCCTGCGCTATGAGTGGGAGGGCGGCCCGTGGGACGAAAGCGACCAGTACTCCCGTTATCTTGATCTGAACGCCCCCAACACTCTCATCCAGCAGACTCCGCCGGATATTCCCGCCGATCTGCTGGCGCTGTCCACGCCCAAGTGGAACGGCCAGTGGGTATTTACCGGCGAGAACAATCGCCGGGCCTTCACCACGCAGAAAACGATTCTGCTGCCCCGTGTCGGAGCGGCAATCCGCATCAATGACAAGACGGCGATCAATGTCGGCTGGGGACGCTACGTTGTTCCGATATCCACCATCGCCAACAGCCTCGCCCGCTGCACCTGGTGCTGGGGTTATTCGCAGACCTCCAACCCGCTGCCCATGATCGAAGGGCGCCCCCAGGCGTTTCTCTCTGATCCATTCCCGGCAGGAACCAATCCCGTGCTGCCGGTAGTCGGCAAAGGCTATGGCCCCAATACCAACCTGGGCAATACCGTGCCGGTGACGATCGCCAATCAGGACTTCAAGGCTCAGGTGAACGACCGCGTGAACTTCACCATCATGCGCGAGCTTCCCGGCCGTTTCAAGGCGGACGCGACCTGGTTCTTAAACTTCGCCAGAAACGTTCCGGTGCTGAACGATCAGTTCCTGAACATGGTGGATCCGAATCTCCTGTATACCTACAAGGCTCAATTGAATGAGACGATTCCCAATCCGTTCTATCATTACCTGACTCCGGAGACCTTCCCCGGTCCGCTTCGCAATCAACAGCGGGTGACGCGCGCCAGCCTGTTGCGTCCGTATCCCCAATATGGGGATCTGACCATGCAGAACTACGGTGTCACGCGATCGCGCTATCAGGCCCTGCAACTGCGCGTCCAGCGAGCATATGCGACCGGCGGAACGGTTCTGGTGGCATACAACTACAACCAGGAACGCCAGGAGGCGTACTTCAACGATCCGCAGCGCTACACACACCAGTTCTTCTGGTTGGGATCGAACAATGCCCGCCATCGCCTGACGCTGGCCGGCTCCTACGATATGCCGTTCGGAAAGGGAAAGCCCTTCGGCAGCAACATGCATCCGGTGCTGGACGCGTTTGTCGGCGGCTGGCAGATCAGCGGAATCTTCACCTACCGCTCCGGCGAATTTCTCCGCTTCCCCCAAGCCGATGTGGTCGGGGATCCGCTTGTCTCCGACCCCGGTCCCAATGGCTGGTTCAACATCGCATCCTTCCGGGTGCCGACCGCATTCACTCCGCGGATGAATCCGTGGCAGTATTCGGATGTCACCGGACCGATCTTCTGGAATACGGATGGCAGCTTATCGAAATCGTTCCCCATCAAGGAGCGCTATCGAGTGGAGCTTCGGCTGGAAGCCTACAACCTGACCAACTCCCTGATGTGGGCGAACCCGAACATGACGGTGGGCAGCGCTACATTCGGCCGCTCGACGGCGCAAGCCACCGGAAACCGCGGCCGGGAAATCCAGTACACCGCTCGTTTCCACTTCTAACCAGCAGGGCCTCGCTGAGGAGTCCCCAGCGAGGCTCTGTTTCCGATTCTGGAAGCGCCGGGAGAAATTCCATCCCGGCGCAAAACGTTGACGGGAAGCTAGGCCTTCTTCCGGCGGAAGAGGGCCAATCCACCCAATCCGGCGCCGATCAGAGCATAGGTGCCCGGCGCCGGAACTTCAGGAGTGTTGACGATATCGTAGGGCGTGATATCGATCTGCAATTTCGTAGCAACCCCGCTCCAATCCAAATAGGCCGGAAAAGCGCTCGTAAATCCGGGCGATTAGTAAGCTGACGGATGCTGCATGCGAGGCGCCGGCGCAAGCAAGCAAACCAAAGGCCCGTAGATAGGCTCTCATTGAAATTCTCTCCTCCAAGTGCAAACGACGGCGTCGAAAGCTACAAAAGATTGAGTAGCTTAGGGCAGATCGTACGAGAGAAGTTCGTGTCCGGTTTATAGTTTCCAGGCGGTCTTGAAGCGGTTCAGTACCATCGCAGGTGTTCGGTACTTCCTATTCCAGATGTGCCGGACGGCATAGAGGGGCTGCCGCAAGACGCTCTTATCGCGGCTCGTGGCAGGTGTTGCAGTCGTTCGGAGCTTTTTTTTGCTGGTGGCAGGTCATGCAGCCCCCCATCGAGAGGTCCGCTTCCTTGAACATCACATTACGCTCCTCGACGGGTCCATGGCAGTTGGCACAGGTCTCTCCCGCGTCCGTATGCACGCGATGCGAGAAGAACACGTAGCTGGGTGTCTGATAGATCCGCTTCCAGCGAATTTCCTGCTTGTCCGCCGCCGCCTTCGCCAGCGTCTGGATATGGGGAGAATCGGCCTTGATTGTCCGGTGGCATCCCATGCATACCGCCACTTTCGGAATGCCCATCACTTCGCCGGGATCCGGATTGGTGTGGCAATTCTTGCATTGCAGACCATTGGAGATGTGCAGCTTGTGCGAATAGGGCACAGGCTGAACGGGCGCATCCGATTCCTTTTGAGGCACGAATACGTGATTCTGAATGGGAAGTTGTTGCCGCTGTTGAGAAAGAAAAAAAAGCAGCAGCAGGCTAAAGCTCATCTTTCTTCATCTTATCCGCAAGATATTCGCCCGCGCGCATGCTCAGCGCCAGAATCGTCAACGTAGGATTTTGCGCCCCTCCGCTGACGAAGCTGGAGCCGTCGGTGACAAACAGGTTTTTCACGTCGTGGCATTGATTCCACTGATTCAGCATCGAGTGCTTTGGATCGTTGCCCATCCGGCAGCCGCCCAGCTCATGAATGCTCTCGCCGGGTGGCACCATTTGCGCGTGAGCCTCGAGAATTTCGAACCCCGCTTCGCGGCATAGCTCGGAAGCAACTTCCATCGAATCCTTGGCCATAGCGAACTCGTTGTCCGTATACCGGTGTGTGATCCTCAACGCCGGAACACCCCAGGCATCCTTCAATTCCGGATCGATCTGCGCCCGGTTCTCGAATCGCGGCAATACTTCACCCATCGTTGTCAGGGCGAAGCTGGTGCCCTGAAGCTCGGCAAGCTCCCGCAGCAAGGGTTCGCCATACTTGGCGATGTACCGCGGATTCGGAGTGCCGCCCGAACCGAAATCGTATGTGTAGCCGCGGAGGAAGCCATTCTCCTTTTGATTCGGCTTCAGGTTCCGGAACCGGACGACATAACCGGCGCCGCCCGTCACGCCGCGCTGCTTTCGGGAAGCTTTCGCCTCCGGAACTACCGCCTGCACCACGTTTTTCACGTAGATCTGGTCGAACAAGTAGTGTCCCAGCACCCCATTTGAGTTACCCAGCCCATTCGGCCAGCGAGGCGATTTCGAGTTCAGCAACAGCCGGACCGTCTCCAGCGTCGAGCATCCGGCCACCACGACACGAGCGCCGACAAAATAATCCCGCTTTGTCCGCCGGTCGATAAAGTGGACACCGTTTGCCAGTCCGGTCTTCGGATCGACAGAGATCTCTCGCGCAATTGCATTCGGCGTCAGCGTGAGCTTTCCGGTTTCCATCGCATCCGGCAGAAGCAGATTCAACGAAGACGCCAGTGTTCCGGTGGCGCGCCGCGGCTTTGTGATGCGGATTCCGCGCTTTTCGGCGGCCAGGATGAATCGCTTATTGGCAGGAGAGTCCGGCGATTCGTCGGCCAGCAGTTTTCCGTCGGGTAGCTGCGGTAGCCCCTCATTCCGGCCCTGCACGTGAAACATGGGCTCCGCCCGATCATAGAACGGCGACAGTTCGGCCAGCGATACCGGCCAGTTTTCGCCGAAGCCGTCGTGATCCTTGGCTTTAAACTCCAGATCCGACAAACGCCAGGAAGCCCTGCCCCACCGGGTCGTCTTGCCGCCGATCAACCGGAGGCGCACCCAGTAGTAAGGGTCGTCGGGAGGATAGCTGTATGGATTTTCCTTCTCGTCCAGCCAGAGATTCTCATCCCATTCGCTTGCCTGCGTCACATGGGGGAACCGTCCCGGCGTGCCCAGTCCGCGGAACGGCAGCTCATAGACCGGCCGCATTTCGCGCTGCTTCTCAAAGTCGATCAGCGGGCCGGCATCCAATAAACAGCAATCGATTCCCGCCCGGGTCAGCGTCCAGGCCATCATTCCGCCCGCCGCGCCCGATCCTAGGATTACAACCGGAAATGTCTTCGCCATCGCTTACTCAAACCGCTTCCAGTAATAGTTCACCCCGCCGCCGCGCCGCCCCGAGGACGCAATCCATTGCCGCGAATTGAAGGTCGCCTGCAAGACATCGTTTTTCAAGCGCCGCAGAAATCGCGCCGGGAGCTCTCGCGGCTCAGCATATGTGAATGCTTTATTCAGGTCGTCCAACGAAGACACCGCCGCCAAACCCTGCCGGTACAATTTTTGATCGGATAGAGGCGACTGGGAAAGCCGGAAATCCAAATATTCCGCCACACCCGCGTCATTTGCTCCGGGTTTTCCGTCCAGGCTCGGAAAAATCTTCGTGGCCAACTCGCGCAGCTTGCCTAATTCCGCGGCCGTGAAGAACACCGTCTTTGGCGAACCAATTGCTTCGGTCCCCGTCGTGACCAAACTGCCCGCGTCCTGTGCCGCTGCCACTGCGGGAGCAGCCGCCAGAGCGTGCAGTGCGCGCCGTCTGTTCATGCAACTTCAAGATATCACGCTGTTTCTTTTTTCCTTTCGTCCGGCGATTTTGTGCGTATATTAATGAGAGTTCATCTACCCAGGAAAGGAGCCTTGTGCCATGGCTGACTTTTTTCAAACCGGAACAATCACCACCCTGCATCGCCTGACGGAAGGCGGCCAACCGCGGCTGGAAGCAGATCTGGAGCGGTTTAACACGGTCAACCCGATCGGGCTGGTGTTGCCAGCGCTCTATCGGGAATTTGAAAGTCCCGCCATGCGGGGTATCGTTGACCAGCTTCGCCACATCTCCTATCTCCGTCGAATTTGCGTTGTCATCAACGGGGCTACAGAGGAGCAGTACAAGCACGCGCGGACGTTTTTCGAAGGGTTCCGTACGCCTGTCACGGCACTTTGGCTGGAAGATCCGCGGATGCTGGATCTGATGGACATGTTCGGCAGGAACGATCTCTCCCCCGGCGGTCCCGGCAAGGGTCGCGCCTGCTGGATGGGATTCGGTTCCTTGTTTTCCGATCCGGAAATCGAAGTGGTCGCGTTGCACGATTGCGACATTGTGAACTACACCAGCGATATCCTCGCCCGCCTGGTTTATCCCATCGCCCACCCCAACTTGGGACTGGAATTCAACAAGGGCTACTATGCCCGCGTGTCCGATACGCTGCATGGACGGGTTACCCGGCTGTTCTTCACACCCTTGGTGCGGGCCATCCAGGGCATGACGCCGGAGATTCCCTACCTGCGCTTTCTCGACGATTTTCGCTATGCGCTGGCCGGCGAGTTCGCCATGACGGCCGACCTGGCGCGAGTCATCCGGATTCCCAATCATTGGGGCCTCGAGGTAGGCGTCCTGGCGGAAGTGTACCGGAACGTCGCTCCCCTCCGCGTCTGCCAGGCCGATCTAACCGATAACTACGAGCACAAGCATCAGGAGCTTTCCGCCGACGACCCCGGGAAAGGTCTCAGGCGCATGACTCGCGACATCGCCACCAGTCTGTTCCGATCGATCGCCCAGGAAGGATTCGTCCTGACCCACGACCACTTCCGCAGCCTGCAGATCTACTACATCCGGTTTGCTCAGGACACGATCCGCCGCTATCATGCCGACGCGGTGATCAATGGTCTGAAACTGGACCGGCATGCCGAAGATACGGCGGTTGGCGTGTTCGTCCAGAGCCTGAAGGACGCCGAAGAAGCTTATCTGGCCGACCCGCTGGGAGCGCCGCAGATTCCCAACTGGAACCGCGTTGTTTCCGCAATTCCCGACGTTTACGATCGCCTGCGCGAAATCACCTCCGGGATGCAGGTGGGCGGAGACGGTGGAGTAACGGAAGTAAGGCCTCGCTCCAGCCTTCCGGAGCTGGTTGGCGTGTAACGGCGGCTTTGGGGACCACGGCGATCAGTTCGCCGGCGCGGGGGGAGTTCACAATCACCGGGTAGTCCACCAACTGGAGGAACCCTATGTCATTGGGAGCATCCCCCAAGCCGATACTCGTCGACCCCGGATACTTCCCCAGCAGCTCCCCAAGTGCCTCCGCTTTCCCGCCGCGTTCGAACACGTGATAGAAACGGCCGCCCCGCGTCCACTGCAGTCCCTTCTTCTCCAGAGCGGCCAGCAGTTCCGGCGCTCGCGCCTCGTCCAGAACCGAGAACGGTTCCGAGCCTTCCCGCCGCGCCGCCAGGGAAGCAACTTCGAGAGGCAGCCCGGAAACCGCGCCGATCTCCTCCGGAGTCATGTCATGGAAACCGCGGACGCCCACACCTGTTTCCCTTGCGGTTTCGTCCAGCACCGAACAGAGCCAGCCGTAGTCCCGGCTCCAGGCTCCGTTCTCGACCACGTCCGGACCTGGCACATTCAGCCGTTCCCGCAGGCGTGACACTTCGGCGCGTGTCTTGCTGGTTACGATAACAAGGGGAAACTGAAGCTCCCGAATCAGGTCCAGCGCCGGCGCGGCCCCCGCAAAAGAGTAGGTTTCGTGGTCCAGCAGTGTGCCGTCCAAATCGGTGACCACGATAACCTTCGTCATTGCAATAAATTAGAAGGATAAAGGAAAAAGCTCCGGGCGCACCCGGAGCTTCTCCACCAAATCTGCGAAAGCGGCTTACTTCGCCTTTTTCTGTTTCTGCTGACCGACACGGACCTTGCTGTTGCGAGCCAGCATGTCGGCGCGGCTTTTCCAGTCAAAACGCTTAGCAGCGTCCTGGAGGTAGGCATTCACATCGACGTCCTTGGGGAGCACCGCCATCAGAGTGGCGGTCTGCAAACCGTCAGGACTGGAGATGCGATACCGCTTGACGTTTGGGATTGCCATAACTCTTCCAGATTACCATGCCGCCCGGCTAAACGCTAAGCTTCGCCGTCGGCCCCGAGCGTCACTTTCAAGGTCTGCAACCGTCCTCCCCGGAACAGCTTCACCTCCACGGTATCGCCGGCACGATGGCGGGAAAGGATTCGGCTGATGGAATCCGGCCGGTCGCACTTGCGCCCGTCCACTTCCACGATTAAATCGCCGCCCGCCTCAATTTCGTATCCGCCGATCACCTCCAGGCGATTGGCGCCCCGGATCCCCGCCCGGTCAGCTGCCGACCCGCGCTGGACCCGAGTCACCAGCAATCCGCCTTCTTCCGGAAATCCGAGAGCATCCGCCCATCCGCCGGAAAGGTACAGAACGCTGACGCCCATCTTCGGTGGTGCATAGGTCCGGCCTGCGCGGAAATCGTCCAGCATCAGTTTCGCTTTGTTGATCGGCGTCGCGAATCCGATGCCGATATTTCCGCCCGAACCCAGAATCGCGGTGTTGATTCCGATGACATTCCCCTGGCTATCCAACAAAGGACCGCCGGAGTTTCCAAAATTGATGGCCGCGTCGGTTTGCACCAGGCCCTCCAGCTCGCGCCCGCTTTCGTCCTGAATCGTCCGGCCCAGCGAGCTGATGATGCCCGTCGTGAGAGTGCCTTCCAAGCCGAACGGGTTTCCGATGGCCAGCACTTTCTGGCCCACCTGCAGATTGTCCGATTCCCCCATCGTCAAATGCGTCTGCTTGCTGGAGCTGTCTACGCTGATCAACGCCAGATCGATCGTCGGGTCTTTCGACAGAATCTCCGCCTTCAACTTTTTCCCTTCGGCGGTGGTGACAATCAACTCCCCGCGATTCTCGGCGCCCGAAACCACATGCCAGTTGGTGAGGATGTGACCCTTCTCGTCGACGAAAAACCCGGAACCCGAATTTTGCGACGGCATCACCTGCATGAACCACCCGCGGCGGTAGACCGTGGAAGTAATATTCACCGTGGCGTTGTGAGCCCGCTTGTAGATGTCGATGTTGTTGATCTCGTCCGCGCTGAGGCCGGCAGACCGGGCGATGGTGGGGCCGGGTTCGGTGTAGGAAACGGAGTGCGCCTGGAAAATCTGCGCCATCCGGGATCCGGACGCGGAAGTCAGGTAATAGAAGCCGCCCGCCAACACCGCGGCAATCATCAGAATTCTCATTTTCATTGGGTCAGGCTCCGCAAGCTCGTATAAACAACCCGGGTTTGCTCCACCGTCGATTCGGGTACCCCCGAAGTATCGATTATATAGTCCGCGAAGCGGCGTTTTTCTTCGATGGGCATCTGCCGTTCCAGCCTCGACCGGGCATCCTTTTCGCTCAAACCGCGAGCCATCGCCCGCTCGATCTGCTGCTCGGGTTTACAGACGGTGAGAATGACCTTTTCGCACCGCCGAAAAGCGCCGGTTTCAATTAAAATGGCGGCTTCGATCACGACAATCGCACGTGGATCGGCTGCCGCGATCTCGCCGGCACGCTCCTCCTCTAATTGGAAAACGAGCGGATGGACGATCTTGTTCAGTATTTCCAGTTGCTGAGTGTCATGAAAGACCACGTTTGCCAGCTTCTTTCGATCGATCCGCCCACCCGTCAGGATCCCCTGCCCGAAATGTTGGACAACCGGTGCGGCCGCCGCCCCGTCCGGCTCCAACACCTGATGCCCAAGTGCATCGGCCTGGATGAGATAGCAGCCCAGCTTCGCCAACTCCCGCCCAACAAAGGTCTTACCGGTGGCGAGACCGCCGGTCAGCCCGACTCTCAGCACGGCCTAGCGGGCCAGTCCCATATGGCGCTCCGCCAGTTCGATGGTATTGCTCATCAGCATGGCGATGGTCAGGGGCCCGACGCCCCCCGGGACCGGAGTGTACGCCGATGCCAGCTCGGCGGCCGCGGCGGGATCCACATCTCCGACAACCTTGCCGTCCACTCGATTGATTCCGACATCGATAACCACCGCCCCGGGAGCGATATGCTCGCGGCCGATCATCTTCGCCTTCCCGATCGCCGCCACCAGAATGTCCGCCCGCTTGCACTCCCCCGGGAGATCCGCCGTCCGGGAGTGGCAGATCGTCACCGTAGCGTTGGCGTGCAGCAGCATCAAAGCCATCGGCTTGCCGACGATGTCAGACCGTCCGACCACAACAGCGCGTTTTCCAGAGAGAGAAACACCGCCGCGCTTCAAAATTTCCATCACGCCTGCCGGAGTGCACGGCCGTGGCGCGGCAACGTTTTCCACCAGCTTCCCCACGTTCACCGGATGAAAGCCGTCGGCGTCCTTCAGTGGATCGACGGCATGAAGAATTGCCTTCTCGTCCACCTGGGCGGGCAGCGGCATTTGCACAAGAATCCCGTCGATTTCCGGCTTGGCGTTTAAGGACTGCACAATCTTCAGCAAGTCGCCGGTGGAAATCCCGGCCGGCGGAGTGATCTTCTCGCTATAGATTCCCAAAGCCTCGCAGGCTTTCACTTTGTTGCGAACGTAGATCTCCGACGCCGGATCGTTTCCCACCAGGACCACGGCCAGTCCGGGCGCGCGTCCCCTTTTCGTCAGCGCTTCGACACGCGGCTTGGCTTCCACCAGGATCTGGTCGCGGATCCTGGCGCCATCAAGAACTTGAGCAGGCATTAATCTCCAAGGGCCGGCGCGACCCCGTCGGATCGCAGCCGGAAGTGATACACCAGCGCGCCCGCTGCCAGCAGAGCTACCACAACCAGCGAAACACGCGGCACAAAGATAAACCCGTAGATCGTCATCCAAAGGCCGACGGCAACAAACAGAACCGGTACCAGCGGCCATGCAAAGCTCACAACTCCCAGCTTCTGCCAGTTCGAGCGTTTCCGGAAGGAAAAGAGGGAGGCCACTGCCATGACGGCGAAGAAGTTCAAGGTCAACCCGATAAACGTCAGCAAATCCGGAAACGGAGTAATCGTCATCAGCATGGAGATTCCGCCTTGCAGCAGGATGGCGGCCACCGGCGTCCGCCACCGCGGGTCCACGTGCGAGGCGATCGGCAGAAACGCGCGGTTCTGTGCCATCGCGTAATACACTCGCGGGCCCACAGTTACCATCGCGTTCACGGTCGGAATCAGCGAGAGCGCCATCAGACCGCTGAAAATCCCCGCCACTCCCGGACCGAACAGTTTCGAAGCCGCCAGTGCTCCGATCGCGATCACACCTTTCATCTCGCCCAAAGGCATGGCATAAAGAAAAATCAGGTTCAGCGCCAGGTACAGCACCGCCACGAGGATGGTCCCGATCATCAACGCCATCGGCAGCGTCCGGGCCGGCTGCTTCAGCTCTTCGGCGATATACGTTGCCGCGTTCCATCCGGAGTAAGAAACGTACAGCAGCGCCAGACTGATCGCAAACTGACCGGCAATCGGTACCGTCGACTCGCGCGGCGTGGACATCGATAAATGCGCCCAGTCGCCCTGGCCGGCGGCCAGTCCCAAAAGAATAAACAGCACCAGCACCGTGATCTTGAAACCGGTCATGACGTTCTGCAGGCGAGCTGCTTTCAGCACGCCCAGCACGTTGATCACTGTCAGGATGCCGATCAGAAAACATGCCAGCAATTGGGCGCCACCGATGCGCAACTCAAACCACGAAGGCCCCAGAATCCAGAGGCTGGCATCCTGCTTGACGCCCGGGAAGAAATATCCGGCGTAGCTGGAAAACGCGAGAGCCGCGGCGGCGATGGGAGCGGAAAATCCGGCAAAAAGAGACGCCCAGCCGCTCATGAATCCCCAGGTAGGACCGTAAGCCTTGGTCAGATAAACATATTCACCGCCGGATGCCGGAAAATTAATGCCCAACTCGGAATAACAGAAGGCGCCGGTGAGACTGACGATGGCTCCCACAATCCAGATGGCGAAAAACCAGACAGGGTCGCCCAGAGCGCTCGCCAGGAAGCCGGAAGCCGTAAAAATGCCGGTTCCGACCATGTTGGAAATGACCAGAGCGGCCGCGGAAACGACGCCCAATTGGCGCAAAAGCGGCGAAGGATCGTCCTTGCCGGCGAAAGCGCGCAACGCCTCGGTTCCCATTCCGGTATTGTACGGCACGGCAGAAATCGCTCCCTTGCTATTCTTCGTTTCGTTGGCCATGACAAAGAAATTCCGGGTTCGCGTGCTGACCCCGGATCTCTGGCCGTCACTGGTGGACCTGTTTGGCGAGAAAGGCGCCTGTAACGGCTGCTGGTGCATGTACTGGCGCATCGGCAGCGAGTACCGTAGGCTACCCAGCGAAGCGAACAAGCGAGCGTTCCACAAAATCGTGAAGAATGGTCCGCCGCCCGGATTGCTGGCCTTCGAAGGCGGCCTCGCGGTCGGCTGGTGCCAGCTGACTCCGCGGAGCTCCCTTCCCTGGCTGGAGAAAGCTCCGCGGCTGCGCCCCGTGGACCAGTTGCCGGTCTGGTCGATCTCCTGTTTTTACGTTCGAAAAGGCCATCGCAAACAGGGAGTGACGGCGGCGTTGATCGGCGAGGCGGTGAAGGTCGCAAGAAGAAGCGGAGCCCCAGCGTTGGAGGCGTACCCTCTCGACGCAAAATTGACACCCAGCTCATCCAGCACCGGTTATGCCACCACCTTTCTGAGGGCCGGGTTTCGGATTGTCGCCCGGCACGTTCCGCCCCGGCCGATCCTTCGGTACGACTTTTAAACTTCGACGGCCGGCAGCCCTGCCAAGGCCATCGCCACTTCCTCCGCCGGATAGCTGTAGTTCTGAAGCTTACCTGCGGAGTAATCAATATAAGCCTGCATATCGAAATGGCCGTGGCCGCAGAGATTGAAAAGGATCGTTTTTGACTTTCCTTCTTTCTTCGCCTGGAAGGCCTGTTCGATCGCTTCCGCCACCGCGTGGTTGGCCTCCGGCGCCGGGACGATTCCCTCGGCTCTCGCGAACTGAATTCCCGCCGCGAACGCTTCCAGTTGCGGGATTGCGGTCGCGTCGACCAGTCCGAGATGCAGAACATGCGAAACCAGCGGAGCCATGCCGTGATACCGCAAGCCTCCGGCATGGATTCCCGGAGGAATGAAAGTGCTCCCCAACGTGTGCATCTTCACCAGCGGCGTCAGGTGGCTGGTATCTCCGAAGTCGTAAGTGAACCGGCCCTTCGTCAGGCTCGGACAGGCCGCCGGCTCAACCGCGATAATTTGGGCGCGGCTTTGGCCTTTCAGCTTTCTTCCCAGGTAAGGCATTGCGAGTCCGGCAAAGTTCGACCCGCCCCCGGTACAGCCCACGATCACGTCAGGCTCGTCGCCGGCCAGCGCCATCTGCTCGATGGCTTCCAGCCCGATGACGGTCTGGTGCAGCAGGACATGGTTCAGGACACTGCCCAGGGCATACTTCGTATCCGGATCCTTGGCGGCAACTTCCACCGCCTCCGAGATAGCGATTCCCAACGAGCCATGGGAGTCGGGGTTGGAATGAAGGATCGCGCGTCCGGACTCTGTTTTGTCGCTGGGACTGGCCGTCACTGACGCTCCGAATGTTTCCATCAGCCCCCGACGGTAGGGCTTCTGGTTGTAGCTCACCTTCACCATGAAGACCTCGCATTCCAGTCCAAAGAAGGCGCAGGCCATGGCAAGCGAAGAACCCCATTGCCCCGCTCCAGTCTCCGTCGAAAGACGCTTGGTACCGGCCTGTTTGTTGTAGAACGCCTGGGGAACCGCGGTATTCGGCTTATGCGATCCTGCCGGGCTGACTCCTTCGTACTTGTAGTAAATTTTGGCCGGAGTATCGAGAGCCTTTTCCAGCCGGCGCGCCCGAAACAGGGGCGATGGCCGCCATTGGGCATAAACCTGCCGCACTTCTTCCGGAATCTCGATCTCCCGGTCGGAGCTGACTTCCTGCAGGATCAAGCTCATCGGAAACAGCGGAGCCAGGTCGTCCGGACCGATCGGCTTCAGCGTGCCGGGATGCAGCGGCGGGGCCAGGGGTTCCGGAAGATCCGGAAGAATGTTGTACCAGGCTTTCGGAATACGATCCTGGGGCAGGTTGTACTGAACGGAGTCCATGGCAATTATTTTGACCGCATTCGTCGGCGGAACAACAGATGACATAGAATGCGCTTGCCATGAGAGTGATTGCCGCTTTCCTTCTTGCAGCCGGCGCCATTCTGGCGCAACCGGACGATCCCCGGACAAAGTGGTTCCGGGACGCGAAATTCGGAATGTTTGTTCATTGGGGGCCGTACTCCGTGATCGGCCGTCACGAATGGGCGCGCCAGTATTTTCAGATTCCGCAAGCGGAGTATGACGTCTACGCCAGGCAGTTCAATCCGGTGAATTTCAACGCCGACGAGTGGGTCGATGCGGCGAAGAATGCCGGCGCCCGCTACATGGTGATCACCTCAAAGCACCATGACGGGTTCGCGATTTTCCGGTCCAAAGTCTCCGACTACGACATGGAAATTACGCCGTACTCCGGAGACCCTTTGAAGATGCTCGCAGATTCCGCCAAACGGAAAGGGATGCGGTTGGGCTTCTACCACTCGATCATGGACTGGCACCATCCCGACTACCGGCCGCGGCGAAGCTGGGAGTATCCGAATCCCAATGAAGGCGGCAATAATCCTCGCTACGTCGAGTTTCTGAAAGCCCAGATTCAGGAACTAATGACCGGATACGGCGATGTCGCGGTGATGTGGTTCGACGGCGAGTGGGAGCATACGCTCCGGGATCTCCACAAAGACGACGAAGTCTATGACTTCATCCGGAAGATTCAGCCGAATACGTTAATCAACGACCGCCTGTACGAACGGAAACCCGGCAATCGCGCGGACTTCGGCACGCCGGAGCAGTTCGTTCCGGCAACCGGCGTTCGCTCTCCCGACGGTAAACCCGTTCTCTGGGAAGCCTGCGTCACGATCAATGGCGATTCCTGGGGCTACAACAAGTACGAGACGGATTTTAAGACCAGCCGCGATTTGATCCGGATGTTGAGCGAAGTGGTTTCCAAGGGCGGCAATCTGCTGCTGAACGTCGGGCCGCAGCCGGACGGCAAAATCCAGACGGAGTTCACGACGCGGCTGGCAGCCATCGGCGCATGGATGAAAGTCAACAGCGAAGCCATCTACGGAACCACGGCCAGCCCGTTCGACAAGCTGCCGTTTTTCGGCCGGGCGACGGTCAAAGGCGACGAGCTATTTCTGCACGTGTATCAATGGCCGCGGGATGGCCGTCTGCGGATTCCCGGATTGAAGAACGAAATCCGGTCGGCGCGAGTGTTGGGAATGGCATCGGCCAAGGTCGCAAGCAGCCGTGACGGTCAGGATTGGATCCTGCAGCTTCCCGCCAAGAACACCGACGATCCGGCGACGGTCGTCGCCCTGAAACTCGACGGCTCCCCGCGGGTCGAGCCGTCGCCGCTACGCCCGGCATCGAGCGGCGTTCTGACGCTCGACGCGGCATCGGCAGAGATCGAGTCGAACCTGGGCCAGCGGGCAAAGAAGGAAAACATGCTGGGGCACGTGTTCATCACGCGATGGACTCGCGCCGCGGACGTGCTGGCCTGGGATTTTCAACTCCCGCAGGCCGGACGCTACAACGTGTCGGTCGCCTATGGGCTGCGAGGGCAATCGGCGGGTCGCGCGCTGGAACTGGAGTCTCCGTCGGGAAAATTGGCTGCCAGCGTCCCGGCCACGGGCGGAGAATTTGTATTCAAGCCCGCAGAGCTGGGAAAGCTCAATTTGGCCGCAGGCACGCATACCCTGCGATTGAAAGCGCCGGGAAATCAACCGGATGGATTCAGCTTCGAGAAGCTGATTCTCACGCCGGCTCAGTAATTTTCGGGAACTCTGAGGAATTCGACTTCGTAGAACAAGCCAGGGAGGAAGGCTATGACCACGTCTGCCGGTGCGGCGCTTTTGGCAGCGGTGTCAGTTCTTGGGACTGGGTGCCTGACGGTTCACACCGGCGGCGACGGCGTCAAGGAACTGAAGACCGAGACGGTGAATATCGATCGCGGCAAAGCGGAAATGGTACGAGTGGACGTGCGGATGGGCGCCGGAGAACTGCGGATCGAAGGCGGCGCCGAAAAATTGATGGAAGGCAGCTTTACCTACAACGTGCCGTTCTTCAAACCGGTCGTTCGATATGACGCCACCGGATTTCGCGGGAATTTGACAGTCGAACAGACCACGGAAAAAGAAGTACGCGTCGGCGACGTCAAGAACAACTGGTCGCTTCGCCTGAACAATGACACTCCGCTGGATGTCCTGCTCCACATGGGAGCCGGCGAAAGCAAGCTGAACCTCGGCTCGCTGACACTGCGGCGCGTGGAGGTTCATATGGGCGTGGGCGAGTTGAAAATGGATCTCCGCGGCGAACCCAAGCGCGATTACGACGTCGATATTCGGGGCGGAGTCGGCGAAGCGACCGTATACGTCCCCCGATCCGTCGGAGCCATTGTCCATGCCACCGGAGGCATCGGAGGAATCGAAGTCAGCGGCATGCGGAAGGACGGTTCCGGCTGGGTCAACGAGGAGTACGGAAAGTCCAAGATCACGGTCCGCGTGGATGTGAAAGGCGGCATCGGACAGATCAACGTCCGCGGCGACTGAGCGCCTAGGCGCGCGAAATCTTGTCGGCCGATCCTTCGATTTTCCGAATGGCCTGCGCGATCTGCTCCATGCCCTGCTTGGTATCCAGCAGCATGGTCTGCGTAAACCAGACAGCCTGCGAGCAGAGGCGATCGTTCACAGGGCAGATCTCCGCTTGCTCCTTGCCGAGAAACGGTTCGCGGTTCAGCGGCACGTAGCCGGTAGAACACGGAACTCCTTCCGCGCGAAGCGCCGCGACGAACTTGTCCCGGGGCAACTTTCCTTCGTAGCGAAACATGTAAAGGTGCCACGCGTTCCGCGTGCAGCCGGAATGTAGCCGTTGGGGCGAAACTCCCGGAATCTCCTTCAGCAATTTCGTCAGATGCGCAGCATTCTCGCTGCGAGTGGCGGCTTGTACTTCCACCCGCGTCATCTGCGCCATCAGGAGCGCGGCCTGAAACTCCGTCAGTCGAAGGTTCGACCCGCGCATCTCGTAGGAAAACGTCGCGCTGGGCGTCTTGCGGCCCCGGCCATTGTTGTGGAACGTGAAACACTTTTCCAGAAATTCCGGATCGCCCGTCAGAACCGCACCGCCTTCGCCGGAGTTCAAATTCTTCGAAGCCTGGAAGCTGAAGCAGCCGGCCAATCCCCAGGTCCCCACCTGCCGGCCGCGCCACTGGCCCAGGTGCGCTTGGCACGCATCTTCGATGACAGGCAGATTCTTCCGTTTCGCGACGGCGAGGATCGTATCCAGGTCGGCCGCGGCGCCTCCCAGATGAACCGGCATGATCGCGCGAGTTCGTGGCGTAATCGCAGCCTCGACTTTCGCAGCGTCGATCTGGAACGTATCCAGCTCCGAATCGACGAAAACCGGTTTCGCTCCGTACATCATCACCGCGTTGACCGTCGCCACGAACGTGTAGGGCGGGACGATCACTTCATCCCCCGGCTTCAGATCAAGCGCTCCCAGGGCGGCTACCAGCGCGCTCGTCCCGCTGGAGGTGGCAAGGCAATGCGTCGACCCGGTGAGCTTCGCATACTGAGCCTCAAAAGCGTCGACCAGCTTTCCGTTGCCCCGGCCCCAGCGGCCGCTGCGCAGTGCTCCGAGAATCGCTGTTTCCTCTTCCTGCCGGACAATCGGCCAGGAAGGCCATGGCGTCGAACGAACTTTCTCGCCGCCCAACAGCGCAGGCTTCACCGCCATCGAAACTGCGGCCGTCGCAAGAACGGAGCGTCGCGTGATCATAGAACTAATGCTATCGCCGCTGGACGCTCTAAACCAGGAGGTTGTTTCCTGCCGGGCCTGCCCGCGCCTGGTCGCTCATCGCGAGGAGATCGCCAGAGTAAAGCGCCGGGCATATCGCGAACAGGACTACTGGGGCAAACCGGTCCCCAGTTTCGGAGATCCCGATGCCCGGCTGCTGATCGTCGGACTCGCTCCGGGAGCGCACGGCGCCAACCGGACCGGGAGAATGTTTACCGGCGACCGTTCCGGAGACTTCCTATATCGCTCCTTATTCAATGCGGGATTCGCTTCCCAGCCAACCAGCACGTCCCGGGAAGACGGGCTGGAGTTGCGCGATTGCCGCATCACCGCGCCCGTGCACTGCGCGCCGCCGGACAACAAACCGGCTCGCGAGGAGATCACCCGGTGCCGGGAGTACCTGCGCCGCGAACTCTCCCTGATGCGAAACGTTCAGGTCGTTGTGGTGCTGGGCCGGATCGCACTGGAAACCTACCGCAGCGTAACCGGCACACCTCCCCTGGAATTCGGACACGGCCGCGTCCACCAGCGCTCGCCCATCCTCATCTGCAGCTACCATCCCAGCCAGCAAAACACTCAAACCGGGAGACTGACAGCCCAGATGCTGGACGACGTATTCATCAAAGCCAGGAACCTTATACTCTAAGATCATGAGAGCCCTGGCGCTGCTGTCTCTCCTTGCCTGGGTACAACCCAAGGAAATGGAGTCCGTCAACGCCCGGAAGAACTTCTGGTCCTTCCGCCCCGTGGTTCGGCCTGACGCCCCCAACATTGACGCCCTGGCCCCGGCAGGTCCGGCGATTTCGAAACAAGCCCTGATCCGGCGCGCGACTCTGGATTTGACCGGTCTGCCGCCAACACCCGCCGAGGTGAAGGCATTCCTGGCGGACAATTCGCCCGATGCCTACGAAAAGCTGGTCGGCCGCCTGATGGCGTCGCCGCGCTACGGAGAACGCTGGGCGCAGCGATGGCTGGATGTCGTCCGCTATGCCGATACCAACGGATTTGAGCTGGATGCCGACCGGACCCATGCCTGGCGCTATCGCGACTACGTCATTCGCAGCTTCAACGAGAACAAGCGGTTCGACCGCTTCATCCAGGAACAGATCGCCGGAGACGAGTTGTGGCCGAAAGACCCCGGCGCCACCATCGCGACCGGATTTCTCCGCGCCGGTCCGCAGCACATCGTCGGAGGAAACCAGGATGTCGAGCAGAACAGGCAGGAACTACTCATCGAAATGACGGCAGTTGTCGGCAACGGCGTGCTGGGCCTGACGATGAACTGCGCGCGATGCCACAATCACAAGTTCGACCCGATTCTCCAAGCGGATTATTACCGCCTGCAAGCGGTTTTTGCCGGCACTCTCGATAAAGACATCGATCTTGCCAACGCCGGAGAGAAGGCGGCCTATAGCCTCAATCGCGTCGATTACGAGGCTCGGCTGAAGCCGGTCGAAGAAGCTATAGCAAAGATCGAGAAGCCGTACCGCGAGAAGCTGCGGGAGCAGAAAAAGCAAATGCTCCCCGCCGAGCTGAAGGCGGTGCTGGATATTCCCAAGGCGCAACGAAACGACCAACAGAAAGCGCAGGCTCGCGACGCGGAGTCACAAAGCTCATCCTCCTGGGATGAAGTGCTGGCAACGCTCTCGCCGGAAGATCGGGAGAAGCGCGCGAAACTCCGCAAGCAGCTTCACGAGATCGAGCTCGACGAGCCGCAGCCGCCGCTGACCGCCTATGCCGTAGCCGACGCAGAGACGGCGCCGGAAACGCACATTCTGAAAATTGGCGATCACAAGATGAAGCTCGGCGTCGTGCAGCCTGGCATGCCTCTAGTGCTGGCGCTGGCGAAGGGCGATGGCAGCCAGGGCGACGTCACCACCGCCATCACCGGACGCCGCGCCGCATTGGCCAATTGGATTACCACCCCAGACCACCCTCTGACCGCTCGAGTCTTCGTCAATCGCATGTGGCAGTTCCGGATGGGCACCGGAATCGTAGCGACCCCGAATGACTTTGGCACCCTCGGCTCGCGTCCCACCAATCCGAAGCTGCTCGACTGGCTGGCCAGCGAATTCGTCTCCTCCGGCTGGGATGTGAAGCACCTGGATCGCATGATCGTCACTTCCGCGGCTTACAAACAGGCCGGAACTCGGCGGCGTCTGGAGGGCGAAATGATCCGCGATGCGGTTCTCTCCGTTTCGGGACAGATCAATCTCAAAATGTACGGTCCGCCGGTTCGAACTCCGATCGAGAAAGAAATCTACGACATCATCTTCACGGAGGGAGAGCCGGACAACCTCTGGCCGCTTCCCAAGGATCCGGCGGAGATGTCACGGCGCAGCATTTACGTGCTGAACAAGCGCACGGTCCGGCTGCCGTTGCTCGCCAATTTCGATCAGCCCGACACGATGACCAGCTGCCCGCAACGGCCGGTTTCTACCCACGCGCTGCAGGCACTCTCCATGCTCAATTCCGATTTCATGACGGATGCCGCTCAAAAGTTTGCATCCCGGTTGAACAAGAAAGATCCGATTGGTGACGCCTACTGGCTGGCCCTCACTCGCGATCCCAAACCGGAGGAGCGCACCATGGCGAAAGAATTTTTAACGAAGGGAGGAAAGCTGGACGAGTTCTGTCTGGCGCTACTGAATCGCAATGAGTTTGTGTACCTCCCGTAGTTCTCGCCGCGATGTCCTGCGCGCTTCGGCCCACGGCTTTGGGGCAATCGCGTTGGAAGCCATGCTGGCTAAAACCGGCTACGGCGCTCCTCGCGTCAATCCGCTGGCGCCGAAACCGCAGCATTTCCCAGCCAAGGCAAAGTCCGTCATTTTTCTGTTCATGGTCGGAGCGCCGGGGCAGATGGATACCTTCGACCCCAAGCCGGCACTCGCGAAATATCAAGGCCAAAAGCTGCCGGAGAGCTACGGCAAGATTTCCAGCCAGTTCACCGACGGCTCGACGCCGATTTTGGCCTCGCCGTTCGAATTCAAACGCTACGGCCAAAGCGGACTACCGGTCAGCGACCTTTTCCCCAATCTCGCGGAGTGTGTCGACGATATCTGCTTCGTCCGGAATTTCTATACCGAAAGCGTCGTCCATGCTCCCGCGATGTACCAGGTCCAGACCGGCCGGATCCTCATGGGCTACCCGAGCATCGGCTCCTGGGTCACCTACGGGCTGGGCTCGGAATCGGAGAACTTGCCGGCCTATGTCGTCATGCCGCAGCCGGAGGGCACTCCAGAAGGCGGACCGCCATGCTGGGGCTCCGCATTCCTGCCCGCGGTGTACCAGGGAACATTGCTACGCGGCGGCCCTGCCCCGGTCCTGAACCTCAAATCGCCGATGACTCCGGAGCGCCAGCGGGCGACTCTCGATCTCCTGCAAAAGATGAACGAGATGGATAATTCCGGCAACGATTCGGAAATGGCCGCGCGCGTGGCCAGCTACGAACTAGCCTTCCGGATGCAATCGCACGCTCCAGAAGCTGTCGATCTTTCAAAAGAAACGGACGCGACGCGGAACGCCTACGGCCTCGACCGAAGCGAAACTTCAGAATTCGGCACTCGCTGCCTGTTGGCCCGCCGGATGGTGGAGCGGGGGGTCCGCTTCGTACAAATCTACTCCGGCGGCGGTCCCGTCTCCATTCAATGGGACGCCCACAAAGACCTGGTCCCGAACCACCGCAAGATGGCGGGCATGACGGACCAGCCGATTGCTGCTCTGCTGAAAGACCTGAAGCAGCGCGGACTGCTCGATTCGACCCTGGTCATCTGGGGAAGCGAGTTCGGCCGGCTGCCGATGTCGCAGTCCGGCAACGGGCGCGATCACAATCCTCACGGCTTCACGATGTGGTTCGCCGGCGGCGGCGTGAAGGGCGGCCAGTCGATCGGCGAGACGGACGACTTTGGCCTGTATTGCGCGGGAACGAAGTATCACATGCGCGATTTCCATGCGACGATTCTGCACGCGCTTGGGCTGGATCAAAACCAGCTCTGGTATTTACACAACGGCCGGCATGAGAAGCTGACAGACTTCGGCGGCAGCGTCATCAAGCAAGTCTTCGCCTAGGTCGGCGGCCTCTCAACGACACCCGTGGGGCAGGCGATCGTTTTTTCAGTCGCCTGCCCTTTCCACACCGCGCGCGTGAGCAGGTGGGTCTGGTCTGTGATGCTGGCAGATCCCCAAAAACGATGATCTGCCCCACGGGCAGCTTTGGGGATTCTTTTAGCCCCATGCGTCAGCATGGGGATCGTTCAGGTGGAACCACCCGCTTGCTTTCGCGCGCGGCTGCTTGTGTCTGCAACTCTATCGGATAAACGTAGCCGCGCACGAAGTAAGCGGGTCGCGAGCCAGTTAGTCATTTCGCAAAGCAACCACCGGATCGACGCGCGAGGCTCGGTAAGCCGGCAGATAGCAGGCGAACACCGCCACAGCCAGCAACAGGACAGACACGGCCGCGAGAATTGCCGGGTCTTGCGCTTTCACTTCGAACAGAAGCCCCGACATCACCCGCCCGACTCCCAACGCTCCAGCAATTCCGAGCACCAGCCCGGCAAGCGTCAACCCCACGCCGCGCTGCAGAACCAGCCCGAGAATATTTCCGGGAGAAGCCCCCAAACTCATCCGGACGCCGATCTCCTGAGTGCGCTGCGCCACCGCGTAGCTCAGCACGCCGTACAATCCCAGCGAGGCCAGAATCAGCGCAAGAGCAGCGAACGTCACCAGCAGCGTCATCTGCTGACGCCGCGGAGCAAGCTCCACTTCCGCAACATCCTGCATCGTGCGAATTCTCGCCACCGGCTGGTCCTTGTCGACAGCCCAGATGGCTTGCCGCACGGCGTTCGCAATCGATCCCGGCTCCACGCTGGTACGAATCACCAGCGCGTTCGGCACCGGCCAATATTTCCCGGACTGCGCCAGCGGCGTGTACATCGCGACCTTCAGCGGAACGTCGATGCCACGCTCCCGAATCTCCTTCACCACTCCCACGATCGTCATCCAGACCGGCGGCTGGGGCGGTTTGGCGCTGGCATCGCCGCAGTTGGTGCAGAATCGTTTTCCCAGCGCGCTTTGCCCGGGCCAGTGACGGTCGGCGAACGTTTCATTCACGATGGCCACCTGCATCGACGATTCGCGATCATCCTCGGTAAAGAACCGGCCCTCGCGCATCCGCGCGCCCATCGCCGTGGAGAATCC
>CAZETQ010000038.1:0-10005 GCA_964515165.1 uncultured Solibacteraceae bacterium | reverse complement strand
CGCGGTTTCCGCGACCACTAAGCCATCGCGGAACCACGGACGGCGTGCACCCACTCCGCCTCTTCCGCCTTGTTTCAGCGTGTCGTGCAATCCGGACCGCGCCGCGGAAAATGCCGGCGCCAGGCCGAACACAATCCCGGTCAAGACGGCGACCGCCGCCGTAAACAGCAGGACGCGCAAATCCAACTGCAAATTCGGAGTATCCAGACCGTTCGGAACAAGCTTCTCCATGGCCAGCATCCCGAGGCGAGCGAACAACAGGCCGGTGAACGCTCCGGCTGAAGAGAGAATGATGCTCTCGATCAGCATCTGTCGAATAATGCGGCCCTTCCCTGCCCCCAGCGCGGCTCGAACCGCCATTTCCTGTTGGCGGCCCGCGGCTCGCGCCAACAGAAGATTGGCAAGGTTGGCGCAGGCGATCAGCAACACACATCCCGACGCGCCGAGGAGTACCCAAAGCGCAATTCGCAGATTGCCGGCCAGGTGTTCGCGCAGCGGGACAACCACCGTACCCGTCTGTTTGTTGGTGTCCGGATATTCCGCTTCCAGACGCTTCGCAATCGTCGCCATCTCCGTCTGCGCCTGCGCCTGCGCCACGGTCACTCCGGGTTTCAGACGAGCGACGCATATCAGGAAGTGAGATCCCCGGCGAGCCAGCAGACTCGGATTCAGTTCCGAAGGAGTCCAGAATTCATTCCGCCGATCCGGAAATACAAAGCCGGCAGGCATCACGCCGATTACTTCATACGGTTGGTCGGTCATGACGATCTTGCGTCCCAGGATGTTCCGGTCGCCGCCAAAACGGCGCTGCCAAATTCCGTAGCTGAGGACGACCACCTTGGCGTTCGCCCGTTCGTCGTCGTCGTTGAACACGCGGCCGATCTGCGGCTTCGTTCCCAGAATGTCCCAGAAGTCCGGCGTGACTCGGTGACCTTGTACCGCTTCGGGCGGTCCATCGCCGGTCAGGTTGTGAATAATCCCGCGCATCGAGGCGATGCTCGTGAATACCGTGTTCTGCTTGCGCCAATCCAGCCAGTTGGCCGGGGCCGGAGTATTCTGCGGAAATCCCTGGAAGCTCGCATCCTCCCAAACCATCACGATGCGATCCGGTTGATCGTACGGCAGCTGGCGAAGCAGCACGGCATCGACGACAGAGAAGATGGCGGTGTTTGCCCCAATTCCCAGCGCCAAAGCGAGAATCGCGGTGGCCGCAAATCCGGGATTGCGGCGAAGGAGACGCCAGGCGAGCCGGAAGTCCTGCATGACTCTATTACGGCGCAACCCTCGTCAGGTTCCTGAATTTGTTCTCAGAAAAACGAGCCGTATCCTATTCGAGTCTGTGTGAAAAACTGGCATTCAGATTGAATCCCCAGCCTGACGGCCGGGGCTAAAGTACTGACAAGACTAAACTTGTGAAGCCCCATGCGTGAGCGTGGGGATCTGCCTTTGCTAGTTTCCACACAGACTCTATTCGTGAGGGGCGGACTCTTCGAATCTCACCGACGATTCGACACTGGTGCGCTTCAAGTCGGAGTTCAGCATCGAGATCGATACCTTACGCGCGTAGCCGAAGAGCACTCGAAACTCGAGTTCGCCGCCATATTTCTCCGGAAACCATAAGCCGTCGCCAAAGTCTTTGTAGGTGATCTTAAAGCCGGTCTTCCGGATGTCGGTGCCAAAAACAATCTTCACGGCCATGGGAAGGTTCTTGGCTTGGTGCGAGGTCACCAGGATCGGCTGCAGTTCTTGGACGTCCACCAGCACTTCGCCGGCCCACCAGTTATCCCACTCCTCGCCCTTGGGGCCCTTCCGGGGCTGAAAAGTGATCTTGTAAGCTTGCCGGCCCTGATAATCTTCTGTGCCGTGCAGCGTGAACTCATAGTGTTTCTGTTTTTCGGCCGTGAAGGGAAACAGATCGTCGGTCACGCCGTCCTTGGAATCCTTCTCTCCGGTCCACTCCTCGACAAACTCATGGAGTATGTTGCCGTCGATGTCGATCTTCTTGTACTCGTGGTCCGGATCGTCGTAGGTGACGTACTTGCCGCCCTTCTCGTACTTGCCCTGGAACCGGACTCTCTCGCGTTCAAAGGAGTCGGGCTTGGGGAAGACCTGAAAGGTGTAGTCGTGCTCACGCGCCAGCTTGCCCTTGCCTCGGTGCATGCGCGCGAGAATTTCCTGTTTGTAGACCACGCCTCGGCGCAGCTCGACGGCCTTCTTCTGATTCTCGGCGAGCTTCGCCATGATCTCTTCAGCGGTGGGATCGGCGGCAAGCATCAGAAGAACGGCCAGCATCGTTAATCCTCCTTCTTTCCGCCCTTCTGCCCTTTGTTCCGCATTCCTATATTCGGAATTCCCATTTCGCCTTCCATCCCGGCAAGATCGTCGAGACTCAACGAGCCAAGAATTTGCACCACCGTCAACTCTCGCGGCTCGGCTGACAGGATCAGGAATCCCTGGCTCTTCCCGTCCTTTTCCCGGATGAAGATTTCTACATTCTCGCCATCGCCTTTCGACCGGACACTGACAATCTTCTTCCATTCCGCCGGATTGAGTTGAGAGCGGATTTCCTGAAGATCCGCGGGCGAGTATTCCCCCGCTTTTTCGAACTCGAAACTCTTGACGTAGATCCCTTCCAGCCGGTTTATGGTGCTCTTGATCTTCGCCTGGTCCGGTTCGTCCCCGGAGAGGAACTTCGCGGCCAGCTTCAGCGTGGAGCCTTCCAGCGTCACATCCGCCACTTCCGCGGCTTTCTTGGCCAATTTCTCGAAGCTTGCCGGCCACTTGATGGGTTGGGCGGCGAGGGTGGCGGCGGTCAAAACGCAAAGGACGGATCTCATTCGGTTACTCCAGGACGCACTTTATGGATGTGATAACGGGCGACATTCACTTTCTGGCTGGCAATCCGCAGGGCTTCGATGGTTTGTTGGGCCGCTTCCTCGCCGCGCCGCTGCTCCCTCTCTCGCCAGGTATAGGTTCCCGAAACCATCAGTAACGTCAACGCCGCGGCGACAGCCCATCGTGCGGCGAACGAGAGCCTCTCCGGCAGACTAGCCTGCACTCGCTCCGCAAACCCCGCGGGGGCGGGCTTTCGCCGCAGGGCGTCTCTTAGCTCCTGTTCCATCTCGACTCCTTCTCCCGCAGCAGCTCGATGGCCCGCTGCAAATGGCCCTTCACTGTCCGGACCGGGATCCTTAATATTTCTGCGATTTCCATCGGCTCCAGATCTTCCTGATAGCGGAGAATCACGGCGATCCGAAGTTTTTCCGGAAGCGACGCCACCAGCTTCTCCAGCCGCGCCGATAACAGAGGATCCCGTTCCGATTCCTGCGTGGCCGCCTCGATCGAATCGCTCATCTCGACTTCCCGCTGCCACCAATGCCTGCGCGTCCGGTCGATGCAGCGCTGGCTGGTCACTTTTCGCAGCCAGAACTTCGCGTGCTCCGGGCTTTCAATGGACCCCAGGTTCCGATGAAGCGCCAAAAATACGTCCTGAGCCAGTTCCTCGGCGGCAGAGTGGTCCCGTAGAAAGTGCCAGGCGATGGAAAACACCATCGACTGGTTCTCGGCCAGCAACGCGTCGAAATCCAGCCGCCGGGTGACGGGAACTGCCGCCGCGATGGCTTCCATGGGGATCACTGATTCAAAATACGCTTAGCTTTGCCCGGAGGACCAGAAAATTTGGACCCATCTGCTAATTTGGGGAGGTGCGGCAGGTAAAGCTTTACGACCTCGATCCCGGCTCCCAGAGTCCCGAGATCGTCCGGATGATCGTCGAAATTCCGATGAATTCAACAAACAAGTACGAGTATGATAGCGAGCTCGACTTGTTCCGGCTGGACCGGGCGCTGTATTCCCCCATGCACTACCCGGGGGATTACGGATTCATTCCCGGGACGCTGGCCGAAGACGGCGATCCCATGGATGTTCTGTGTCTGGTGCAAGAACAGAGCTTTACGGGCTGCGTCATGATCGTTCGGCCGGTGGGAATCCTCAATATGACCGACAACGCCATGGGAGATCAAAAGGTCCTGGCGGTGCCCGTCAAGAATCCCCGGTATGACGAAATTCATACCATCGATCAAATCTTTCCCCACGTTCGCCGGGAAATCGAACACTTTTTCCAGATTTACAAAGAATTGCAGGGTGTTCGAATCGACTCCCAGGGCTGGGGCGGTCCTATGGATGCTCGCCGGATGATCAATGAGAGCCGCAATCGGTACTTAGTTGGCCGCAGCGAAACTGTGGAACAAGACTAATCCAGTAATCCATTCGCACTGGTACATAGCAGTACTGGAGCTTTATTTCTCTGACGCTCTTCGAACCCTAGTCTAGGGTTGCAGCCGATCAGGGAGATAAATTCAATGAAAAAAGCCTTTCTTTTGTTCGCCGCCAGCACCATGATGCTCTCGGCAGGAACAGTCAACTTTTACAGCGACACGGTCAATGAGAGCAACAGTACTCTGTCGCCCAACCAGCTCTTGGCCACCGTCCACCCCGCCTGGGAACCCAACGGAGCCAACTACTCCTGGATTTCCTATGCTCAGACGGACGGAACAAACGCCAGTGTTTCGAATGGCACCGTGATCTCGTTCTACGAAACGATTACCGTCAGTGGAGCCGGCACCGGCTCGGTCACCGTTTGGGCCGACGATACCGCCAACGTCTTCTTCGAAAACATCGGAATTCCCCCGTTCCAGAGCATGACCCTGGACGGCGCTTGCCATGCCGGTCCCGTGGGTTGTGAGCCGGGTGAGCAGACGACTTTCAACTTTGCCTTCGCCAGCGCGGGCACCTACCAACTGCGGTTCGACGTCTACCAGTTGGGCGGCGGTCCCTTCGGTGTGATGTACACCGGTTCGGCTAACTACGACGATGCGGCGCCGACGCCGGAACCGGCCAGCATGGCCTTCGCCGGAATCGGACTGGCAACGGTTGGCTACCTGGCTCGCCGTCGCTCGCAGAAGTCCTAACTCAGTTCCTCCCAAACCCACCGACGAACCCCTGGAGCGATCCTCCAGGGGTTCTTTTTTTGGAAGCTCTTGCGGATTGACTTCCCTGCCGCCGGCACTTAGAGTAGGCGGTAGCGCGAAGGGCGCATCCAGTCCGCGGAAAGGGCCGTGCCCACCTTACAGAATTTCTTGAAGGCTACGAACCTTCTTTCAGCCTGAACCAGGGCGGACTCCAGGCGTATCGAAAGGAAGTTCGTACATGAACACCACCGATCTAACGCCATTACCGGCGCGGCCCAGCCTGGAGCAGTACAAAAAACAGGCAAAAGATTTTGTCAAAGCCCATGCGACCGGTGAACCAGGCTTTGCCGAACGCACCAAGAAGTTCCATCCCCACCCTCCTTCCGGACGTCTTGCTCTCAACGATGCGCAACTGGTGCTCGCGCGCGAGCATGGGTTTGAAAGCTGGCCAAAGTTCGCTTCGCACCTCGAAGCTCTCCATCAGCGCGACTCCCCCGCATCGCAGTTCGAACAAGCCGCGGATGCCATTGTTACGGGCGATATCAAGACACTCCGGCAGCTACTTCGGAAGAATCCGGACTTGATTCGCCTGCGATCACCTCGAGCGCACCGAGCCACGCTTCTCGACTACGTCGGAGCCAACGGATTCGAAAATTACCGGCAGAAAACTTCTAAGAATGCCGTCGAGATCGCCAGGATGCTGCTGGACGCCGGCGCGGAAGTAGACGCTCGGATCGACATGTACGGTCACAGCACGGTACTCGGGCTGGTCGCGACCAGTGTTCATCCGAAACAGGCTGGGGTGCAAATTCCCCTGCTCGAAGTTCTCCTGAATGCCGGAGCCTCTTTGGAAGGCGCGCCGGGAGGTTGGAATCCGTTGACCGCGGCGCTGGCCAACGGACGCGGAGAGGCCGCGCGATTTCTTGCCGATCGCGGCGCGAAGCTTGATTTGGAGGGCGCTGCGGGTGTCGGATACCTGGACGCCGTCAAGGGCTTTTTCCGCGCGGATGGCGGATTGAAGCCATCCGCAACAAGGCGCCAGATGGATCGCGGCTTCGTTTGGGCCTGCGAATACGGCCGAAGTGAGGTGGTCGAGTTTCTGATCGATCAAGGAGCAAGCTTGACGGAACAGGCCGGAACCAGTCTCAGCGGTCTGCATTGGGCAATCGTCGGAGGGCAGCACGAGACGGTTCGCTTGCTGCTCCGCCGCGGCGCCGATCTGGAGGATCGAAACGGGTTTGGAGGCACTGCGTTGGGTTGTGCCTTTTGGTGCCTCTATAACGGCAATCCAGCACTGGATCATCGAGCTACGATTAGACTCTTACTGGAGGCTGGAGCAAACGCCGACGACAGTCCACTGCTGCGGGAAGTCGTCGACAAATTTCTTGCCGGCACTTCGAAACAGATGAACACGGAACTAACGCTAAGAATTATTTTGCAGAAGCCGCCCGCCGGCGTGGATTACGGCTTACAGAAAGGCCGCGGCAGCGATTACGAAACTGTCCAGACGCAGCGGTCGACGGGAAAAGATCTCCTCTTCGAATGCGTTGTTGGCGTGAAGACCGCAAAGACCGGCGGACCCGATTTCGCAGGCCTGTTCGTACAAGGACCGGCGGGCGGGCGTTTCCTCTATCTCGACATCGGTACGTATGCCGGTCAAACGGAGACTCCGTGGTCGCGCCGTTTGAAGATTCCGCTGAGCGAGATCAGCCCCGCCGCCGTCTTCGAGGGCAAGACGCTCGAAACTCGAGTGCCCGGCGCCGGCAAGGATGGGGGACCGAACTGCGCGACGGTGAAACCGTTCGCCGGCTGGAAGCCGGTTACTTCTTCGGAACGGAAACGGTGATATTCCGGTACCGAATTACGCCGTGATGATCGCCCTGTAGAAAAAATGGGCCCGGCTCGGATTCGTTGCTATCCAGAGCGCCGCCGGTCGGACCGGGAATCTCGACATTGTCGTGGTAGACCTTGCCATCCCGCACGACGGTCACGCGGCGGCCCACCAGCGTGATGTCGAACGACGTCCATTTCCCCAAGCCCAATTCCGCCCCGGCAGGCGGGGGATAGTGGCTATAGATCGCTCCCATTTCGTGATCCGGTAGGGCGCCTCCTTCCGTACCCACTTGCACCTCATAGCGGCCACGTAGATAGATTCCGCTGTTGCCATGGTCCGGGCAGTTCACTTCGATGTGAAGCTTGAAGTCCTGAAATTTCTCTGTCGTCTTCAGATTCGCCGCGCCGGGACCGCGCTGTCCCTCCACCTGGGGATTGTCATTCACCAGCTCACCGTCGCGA
The DNA here is from genome assembly GCA_964515165.1 of uncultured Solibacteraceae bacterium. Classification (GTDB taxonomy): domain Bacteria; phylum Acidobacteriota; class Terriglobia; order Bryobacterales; family Bryobacteraceae; genus JAPKYZ01. The sequence continues at coordinate 2,740 of CAZETQ010000038.1, read as the reverse complement.
GCGACCCATTTATTGTTGGCCACGTTCCCGATCGGCTCCCACCCGGTGAGATCTTTCCCGTTGAAGATCGGCCGCGGAGCAGTCCAGGCCTTCGGCATCGGGCGATCCAGCTTCGGCGCTCGCACCCCAGCCAGGGTGGGACCATCCGCGTCGCCGCGCTTTTCGATTCCGGTGATCTTGTCCTTGCCGGAAGACTTCAGCTCCCATCGCACGTCCGGCCCGCGGCCGGCGGCCTGCAGAATGACGATCTTGTCGGATTCGACCGTCGCGCTGCGGATCGGCTTCCACCCACCGCCCCGAGGCTGGATTCGGCCTTCGATCTTGCCGTCTTTCTCCACCAATTCCATCCACTGCGGATAGGGAGTGCCGCTGGCGGGCGTGACATTCATATCCCAGCGGCCGAGAAAGGGCTTGGCGCTCTGGGAGAAAGCGGCGCTCGACAGGGTGGCGGCAGCAAACAGGGCAAAAAGAGATCTCGGCATTCTTCCTCACTGTAACGCGGTCCTTTCCGCAACGAACGAAGAAATCCAGTTTCATCCGGTCAAATCCCCAGGTGATCCGTGGGGCTACCGGGTTGGGCGATTCGTGACGAAGTTTGTTTTTTCGAATTTTGCGTAAGTCCCTTTGTTTTCATGAGGCATGTCACACAAAACAGTGTTTTTTCCACAGGCTGCCGGAGCGCCTGGTTCGAAACGCGGGCGAGAGGATCCCCGCAGCCTGAGTTTAGAATTCGGTGTCTCCGGTTCGACTACCGCCGTGCGGAAACACAGGAGAAGTAAGGAAATAAATTGCGGAAAACCCCGATATCGCCAATTGGGAGTCGAAATTGGGCCGAAATCGCCAACCACCTTTCGCATACCTTAGATAAATGATCGATCGCATTTACCCGAAGGGTTCCGTCATTCCCCGAGGCCCTTACTCTCCAGCGGTGCGAGCCGGCGATTTTATTTATGTTTCCGGACAGGGCCCGGTGGATCCGCTTACCGACCAACTAGTCTATGGCGATATTCAGAACGAGACGGAAAGGGTATTGAACAATATCCGGATCATCCTGGAGGGCGCCGGAGCCACCATGCACGATGTTGTGAAGTGCAACGTCTATCTCAGCGACGGGCGCGAGTTTGCGGCGATGAACGAAATCTACGCAACGTTCTTCGGAGAGAATAAACCGGCGCGCACGACGATTGAGTGCAAGTTCGCCAACCCTCTGATGAAGGTGGAAATCGACTGCATCGCCTACAAGCCGCTGTCGTAGACACAGCGAGCGAATCCGCTTCCGCGGGGGGCTACGGTTTGGCGCGGACCATCTGTTGCCATCGTTGGTCCTGAAATATAGAACTGGGATCGAAGGTGACCGAGTTGCTGAGAATGTAAGTTCCGTCTCCGCGACTCCACGCATGGTTGTAGCCGCTGGTCAGTTCCACCGTGCCGGAGGAATCTTTCCATGTTTCCACTTCCCGCATGGTCTGGACGAACGCCTTGTGCTGCTGGTCCTGCGACGCCTGCCGAGCCTCCCAATCCCGCATCTGCCGGTCAGCAGCTTCGTCGCGGGACTTGGCATAGGCGCGAGCCTGCTCGCCCATCAGCCGGATCCGTTCCATGCGGCCGGCATGTTCCATATTGCCCAGCCTGGTGAGAAACGACTCCTTGGCCTGTTTCCAGACGGGATTCTGGCGATAGCCCGTCTGAATCATCCGGTACATCTTCATTGCTTCGTCGCGGCGGCCTTCGGGAAAGCTCACCAGCACGTTGTAGTAGACGCTGGTATTGGAAAAGATGACGGGAGGGCCGCCCAACATATCGGGCCGGCGGCTGACCATTGAGGTCACGCCGATGTGGAGGACTCCGCGGCGGCCATCCGGCCAGGAGATATCGCCGAAAGAGGTGGTGGTTCTTTGCTGGCTGTCCTGGCTGTACTGGCGCGCGATCGCGTTGGCCTGCTCATCCATCTGGCGCATCAGGGGCGCCTGGCTGTCGTCGGGCCGGATGTTGGAGGCCGCGCCGTTCAGCTCGGTGGCGGCATAGTGCTGAATGTACTGTGACGCATTGAACGGCTGGCCGATTTGACACCCGCCCTGCTGCGCACCGGCCTGAAGCGCGCCGAGCATCATTTGCTCGTTGCTCCAGACAAAAGTGCGCGAGGGTTTCGATTCCAGCCGGAAGGCATTATCGGGCGAACTGACCGTCAGGCTGGCGGCAACGATGTCGCCCCGGCACCCGAGAATTCCGCCCCACTGAACTCCACCTTCGGCATTCCAACCCCTGGGAATCAGGGCGCTGAAGGCTTCCACGGGGCGGTCAAACCCTTGCTGGTCGAGAAAGCGCTTCCGCTCGAACATGACGTAGTCGCGGCCCTCGACGAACTTTCCCTGCCCCGCGCGAGCGGAAGCGGCGGAGACCGCGGACTGCGCCGGCTGCGCGGCCTCACTGGCAACACTGCGGCAGACGATTATCAGGAAAAAGAGAACCACCCACAGGGGAGCGAAAGCACGCATGGTTGAAGGCACCGTCCGGAAGCCGCGAAGTGAACAGCGTTGACAGTTTCCCATAGGACGGTCGGAGCAACAAGATTCCCGCGCAGCGGTAGGTACTAGTGGTTTTGTCGCAAAGACGACGTTATCGATTCACTCCGGAACGATCCCCGCGCTAAACGCTTGGGGCTAAAAGAATCCCGAAGCTGCCCGTGGGGCATCGTCTTTCGTGATCTGCCCGGCATTGCAGAGGAACCCGCTTGCTGTCG
>CAZETQ010000037.1:45958-56155 GCA_964515165.1 uncultured Solibacteraceae bacterium | reverse complement strand
TCGATGCCGAGGCCCAAAGCTCAATTCTTCACAGCTTCTAAGCGTGGGGCTAAAAGAATCCCGGAGCTGCCGTGGGGCGGATCATCGTTTTTTGTGGTGTTCGTTGACAGGACACGACGAAAGGCGATCGTCCCACGGCCTTCTCAGCGAGCTGGCACGGCATCGGCGCTTAAGACTTCCGCGCGTTTGGCGGAATCGAGCTCGTCCAGCAGCGTCGTGAACACCGCGTTCGTCCAGCCGAAGCCGGCCTCGTTCGAACTGTAGCCGAACTGAATCTGTGCGCTGACGTCGCGAAGCGGCTGGACGACATCGTATTTTTCGACGATCACTCCCCGGCGCAGATAGTCGTTGTGGACCATCTTGAGGAATTTGGCGGCAATCCGGTCGGCTTCTTCATGAAATCCATAACGGCGAAGTCCCTGGACGGCGATCATCTGCAGCGGAGCCCAACCGAACGGAGCATCCCACTGGTTTCCACTGCGGAAGGTGCTGGTTTGCAGTCCGCCTTCGGCTTCGAACCGCGGCAGGTTTGCCGCTACTTTTGCCGCCTGTTCCCGGGTAGCAATGCCGGCCCAAAGCGGATAAAACGTCGTGAGGAACGGATAGCGCCGGACCGACTTGGCGGCGAAGTTGTAGTCGTAGTACAAGCCGTCCTCGGCGCTCCACATCCAGCGATTGATCTTGTCCGCACGCTCCTTCGCACGCGCCCGCCAGCTTGCCACCTGGTCTTTCCGGCCGACGATCTCAAGAATCTCCGCCGTTTGCATCTCCATCAGGTAGAGCAGCGAATTCAGGCAAACGGGGTCGTAATGGATGATGTCGATGTTGAATGCGCCGAACCGGTTGGACGGATCGAAGCCGGATTCCCGCATGGTGCGGTCGCCTTTATAGAACAGCGGTTTCAGGTAGTTGTCGCGCTTATCGTAGAACTGCGCGACGTCGTAGTCCGTTATTTCGTGCGTCCGGAAATATTCGCGGATTAGCTCGTAATGAGTGCGTCCTTGCGCGTCCTTTTCCGAAGAGACCACCTCGGGAGCCGGGCCGTCCCCCAGATCGTAATAACGGGACAAGCCTGTTTCCGGTGTCAGGTGAGGCTCCGTCGTCCAGAACCGGTAATACTTCTCTACCAGCGGAACGGCATCCTTCAACCACTTGCGGTCCTGCGTCTTGCGATAGACGCCCAAGAGCATCTGTGTCAAGAACGGAGGCTGCGAGCGGGAGAGATAATATGTCCGGTTCGCGTTCAGGATTTTTCCGTATTCCCGGATCTCGAAAAGGAAGTTATCGGCCATGTTTTTGGCGAGAGTCAATTCGCCGTCGCGTAGCAGCCCGACCTGAATGAAGTAGCTGTCCCAGCCGTACATCTCGTTGAAGCGTCCGCCGGGAACGACATACGGATATGGCAGATAGAGCAGGCCGTGATGCTCGATATCGTTCCAACGGTTCGGCAGCACCCGGATCTCGATTTTCGCGAAGTCTTCCGGTTTCATCTCTCGTCGCAGTTGGCCGCCCACCCGGGATGTGCTCAACGTGCGGGGAATGTATACGGGCCAGCGGCCGTTGGGCAAAGGCTGCAGCTTCGGATCGACAGCGGCCGCCGCCATCTGCGCGTGGGAGCGTGTCAGGTCCTTCCACGTTTTCGCGATGTATTGAAGGATCGGGGGTGCCTGGGGCTGCGGAGAGACTTGCGCCTGTCCGAGCGCCACCGCCACAGCGAGAATAGCGGCGGCAGTCCATCTCCGGAAAGTACCGGAACGCGTCCTCGTCATCGGCCGACTCCTTTATTATGCCGACAGTTCACGCTAGTGGCTTGTCCATGGTTCAGCGTGTTAACACCAGGGGCTAAATGGTGCTCCGTGGTGACGAAATGGTTGCGACAGTTCATGCCAATGACACCGGTTCCTGCTCAAATGGTCATATGCTGCCGTTTCTGGTATTGGCAGGAGCGTTCCTTGCGCTCTGGCTTGCCTCTCTGGCCGGTGTTTCGTGGCTGCAAGACTGGGTGATGCCGCTGCGGATTGCCCTGGCGCTAATGTTCTTTCTTACGGCTTCGGCCCATTGGGGAAAGCGGCGAGCGGACCTGATCGGAATGGCTCCGCCCTGGGTGCCGAATCCCGGATTGACGGTGACGGTGACCGGAATTCTGGAAATCCTGGGCGCCATCGGGCTACTGATCCCGCAGACGGCGAAGGCCGCGGCAACGGGTCTGGCGCTGCTGCTGGTTGCCATGTTTCCCGCCAATGTTCAGGCTGCCCGGCAAGGTCTCACCATCGGTGGACGAAAACCTGCGCCCCTTCCGATTCGCGCGCTGATGCAACTGATCTTTGTCGTGGCGGTGTTAGTGGCGGGATGGCACTGAACGAGGCTCAGGTTGAGGTATTGCGCGGCCGGTTATTCGGGATCGCTTACCGGATGCTGGCTTCCCGCGCCGAAGCGGAGGATATCGTGCAGGAGGCGTACGTCCGCTGGCACCAAGCGGACCGGACTTCGATCCTCAATCCGGAAGCCTGGCTCGTCACCGCCACCACCCGGCTGGCGATCGACCGTCTGCGCGTCCTGAAGACGGAGCGGGAGTCATATACCGGTCCCTGGCTGCCGGAGCCGCTGCTCCATCAGCCGCCCGCACCCGATTATGCGGCAGAGTTGGCTTCCGATCTGTCGATCGCGTTCCTGGTTTTGCTGGAGCGGCTTGGTCCGGAAGAGCGGGCGGCCTTTCTGCTGCATGACGTTTTTGAACGCGGCTATGACGAGATAGCCGGCACTCTGGGGAAAACGGAAGCGGCGTGCCGGCAGATGATCCACCGGGCGCGGGAACGTGTCCGGAATGACCAAACGCGATACGCAGCCACAGAAACGGACAAGACGCAATTGTTGCAGCAGTTCGTTTCGGCTGTCGAGGCTCGGGACGACAAGGCTTTGCTGGGGCTGTTCGCCCCCGGTGCGGCATGGACGCCGGACGGCGGCGGGAAGACACCCGCGGCGCCCCGGGCCATTGTGGGCGCCGAACGGATTGTCAACCTCATTCTCGGGTTGCAAAGAATCTTCGTCCAAAGGAATGGGAAATTCGAACCCGTAACCGTCAATGGAGAACCTGGCCTGCTGCTGCGCCTGGACGGCGAAATAGCGGGTATCTTGGCATTCGACGACGATGGGGCCACGATCCGGAACGCCTATATCGTTTTGAATCCGGACAAGTTGCCCACAATCCAAAAATAAGCGGTCGAACTGTCACAGCGCTCCGATCTCTCCCGTCTTCGGTATGGAAGGAGAAATGAACTCATGAATCCTCGTATCGATCTCAATGCGCAGCTCTCATCTCCGGCGCTGAAGGCTATGTTGGGCGTGCAACAAGTGGTGCAGACCAGCGGGTTGGAACATTCGCTGATCTCGCTGGTGAAGATTCGCGCCTCGCAAATCAACGGGTGCGCGTATTGCATTGACATGCACACCAAAGATGCCCGGGCGGAAGGTGAAACGGAGCAGCGGATCTACGCTTTGAATGCGTGGCGCGAAACTCCGTTCTTCAGCGATCGGGAACGCGCGGCGCTGGAGTGGACGGAGACGCTTACGCTGATCAGTCAGAACCAGGTTCCGGACGAAAGCTACGACCGGGTGCGGGAGCACTTCAACGAGAAGGACCTGATTTCGTTGACGATGGCGGTGATTGCCATCAATGGATGGAATCGGCTGGCGATTACGTTTCGTGCGCCGGCGGGCAGCTACCAGCGTCAGGAGGCCGTCGCAGTCTAACGCAGCAGACGGGTTCCTCTTTGTAGAGGGCGAGACCTTTCGCCCTCTACAATCAAGAAAGGAGTTCTTTCTTTGGATCGACGCACCTTTCTTGTCGCTTCCGGTGCCGTGGTTTCAACGTCCCCATCTTCGTCTGCGCAGACTCCGTCCCAGAATCCGTTTCTGCAGAAGTGGACAACACCATACGAGCTGCCTCCGTTCGATCAGATCCAACCGGCCCACTTTGTACCCGCGTTTCGCGAAGGGATGAAGCAGGAACTTGCCGAGGTGGAAGCCATCGCTTCCGCTGAGGATGCGGCAACTTTTGCCAACACGATTGAGAGGCTGGAGCGTTCCGGCGAGTTGCTGACCAGGGTGCAAGGTGTGTTCTACAACCTGACGGCGTCGGAGACCAGCAAGGATCTGCAGGCGGCTCAGCGCGAGATCGCGCCGCTGATGGCGAAGCATAACAGCGATATCAATATGAACGCTCCGCTGTTTCAGCGGGTGAAGACGGTGTACGAAGTCCGCAAATCTTCCAACCTGACGCCGGAGCAGGATCGATTAACGGAGCGCTACTACAAACGCCTCGTCCGCGCCGGTGCCCAGCTGGGGCCGGACGAGAAGAAGCGGTTGGCCAACATCGAGCAGCGGCTTGCTTCTCTGACGACAAAGTTTCAGCAAAACCTACTGGCCGATACGGCCGCCTACGAGTTGGTGCTGGAGAAAGAGCCGGACCTGGCCGGCCTGTCGCCGTCCCTGCGAGCGAGCGCCACCGAAGCCGCGAAGGAACGAGGGAAACCCGGCAAATGGGTGATTACTCTGCAGCGGAGCAGCATTGAGCCGTTTCTGCAATACAGCTCGCGCCGCGATCTGCGGGAGCAGGCGTTCAAAGCCTGGGCCGCGCGCGGAGATAACGAAAACGAGTTCGATAACAAGGCTCTGATTCGCGAAATTGTTCTGCTGCGGATGGAGAAAGCTCAACTTCTGGGCTATAAAACATTCGCGGATTATGTCCTGGACGATTCCATGGCGAAGACTCCCAAGGCTGCGCAAAAGCTTCTGGACGATGTGTGGAAGCCGGCGGTGACGACCGCCCATCAGGAAGCGGACCTGTTGTCGGAAGCCATGAAGAAGGACGGGATGGAAGGGCCGGTACAGCCGTGGGATTGGCGCTACTACGCGGAAAAGGTCCGGCTGGCCAAATACGACCTGGACGAAGAGCAGGTGAAGCCCTATTTCACGTTGGACAAGATGATCGAGGCCGTCATCTGGGTAGCGAATCAATTGTTCGGCGTGACGTTTACGGAGCGCACCGATCTACCGAAGTACAATGCCGACCTTCGCACATGGGAGGTCAAGAATGCCGGCGGGAAGTTGATCGGCATCTTCTACGGCGACTACTACGCGCGGCCATCGAAGCAGAGCGGCGCATGGATGAATTCCTTCCGAAAGCAACAGAAGCTGGCGGGAGTTACGCCGGTGGTTTCGAACAATCTGAACTTCAATAAGCCGCCCGCCGGACAGCAAGCCCTTCTCTCCTATGACGACGCGGAGACTCTGTTTCATGAGTTCGGGCATGCGCTGCACGGATTGCTTTCGAATGTGACCTACCCGTCGCTGGCAGGAACCAGCGTGCCTCGCGACTTTGTGGAGCTGCCGTCGCAGATTTACGAACACTGGCTGGCGCAGAAGGAAGTGTTGGGTAAATTCGCGGTGCATTATCAAACCGGCAAGCCCATGCCGCAGGAACTGCTGGACAAGATTCAGAAAGCCCGCAACTTCAACCAGGGATTTTCCACTGTCGAGTACTTAGCGTCCGCGATGGTCGACATGAAGTGGCATTTGATGGACAAGCCGGCGACGATTGACGTTCGGGAAATGGAAGCAGCGTGGCTGAAGGAGATCGGGATGCCTCGCGAGATCATCATGCGGCACCGCTCGTCCCATTTTTCGCACCTGTTTTCCAGCTCCACGGGATATGCCGCCGGCTACTACAGCTACATGTGGTCGGAGGTGCTGGATACGGATGGGTTTGAAGCATTCCAGGAAAAAGGCAGCGCCTTTGATCCGAAGGTCGCCCAAGCGCTCTACCAGTACATTTACTCCACTGGCGGAACGGCGGAGCCGATGGATTTGTACAAATCCTTCCGGGGCCGGGAACCCAATAGCGACGCCTTAATGCGGCACCGGGGGTTCGCACCGGAGAAGAACTAGCTTCTTTTCGATGTTCGAGATTCCGGGGGAATCTCTTGACGTTAGACTCTGCGAGGAGCATCTCAGTTTGATGAATTTCTGGATGCGCGGCCGCGCGGCGATTGCGCGCGGACTGAATATCGACCTTACGCATTCCCAAAAACACTACGCCAGGATTCTGGAGCGTTATGTGAAATCCGGAATGGACTGGCTGGAAGTGGGCTGCGGCCGGCATATCGTTCCGGACTGGGCGATGCCCATCGACAGCCAGCGCGAGATGGTAGGACGCTGTTCGAGTTTGATCGGAGTGGACGCGGACGGCGCGATTCTGGAGCATCCGCTTCTTGGCTCGCGAGTGATGGCTCTGGGAGGAACGCTGCCGTTTCGGAACCAGTCCTTCGATCTGGTTACGTCGAATATGGTTGTGGAGCACGTTCCGGAAGCGACATCGTTTCTGCGGGATATCGCCCGGGTGCTGAGGCCTGGCGGCCGGTATCTTTTTCACACGCCAAATTTTCGCTATTACCTGATCTTTATTGCCAGCATGGTTCCCGACGCGGTCAAACAGAAGCTGATCTGGTGGCTGGAGCGCCGGCATGAGTCGGACGTTTTCCATACCTTCTACCGTTTGAATACGAGGGAACAGATTCAATCGGCCGCTGCCGCCGCCGGATTCGAGGTAGAGGCGATTCACACCGTTACTTCGAGCGGAATCTTTTCCACGCTCGGCCCGATCGGGTGGGCGGAGTGCCTGATTCTCAAGGCCCAGACCGTTCTCTTCAACGGGCGCTACAACGCGAATTTCGTCGTTGTCCTGAAGAAACGTTAGCGGTCCAGAGTCTCCCATGAACGTCCGGCAGCGTTTGGAGCACTACTTCGAATTCGATCGCCTGCGAACGTCGTGGCGGACGGAGACTGCGGCCGGAGCGACAACGTTCGTCACGATGGCGTACATCATCTTCGTGAATCCCGCGATCCTGGCGCAGGCGGGAATGCCCGTTGCCGCGACCACCGCCGCCACTTGCATTGCCGCGGCGCTGGCGAGTTTCCTGATGGGAGCATTCGCCCGATATCCGATCGCCATGGCGCCGGGAATGGGTCTGAATGCGTATTTTGCCTATTCGGTGGTGAAAGGAATGCAGGTTCCCTGGCAGACGGCGCTGGGAGCGGTCTGTCTCTCCGGGATCGTGTTCCTGGTGCTTACCGTCACGGGTGCGCGGCAATTTCTGTTACGAGCCATCCCGCAAGAATTGTTTGGCGCCGTTGCCGCGGGGATTGGGCTTTTTATCGCACTGATCGGACTGCACAACGCGGGTATCGTGATTCCCAGTGCGGACACGATTGCCACGCTCGGAAATATCCAGACGCCGGGCGCCTTAATCGCCTTGGGTGGACTGCTGGTGATGGCCGCCCTGATGATCCGGCGAGCTCCGGGCGCCATCCTGGCCGGAGTCGCCGCGGCGACGATCGCGGCATTTGCTCTCGGTGAGGCGAAATGGAGTCCGCAGCCCTCCCCGCTGCTCGCCATTCGGGAGACGGCGTTCCAGTTGGATATTCCGTCGGCCCTCTCTTTGGGGGCGTTGGAGATTATTTTCGTTTTTCTGTTCGTGGATATCTTCGACAACCTGGGAACACTGGTCGCGGTGGGCAAACGGGCGGGACTCTTCGATGAAGCCAATCAGATCCCGCGGCTGAACCGGATTTTTCTCTGTGATGCGTCGGCTACGATCGCCGGATCGATGCTGGGAACGTCGACCGTCGTCAGCTACCTGGAAAGCGCGGCCGGCGTGGCGGCGGGCGGACGCTCGGGAGTGACCGCGATTGTGACGGGTCTGCTGTTTCTGGTTTCGCTGGTTGCTATTCCGCTGGCCGGGGCGATTCCGGCGGTGGCGACGGCTCCGGCATTGATCGTCGTGGGATCGCTGATGATGTCGCACGTGGGAGAGATTGCCTGGGACCAGCCGGATTCCGCGGTGCCGGCTTTTCTGACGATCGTCATGATCCCTTTAACTTTTTCCATCGCAACCGGATTGTCGTTCGGCTTTTTGAGCCTGGTTCTGCTGAAAATTCTGGCCGGACGGGCCAGAACGATACACTGGTCAACATATTTGTTAGCCGCGCTTTTTCTGCTCCGATTCGCGTACCTGGGTAAAGCTTGATGCTCCGCTTGCTGCTGTCTGTTATTTTTGCCGCTCACCTTTTTGCGGAGACCCGCTTTGATTTGCTTTTGCAAGGCGCTGTGGATAACGAGCTTCAACCGTTTTTGAGCGCGCTGCGTCACAAGCGCGAAGTTCAGGTCGGCGCGTGGACGTTCTGGACCGGACACATCGGCAAGAAAGCAGTCGTGATTTCGCGAACCGAACAGGGCCCGATTAACGCGGTGGCCGCGACGACGGTGGCGATCGAGCGATTTCATCCCCGGGCGATTATCAACCAGGGAACTGCCGGCGCTCACAATCGGAAGCTGAAGCTCTACGACATCATCGTGGGCGAATTCACCACGGATTACAGCGGCATTCGGACCGATCATGCCGATGAGGGCAAGGGCACCAGCCTGACTCGCTGGCGCATCAAGCCGCACATGCTGCGGCTGGATAACCGGAACATCACCGAGTTTTTTCGATTTCCAGGAACGGTCTCAATGGTGGAAGCAGCGGCGCAGATCCCGAATCCTCACGGGCGGGTGTTCAAAGGCAATATCGGATCGGCATACCAGTTTCATCGCGAGATCGATACGATTGCCTGGTTTCACAAGGTTTTCGGAACAGACTCCGAGGACATGGAGAGCGCCTATGCGGCCGGAGTGGCGACAGGTTTCGGGACACCGTTTGTCGCGATCCGTATGATTTCCGATGTCGAATGGGACCATCCCCAATTCGAAAAGATTGCCGGGCAATATTGCGCGGAATTTGTTTTGAGGTTTGCGCAGAGCCTGCCTTAGAGAAGGCTAGAAGCTCCGGTCCGAGAACAGCGGCTCGACTTCCGGCGAGAGGACAACCCAGAATCCATAGACGCCGAGAGCTGTCCCGAGCGGGAATGCCGCCAATAAGATCGTGCACACCACCATCGCCGCTTCCCGCGCCCAAGGGCGGAATTTTCGCAAAGCCAATCCGGTGATGACGCAGGGAACTGCGCCGAGCAGTCCGATGAGGATCAAAATCGCTCCGAAAATCTGTATCAGCGGAAGCTGGAGAGACTGCATCGTGCCGGCCTGCGAGGCGTCCATGATCAACGAAAAGGGGCTTCCCACGACGATGAGAGCGGCAATGGCCAGGAAGAATCCTGCGATGCCAAACAGGACCAACAACCCGCCGAGCAGCTTGACATGTTCGTCTATACCCAATGGATCTCCGACCCTTATCCTGACACAGGTTGAAGGGTTCTCACTTGCGCGGGCGGCCCTGGACAGCAGCCTTCGTAGCACGTGTGTAAGGCGGGGATGGACGGCGCGAGAGTGCGCGGTATCAAGCCTTCTCTTTTTTCCACGACCAGTTCTCTAATCATGCCGGCAAAGCGAGGGTCGCTGCCAGGGGTCGCCACGCGTTTCATGCGCATCCCCAATTCCGCGCATCGGGCCGCCGCCTCGATATCGAGATCGTACAGAACCTCGACGTGGCCGGAAACAAAGCCGGCCGGTACAATCACGACTTCCCGCACGCCGGATTGCCGGAGTGAAGCGAGGTGGTCCAGGATATCGGGTTCCAGCCAGGGAATATGAGGCGCTCCGCTGCGGCTTTGCCAGACCAGATCGAACTCTTCAGCACCGGAGTTTTCGGCGATCCGTTTCGCTGCTTCCCGCAGTTGGGACTCGTAGGCGCTTCCCTGGGCCATGCTGATTGGAATCGAATGCGCGGTGAACACCAGGCGCGCGTCGGGAAGTTCCTGAAGTGCCGCTCGGGCGTGGTCGATGAAGGGCTGCAGAAATCCGGGATGGTTGAAATAGGTTCGCAGCTTGACAATCTCCAGCTCCGGGAATGCCGCGGCGATCTTGGCCTGTTCGATGTTCTCCAGATATTGCCGGCATCCCGAGTAGCTGGAAAATGCCGAGGTGAGGAAAACAAAAGCGCGGGTGATCCCGCCGGCCTTCATCTGGCGGAGGGTATCGGGGAGAAGCGGATGCCAATTGCGATTTCCCCAGTAGACCGGCAGCTTGGGTCCGTGCTGATCCAAAAGAGCCGTCAGCCGGCCGATAATCGCGCGATTCTGATCGTTGATCGGACTGCGGCCGCCCAGGTGGTGGTAGTGCTCGGCCACTTCCAGCAGGCGCTCGCG
>CAZETQ010000037.1:0-45858 GCA_964515165.1 uncultured Solibacteraceae bacterium | reverse complement strand
GACTGCGGCCGCCCAGGTGGTGGTAGTGCTCGGCCACTTCCAGCAGGCGCTCGCGCGGAACTCCGCGGCCTTTCGTGACGGTCTCCAGAAAGGGAAGGATGTCGTCGGGCTTTTCGGGACCGCCGAAGGATACATAAAGGATGGCGTCGGACATGGTCTATTCAGCTCTTAGTGCTTCCAGCGGCTTCTGTCCGAGAATCTTGGCGCTGGCCGCCCAGCCCGCCACATTCGCAATCAGCGCGCTTGCGACAACGGCGACGACCGCGGGGAGTGCATTGAATCTCCATTGCGCCTCGAAAAAGCGATTCAGGATGACGTTGGAGAACCCGCTGGCCAGCAATGCGCCCATTAAACCGGCGACGGCTCCCAGAATCAGGAACTCGGCCGAGAAAATGCGGCCAATCTTCCGCTTGGTTCCGCCCAGCGTCTTTAAGATCACCACTTCGCGAACGCGGCGGAAGCGCGTTCCTGCCACGCTCGCACCGAGGATCACGGCTCCGGCGAGGATAGCGAAGGCAGAGATGAAGCGAATGACCAAAGCGATTTGGTCAACAACCTCCTGGACCGTCTGAACAACGTCCGCGACGTTGATCACACTGACCGTCGGAAACTGCTGGAACATCTGGCGCTGCAGCGCGGGCACGTCCGATGGCTTCATCCGCATTCCACCAAAGTAGACTGCCGGAAAACCCTCCAGTGTGGCCGGAGTGAACATGTATTCATACTGCGGACGATTGCGAAGCGCTTCCATCGTATAGACGGCTGCGACTTGGGCCGTCACGGGACGATCGGCGATCAGGAACTCCAGCTTCGCTCCAGGTTCGATCTTCAACTGGTCCGCTGTCCACTTGCCAACGGCCACCTGGCCGGCGGCAGGATCGGTCCACCACTTTCCTTTTAAGATCTTGGTGCCTTCCGGTAGCGATTTCTCCCAGGATACGGAGATGGTCTGCCGGGTGCGGCGGGCGCTGACGATTTCGCGCTGCTCCAGCGGGACTCCATCGACCGAAATCAGGCGAGCTGCCACCGAAGGGTACAATTGCGGCTCCCGCTCCATCCCTGGCTGCTGCTTCAGGACAGCAAGCACGCCATCCCGCTGAGCGGGCTGGATGTCGATCAGGTAGACATTCGGCATGCCCGGCGGCGCGCTGGCTACGATGTCTTCCAGAATCGTGCGCTGCACCAGATAGATGGTCAGCGTGAACATCACGCCGATTCCCAGGGCCACCAACACCGCCCGAGCTTGGTTGCCGGGGCGATAGAGATTCGCCATGCCATGCCGCCAACTCATCGGCAGCGCGCGCACTTTGACCAGTCTTCGCAGGCCGGCCAGGAGCGCCGCCGCCACTCCGGCCAACAGCAATAGACTGAGGGTGATGCCGCCGGTGAAGTAAGCTGCCAGCTGCGCCGCCTCCTTTGGACTGCCACCAGCCAACCACGCCGCGAGGAGCCCGACGCCCACCAGAATTCCAACGGCCAGCAGAATCGAGGCCTTGTTCTCGCGCCATCGCGCTCTCCAACTGGCGCGCGCGTCCGCCATTTCGCGCCGCAGAATCAAGTTGGGCCGGATCTTGCGAATTGACATTAACGGGGGAGCAGTGAAGAGAAGCGTGCACAGCAGCCCCGCAATCAGGCCCTGCACGATCGAGGTCCAATCCCAAAGAAAACCCGGCTGGACCTGGAAGTAGCGAGCGATGAGATGCGGAAATGCCAGTTGCACCGCGGCTCCGACGGAGATCCCCAGGCATCCGCCGAGGAACCCCAAGCCGAGAGTTTGGATGAGATAGATCCGAATGATTTGAGACGAGCGCGCCCCCAGGCACTTCATGATCGCGATGGAATCCAGCTTCTGCTGCAGATGGGAGTGCATGGCGGTGCCGACGCCGAGTGCTCCGACGATCAGCGCGATCAGGCTGACCAGGCTGAGGAAGCGGGTGGACCGGTCTAAACCGGTATTGATCCTGGGGTGAGTTTCGCGGAAATCCACGATCAAAGCATCCGGGAAGGCTTTGGCAAGGATTCCCCGGACTTCCGTGACATCGGGTGTCTGCGGGCCCAGCTTGAAGAGGAACCGCTGCGCGGCCCGGCTACCCGGTCCCAACAGTCCCGTCCGCTCCATCGCTTCGCGTGAGATCAGCAACCGGGGACCGATATTCAGGCTGCCGGTCATCCGGTCGGTTTCCGTCTTGACGATTCCGGAAACGCGAAAGTCCTGACCGCCCAGCCGAATTGTTTCTCCTGGCGAGACGCCAAGCCGGACTGCCAGATCTTCCGAAAGCCCGACGTTATTCCCATTGAGTGCTTCGGACAGGGGCGCCGGCGGCTCCAGCGTGATGGCGCCGTAGAACGGATAAACCGCCGGGTCGACAGCTTTGGCCGAGACCAGGACAGGAGCTTCCGCCTTCGGCGCGGACACCATCGTGAGAGTTTCGGTGATCTGTGTTTCGCGCACGCCGCGCTTGCGAAGATCTTCGAGGGCCGCTTCCTGTTCCTCCGACGGCATGACGAACACGCGTGCCGTCATATCCGCCCCCATCAAGGTTCGCGCTTCGCGAAAGAGCATCGTATGGAAAGCGGTGGAGAAGCCGCGAACTCCGGTGAGAGAACCGACACCCACAGCTACCGCTGCGATGACGAAGCCAAACTTGACGGCCGATGCTCGAGATTCCCGCCAGGCGATCTTGGCTGCGGTCGTCCATGAGAATCTTCCGGTCATTGGCGCAGGGATTCCGCAGCCTGCTGCAGTTCATCCGCAACGATCATTCCGTCGCTGACGGTGATGATTCGGTCCGCATAGCCGGCGAGTGCGCGGTCGTGAGTGACCAGAATGAGGGTGGCACCTTCGCGACGGTTTAGAGAGACGAGCAGATCGAGGACGTGTTTTCCGTTGGTGGAATCGAGATTTCCCGTGGGCTCATCTGCCAGAAGCAGCGGAGGCTTCAACACGAAGGCGCGAGCCAATGCCACCCGCTGCTGTTCGCCGCCCGAGAGTTGAACCGGATAATGATCCAGGCGGTCGCCCAGTCCCACGGCCTGCAGCAGCTCCCGCGCACGGCCGGCATTGGCATCCTCTCCCGCCAATTCCAACGGCAGAAGCACGTTCTCTTCCGCGGTCAGCGTAGGAATGAGTTGATAAGACTGAAAAACGAACCCAATTTTCCGCCCCCGCAACAGGGCGAGCTGGTCCTCCTCCATCGGAGCGATATTCACGCCGTCCAGCCAGATTTCGCCGCTTGTTGGCGAGTCCAGACCTGCCAGCAGACCCAGCAATGTGCTTTTGCCGGAGCCGGATGCCCCCATGATGGCGACGAATTGGCCGCGCGGCACTTCAAAGCTCAAACCGCGCAGGATTTCCACGGTATGGGACCCAGAGTTGATCGAGCGAGTGAGATCGCGAACTCGGAGAATGGGTTCGGGCATGCGCCTTCTACTATTCTGGCATCAGGTGCTGCGTTTTCTGATTTTTCTCCTGGCCTCGGGATTGTGGGCGGCAGACAATCGCCCGACTGTCGTCTGTTTCGGAGATTCTTTGACGGCGGGTTACGGAGTGGAGCCGGGATTGAGTTACCCGGACTATTTACAGAAACTGGTCGACGCCAAGGGGTACAAGTACCGCGTGGTCAATCTCGGGGTGAGCGGGGATACGACCTCCGGCGGTGTCTCTCGAATTTCGAATGCGGTGAATCTCAAGCCCGCGGTTACAATCCTGGAACTGGGCGGCAACGACGGGCTTCGCGGCGTCCCTTTGAAGGCCACAAGAGCGAATCTCGAATCCATGACGAAGTCGCTACTGGCCGCGGGATCCAAAGTTGTGATCGCCGGAATGACATTGCCTCCCAACTATGGTCCCGACTACATTCACGAATTCGAGCAGATCTTCGTTCAACTGGCGGTGAAATACAAACTGCCGAGAGTTAAATTTCTGTTGGAAGGCGTAGCGCTGGACCGGAGCCTGATGCAGCGCGACGGCATTCACGCCAACGCGAAGGGGAATGAAAAGGTGGCGGCGACCGTGATGGCGACCCTTGAACCCCTGCTCAGAAAACGGTAGTCAGCCAAACAAATCGAGCTGCCGGGCGCGAGCATAGGCATCGCGAACCAGATTTCGTTGGCTCGAGACATGGCGGTAGACACGGCCTCCCTGCGCACCGGCCACCTGCATCGCGGTCAGATAATCCGGATCTGTTGCGCCGGCAGGGGGCCCTCCCGTTTCGCGCAGCCAGCGCCGCGTTTCCTCATTCAACCGGTGTTCTAAGCCACCGTCGGCGGCTGTCCATCGCGCGCCGTATAGGATCGCCTTTCTCCGCCCGAAGAGAACGATCACGCTCATGCCATATCAGCCTGGAAATTCATCCTGCAAACTCATAATGATACGATCACTTGCACGGTGACTCTCACCGAAAAGTACACCGCTCATTCCGGCACTCATTACATGACGGGCATCCAGGCACTCGTCCGTCTGCCGCTGGACCAGATGCGTTTGGACCGCCGCGCGGGTCTTCGCACGGGGGCATTCATCTCCGGGTATGAGGGCTCGCCGCTGGGCGGATACGACTTGGCGCTCGCCCGCGTGAAGCATCTTCTGCACGAGCTCAACATCCATTTCCAGCCGGGAGTCAACGAAGACTTGGCCGCGACATCGATTCTCGGCAGCCAGATTCACCATGTGGCCGGCGCCTCGAAAGTCGACGGAGTCGTCGGCATCTGGTACGGCAAAGGCCCGGGAGTCGACCGCTCCCACGATGCGCTGAGGCATGCCAATCTTGCCGGATCTCCCGGAAAGTGTGGAGTCCTGGTTTTGGCCGGTGACGATCATACTTCGAAAAGCTCCACGATTCCTCACCAGAGCGACTTCAGCCTGATGAATGTCGGCATCCCGACGCTCGCTCCGGGGAATCCCCAGGAGATTCTTCAATTGGGGCTTGCGGGCATCGCGATGTCGCGCTACAGCGGCGCCTGGTGCGGATTGAAGCTGGTGACGAATGTTTGCGATGGCGGCGGTTCCGTCACGCTGGATCTGGATAGTGTGCAATTCGTCGAGCCGGGTGGATACACCAAGGTGACGGATCCGATGCTGGTGATCCCGAACACCGTTGCCATCGAAGTAGAACTTCCCCGGCGGATTGAGGCGGCGCGGCAGTTTGCACGCGCGAACCGGTTGGATCAAATCCGCGGAAACCGGAACGCGACCATCGGCATTGCGACTGCGGGGAAGGCCTATTACGACGTCGTCGATGCTCTGCGATCGCTGGGGATGCAGGATCGAGTCCGAATCGCCAAGTACGCGATGACCTTTCCTGTTGATCCGGAGTTTACTCGCGAGTTCGCCGAGGGGTTGGAAACCCTGATCGTTATCGAGGAGAAGCGGAGCTTCCTCGAGATGCAGATTCGCGACGTTCTGTTTAACCAGGCGGTGCGGCCGGCGGTGTGTGGGAAGGATCTTTTCCCGGCTCATGGAGAGATGGATGCGTGCTCTATCGCGGCGCGGCTGGGTCCGAAGCTTGGAGT
This sequence comes from uncultured Solibacteraceae bacterium, assembly GCA_964515165.1. Taxonomy (GTDB): domain Bacteria; phylum Acidobacteriota; class Terriglobia; order Bryobacterales; family Bryobacteraceae; genus JAPKYZ01. The sequence continues at coordinate 40,350 of CAZETQ010000037.1, read as the reverse complement.
GCCAGCGCCACGCATGGATGCTCTTCATGTCAGTACGCCGTGGCGGCGGCCGAACTTCTGCTCGGGGTGTCCACACAATCGATCGACGATCCTCCTGGAAGGCCAACTGGCGGGAGGAGGCACCGGTTGTCACGGCATGGCCGTGATGCTGGGAGCCTCGGGGCGGGGCTTCGTTTACGCCACGCACATGGGCGGGGAGGGCGCTCCGTGGATCGGCATGGCTCCCTTCACCGAACGGCGTCACATGTTTCAGAACATCGGCGACGGGACGTATTTCCACTCGGGGTCGCTGGCGGTTCAGGCTTGCGTCGCGGCGGGCGTCAACATCACCTTCAAGATCCTGTATAACGGCCACGTTGCGATGACGGGCGGCCAGGACGCTACCGGAGCCCTTCCCGTTCCTGATCTGACGCGCGAGCTGTCCGCCAAGGGAGTGAAGAAGACCGTCGTCCTGGTGGATGACGTGTCGAAATACACCGGTCACCGGACTGCTTTCGCGGAGAATTCCGAGCTTCGCGATCGCGAAGACTTAGAGGACGTTCTGCGCGAGTTGGAGCAGACGCCGGGAGTGACGGCGCTGGTCTATGACCAGGAGTGTGCCGCCGAAAAGCGGCGCAAACGTTCCCGCGGCCGCATGGCGACTCCCACAAAGCGCCTGGTCATTCATGAAGAGGTGTGTGAAGGATGCGGCGACTGCCGCGTGCAATCGAACTGCGCGAGTCTGCAGAATGTCCAGACCGCAAAGGGCGAGAAGATGCAAATCCATCAATCGTCCTGCAACCTGGATTACACCTGCGCCCTCGGCGACTGTCCGTCGTTCCTGACGATTCGCGAATTGGCTCGCAAACGTGCCGCGCAACCGCCGCCGACTGTCGCCGATCCGGCCCACATCATCGAACTGGGTCCGGAGCCATACCGCATCATTATGCCGGGGATTGGGGGAACCGGCGTGGTCACCATCAACGCCATCCTCGCGACCGCGGCCGTGATGGATGGGACTTTCGTGGTTGCGTTGGACCAAACAGGACTCGCGCAGAAGGGCGGGGCGGTGACTTCGCACCTGACCCTGTCGCGGGCGCCGGTTGAGACCGCGGCCAAAATTTTGGCGGCCGATGTGGCGTTGGGATTCGATCCAGCAGGTGTGAACGATTCGGCCCGCATCAAAGTGCTGAACTCCAGCATTCCAGGCTCTCTGTCCGTCGATGCCACCAGGCTGGCCGAAGAACTAACGGGGAGTCATCTTTTCGTCAACATGTTCCTGACGGGTTTCGCCTGGCAGGCCGGACTGATTCCCATCTCGCTGGCGGCGATTGAAAAGGCGATTCGGCTGAACGAAGTCCAGGTGGAAGGCAATCTGGCGGCGTTTGCCTGGGGGCGTGCTCATTACGGCAAGCCGGGCGCCGCGACGCCGGAGCCCACTGCCCCGCTCGACTATGCCGCGGAGCTGACGGCTTACCAGGATGCGGATTATGCGCGACAGCATTCGGAGTTTGTAGCAAGGATGCCCTCGCCGATTCAGGAAATCGTTGCCCGCAATCTCTACAAGCTGATGGCGTACAAGGACGAGTACGAAGTCGCCCGGCTGCTGACGAAACCCGGTTACGAAGGCGTGACTTACAATCTCCATCCGCCATTTTTGCGGCAGATGGGATGGCGGCGAAAGATTCAGCTCGGTCCGTGGTTCCGGCCGTCTCTCAAACTGATGGCGGGCATGAAGTCGCTACGCGGGGGCGCGCTGGATGTCTTTGGGCGTTCTCCTCATCGCCGGGAGGAGCGGGAGCTGATCGAATGGTACCGGCGACTGATCGAAACCAATCTCGATCATCCGGCGATTGCCGAGCTGGCCGGATTGCCTGATGCCATACGGGGCTATGACGAGATCAAGAGCCGGAGCATTGCGGCCGCGAAACAGAAAGCTCGAGAGCTATGCGAACTGCCTGCGCACTCCCCTGTCTCGTAAGCCCCGCAGCGGGTAACGGCAGATTCGCTACGCCGACTCCGGCGCGATGCGGATTTTCGCGAATCTTGTCAGTTTGGGAGCATTTTGATGCCTCCTGGAGAACTGCCGGGAAATAAAATAGAAGTAGGAAAGAAGGTAGAGAGATGGCAGACATCAAAGCGGTCGTTTTCCCCGTCGATTTTTCCGATCGCAGCCGGGGAGCTGCTCCGTACGTCCTCGCGCTGGGCGAAAGATTTCAGGTTCCGATCAAGGTGGTGCACGTACTCGCGCATCCGCAGTATGCGGCCATGTCCCTGGAAGTAAGCGGGCCGATGCTGGCAGATGTAATGGAAGCGCAGGAAGCCGCGGCCAAGCGCTCCCTGGATGAGTTTCAGCCCGCCGAACTGAAGAATTTGCCGGTCGAGAAGGTGCTGCTGACCGGCGATCCGGCCAAGGAAATCGTCTCCTATGCGGCCAAGATTCCCGGCAGTCTGATTGTTTTACCGACGCACGGATACGGGCCATTCCGGCGCTTTATTTTGGGATCGGTGGCGGCGAAGGTGCTGCACGATACGATGTCGCCGGTGTTGACCGGAGTTCACCTGGAAGCGGCTCCGGTCACCACCCGATTCGGCAAAGTGATCGCCGCGCTGGACCTGGAAGGCGGCAGCGAAAAAACACTGAAATGGGCGGCGGATGTTGCCAAGGCATTTCAATCGAAATTGATCGTGGCGCACGCAGCGCCTTCGGTGGAAGGGCGCAGCGGGGAAGTGTTCGATCCAAACTGGCGGGGGTTTTTCGCGAATCGTCCGAAATTGGCAATCGAGGAAATGCTGGCGGAAATCGGCGCGACCGCCGAGATCGTGATTTTGTACGGCGATCCTTCGAAGCAGATTGCTGAGCTGGCACAGGCCGAGAATGCGGACCTGGTGGTGATTGGACGCTCCCATGGGGGCGGGCGGCTGCGGACTCATGCGTATGCCATTATTCGGACATCGCCCTGCGCGGTGCTCAGCGTCTAGACGATATTCGTCTATTATTCGCCCAAATTTAACATTCGATTACAGCGCTTGCACGCCGAGTTCCCCGGTGTGTTAGGCTGAGAATGACGAAAAAGTTAGATTGAGGAAAAACGAGGAGTATCTGTACCCGAATGGCACTGGCGACCGACGTTAAGAAGCAGATTGTAAATCAGTTCGCTGTCAAAAAAAACGACACGGGCTCGCCGGAGGTGCAGGTAGCGCTCTTGAGCCGGCAGATTGCCGTGCTTACGGAGCACTTTAAGGCGCATAAGAAGGACCATAGCTCCCGCCGCGGTCTGCTGTCGATGGTGGCTCATCGCCGCCGCCTTTTGAAGTATCTGAAGGCCAGCAGCCCGGAGCGCTATAAGACTCTCATCTCGAGTCTTGGGATCCGCCACTAAGCTGGTGTAAGCCCCCAACGGGTGGGAAGCCGGTTCCGGATTCCCCCTGCCTTCCCGCTTCTCCTTGATCGAGCTTTGGCCTCCGTTGTGGATGGCCTCGCTCAATCAATGCCCGCGGCACGACTGTCGCCGGCAAGGAGGCATTTAAGAAATGCACGTTGTTGAAATTGACCTTGACGGTAAAAAGGTCACCCTGGAAACCGGGAAGATGGCCAAACAGGCCAACGGTTCCGTCGTCGTCCGTAGTGGCGACTCTGTTGTTCTTGTTGCCGCTAGCGGCGCTGAAGAAGCCAAGCCCGGTCAAGGCTTCTTTCCCCTGACGGTGGACTATCGCGAGTATACGTACGCCGCGGGACGCTACCCCGGCGGGTTTATCAAGCGCGAAGGACGTCCGTCGGAAAAGGAAATCCTTACCAGCCGCATGATCGACCGGCCGATCCGGCCGCTGTTTCCCGAAGGCTACTTAAACGAAACCCAGATCATCGCGATGGTGATGTCGGCCGATCCGGAGAGGGATCCTGACACGCTGGGGATGACCGGCGCCGGCGCGGCGCTCGCCATCTCCGATCTTCCGTTCGGCTACCAGATGTCGGCCGTTCGCGTTGGTCTCATCGACGGAAAGTACGTCGCCAATCCCAGCTACGCCGAAACCAAGAGCTCCAAGCTGAATATCATCGTTGCCGGAACCAAAGAAGGCATCGTGATGGTGGAAGCTGGCGCGAATGAGGCGTCTGAAGAGGAAGTGCTCGGAGCAATCGAGTTCGGCCACGCATCCTGCCGCAAACTGATCGCCGGTATTGAAGAGCTGGTGAAGAAAGCGGGCAAAACGAAGCGCGTCTATACTCCGAAGGCCCTAAGTTCCGATTTTGCCGCGAAAGTCGATAAGACGTTCCGCGCCGATTTGACGGATGCTCTCGATACCAAGAAGTACGGCAAGCTGGAGAGCTACGCCAAGGTGGATGCGCTTCACGCGAAGGCTGTGGAACTCGCCGGCGAGGATGCCGCTGCACAAGGCGAGTATGGGGATCTGTTCGACCGGCTGAAGGAAAAGATTTTCCGCGACGAAATGCTGAAGAACCGGCACCGTCCGGACGGCCGGAAGTTCGACGAGATTCGCCAGATTACGATCGAAACCGCCGTCCTTCCCCGGACTCATGGTTCCGCTCTGTTCACGCGCGGCGAGACCCAGGCGCTGGTAACTTGCACGCTGGGAACTTCCGACGACGAGCAGCGGATTGAATTGTTGGATCGGGAGATCACCGCCAAGCGGTTCATGCTCCACTACAACTTCCCGCCTTTCTCCGTGGGTGAAACGGGCCGCTACGGCGCCCCCGGCCGCCGCGAGATCGGCCACGGAGCACTGGCGGAGCGATCTCTGTCTCCCATGCTTCCCTCGGCCTCCGACTTCCCCTACACCATCCGTCTCGTCTCCGACATTCTGGAATCCAACGGATCGTCGTCGATGGCCTCGGTGTGCGGAGGGTCCCTGGCCCTGATGGATGCCGGAGTTCCGGTGAAGGCTCCGGTTGCCGGCGTCGCTATGGGCCTGGTCATCGAAGGCAAGGACTACGCCATCCTTACCGACATTGCGGGCGCCGAAGACCACTACGGCGACATGGACTTCAAAGTCGCCGGTACCAGCAAGGGAATCACCGGCCTGCAGATGGACATTAAGGTGACCAACGTCACCATCGACGTCATGCGCGAAGCGCTGCAACAAGCGCTGGCCGGCCGGCTGTTCATCCTGGGAAAGATGAATGAAGCGCTGAGCGGGCCGAAGAGTGAGCTTTCCCAGTACGCGCCCCGCATCCACCAGATGACGATTCCCGTCGACAAGATCCGCGATCTGATCGGCCCCGGCGGGAAGAACATTCGTGGAATCACCGACTCCACGGGCGTCAAGATCGACGTCGAGGACGACGGTTCCGTGAAGGTATTCGCTACCGATGGAATCTCGGCGCAGAAGGCGATCCAGATGATCACCGAGCTGTGCGCGGTGGCCGAAGTGGGCAAGACCTATCTGGGCAAAGTGGTTCGGATTGCCGATTTCGGCGCGTTTGTCGAAATTTTCCCGGGCACCGATGGGCTGCTGCACATCTCCGAAATTTCGGAGAATCGCGTGAAGCAGGTTCGTGACGAGCTGAACGAAGGCGATCAGATTCTGGTAAAGGTTCTGGCGCTGGAAGGCAACAAGATCAAGTTGAGCCGCAAGGCGGTGCTCAAAGAGCAGCGCGAAAAGATGAAGCAGGAGAAGGGCGCCTAACCGGTTCTTCGTGGTTTTAGAAAAGGCAGGAGCGGTTGCTCCTGCCTTTTCTATTTGGTGACTGCTTCCAGGGCCGGCTGCAGCCACTTACCGATGAATTTGCTGAACGTCGGCGTATACGATGCGAACAGCGTCAGCAGCGGAATCGCAGCGGCGGATCCGATCTTGGCCCAGAGACCCCAATTCATCTTTCCTTTGGAGCCGCTCAGCATCATCAGCATGGGATGCCGATGCATCTGAACGAAAACCGAAATCACGCATGCGCCCATCAGCAGCACCAGGCCGATCGTGAACGCCTGGATCATTCGCTCCGGGCCAAAGGCGTAGCTATTGAGCGAAAGCGTGATGGCGACAAATCCTGCCGTCATCGCCGTAATCCTGTTTCGCATGTGCAGGAAGCAGCATCGGAGAAACGCTCCAAACCGGTACGCCAGGAACTGCTGTTTCAGGTGATCGATGGCGGCCGGCGCTTGTTGACCCGTCCATGCACCTTCCGGGGCCTGCAACTCCTGCTCGAAATCGGCGGCCAGCCTGGCGAGAGGTCCCTCCACACAGCCCTTGGCTTCGTCCTGTTCCTGGCTGGAAAGGCTCAGGTAGCTTTCCAGTTTCCGGATCACCGGATCCAGCCGGCCGGCCGCACCTTCCGCCGCCCGGAGTTTCCTCAGCGTCTTGAGGGCTCGCAGATAGAACCACGAGCTACGCCGCCGCGGATGCGATTCCCAAACGGGAACCGGAGCCTGCTCGCCATCCCCGTCATCTTCCTTCCGGACCTGTTCCAGAGCCGAATTGATGGGATGCAGCTCCAGCCTGTCCAGAAACGATCTGATATTTCGCCACAAAAGAACGAATCGCGCGCAGCCGTAGAGCGTGGCGACAAGCAGCAGGTACAGCAGGCCGATGTAGGCGCGGTCGTAGCTGAGCGGCTCCAGCGAATGGAGCGAATGCCAGGTGACTGCGCCGATTGGAATCGCGGCAATCGCGCAAACTCCTAATGCCGGCAGCGACAGCGTCGACCGGCAGAACTTTGGCGCATTCAGTGCGCCGAGTGAGATATACCGCTCCTGCGTCAGCACGGTTCCGATATGAATGGACCACAAATAGCCCGCAAATCCTAAGAGGAGAATCACCACCGGCAGGAGCGGCGCGATTCCGTTGAGGTAGTCTTGCGACCGGAGCAGAAAGAATCGAAGCAGCATGTAGTCGTCCCGCTCCGGTCCGGCGAAGTTGACGCCAACAACCACCAGTAGCGGCAGCGAGGCAATCGGAAGAAGCACTGCCTGCCATTTGGCGCCGCCGCGATGCAGCCACGGAACGATTCCCGCCGAGGTGATCAGCAGCAGGCCGATCCAAAAGCAGGCGATCCAATTCCGATCCACGTGCGGTTGCCGGAAATGTGTCCACCAGATGGGCGCCGATGCGACGACGTACGCCAGCCCCGCGGTGGAAGTGACCAGAGTGAGGCTGATGGCTTCCCGATACCATCCCCGTTCGCAGATTTCCACATGGATGTCTTCCAGTCCGGAAACTCGCCCAAAGCGGCTGGCGCAGGCCATCAGAAACCAAACCACAATCGCCGCCAGGCTGAGACAGAACAGGAACAGCCAACTGATGCCGAACGGATCATGCTGCAGTTCCGCCGGAACGGCCCTGTTATCCAGACGGGCAATCGGCCAGAATCCGTTACTGCCCAACGCGAGCAGCCAGTACGGGCGGAGGTCCGTGCCGTCCATTGACAGCTGAAAGCTCCAATCCTGGTTCGTTTCCTGCGTCTGGTGGCGGACCGCGTAGAGCGCAGCGGTGAACGTTCCCGCGGAAAGCTCGCTATCGAAGACGATGCCCCGCGGCTCGCGATCGCCGGTTTGCTTCGGATTGCGCCTCAGCCGGAGATGATTCGACAACGGGAAAGAGCTTGTTGTCATCAAACCGTTGCGCGAAAGTCCCTCCTGTGCCCGCAGGTAAATCAGATCGGCCTGGTTGGTCATCACCCGCTGGCCCGGGTTGGCGGCATGCAACAACTGCGACAGAAAAAGCGCATCCAATACATCGGTGGCGACGATGCTGACGTAGTCGGCGCGCTCCCGCTCCAGCCGGGCCGCAATTTGCGTGAGAACCACTTCCTGAACCGCCGGTGTTTGCGTGCCGGCGAAAGTAGGCAGACTGCCTTCCGGGCGGCGCGACTCCTTTATCTGTAACTGCAGCCGGTAGTTTCCGCCGTCGTTGGGCGCCGAAACAAGCTCCGGCGCGGCGTTCCGCACCCGCGAGATCTGCCAGGGAAACGAGAGTGTTGCCTCCCGGTGGGTTTCGCCATGGCATTTCACGGTGGCGGCTCCCGCCGCGCCCATTCCGAAACGAGTCGAATCTTCCGCCAGCCGGATCATGCTGTGGCGTCCGCCGCGCATCTCGCACAGAAAGTCCCGGGTCATTCTCTCGCCCTCGACTCGCGGAGTGCGAACAACCTGAAAGGGCGCATGGCCGACCTTTTGCAAACCGGTGGGAGCGCCGGTCACGGTTCCGCTGACAATCCGGGAAATCGCTTGCGCATCCTGGGGAGAATCGTGGACCCATTCTTCCAGAGTCTCCATCCCTGCCGTGAACGACGGGCCGACGAAGGGCGCCTTCCCATCCTGGTCGAATCTCTTTACGTAACCGGCCGCTCTGCTGAGTACCTCGCGATTTACCCCGGAGGTGGGCCCCTCCGGAATCAGCAAATAGATCAGGACGGATCGCTGATGTTCCAGCACTAGGACGCCAGGAAATTTGGATTGTTGCTCGATCGCATCTTTCTCCGTCCGCCGGTCTGCGTAGTCCGGGTCCATCTGCTCCAGCGAGAATCGCCAGGGAATCCAATGGTCATCCAGAACGAAGCCCTCCTGGAAGGCGGCTAGCAGCAGAGCATCGATCGTGCGGTCGGTGTTCAGGCGGAGCGAGGTCCGGTCGGGGTCGGCGATGCTGGCCAGAACGATGCGGACCTCATGTCCTGGAAACCGGAGCATTCCCTCGATCCTGGCGTTCGTCATCCCGGCGACGGACAAGCGGTGGGCGCCACCGCTGGAACTGGAGCCGGCCCGGTGGGACTGGACCGTTGTGACCGTTGGATTGACGGCAGGTGCCTGCCGGGAGGAGTTCAGCAGCGCCAGCCCAATAAGGGCCGCTGCCGATAGCATTTTTCCGTCCGGGCGGGTCATAACGCTTTCTGCTGCCCTAAGGCATGCTTGATGCGTCGTGACGCGCCATAAGGCCCGCGTTTCACTTTCCGGTGAGAAAGCCGGAAACGGGCCCGAAACAGAATGGAAACGTTAAGATTTCTGGCTCATGCCGGCCAGCACGCCGCGCATGTAGCTAAAGGACTTGGCCATCCCCGGCAGAGGATTGTCGCCCTCGATCTCGTACTCCAGCATGATTCCGCCCTGATAGTTCATCTTTTGCAGCAGGGCGAAAATCTTGGGGATCGGGAACGATCCCTCGCCAACGGGACACTGCGTCTTTCCATCACGCAGGTCTTTGAGATCTTTGATGTGCATGTCGAGCAGCCGGGAACCGGCACGCTCGATTTCTTCCAGAATGTCGCCACCGGAACGGGTGGTATGCCCGATATCGATGCAAACGCCGACGCGCGGATCCATGTCCTTGATGTGCTTAAGCGCATCCGACGGCTTCGGAAAGTATTTGTCTTCCGGGCCATGGTTATGAACCGCCACCTTGATGTCGTACTGCTTGACGTACTTTTCGATCTTTTTGAGATTGGTGTCTGTCGCCCCGATCACCATCAGCGGCATTCCGCACTGCTTGGCATAGTCGAAGTAGAACTTGATATCGTCGTCGTCATCCTTACGGAAATATATGGTTCCACCGCCGGTAATCGTCAAGCCCGCCGCCTCAAACTGCTTCCGGCCTTTTTCGCGATCTTCCGGCGAAGCGGCATAGGGCAGGTGAAATTCCTTGATGTTGATGTACTGTATGCCGAGTTGCTTCGTCATCCGGATGGCGAGGCCGCGCTGAAACTCGCGGAAGGAATAGCTGGCAACGCCCAGCTTCAGCGAAGACGCGGGCGCGGCGGCGGCCGCTGCGGGCGTAAGCCCTAGCGCACCGGCAGCGGCAACGCCGGCGGAAACGAAGTCACGACGGGTAGGCATGCGCCTATTGTATGTTCAGACCCTTCCCTCTGCACGGCTGTTATATCTTCAGTCCATGCCTGCGCACTTTCTTGTCTTCGCCGCGGTCCTGGCCGGAATTCACACCCATTCGGGGGGCAAGGAATTGCCGCACGACAAGTACATTCGGGTTGTCAGCGAAAGCGTCTCGCCGGTCATCCAGACCTATATCAAATCGAAGGATGGAGTCTACCTGGCCGCCGCGATCCGGAAACCGCAAGGCAATGGACCTTTCCCGGCGTTGATTTATTTTCACGGAGCACCCGGCGGGCGCGGCATGGAGAAACTGGTGGAGTGGTCCAGCGGCGCAACCGGAGGACCCCTTTGGGAACGCTTTCTGCAGGAAGGCTACATCGTCGTTGTGGCGGATTATCGCCATCCTGTGGGCTTTGAGCTGGCAGCGGCGCTTCCCGAAAAGCAAGCAACCTATGCGGACGACGGTGTGGCTGTCTTCGAATATATCCGCAGCCAACCCTATGCCGATCCCGCAAAGATTTCGATCTATGGCGTGAGCCTGGGTGGCAGCGTCGCAATGCACCTGCTGGCTCGCGCGCAGCCATGGCGAGCCATCCTCGGCGCCGGCGCCCCGATGGCATTTTTCGGAATGACGCGAGACGGTAAGACCATCGATGAAGATCGGACCCGGCAGAATCTCGCCAAGATCCGGACGCCCGTCCTGCTGCTGGTGGGGACGGCCGATCCTCTGATCGATGTGAACAAGCGGGTGTATGAGGAGATGTCGAAAGCGGGGAAGAAAGTCCGGCTGGATATTTTCGAGAACGGCTATCATGACTTTGTCGCCGGTCCCCAGGGACATACTGGCCGAAAGGAACCGTTGATGGACATTACGATGGAAGCATTGGACTTGGCCGTCCGGTTTGCGGGCGGGCGTGTCGAATGATACTCTGAAGATTCGACCTTTCAGCAGTTCTGCGCCTGACTTTCGTCAGGCCAATCAAGTGGACAGGTGGCCGAGTGGTTAATGGCAGCAGACTGTAAATCTGCCGCTCCTTGCGAGCTACGGAGGTTCGAATCCTCCCCTGTCCACCAGTAGCTCCGCCGGTATGCCCGATCCGGTGGTACAAGTGAATTAACGGGCCGATGTAGCTCAGTTGGTAGAGCGCGTCCTTGGTAAGGACGAGGTCACCAGTTCAATCCTGGTCATCGGCTCCATCCTTTCAATCCCTTAAAAGCTCCGCCAAAATCAACGAACCTCGATTAACCTGGGCTTGGTTCCTCCAGGCTGGACCGTCGCTTTAACAAATACCCGCGTCCTGGGCGCCGCCCGAATCTAAATTCCATGTCGAAAAGAGGAAATCGCCTCTGACGTTCGGAGCGTGCGGCCATACACTCGAGCGGTCAGCACCCGATCCTGTCCGATTCGGAATGCCGTATCGCCGTTTAATGATTGGAAGTGTGGGCTGAAACGTCCCCAACCAAATTGCCGGGCGTCGCCACCGTCGTTGAGAACTCCGTCTACCACGAACGTGATGATCGCGGGCCCGCTGTCAATAATGACGGCAATATGGTGTTTCTTACCGGCGGATATCATTCCCGGATCCGACCGCCAGCGGTTTTCCGTCCGGCCATCGTTCATCACCAGTTCTACGACGCCGTTTTCCGCCGTCTGCAGCAGCACGCCGCGGCCATCGGGAGTCCGGTTGTCGAGAAGCATCTGTCCCGCCGCGTTGGACTTCAACTCCAGCCAAAGATCGAACGAAACGCCGGTAGCCAAACGGTCAGCGCTATAGTCCCCGCGGGTAGACCGTTTCAGGAACAGCGGAAGGGCCGGCGCCGAAACAGATGCCGGTACTTTCTGACCTGCTGCAGGGACTTGCACCAATAGGCCCTCATTGGAAACGGCTTTCGAATCGGCCTGGCGCCACATCCCCTGCAAAAGCACGGGATCGATGCGATGCGTTCGCGCGATGTCTTTTTGCGTTTCGGTGAGGAAGTATTCGCCGCCGTCTTCGACCAGATCCGGATAGCTCATCCGGACGATCGGGTCGTCATCATAAAGGACGATCTCCGGCTCCGACCATTGAATGATCTTGCCCTTGGGCGAATCTGCTTCGACGCCGCCCGACAACCAGACCGGATTTCGATCTTCATAGGCGATGGTGCGGCGGCGGGGATGCTCGCGAATGAATCGTCCTCCGTGGTTGTGGAACCAATAGAGATATTTTCCATTTTCACAGCGCCATACGAAATTCGCGGCGCGCGGGTGTTTCATCAAGCGGCCGCTCGCGAATTTCATGTACTGGGGAGGATCCCAGGTCTGGCCGGCGTCCCGGCTGTAACTGAATGCCGGGTGGCCGTCGATCGTACGATAGACCGCGAAAATCGACCCGTCGCTCAATACGGCGAAGGATTGCTCCTCGGCAACCGGGCCCCCGCCCGCCGGAGTGCGCAACCCGATTTCCCCCTTGGGAAGCGTCTCCCAACGAATCTTTTCCGGATCGCGTTCGTTCAGAATGTTGTCGCTCTTCAGAAGGACGCCCTCACTGGAGGTGAAAAAGCCCTCCCCGAATCCGCCGACCTTGTGCAAAGGAACATAGCCGGCGTTCTTCAGCGTGAAGGCCTTGCCGACGTTCCAGAAGAACCTGGTCTTGCCGCCGTAGACGTTTTTGCGATCGATCTCGAAATTGCGCTGCGGAATTTCGTAGCGCTTCGCCGACCAGGTGCGGCCGTGGTCATCGGAGTACTTAAAGACGAAATGACCGAGGCTGTCGACACGTTTTACGACGCCATCTTTGTATGGCGGATTGTCGCCAATGACCTGGCGAATATTGTCCGTGTTGTGGTTGTAGAAAACGTAAACCCGGCCGCCGGGGACTTTCAGCAGGACCGCATAGGACGCCTCGGGGCCCTGAGCCGGTTCCACGTCGACCGGCTTCTCCCAGGTCTTGCCGCGATCCGTGCTGCGAAGACTGATGACGTGCTGCCCTCCGGCACCCTCATGGCCTGGCCCGGTCGTAATGACCGTAAGCCATGCCCCATCATCGGTTTTCACCACGTACGGCTGGTCTGCGTAGGATTCGTCTGGAATGGTCATGCCGTTCACGATGTTTCGTGGGTCCGGCGATTGCGCCCCGAAGACACCGGCGGCCATAAACATGCATATCGCTACTGAGTGGCATGACCTTCGCATTCGTTAGCCCTTCTGAATGATCCTAGAAAGTAAGTTTCAGCGAGAACTGCACGGTTCTCTCGCCGGCTGACGCCGTAATCACGCCAAATGTATTCGATCCTAAACCTTCGCCGGGTTGCAGGAAGTACGGCGTGTTTGTCAGGTTGAATGCTTCCGCCCGAAACACCAGGGCCACCGGTTCCCGGATGGTAAAGGCCTTTTGCACTCCCACGTCGTAATTGATGCGGCTTGGTCCACGAACGTCTGGCAAAGTTCGTGCCACATTGCCATAGGTGAACGAGGGCGGCACCAGAAATTGGGAAGTATCGAAATACCGGTTCAGTCTGGATTGGGGCTCCCCGTCCAGTTTGGCGGACACTCCGGTACTGTTCGGCCGCAACACGCCGGTGCCTGTACCGCTATTTCCGATGGATGTTAACGCCAGCGGGTACCCGGTATTCCAGGCAAATGCGCCGCTCACGGACCATCCACCGATCGCATAGTTCAGAGCGTTGCTGCTGCCGCTCAGATAACGGCGCCCTTTGCCAAAGGGCAGCTCGAGCGCGTGGCTGATCACCAGGCGCTGGGAGACATCGCCTTCCGAAATGCTGCGTTCGGCACGGCGATTGTATTCATCCTGAATGGGGGGAACAAATGCCGTTTCGCCAAAAATGCGGCCTGAGCCATCGTCAATCAGTTTTGATTTTGTATAGACCGCGATGAAGTTGTATCCGGAAGAAAACCGCTTCTCCAGGCGGAGATTCAGCGAGTGATACGTGGACGATCCGAGGTTCTGGGCGACAGCCGGATTCGCCGTGCTTACGCCGCCATATTGCGGGTAGGGGCGCAGCAGAGTCGCCTGGCTGACCTGGGGCTGGGCCAGCGGCCCCACGGTGGTGAGTCCGTAGAAAGGATTGGGAACCAGCGTATTCAACTGGTTCCCCAGTGACTGATAGGTGGGGTTGAGCGCGTTGAAGTTGACGGAAACGGGGATGCGCGTCCCCTTATTTCCCGCATAGGCCACTTCTACCAGAAATCCCCCGCGCAACTCACGTTGTAGGGCAACGTTCCACTGCTGGTTATAGATATTGGATTTGTTGCCGCGATCCATGATGGTGACACCCAGGCCCGTCTGCAGGATTTCCGCTTGATTTGTCGGCGGCTGCAGCAGTCCGTTCGGATATGGATTGTCGATCAGATTGACGGGCGTGACGCCATCCAGGCTGGAAATCCACGGTGTATTGAGGTCGGAGCCGGGCGCGCCGAATCCCTGGCCCGATGTCGTGCCGAATCGCGGCGCGAAATAGATGGCATAGCCGGTACGAATCACCGTGTTGCTGGTCAGCCGGTAAGCCATTCCCAGACGCGGGCCGAAGTTCGTGTAAGTGGGATCGAATTGTCCGCGAGGCTGGCCGTCCCGCCCCGCCAGCCGGATCACTCCCCGCAGGTCGGGATAGGCGGCGACGCCAATCGGAAACGGTGCATTGAAATCGAAGGTGCCCAGGCGGTTGTAGCGTTCGGTGCGAGGCTGCTCGTAGTCCCAGCGCAACCCCAGATTCACCGTCAGCCGCCGGCCGACCTTGATGTCGTCGTTGACGAACAGCGCATAGTACATATTCCGAATTGCCAGCGCGGGAACCGAGTTGATCGAACCGGTTCCGAATCCGGTCAACAGCGATGCCAATCCGTGTCCTGAACCGACGCCCGCGACCAGCGGGTTCGGTCCTTGCGTCTGACCGAGCCCGAAGCTATAGCTTCCGGAAGGATTTCCCGCCTGGAACGGCGTCTGATCGTACATTCGCACATCGGCCCCGTACACGACGGTGTGCCTGCCATGTACCTCGGTCTGTTCACCGACGACCGTATAGATTGTGTTGCCGCGGCGGATGCGATCGCCGCCAACACTGAAGCCGCTCATGTTCGCGACGCTGACGACGGGAAATAGCTGCTCCTGAACAGCGGCGGCAATTGCCGGCGAGAAGCCGAGACTCGTGAGATCCACTTTGCCGTCGGAAAGCGGCGTGCGCCCTTCAAAACGCCGGGTGACGCCGGTCCGGATATTGAGAACCCGATTGGCCGAAAGAACGCTTGTGATGTTGACCACGCCGTTCATGACGCGGTTCTGGATGATGCCGAGCACCGGGTCGCCGATATTGTCATAAGGACCGTTTCCGCCGCTGTCGCCGGTATTGCGGGTGAATCTTCCGAACAGGCTCCAGCG
The DNA here is from genome assembly GCA_964515165.1 of uncultured Solibacteraceae bacterium. Classification (GTDB taxonomy): domain Bacteria; phylum Acidobacteriota; class Terriglobia; order Bryobacterales; family Bryobacteraceae; genus JAPKYZ01. The sequence continues at coordinate 25,223 of CAZETQ010000037.1, read as the reverse complement.
TTCCGAGAAGCGGTGATCGATGCGGGCCGACCATTGGTCGCTATTGACGAAGTTGCGCGGCTGCCATAGCCGGTTGTTGATGCGGGCGGGACCCTCTCCGGCTGTGTTGGGATCCGGATAGTAGGAGGCGATATTCCGGCCCACCTGGCTTTGCCGTTCGATCGGAATGATGTTGTTCGGGAACGGACTGCGGACGAAGCCCGATCCGCTGGGCCGGGTCGAAAACGGATCGTAGATCGTCACCGGCTGGCCGTTGGAGGCGAACGTGTTTGAGAAATTGCCCGAGCGCTCCAGCGGCGTGGGTACCGTTGCGATTCCAGCCCCGCCGGAAACCCGTTCCCGGTGCCCCTGATAGTCCGCGAAGAAGAATGTTTTGTCCTTGACGATCGGGCCACCCACCGCGGCGCCAAACTGATTGAACGTAAATTTACCCCGCTCCTGGCTGCGCGCGTTCGCGAAGAAGTTATTCGCCTTCAGGGAATCGTTGCGGAAGTATTCATAGAGCGTCCCGTGGAAGGTATTCTGCCCTCCGCGCGTCACAACATTCACGACGCCGCCGCCGCTGCGTCCGAACTGTGGACCAAAGCTGTTGGTCAGTACTTTGAATTCCATCGTGCTGTCCGGCGTCGGGGAAAAGGCGAAGTTATTGTTCTCCGGCAGCATCACCGAAGTCCCATCCACCAGAAAGTCGTTGGTCCGGTATCGTCCGCCGCTAATCGAGATGTCCGACTGCACGAACAGCGGAGCCGCGTTGTCTCCCGTCGATGCCGTACCGCCTTGCGAGCGTGGATTCACTTGCACGCCCGCCGCCAGTCCGACCAGGTCGAAAATGTTCCGTCCGCGAATCGGGACGTCCTGAACGGTGCGCGACGAAACCACCTGTCCCATCGAGGCGTTCTCCGTCTCGACAAGCGGCGTCTGCCCGACAACTTTGACTTCCGTCGTCGTCTCGCCCACTTCGAGCTGGATTTCGAGACGCAGCTGGTCCTCTACCCGCAGCGACAGGGCATCGCGAATGGAAGTCTTAAAGCCGGGCGCGATGACAGACACCCGATATGTGCCGGGCCGGAGATACCGAACCTCGAACAATCCGCCATCGGTGGTGCGAGTGGTTGTCGTTTGGTTGGTTTCCAGATTCGTGACGTCCACCTGCGCCTGCACGACCGAGGCGCCAGACTGATCGTGAACGGAACCGAGGATGGATCCGGTGATGTTTTGTGCACGGGACGTGCGCGCGGAGCCGGCCGCGAGAAGGCAGATTACGAGTAGAGATCGGAGCGGAGTATTCAACATGTCGGCAACTCCCTGAAGAACTGGTACGGCAGTTTTCTCGTGTGGGATTATATGTCAGCGATATTATGCTGTCAAAAGGTATTTCGAAAACTGTCGTGCCAGTTCTTCGCTCCGATGATGGTTCTCAATTGGCGCGGCAGGCTTACGGGTTTTTGAGATTCGGCATCCTGGAAGGACGATTTCCTCCCGGGACGCCGTTGTCGCGCAGGCGCGTGGCGGAAGAATTGGGAATGAGCCCCGTGCCGGTGGGCGACGCCATTACGCGTCTGGAAAGCGAAGGACTGATCGAGAGCAGGCCGCGCGCCGGCACGAGAGTTCGAATTCCCACCGCCAAGGAAATTCATGGCAACTACGTCCTGCGGGAAGCCCTGGAGACGCATTCGGCCCGGTTGTTCGCCGAAACTGCGTCCGCGGCCTTCCGGAAGAAACTGTTGGCCGCGGCGGAAAAACTGGACGACTCCTATGGATCTTTGACGGCCGCTTCGAACTACAGCAAGTTGAAACACGCAAAGATCGAGCGCCGGCACATCGCCTTCCACATGATGATCGCTCTTGCCACGGGAGTGCCGTTGTTGATCCAGGAAATCGAACGCAGCAGTGTCCTGCTGTTTAACTGGCTGTTTACCGTGTCGCTGCAGTCCGATGCTTTTCCGGAACGCTGGCACCGGGACCTTGCAGAACGGTTGATTCACGGTTCTCCTCACGAGGCGGCGGAAGCAATGCGGATGCATGTCCGTTTTCGCCAGGAAGAGGTGATCGAGAAGTTTCGTTCCATTGCGAACCAGGTCAACGCGACGCGGATGGTCCGAGGGCCGCAGCGCCGCACACTGGTTTTGAATAACGGCCGGTAGCTGCTTAAGCGTGATCGGGCACCATGTCCGCCAGCAGCTCGTCCGGAAGCAACTTCCCGAGCAGATAGAATTTCCGGTCCGGATACCACAGCACACGCTTTCCTTTCGCTTCGGTAAGACTGGTATAGGTGGCGATTTCCGCGGTCTTCTTGGGCCCTACGATGATCCCGTCCGTATCGAGAAGCAGCTTGGGCCGGCTGAACCAGATGGGCTGGTAAGCCTTGGGGCGAAACTCGCCAACGGCAATGTGGGCGGGGCGCCGGATGTGGCTCCAGTGGTTGACCTTCCGGAGGGACGGAGGCGAAAACTGGCTGAATTGCCCCAGAGTCCCGGCGTTGTTAAAAAATAGATGAATGTATCGTCCGTCCTTCAGGCGATAGACCGGACAAGGCGCTTTGGGATGCGGAATCAAGTCTCCGCCATCTTTGTAGCGAAGCGGTTCCGGCGTACGCCAACTGGCGCCATCATCGTCCGATACGGAATAGTAAACGTAGCCCACGCTGGTCCGCATCGTCACGAACAGACGGCCATCCGGCAGCAGCGCCAGGCTGGGTTCTTCGCAGTCGGTGAGGGCGGGGTTGAAGACCGAAGGCGTTGTCAGCCCCTTGCCTTCCAGCATCAGGTGCGTAATTTTAAGATCCTTGGGATCCGGAGCCTCGTCAATGTTGTCGAAGCGCATGAACTTGGAACCGGAATCGGCTACCCACCAGCCCGGCGGGTTGTCCGTGCGCAGGCGGTCGCTCACCCAATAGCTATACCCGGCGATTGGCCGGCCCTTGGAATCGCGAATGGGAATTTGAAAGACGATCCAGTTCCAGTTCTCGCCGATTCCTCCGGGATTGTCGTACTTCGCCTTCGGCCAGGGCACATCCGCACCCCGTTTCCAACTGCGGCCATCATCGTCGGAGTAGAGTACGGCGATGTCGTTAATCTTCAGCGTTCTCCCGCGGCTGTCGCGCTGCGGGCCAGTGGAATCCTGGCAATAGAAAACGTAAATCCGGCCCTTTCGCGAAACGATCGGGAATCCCCAGCTTGCCTGCGCGTCTTTCGAACCCCGATACGGTCCGGCGATGCACTTTGGCTCTGACCAGTCGGCCAGATTCGTGCTCCGCGCGAGCATCAGGTGGTTGTCGCCCGCGCCTTCCACGGAACTTTGTGTCCACAGAGCCAGCAGGTCTCCCTGGGGAGATTCGAACACCAGAAAGTGTTCGTTATCTCCGTCGTTGAGCCCATTGCCCTTCGGGATGTAAGTTTGAAAGTCGGGATTGCTGCGGCGCCACTCCGTGGCAGGGTCGCCCGTCCGGATTTGCTGAGCGCCCAAGACCGGTAGTGCGAGGCTCGTTTGGAGAAACTTGCGTCTCACCATAAGGGCAGGGTCCTTCCCTTTCTGAACTGAAACGGCAATTTGCACTTGCCAGTCTAAATACCGGCGACTAAGCTGTCAATACTTGGTTCTAAAACTGGAATGACAGTTTCCAGCCGTCAGAAGCGAGATCGAGGCTTCGGCTCGATGCTATGTACAATTCTCAGGAGCGTTCCGGTTCGATAGAAAATTCCGATGGCGATGCAGATTAAGAAAAGCGATTCCGTATACGACGTGGTGGTCATCGGGTCCGGCGCGGGCGGCGGGACGGTGGTGCACTCGCTGACGCAGCGTGGCATCCAGGTCCTGCTATTGGAGGCGGGCGGTCCGCTCAATCCGGCGAAGGATTTCAAGGAACATTTGATGCCTTGGCAGGTACCTCATCGCGGGGCCGGCGAGGATGGGCGATTCTATTTCGGAGGAATGCGGTACGGCTTCTTTGAAGCTCCCAACGGCTATTGGGATATTCCGGGTGAGCCGTACACGGTATCGCCGGGGAACAAGTTCTCCTGGTTTCGCTCCCGGATAGTCGGTGGACGGACCAATCATTTCGGGCGGATTTCCCTGCGGTTTTCCGATTACGACTTCAAGCCTTATTCCACCGACGGGCTTGGCGACGACTGGCCTATTTCTTACGACGACGTTGCTCCCTGGTACGGAAAGGCGGAAAGCTTCATTGGAGTCCACGGCACTCGCGAGGGGTTGCGCACGGCGCCGGACGGGATATTTCAGCCGCCGCCGGCGGCTCGTGTTCACGAAGTCCTGATTCAAAAGAGCGCGGCCCAACTGGGAATTCCGGTGATTCCGGCTCGAAAGGCGATGCTCACCAGGCCGTTGAACGGCAGAGCGGCCTGCCATTATTGCGGGCACTGCGGGCGAGGTTGTCTGACCGCATCGGCCTATTCCTCCAGCCAGGTGCAGATCTTCCCCGCGTTGAAAACAGGCCGGCTGGAACTTCGAACGAACGCCATGGTGCGCTCGGTGGAGCTGGGCAAGGATGGAAAGGCCGAGAGTGTTGTTTATATCGACAAGCTGACACGAGAGGAGCGGCGAGTGAAGGCGCGAGTCGTCGTACTGGCGGCCAGTGCATGCGAGAGTGCTCGAATCCTGCTCAATTCCAAAAGCTCCTCGTTCCCCAACGGTCTGGCCAACTCTTCGGGAGCCGTCGGAAAATACCTGACCGATACGGTCGGCCTGACCGTTCGCGGCCAGATTCCCGCGCTGGAAGGTTTGACACATTACGATACCGATGGAATTCGCGGGATGCATGTTTACATTCCCTGGTGGCTTTTCGGGAAGAAGCTGGACTTCCCGCGCGGCTATCACGTGGAAATCGGCGGAGGATTCGCGCAGCCGCACGTCGGCACGTTTCATGGAACCGCCAATAAATACCAAAGCTACGGGAAGGCGCTGAAACAGCAGATTCGCCGGGAATATGGAACGTCGATCGGCTTCACGGGCCGGGGCGAAATGATTCCAAACGAAAAAAGCTTTTGTGAAATAGATCCCGGCGTGACCGACGAGTTCGGCATTCCGGTGCTGCGCTTCCACTTCGCCTGGTCCGACCACGAGTTGAAGCAGTCGCAACATATGCGCAAGACGTTCACCGGGATCATCCAGAATCTGGGAGGCACGCCGGAAACCATCACTTCGACGGGCATCACCACCGGTGGCGAGGTGATCCATGAGGTGGGCACGGTTCGAATGGGCGACGATCCCCGGAAATCGGTGCTCAATGGATTCAATCAGGCGCACGATGTCAGGAATCTCTTTGTGGCCGATGCCGCTCCCTTTGTTTCCAATCCGGACAAGAATCCCACTTTGACGATCATCGCGCTGGGAATGCGCATGAGCGAGTATCTGGCGGAAGAAATGAGGAAAGGCAATGTCTAAGTTCTCCCGCCGGACGCTGGTACAGCTTTCCATCGCGCCGCTGGCCGCTCAGGATCATTCGCACGATCACGCGGGCAAAGTCTCCGGCGCATCGGGAGCGGGATTAACGGCCCGGACAAACTTTTTCACTTCCGCGGAGTTTGAAGCGTTGCGTACACTGTGCGACCTGATTCTCCCGGCGGATGATGTATCTCCGGCGGCGTCCGCCGCGGGTGCGCCGGAGTACATTGAAGCTCTGTGCAGCCGCAATTCCAGGCTGGCGCAGATTTTTCGCGGAGGCCTGGCGTGGCTGAACCACCAGTCGTACGCGCGTGGGGGCCAATTGTTTGCGACGGCATCCGATGAGCAGCGAATCCAAATCCTGGATCGCATTGCCGGCAGACGCAGGGCGTCGTTGGAGGATTCCGCGGGTGCTGAATTCTTCGATTGGGCGCGCAAGCTGACAATTGACGCGTTTTATACCAGTCCGGCGGGATATAAGGACGTAGACTACCGGGGTGGAAAAGGCATGACGGTCTACCAAGTGCCGGAAGCCGTTCTGGAACAAGCATTGACGAAAGCGAAACTGAAATGACGAAACCGAAGATTCTGATTCCGATTGGAGATGCCTCCGAGGCTCTGGATACCGTCTATCCCATCTGGCGCGTGATCGAAGAAGGTTACGAAGCCGTGGTCGCGGCCCCCGAAAAGCGGATTTATCACCTGGTGATGCACGAGATCCCGCCCGGATGGGATCTCACTAGAGAATCGCCCAGTTATCACTGGGCTTCCGACATTGCCTTCCGCGATGTGAAGCCCGAAGAGTATGCGGGGCTCTTTCTGACCGGAGGCCGCGCGCCGGAGTATTTGCGCTATGACGAAGATCTGCTTCGCATCACGCGCCATTTCTTCACCGCGCAAAAGCCGGTTGCCGTCGTCTGCCACGGTGCTGAGATTGTCGCCACGGCCGGCGTGATTCGCGGACGGCAAATGGCGACTGTGCCGAAGTGCCGGTTTGACGTGGAAATCTGCGGCGCCAAGTTCGTGAATGACGGCTGCGTTCGTGACGGCAACATGGTCTCGGGCCGCACATGGCACGACAATCCTTTCTATATCGGCGAGTGGATGCGAATGCTGAAGGAATACATCACCAAGGGAGCGTTGGCAGGCGCGGCATGACGCGCCGGTCTTTGGTCGCGGGTCTGTTCGCCAGCGCCGTCAGCGGCGCCTCGCCGTTGCGGCTCGCCTACAGCTTCAAGGGATTTCCGAAATGGCCATTAGAGAAGTCATTCGGGCTATGCGCGGAACTGGGCTATAGCGGAGTGGAACTCTTCAGCGGGCGCGGCCAGGAACAGGAGGCGGGCAAACTCGACGTCGCCTCGGTCCGGAGTCTCGTGAAACGGTATCGCCTCCCTGTTGTCAGCCTGATGGAGGATCTTCGCCTCACCGGGGACGATCAGGCACAACAGATCCAGCATCTGGAGTCTTCGTTGGACCTGGCTCGTCAGATTAGTGAAGAGCGGCCGCCGTTGATCGAGACGGTCGTCGGTGGGAAGCCCGAAGAATGGGAGAAATTGCGCCCGCTTTTCCTCGAACGATTGAAGGTGTGGGCCCGGTCGGCGGAAACCTACAAGGTTCCCGTGGCGATCAAGGCGCATATTGGTTCCGCGCTGCATCTGCCGGAGGATGCGGCGGCGCTCTGCCGCCAGATCGGCAGCCCGTTTCTCAAGCTCAATTACGATTTCAGCCATTTCCAGTTGCAAGGACTGGAACTCGAATCTTCCTTGCGGGCGGAGCTTCCTTTCATCGGAATGATTCATATCAAGGACTCCGTCGGACAGCCGCCCAAGTTCCGGTTTGTGCTTCCCGGGGAAGGTTCGATCGACTACCGGCAGTATGCAGCTCTTCTTAAGAGCGTCCGTTACGGCGGTCCGGTAGTGGTTGAGGTATCTTCCCAGGTGCTTGCCCAACCCGGCTACGATGCGGAGCGCGCCGCACGATCCGTCGCCTCCCAAATGCAGCCCTATTTTGGAAACGGATCAGGATAGATTTTCAGTGCCGCCGTCGGCCGGCCTCACGTCTCGAAGAATCGCCGACCAGCCCCAGTAGTCGTCCTCTTCAATGCAAACCGCGGCGTCGACACGCCGTCCGGCGCTGATTTCTTCCAGGCGCTCTTCGAAATTCCAGGCCTTTGCGAACAGACGGCCGCGCTGCCCCTCCAAACACAGTTTGAAGTGCTTTCCGCTTTCCCCCATCGGCTTCGACGATTCAATCGTTACGCCCGCCATCATCAGCACCGGCGGAGGATTGTCCATCCCGAATGGCGCCAGTGAGAACAGGTCCGCCGCGCTGCGCGCGTTCATCTCTCCCGGTTCGATCACGGCGTCGAGCCTCAGTTGGCGCTCCAGATCGGCGGGAGTCAGAAGCCGCTCGGCGTACATCGTGAATCGTGTTTTGAATTCCTCCAGCCGGTCGATCGTGAGAGTCACGCCGGCCGCATGACTATGCCCGCCGAACTTGTTGAACAGTTCCGGCATCGCTTCCAGAGCTTGCAGCAGATGGAAAGGCGGGATACTGCGGCCCGAGCCGGCGGCGATGCCGTTTTCGCGATCGATCTCCAGGACAAACGTGGGACGGTAGAACCGGTCCACGACGCGGCTGGCAACGATGCCCACGACGCCCCGATGCCATTTCTCGCCGGCCAGCACCAAACCGTGCGCCGGCTCGCCGACCGAATCCAGAATCTCTTCTAAAATGCGCTTCTCGGTATCCCGGCGGTCTTTGTTCAAAGCGTCCAGTTCGTCCGCGATGGCGGCCGCCCGGCCGGGATCGCTCGTCAGGAACAGTTCCACCACCATCCGGGCGCTCTCCATACGCCCGGCGGCGTTGATGCGGGGTCCGATCTGGAACCCTACCTGGCGCGCCGTGGGAATTTGACCTTCCGGAATTCCCGCCACGCGCAGCAGTTCCTTCAGGCCGATATTCCGGACCTCCGTGAAGCTGTCCAGCCCCAGTTTGACGATCGCGCGATTCTCGCCCGTCAGGGAAACGACATCGGCAACCGTTGCGATGGCCACCAGCTTCAGAAAACTGTCCAGCATTCGTCGAAGCTTCGCTTCGGACCATCCCTGCAATTCCATGACGGCCTGCGCCAGCTTGAACGCCACTCCGGCTCCGCAGAGATTCTTGTTCGGATAGCCGCAATCCCGGCGATTCGGATTCACCACTGCCAGCGCGGGCGGCAGTTCAGCCTCCGGCAAATGGTGATCCGTCACGACCACCTCGATTCCCAAGGCTGTCGCATGCCGCACCACTTCTCCCGCCCGGATGCCCGTGTCGACGCTGACAATCAGCCGCACGCCTTCGGCGGCCGCGCGCTCCACAATCTCCGGCCGCATGCCGTAGCCTTCTTTCAGCCGGTGCGGAACATGGAACTCGCTCTTCCCGCCGCAGATCTCGATCGCCTTGGTGAGAATCACCACGGCCATGGTTCCATCCACGTCGTAATCGCCGTAGAGGAGAATTCGCTCTTTCTCGCGGATGGCGCGGTTCAGCCTTTGGGCCCCCTCGGGGAGGGTCTTCAGCAGGGCAGGGGAGTGGAGGTCGGCAAAACCCGGCCAGAGAAATCGGGAAGCTTCCTCTTGCTCCGCATAGCCGCGGCCGATCAGGACCCGGCTGGCCGGTTCGGTAATCCCCAGCTTCCGGGCCAGCTCACGCGCCGGCTCCCGGCAATCCGGCGGAAGCATCCATCGCATTTACGAATCAACCATCAGTTATTCGAGTAATAGCCGCCCAGCGGAGATTCTTCCTCGCCCCCGTCCACAATCGAGGAAACCTCGTCGGCTATCGCCTGAAACTCCCGGAACCATTCGGTGTGCAGCTCGAACAAATATAGCGTCCCCTCATATTCGAAGCTCAGTTCGATAGTACAGGTGAACCCTCCGTAGTGCCGGAATTCCCGCAGCTGCTGTTCGTAGGAGCGGCGCTCGTCATAGGCCATCTCGGCGTCTTCCAGGTCTTCCAGCGCGCCTTCCACCATAAAGTCCTGAAACTCCTGATCGCGAAACACGATAGCCTTCACTCCCAGGGCGGCGGCACTTTCCAGAAACGCTTGGTAGCCGGGATCGCGCCGGGTGTCCCATTCCACCGCCGGCCGGTCGTCGCCGGTCCGGAGCCCGCGAAAAATAACAAGTCCCAGTTTCCGGGCGGCTTCCGGAATTTCCTCACGAAGAACTTCAAGATTTGGATTCATGATGCGCCGGTCCTTCAGCGTGGTTGCCCTTCAAAACGGGCATTTCTTGAGATCGCGGTTTCAGGATACTCCCGCTCAATTTAATTCGCCAGCGACGCATACACCGCTAGTGTAGTAATTCCCAGCGCGGTACTTGGGCGCATATACTTCCAGTGAGTCCAATCGCAAGGAGCCAGCCAATATGAATCGCCGGAAATTTATCTACGCCGCTACGGCCGCCGGGGCTGCCGCCAGCTATGCGGCAGACAAAGTGCGGCGGGTCGGACTGATCGGCACCGGCTGGTACGGCAAAGCCGATCTGTTGCGCCTGATTCAGATTTCCCCGGTGGAAGTCGTCTCTCTCTGTGACGTCGACAAGAAAATGCTCGCCGAGGCGGCCGAAATTGTCGCCTCGCGCCAAGCCTCCAAAAAGACGCCGCGCACCTATCACGACTACCGGGAAATGCTGAAGCAAAAGGACCTCGATATTGTCCTGATCGCCCCTCCGGATCACTGGCATGCCCTGCCGATGATCGAGGCGTGCAAGACCGGGGTCGACATTTATGTCCAGAAGCCGATCAGCGTCGATATCGTCGAAGGCGAGGCGATGCTGGCCGCCGCCAGAAAGTACAATCGCGTGGTTCAGGTCGGCACGCAGCGCCGCAGCACTCCCCACTTGATCGAGGCTCGGGACCGGTTCATTAAGGAAGGCAAGCTGGGAAAGATTGCCTACGTCGAGATCTGCTGCTATTACCACATGCGCGCGAAAGAGAATCCGCCGGACTCGGCGCCGCCCGAAAATCTCGACTACGAGATGTGGACCGGGCCCGCCCCGATGCGGCCCTACAACTCGCTAGTGCATCCGCGCCGCTGGCGGGCTTTCATGGAGTACGGCAACGGAATCGTCGGCGACATGTGCATCCACATGCTGGACATGGTCCGCTGGATGATGGATCTCGGCTGGCCGAAGAGCGTTGCCTCCACCGGCGGCATTCTCGTCGACAAGAACTCCAAAGCGAATATCTCCGACACGCAGGAAGCGACGTTCGATTTCGGAGACGTCAAGGTGGTGTGGACGCACCGGAGTTGGGGCAGCGCTCCGGATCCGAAGTATCCCTGGGCGGCGATCTTCTACGGAGACAAGGGGACCCTCAAAGCCGGCGTCATGGGCTACGACTTCGAGCCTCTGGACAAAGGGGCGAGCCCTGTTCACAAGGACGTAACCTACGAATTCGAGCAGTATCCGGAAGACAAAACCGAAAAGGATCTGGAGCGCCACGTCGCTCCGGCAATTCGCGGGCATATGAAAGACTTGCTCACGGCGATCGACAATCGGAGCAAGCCGGTGGCCGACATTGAGCAGGGCCACATCTCTACAGCGAGCTGCATTCTCGCCAATCTCTCGATGAAGCTGGGACGCTCTCTCACCTGGGATCCTGCAAAACAGCGCGTCGCCGGCGACGACGAGGCCAACAAGTTATTGCGGCGTCCTTACCGGTCCCCCTGGGTGCACCCCGAACCGGGTAAAGTCTAAACATCGGGAGGTGCCTGTGAAGGCGCGGCTGGCAGCGCTGTTGCTTTGGGCGAGCGCCGGAGTTGTCTCCGCGCAGGAGCTGGCGGCGGGTAAGCTGCTGGTTGCCGCCCGCGGCTTGCCGGACCCGAACTTCGCCGAGACGGTGATTCTTCTCACCAGCTACTCCGAAAAAGGAGCGATGGGGCTGGTGATCAATCGCCCTACCCGCTTCACGCTCGCTTCGCTGTTTCCCGAAAATCCCGCGATCAAAGCAAGGCAGGAACACGCATTCTGGGGCGGTCCGGTCGAAAGCGGCGCCGTCTTCGTCCTCGCCCGCGCCGGGGAAGTCCCTGCCGACGCCCGGAAAGTCACCGGCGATATCTTCATGGTTACGACCAAACCCTCCGTGGAGAAGCTTTGCAACGCCAAGGGCAGCGTCCGGCTCTATCTCGGCTACTCCGGCTGGGGCGCCGGCCAGCTGGACCGCGAAATGAAACTCCGGTCCTGGCACGTTCTCCACGTCGACCCCGCGATGGTGTTCGACGCGGACCCCGAATCGATTTGGCCCAAACTGATTCAGCGGACCGACGTTTTCCTCGCCCGCCGCCTGGGCCGGAATCCGTCGCTTCGGTGAGATGCCACTTTCCTGGACGGCCCGCGCCGGGTCCTAGTACTTTCCGTCGCACTCCGCTCTTGGAAATACTTGACTGTCAGGCTAAAATACAAGCTTGGCCCGTTACCAGTAGTGTAAATGAAAATCAGTAGTCTGAACGAAAACTAAGATAGTAAAACAAGTTAGAAAACGGAGACAAAATGAAGGCTTTCGCATGGTCTGTCGTGCTTTCTGCTCTAGCACTTACAAATAGCTGGGGTGCCATTACGGTCCTGGATTTTGAAGGAATCGGGCCCTATCCCAACAACAACGACATTTTCGTTGCGGACTACTACAACGGTGGAGCTGCCAGCAACGGCAGTATCGGTCCGGCTTACGGAATATCGTTCGATGCACCCGCCCTCCTGGTTTGTCTGAATACGACAACCACGTTTTGCTCGAACGCGTCGCATGGTGGTTCGGGTGACCCTTCTTCCGAACTCAGTGGTCTCTTCTTCCTGACCAGCAATGCGATCACAATGAACGTTACCGCCGGCTTCGATACCGGATTTTCGTTCAACTACTCCGCCGTGAATAATCCCGGCTCCGTCAGCGTTTACGATGGGTTGGATGGAACCGGTAGCCTTCTGACATCCTTCAACCTTCCCACCACGCCTTCCGGTTCCTGCATTGCGTATGGCGCCAGTTTTTGCCCATTTTTCCCGGTGGGCGTCAGTTTTTCCGGTACTGCTATGTCGGTCGTTTTCGCCGGAGTCGGCAATCAGATCGCGTTCGACGACATCACCTTCGGCAGTGCCACGCCTGGCCCGAATCCAACGGTGCCGGAGCCTACCACCATCGGTATGGTCGGAACCGCCGCTGCCGTAGCCGCGTTTCGTCTGCGCCGCCGGCAACGAGCCTAAGCTCATTTCAGAAAACTCGAGCGGCGCTTTCCGGGCGCCGCTTTTCTTTTTCCAGCCCTCCAAAAGCCAGAATGCCCGAGCCAAACGGCCCGGGCATTTCCAAAAACCCCTGAAGCGTTCCCTGATGGTCAGACCGCGTGTGTTTCGCGGTAATGATGCATGATCTCCAGCATCTGGTCTTTCAGGTGAAGCTTGAGTTTTTTCAGTCTCACTTCCTCCTGAACTTCCTCGTCAGACGGGTGTGGGTTTGCTTCGATCTCGGCAACCCGGCGCTTATAGTCCGAGTGTTGAGTCGCGATTTTCCGGAAGTCCTCGTCCGACGCCATCAGGTGCGCCTTCAATTCTTCCTGTTCCTGGACACTTAGATCCATGCGTGATTCTCCTTTTGGGGAAAGGATTGCCACGCCGAGTCTTTCAGATTGAGAGAAATAGGCTCGGTGGGTAATCGTTTGGTACATTTTGAACGAATACACCGGAAGGTCCGAGGGCCTCCCGACGGCCACAACTTTAGCACTCTTTGCGGCCGAGAACAATAGCGTCCTCGACCGGGCACTGATAGTACCTTTTTCGATTTCCGGCCACCGTAAATCCGCACTTTCGATAGAATTCCTGTGCCGCCAGGTTCGACGCCCGCACCTCTAAAAACCAGGCCCCGCGCAAGATTCCCGCCGCCTTCAGAAGGGCGCTTCCCAGCCCCTGCCGCCGGTATTCCGGAGCCACCGCCAGGTTCAGAATTTCAAACTCATTTTCGGCCACCTGGTGCCAGCAAACAAATCCCGCCTCCGGCTCCGCAACCAGCCAGAGATGGCGGTCCGGAAGCCACGCCGCCGCCGGCGGTGTTCGCGCCAGCAACGCCGCAACCCAGGAGCGGTCCTCAGGCATCCCGGCTCGTATTCGAAACGATGACATAACCCAAAAGCGGCGCCAGTCCCGCCACCAGACATACCGGCTTGAACCCGTAGTGATCGATTGCCCGCCCGATCATCGGAGAGACGAAGATCTGCAGAACACCATACGCCATGGTTAACAGCGACACGGCAAATCCGGCTCGCGCTCCATAGGCGTCCACCGGCATCGTATACAGACTCACGCCCCAGCCGGTGGCCCAAAAAAAGCTGAAGGACGCCATCAGAGCGGCGGACAAGGGTGTCGGCATCCACGGGACCAGCACCGTACTGGTCATCAGCGCCGCGCAAATTAGCAGCCCCTTTCGCCGGGCCCGCAGCGGAGCCATCCCCCTGGCGATCAACCGGTAGGAAATCGCTCCGCCCGTCATCCCGCCGAAGTACGCAAAAAAATGCGGCAGCGGAGCCAGCTGATTGGCTTCCCCCATCGGCAAGCCGTAATGCGTGGAAAAGAAAATCGTCGTCCAGTTCGTCCAGAGTGTGTAAACCGTCATCGAGCACAAATTCGCCGCCAGAAATCCCCACATCTGCCGGTCCCGCAGGATGTCCCAAACGGGTAGCGAACTTGTCCCGGCCGCTTCGGGTACCGTCTCCGCCCGGCGATCGATCCACCTCCACAGCGGAATCCAAAGAAAGCCCATCACTCCGGCGGCCACAAAAACCATCCGCCAGCCGTACCGCGGAGCCAGCAGATTCACCATCCACGGAGCCGTAACCGCCCCGGCGCTCAGTCCGATATTGCTCAGCGCCGCGCCCAGTCCCCGCTCCTTCGGCGGAAGATAGGCGTGAGTGACCTTGCCCGTCGAAGGAAGACCTGCCGACTCCCCGACGCCCAGGACCGCTCGCGCGGCAAGAAGTCCCCCGAACGACGAGGCCAGCCCCGTGCCGATGCCCGCGGCCGACCACACGGCGACCGCCGCGGAAATTCCCCGCGTCAAACCGTAGCGGTCCAGCATCCATCCCGCAACCGGAGACGAAATCGCATAGGTAATCGAGAACACCGAAAGGATCAGGCCATAATCCTGGTTGTCCAGCTGAAACTCGGCTTTGATCAGAGGCGCCAGGGCCGCCAGGATCTGCCGGTCCAGATAATTCAGTGCTGAAGAGATCATGAACACGCCCGCCACAATCCAGCGGAACGGGATGTTCTTCATGGAAACCGGAGAATGGCCGCTTCTCCAATCGTGTTCAGCTTCGGGTCCGGTTTGGCGAAGTACTCCACTTCGACTTTTCGCGGGGATTGCGCGCCGCACGCCAGCCGCGAGGCCCCCACCGCTTCGCTCCCCTTTTCCATCGCAAGCTTCGAGGGATCTTTTACGAGGATCTGTGTCACTTTTCCGTTAACATCCACGATCAGGCGCAGCTGCTTCCCCAGGCAGTCCACCCGCCGCAGCATGCCCGCCAACTTGGCGTCCGGCTTCGGATCGTCCCACCACTCTTCCACCTTGGTGCCCGGGGGGAGTTCCCGCCCGGCGTTGGCTTTCTTTTCCGCCTCCTGGATCCGCGAAAGCAGCTCATTCTTCACCCGCTGCGTGTCACGCTCCCGCGCAACCTGGGCCTCATGCTTCGCATCCGCATCGGCCTCGGCCCGCTGGTCGACCAATTGGGACCGCATGGCACGCATCTTGGCCTTCTCCTCCGGCGTGGCTGCAGCGCGTTCGGCGGAAGCCCACGCTTTATCGGCATCCGCGTACCGCCGGTATTCCATCATCAGCTCCGCAAAGCGCGACCACAGCGCGGCGTCCCGCGGGGAAAGCTCCGCCGCCCGCTTCAGCAATCCCGCCTTGCGTCCCGGGTCCGGCTCGATCTCCGATAGGAGAATGTAAGGCTGAGGCCATTCCGGCTTCTTCTTCATCGCTGCTTCCAGCAGAGTTCTCGCGGCGCCGGAGTTCTGTTTCGCCGCCTCCACCATACCCATCGCGGTATCGGCCGCCGACGTCTCCGCGCTCCATCGGGCGGCCAGGCCGTCGTCGGCGGAGCGCGGCTCAAAGTCGCGGGTGGCGTTCAGAGGTTTGCCGGAAATGTCGGCGGTCGGCACCGTGCTCGCAGCCAGGTGAGCTTTCGCCGCCGCATCCATCTCCGGTAAAGTCTTCCCCAGGGAATTCCGGAACGCTACCTCCGGTTCGATTCCTTTTTCCAGATTGGAAATCAGGATCCGCACTCTCCCCCGCGTATCCTCGTTGGTGATCAGCATGTGCATCGCCGCCCAATCGAGATCCGGCTGCGGAGGAGCCAACCCGGTGATGACATGTACGCCCGCGACCTCGGCGGTCATCAATGTCGAAACCAAGCCTCTTTCGATGTTTGCCGGCATTCGCCCTAGGCCGCTTGCCAGGAACATCTTCAGCAGTTCCGCGTTCCACTCCATCGGGACCGGAGCCTTCTCCGCCAACACCCCCGTCAGGCCGTCGTTTACCGCGCGGAATCCGGCCGGCGTTGCCCCGCGAGTGATCAGCACGCGTACCGGCCAGGGCGTCTTCGGTTCCTGCGTTCCCGTCAACTGGCCGAACGTCCACCGAAGCTGTTCCAGATGGTTCAGCACGTCCCGGGCGTGTTTCTTGTCGCCCTGCGTGAGAACTTCGAACGGCCCCATCCGATAGAGGGTCCAATCCGCGGCCAGAACCGGCAGGCACAGGGCGAATAAAGCGAGCGGCTTCATCCGCCCGTAGGATATCGACTTTGAAGACTAAATGCGCGGCTCCGTCACGATCACCAACGCCCGGCTTGCCTCCGGCCCCCCGGCGCGGAAGGAGTGCGGTTCAGTAGCTTCGAAATGCGCGCTGTCGCCGGGATTTAGCAGGTGCTCCTCGCCTTGATACAGGATGCGGATCGACCCGTCGAGAACGTGCACAAACTTCAAGCCGTTTTGCGACCCCGCCAGTGCATCGTCCCGGTCGCCATTGGCGAACTCCACCAGCTGCACGACGAGGGTTTGGTCGGGTGCGGTAAACACGCTCACTTCCGCGCCGGAGCCGGCCTCCCGCCTCGCGGTGCCCGGTTCGCCCGCTCGCACCACCGAGAACCGCTTTTGGTGGCTATGTCCTTCGAAAAAGTGCTCCAATCCGACGTCGAAAACCATGGCGATGCGCGCCAGTGTCGGCAGCGTCGGCACCAGCTTGCTGTTCTCCAACTGAGATAGCATCGAGGCCGAGAGACCGGTATACTTTCCCAGATCTACCAGGGCTATCTTTCTCTTCAGCCGAAGCAGGCGCAGCTTTCGCCCGATGTCGTAATGTCCCAGCATTTGCCGGATATTGGACTCAGCGTTGGCGGCCTTTTCATTGGCGGTTGACGCGGATTCAGCGGTAGTGAAGTTAGATGGGCGGTCCACGCCACGAAAGCTGGATTCACCCTCACTGGTTGCCGGAGTGCTTGTTTCTTTCATGGTTTGTGAAGTTGTGAGAGCGCTGCAACCCCCAATTGATGCAAAACCTTTTGCAAAATTTGTAACAGGGCGCCGGAGCTGGGGCCGCGTGATACACTGCCAGTAGTATGTGGATGTCTCTTCCGCGCCAGCGGAACAGGCCCGACCCCCACTTTCCAGCATTTCGTCTTACCTCGCCGTCCGCTCATGCTAACCCCGATCCTCGATGAAAGTTAAGGTTCAGATAGGCGCGGGAATCGAATCGCTTTTCGGTACGCGTGACGAAAACATCCGGCTGCTGGAGGAAAACCTTCAGGTTCAGACTTCCTTGCTGGCCGATTCTTTGGAAATTGAAGGGGAGCCCGACAAAGTCGGCCGGGCCGTGGCGATTCTCGAGGATTATTCGGAATTAGTGCGGGAAGGCCATATTTTCAAAAATGGCGATCTCAATAGCCTTCTGAAAGTCGTTACCGCCGATCCGGACGTTCGGCTGAAACAGCTGGTCCTTTCGGGAAAACAGCGCAGCTTCGGCAAGAAATTGCTCGCCCCGCGCTCGGTCAACCAGCGCCGCTATGTCGAAGCCATTGAGCGAAACGACATGATTTTCGGCGTCGGGCCGGCCGGAACCGGAAAGACTTACCTCGCCGTTGCCATGGCCGTTTCCGCGTTCCTGGCGAAGAAAGTCAGCCGCATCGTGCTGACCCGTCCCGCCGTCGAAGCCGGCGAGCGCCTGGGATTTCTGCCCGGAACTCTGCAGGAAAAGGTCGATCCCTATCTCCGTCCTCTCTACGACGCTCTCTACGACATGCTGGAGAGCGAGCGCGTCGAAAAACTGCTGGAGCGCAACACCATCGAGGTCGCTCCAATCGCCTTTATGCGCGGCCGGACGCTGAATGATGCGTTCATTATCATCGATGAAGCTCAGAATTCCACCCAGGAACAGATGAAAATGATCCTCACTCGCCTGGGCTTTAATTCCAAAATGGTGATCACCGGAGATATCACTCAGATTGATCTGCCCACCGGCCGGAGAAGCGGTCTGCTGGAAGCGATCGACGTCCTCCGCGGGGTTGCGGGTATCTCCTTCATTCACTTCGATGACACCGATGTTGTCCGGCACACTCTCGTGCAGCGCGTCGTAAAGGCCTACGACCGCTACAACGAATTGACGGGCGCCAGCCGCCAGCTTTCCCTTCGCCTCGAGCCGGCAGAAAAGGAAGCCGCGGAGAAAGAAACCGTGGACGCCGAGCCGCACGAACCGGATTCCGATGCCGCCGGGCGATAGTAGCCTCATTCTCAGGCGCCGCTACGCGGCATTGAATCGATCCACGCTGCGTGAATTTGTGGACGTTCTTACCCGGAAAATCGCCAAAGGGCGCCCTTTCGACACTTTAATTACCGGAGACGGCGAGCTGCAGTCGCTCAACCGCCGCTTCCGCCGGAAAAACAGACCCACCGATGTTCTTTCGTTTCCCTCCGCCGTCCCGGAACTGTTGGGAGAGCTGGCGATTTCCTACGATCGCGCCCGCGAGCAGGCCCGGACGATGGGGCATTCCATCCAGCAGGAGGTTTGCGTGCTGATCCTCCACGGCGTGCTCCACCTCTCCGGAATGGATCATGAAACCGACAACGGCCGGATGGCCCGGGCTGAAGCAAGATGGCGCCGGAAGCTCGGTCTCCCCGCCGGACTGATCGCCAGGACCGCGCCATGATCCTCGCGCTACTGATTCTGATCTTCTTCATGCTCAGCGCGCTCTCGCTGGCCACCGTTGTCCAGGTATGCTTCCTGGAATCGATGCGCCTCCGCCCGCGCGAATATGACACGCTCCGTGTGTTCGAAGAATCGGTCGAGTCCGCCCTGGAAGTCCCCGCCGATACCGGCGCGCTGACGTTCTCCTTGTGGAAGCACACTATGCTCGCGCTGACGGCGGTGCCCGTCTACGCCATTGCGCAGAGCCCCTGGGAAGCGGCAATCTACGGATTTATCCTGATGCTCGGCTCCGCCTACCTGGTGCCGCAGTTCCTGTACCGCCGCACCAAGGGCCGTTGGATGATCCGCGCGCTTCCCTTGTTGCGGGCGATGATCTTAATGGCAAAGCCGCTCATCTCGCTGCTCTCCGGCATCCGGGCTGTCGCCGAAATGGCCGGCGAAGAGGATTCGGGCGAAAAGAACGGCCAGGAGGAGCACGAAATCGAAGCTCTCATCGAAGCCGGCGCCGAGGAAGGCCTCATCGAAGAGGGCGACAAGAAGCTCATTAAGACCGTCATCGAGTTTGGCGATAAGACCGTGCGCGAAGTGATGACGCCGCGCCGCAACATCGTCGCCATCAGCCAGGACAAGAGTTTGGAAGAGCTGCGCCGCCTCGTCATCAGCGAAAAATTCTCCCGGATTCCGGTGTATCAGGACTCGCTCGACAACATCATCGGATTCATTCACGTTCGCGATATGTTCGAAATCGAATGCGAAGAGCGCGACCGGAAAACCATCCGCTCCATCATCCGCGGAATCGACGCCGTTCCCGAATCCAAGCGCGTCGAAACCCTGATGCGCGAGATGCAGACCAACGGCAACCACATGGTGGTGGTCGTCGATGAGTATGGACAGACCGCGGGAATCGTCACCATGGAAGATCTGGTCGAGGAAATCCTCGGCGAAATTCGCGACGAGCATGAGCCTGCCCAGGACGTCCAGCAGGAAAACGGGTCCTATGTCCTATCCGGCAGCTACGATCTCGATCATCTCTACGAGCTGGTGGAGTTCCGCCGCCCGGAGGACACCGAAGCCACAACCGTCGGCGGCCTGGTCACCGAATGGATGGGCCGCGTACCGCAGGCCGGTGAAGCGATTGCGCGGGACGGCATTCGCATTGAGATCCTCGCATCGAGCGACCTGCGCGTGGACAAAGTCCGGCTATCCCGGGTGACCGGCACTCCGGAAAGCGAGGAAGCCAATGCCTGATTCTCCCGCTCACGTTTCGGGATTTGCCGCCGTAGCCGGTCTTCCGAATGCCGGCAAATCCACCCTGGTCAACGCGCTGGTTGGCGAGAAAGTGGCCATCGTCGCGGACAAACCGCAAACCACCAGAACTGCCGTCCAGGGAGTGCTCACCTTGCCCGAAGGGCAGATCGTTTTCGTCGACACTCCCGGCATCCACCGCTCCGACAGCTACTTCAACCGCCGCATGATGATGACCGTGCGCCAGGCTCTGGACACTCCCGATGTGCGGGTGTACGTGGCTGACGGCTCGCGCGATCCCGACGAGCGTGAGTGGGAGGGACTTTCCTCGCTCATCCGGGCGCATTCCATCGCGCCCAAGCCTTCAGTGCTCGTTCTCAACAAGATCGATCGCGTGGAGGACAAGCGGCTGCTGCTGCCGCGGCTGGAAGCCTTCGCCGCCCATTACGACTTCACCGACTCGGTGCCGGTCTCCGCCTTGCGCGGCGCCGGACTGGACCAGCTGAAGCGCGTCCTTCTGCGCCATCTGCCTCCCGGCGAGCGGATGTTTCCCCCGGACCACTTCACCGATCAGCCGGAGCGCCATCTGGCCGCCGAAATGATCCGCGAGCAGCTTCTCAAAGCCACTCACGACGAGGTGCCCCACTCGGTCGCCGTCCGGATTGAAGAGTGGAAGGATGAGCCCCACATCACCCGCATCGGCGCCAACATCATCGTCGAACGCGACGGTCAAAAGGGCATCATCATCGGTTCCAAAGGCTCCATGCTGAAACGCATCGGCACGGCGGCCCGGGGGGAAATCGAAAACTTTTTGGGACGCCGGGTGTTTCTCCAGTTATACGTGAATGTCAAACCCGGATGGCGCGAAAGCGAAAGCTTCGTGAATGAGCTAGACTGGCGGTCGTCAGAATGAAAACGCTGGTATTGTGCTTCGCGCTCTCCTTCTCTCTCAGCGCGGCAGATAAGAAAATTTCCGACGATGAGATTTACGATCAGGTCCGCCGGGTTCTTGCCAACGACTCGGAAGTAAAGGGCGGAGCCTTCGATGTCGACGTCAAAGACGGCGTTGTCACCGTCAAGGGAAAAGTCGATCGCGAGAACGTCCGCAAAAAAGTCGACAAACTCGTGAAAAAAGTTAAGGGCGTCAGTGAAGTGAATAACCAGGTTCGCGTCGCCCCGTAGCTTGAACGGCTCCTTCGGCAAACAACGGGACGGGCGGGCTAGAGCGGCTGCCGGATATTGGGCATATCGCGGCCCAGGATCTTTTTCAAGTCTTCGCGCAGCGGCCCGGCGGCTTTGGCGTAGATCATCTTGTAGGCCGCGCAAAAGTAATCCAGATCCTCAAAACGCCTGGCCGGGCCGTGCCGGAACTTCGGGCATCCGCCATGGCAGATCGACTGCCACTCGCACGCCTGACATTCGGGGTGGGCGAGGGATTTCTTCTGCGCGAACGCATAACGACGGGATCGCCGGGCCACTTCGGGCCATGTATCCTCGTTGACGTTTCCCAGCTTCCACCCGCCTTCCACGAAAAAATCGCAGGGATAGATGTCGCCGTTGTATTCGACGACGGCGTAGCTATCGCAGCTTTCGTGCATCGTGCAGGATCCGGGTTTCTGTCCGGCCAGAGCCTCCGCGATGTTGTCAAAGAAGCGAATGCGAACCTTGCGACGCTCCGGCCACCAAAGATCGAAAGTGTCGCACAGGAAACGCCCATATTGTTCCGCCGTGATCGTAAACGGCTGGCGCGAGCCATCCGGAGAAAACTCAGCCAGCGGGATGTACTGAATGTTGTCGACACCCAGGCTCCGGTAGAACTTATAAATCTCGCGAGGCTTTTCGACGTTCGCCTGGCTCAGGACGCAGAGAATATTGAACTCGACCTTATTCTTCTTCAACGTCTCGATCGATTGCATCACGCGCTTCCACGTGCCATGGCCCGCTTTGTTGAAGCGGTAGAGATCGTTGATTTCCTCCGGCCCATCCAGAGATACGCCCAGCAACCAGTTGTACGAGCGGAAAAGCTGGCACCAGTCGTCGTCGATCAGCATCGCGTTGGTCTGTAGCGCATTGGAAACCGATTGCCCGTTTCTTCCATACCGCTGCTGCAACTCGACCAGCTTCTCGAAGAAGGGCAGTCCCGCCAGTGTCGGCTCGCCCCCCTGAAAGGCGAAAGTGCTGTTCGGATAGCTGTAAAACAGGTACGTGTCTACCAGCCGCTCCAGCGTTTCGTGAGTCATCCGCCGGGCGGGCAATTCCTTGTACGGATCCGCTTCGCGATCCAGATAAAAGCAATAGGAGCAGTCGAGATTGCAAACCGCGGAAGCCGGCTTGATCAGAAGCGACGAAATTCGCGGAGCCGGCCCGTACCACGAAGGTCCGCCCTGCAGCGGAACTTCACCGAGGATCGGCAAGAGACTGCTTTCCATGAGCCGAGTGTAACAATTGCGACCTTCGTTACCATGGAGACATCTAGAAAATATGGCTAAGATCAGGACAAATATAGGACTTTCGGACGCCCAACGCGACGGCGCCGCCAAAATTTTAAACGGGATTCTCGCCGACGAGTACGTTCTCTACACGAAGACCCGGAACTTCCACTGGAACGTCACCGGCCCCGAGTTCGACGATCTCCATAAGTTCTTCGAAGGCCAATACGATCAGATTGACGAGATGATCGATGAGATTGCCGAGCGGGTGCGCGCGCTGGGAAAGACTCCTGTCGCCACGCTGGGCGAGTTTCTGAAGGTTGCGCGGCTGAAGGAGAGCACCAAGACGCTGACGGCCGTCCAGATGGTGGAGAAGCTTCTGGAGGATCACGATACCCTGATTCGCCAGCTTCGCGACGATCAGGACAAGATCGCCAACAAGTTCGGCGACGCCGGCAACCAGGACTCGCTGATCGGCTGGATGAAGACCCACGAAAAGATGGCGTGGATGCTGCGGTCGATTGTCGAAGGCTGGAACGCTTAAGACGTTGTCTTTGGGTTGCGGACGGAGGCGATCAGCAAGCCGCCGATGGCCACGCAGAGGGCGCCACCCCAGTAGGGCGACGTCCTTCCCACATGGTCGTAAAGGGCTCCGGCGATGACCGGGCCCACGGTTCGCGTCAGGCTGGCCGCCGATTGAGTGATGCCCATAATGGAGCCCTGCTCATGAGAGGCAACGCGCTTGGAGAGCAGTCCCACCACCGACGGGCCGATTAAGCCCATTCCCGCCGCGATCAACATGCAGGTAGGGAAAAGCTGAATTTCTTTCTGCGCCAGCGCGATCCCGGCGTATCCGGCAACTGTGAGCAGCACACCCGTCAGGGCAATCGAAAGCTCGGCAAACTTCCCTGCGATGCGCCGGAGGATCACTCCCTGCGTGATCGCTCCCGTGATCCCGATGGCCGCAAAGATCGCCGCCGCACGGCCGGGCCCCACCTGAAATACCTCCAGCGCGAACACGCCGAAGTTCGATTGCAGCGCCGCCATGGCTAAATTCACGCTCACCGCGCCATAGAGAAGAGTACGCAGCGCCGGCCGCCCGAATGCCGCGAGGATCTGGCGGATGGGGTTCAATTCAGCCGGTGCGAAGGGCGTCTTGGTGCGTCTTTCCGGAGGAAGCGACTCCGGCAGCATGAACCAGGCGAACACGAAGGTGATGAAGGACATTCCCGCTGCCGCGAAAGCGGGCGCGGACAAGCTGATCTTCGAGAATGCGCCACCCATGGCGGGGCCGATGATAAAGCCCAGACCGAATGCGGCGCCGACCAACCCGAAATTTTTCGCGCGGTCTTCCGGGGCGGAAATGTCGGCAATGCATGCCTGCGCCGTGGCGATGTTGCCGCCGGTAATTCCGTCGATCACCCGGGAGAGGTACATCACCAGCAGCGATCCCGCCCAGCCGAACATGAGGTATCCGATTCCGGTGCCGACAATGCTGGCCAGCATCACCGGCCTTCTTCCGTAGCGGTCGCTAAGCACCCCGAGAATCGGCGAGGCCAGAAATTGCGCGGCGGAAAACGAAAACCCCAGCAGTCCCACGGTCAGGGCATCGGTGGAAAAGGGCCGGACCAGAAAGGGCGTCACGGGCACTAGAATTCCCACACCCAGAAGGTCTAGAAACACCACCAGAAAAACAACGAACAGGGCACGTTTCTGCGCGCCGGGATTGGGATTGTCCAACTCTCTAGAGTCTCACGACCGGGTATCAGAACAGGGTTTTCTGCGGAGTCAGCGAACGCTTGATCCCGAAGTATTCAAAGGCTCGCGCCGTTGCTACGCGGCCGCGCGGTGTGCGGTCCAAAAACCCCAGCTGCAGCAGGTACGGCTCATAGACTTCCTCAATCGTCTCCGATTCCTCGTCAATCGACGCCGCGATGGTATTCACGCCTACCGGCCCTCCGCCATATTTCTCCAGGATGGTCAGCATGATCTTCTGATCGATTTCGTCCAGTCCGAATCTGTCGACATCCAGCAAGTCCAGCGCTGCTTTGGCGCTTTCGTGGGTGACTGTGCCGTCTCCGCGAACCAGCGCGTAGTCGCGCACGCGCCGCAACAAACGGTTGGCGATTCGGGGAGTCCCCCGGCTTCTGCGGGCCACTTCGGCAGCGGCCTGCTCGTCGATCGGCACATTGAGAATTCCCGCCGAGCGCAGGACAATCTTCGTCAGGTCCTCCACGCCGTAGTGGTCCAGCCGCAGCACCAGCCCGAACCGGCCTCGCAGCGGAGCGCTCACCAACCCCTGCCGGGTCGTCGCGCCAATCGCTGTGAACTTCGGAAGCGGCAGCGAGTGCGTGCGTGCTCCCGGGCCTGTCCCGATCAGAATGTCCACTCGAAAATCTTCGAGGGCTGAGTACAGCATCTCTTCCACATCGGGCAGCAGCCGGTGGATTTCATCGACGAAGAAAACCTGCCGCTCGCGAATATTCGAGAGGATGCCCGTCAGATCCAGTTTCTTCTGGAGCACCGGTCCGGAAGTCTGGTCGAAGGCGGTCTCCAGTTCCTGGGAAATCAGCAGCGCCAGGGTCGTTTTCCCGAGCCCCGGCGGCCCATAGAGCAGGACATGATCCATCGCTTCGCCCCGCCGCTTGGCCGCTTCAATCGCGATCGCGAGATTCTCCTTCAACTTCGGCTGGCCGGTGAAATCCGCCAGCCGCTGCGGCCGAAGGCTTGCCTCAAACTGCTGCTCGCCTTCGAGCGCCGCCCCCGAAACTATCCCCATCTCGCGCATGAAACCTCAGGCTACTGAGTCTGTGTGAATCCCCAGCCTGACGGCCGGGGCTAAAATACTGACAATACTAAACTTGTAAAGCCCCACGCTGAGAAGCTGTGGAAAATTGCTGCAAAGCGAAGAAGCTCATGCACACTAGGGCA
>CAZETQ010000036.1:0-56601 GCA_964515165.1 uncultured Solibacteraceae bacterium | reverse complement strand
AGATTCTTCTTGATGTAGATCCAACCCAGAGTGTCGGAAACTTCCGGATTGTTGGGAAGCTTCTGCTTTGCCTTCTGGACCATCGTCAGCGCCTGGTCCAGATCCGAACCCTGTTCCGCCATAATGTAGGCCAGATTATTCAAGGCCATCGGATTGTCGGGCTCCCGCTGAAGGACCTTCTGGTAAAAAGGTCTCGACTGGTCGTGACTGCCCTGGGCGTCGTACAGCATCGCCAGGGTCAACGCCGGCACAGCGCTTGCCGGCTCGTTCGCCTGCGCCGCTTCCACCGTCTTGATGGCGCCTTGCAGATCGCCGGAAGCTCGCTGAGCCTCGGCCTTGCGCAGCAACACGCCGGTGTCCTTCGGATTCTTCTCCAACAGCTTGTTGTATTCGGTGATCGCCAGGCTGTAGTTGCCGGAGCGATAGGCGGTCTGCGCCAGCGCCGCGCGAAGGTCCAGCCGCTGCGGGTTCTTCTCCAGTTCGGCATTGATCAGCTGCAGCGCCTGAGCATACTGCTTCTGCGACACCATGGCTTCCACTGTTCCCAGCAATCCGCGAGGATCCTGCGGAGTGGAACTGTACAGTCTTCGGAACACCGATTCGGCTTCCTTAAAATTGCCTTCGCTGAAGTTAATCATGCCCAGCTGGAACTGCGCGTCGGTCAACTGAGGATTTTTTTCCAGAATCGCGCTCAGTTCCTGCCGCGCCTGGACATACTCCTTCAGGCCGATCATTGCGCTGGAACGCAGCAGCTTCGCGGGAATGCTATTCGCGTCATATTGCAGGATGTCGTTGGCCACTTCCACCGCCCGCGGGAATTCTCCCTTGGTCACGTAAACCTGGGCCAGGGCCAGCTTGGCCAGCACATAATCCGGACGCAGCTTGATCGCCTCCTGAAGCTGAACACGAGCCTGGTCCAGGTCGTTCTTCAGCAGCAGCGCCCGGGCATACTCAAACCGCAGAACCGGATTCTCCTTGTTCTTCGAAACCAGAGACTGCAGATCGTTGATCGCCGCCAACACTTTCTCGCGCGAGCCGGAACGAAGCTCCAGCGACGCTCGCATGGCAATCGCCTGGTCGTCCTTCGGATTCTCTTTGAGAATGTCGGCGACCAGCTGATTCGCTTCCGCCATCTTTCCCTGCGCGATCAGCACGGTGACCATCTTTTTCTGGTAATTAGGCTTCTGCGCCGCTTCCGTAGTCTGCTGGAACCCCTGGCGGTATTGGTCCAATGCCTTGTCGTATTCGCGAAAACGGAAGTAGAAGTCGCCCGCCAGCGAGTGAGCCGCCGGGAAGTCCTTCAAATTGGACGTCAGCCGGGTCACCTGAGCATCCGCTTCCGCCTTCCGGTTCTGTATCCAATAGAACGCCGCCATCTCTACCAAAGGCGTCGGATTCCGGGGATTGTTCGAAGCCTTCTGCTTCAGCAATTCCTCCGCCTGCTGCGGCCGGTTGGACTGCATGTAAATCTGCGTCAGCAGGTTGTACAGCGGAAAGTATTCCTTGTTGGCTTCGATGCCCTTCTTGGCAAGCGCTTCCGCCTCTGGAATCTTCTTGTTGGCAATGTAGCTCTGCGCCAACACCAGCGTCAGATCCGGCTGGTTCGGTTTCAGGCTGTTGGCCAGGCTGAAATCTTCAATCGCATGCGGAAGGTCCTTCCGCAATAGATACAGATAGCCACGCAGCCGAAGGCCGTCATACGACTTCGGATTCCGGTCCAAAATCTTCTTGGTGTTGTCCTCAATTTCCTTCAGGAAATGGGGCGGATGCTTGGCATCCGACGTGTAAGCCAGAAGGAAGATCTCCGACAGCTTCGCAGCGGCGTCCTCGTTTTCCGGCTGTAATTCTACCGCTCGCTGAAACGCGCGCATGGCATCCACAGGCCGGCGGAGCTTCAACTCCGACAGACCCAGGCGGTAATAGGCCTCGCCGAAGCGCAAATCCTGTTGCAAGGCGCGCCGGTACATGATCGACGCCTCTTTGAACTTACTGTTATTGAAGTAGCGGTTTCCACTTTCTAAATACTTCTGCCGCTGGACCTTGGGGTCGCGGTTACAGCCCACCACCAGAAGGAAAAGGGCGAGCAGGGATACGATCTTGAGGCAACGCATGGGAAGGAAATCCTCGTTATCTAACAACTAGTGAATCATACGCGCTGAAACGGCAGCAATCAATCTGTCGGACGGGTTCCGTTCAGGCAGTACCGGTACCTTAAACCTACCAGACTCATCGGCATAAGCCTTAGATTCTTTACTGCAAAGCCGCAATCAGTGTCCCCGAAACTCGCAGAATCGCCAGCTTCCGGCGTTCCACGTTCTGGCGGCTGTTCAGATAGGTCATCCATTTCTCCTGTTCGGCAACGCGGGATTCTTCCACCTGCCGGAGTCCCGCCCGCCCCTCGGAGAATTGATTCGTCGTCACGGAAACCTGCTCCCGGGCAGCTTCCAGGTCCAGCCGAGCCACGTCCTGCAGCGATTCCGCCGCCTTCAGATCCTGGTAAGCCCGGCGGGCATCCATCCGCACCCGGTTCCGCACGGAATTCAACTCCAGCCGCAGCTTGGCCGACTCCGTCTCCGCCAGCTGCTCCCGAGCCTTAGAAGCCGATCCCGCCAGCAGCGGCAGCTGGAAGGAAACACCCACCTGGCCGTTGTTTCTCTGAAACTTCTGGAAAAACTGGTCGTAGTTGTTGAACCGGGCGAACAATCCGTATTGGGCCACCAGATCGACTTTTGGCAGGCGCGCCGCCTGATTCGACTTCACTTCCAGTCCTGCCGCCTGCAGCTTCGATTCCAGCGACTTCAATTCCTTACTGGTGGTCATCGCTTTTTCGATCACCTCCTGCTCGTCGACCGGCACATCCAGCATCAACTGTTCCTGATCGGCAGGACGAACGGCATCTCCAGCGGGAAAACCCAACAAGCCGGCTAGATTCTCCTCGGCGATCGAAACATCGGCAGACAACACACCCAGGTTGTACTGCGCCTGGGCATACCGGGCCGCCGCCTTCTTGCTGTCCACCTCCAGTTCCCGCCCCTCGGCGGTCCGCAGCCGCGTTGTCTCCAACATCCGCTTCAAACTGTCCACCTGGACGGAAGCGATCTCGGAGTTCCGCCGCAGCCTGTCCACATCCAGGTAGGCGTTGGCTGTTCGGAGGATGACCTCTTCTCTTTTCACTTGGGTATCGATCGCGGCGCCTCGGGCCTGTTCCTTGGCTTTCGCCACCTGCAGACTCTTCTCGCGGTTGAAGAGCGTCTGAATGGCGTCGGCGCGAATCACCGACGGCGCCGACCCTTCGATACTCAACGGAAACCCGCTGCTGTAGGCAAGCCCGCTGCCGACGATCACCTTCGGACGAAACGGATCCTGTGCCTCGCGAATCTGGTGCTCCGCCTTTACTTCGTCGAAACGCGCCAGGAGAATATCGGAGTTTTGCGCTAATGCCCGTTGAACCACCTGTTTCAGGGTTAGCGTGTGGACCTCGGCGAATGCCGCAGCGGCGGTAGCCAAAAAAGAGATAATGCGCTTCACCTTTTCAGCCTAGCCGGTGAAAGACGCAGCGCGTTACGCAGCCACGCCGTTAAGAGCCTCCATGAAAACCGCTACAAGCGCACGAGCCCGGGTTTGAGGAGCGGATCGAGCCGTCTAACGGTAACTCATAGCCCCGGCCTTGAAGCCGCTGTTCAGAAGAACACCGGTTTTTAGGCAGGCAGGGGAACAGTTCCCTTACCCCGCTCAGTCGGCGAGTACCAACTCGTGGTGCTCAGAGTTGCCGTTCACTGCGCCGTAAGCTTGCGGCTGCTTCTGAAGACCGTCCAAAGCCAGCCCGTAGCGTCCGCGAATGCCCGTTTTCTCAAAAATGTGCTTCAGGTGGATCTTCACCGTGCCGGGACGGATGCCCAGCTGTACGGCAATCTCGCGATTTCTCAGACCCGTTTGAACCAGGCTCATCACCTGCTGCTCGCGGGGAGTCAGCTCACTGTGCGACCGTTCGATCAGGTAGCGGGGCCGCAGGATATCCTCTTCCATCCAGCGCTGCCCGGAAGCGACAGCCCGCAGACAGGCCAGCAGAGTCTCGCGAGAAACCGCCTTGCGAAGAACACCACGCACTCCGGCGTGCATCAGTTTTACCGTCTCCGCTTCCGCCACCGCCGCGGCCCACACAATCGTGGAGACGTTCAGGCCACCCCGGCCGCAGCTGTCCTCCAGCCAATCGCGAAGATCGCCCGGACCGGCGTTCTTGTCGACCAGAGCAATTTGCGGTCTCGTGTGCAAAGCTCCGGTCCGGAGCTCCTCCAGAGAAGACGACTGAAGCACCACCCGGAATTCTCCGGTGGCGTTCAGTGCGGTGGCGACCCCGTCCGCCGTTAAGGGCTGCGTCTCACAGACGGCCACCGAAACTGGAACCTGCGAGTGGAAGTCACTCATAATTTTCTGAACACGTAGTGCGGCGCCAGGGGAATATTTCTCAAAAATGCGGCAGCCGATCCCGGTTCATGAAATCGGCCATCCCGGCCGATAACACTTCGAACAGCCGGATGAGCGGTTTTCAGCTTTCTCGAACATGGCGCATCTTACTTCTGGGGCCGGGCGTAGAACCCGCCTCGGAAGTGCGCACCCTTTTGGCCGCGCATTCCCCTTCGACGGAAGTCTTCGAAGTGCGGTCTTACCCGCCGTCCAATTCCGTCCCGAAGTTATTCACGAATCGGCAGTTATCCGTCTGCTTCATCGATGCCGCAACGGCCCCCGATCTCGCCGTCCCGCTGATCGGAGAAATCCAGCAGGCCGCTCCCGGAGTGGCAATCGTCGCCCTGCTCGCCGCCGAAGACCCGGATCTCATCCTGCGCTGTCTTCGCCGCGGCGCGTCCCAGTTTCTGGCCGGTCCGGTCTCCGCATCCCAGCTCGAACAGGTCTTCGAGCGTCTGGCCCGGCAGATTCCAACCCTCTCGACCGGTGCTGCTTTTTCCCGTCTGATCGCCGTGGCGCCTGTCAAAGGCGCCTGCGGAGCCTCCACCGTAGCGCTCAACCTCGCGTTTCAGAAGAAACGCCTTTCGGGAGGAAGGAAACTCCTGGCCGACCTGGATGCCCTCGGCGGAGCCATCTCGTTTCTCGTCTCCGCCAAGCCGTCCTACTCGTTCCTGGATGCTCTGGGCCGCGGAGCCGCGCTGGACATCGACGTCTGGAAAAGCCTTGTCCAGACCCGGGACGGAGTCGATCTTCTCTACGCCCCGGAGACGGTCAGCGAAGCAGTCTACGGACTTCACGATCCGGAGGCGCTTTTCCGCTTCGCTCGCACTCAGTACGACCTGATTCTCGCCGATCTTGGCTCGGTCTACGGTCTCTGGAATCTCAACGCTCTTCGCAGCGCCGACGAAATCCTGCTCGTTATGACCAACGATGTATCCTCGGTCCGGTCCGCCCTTCGCGCGCTGGACTATCTTTCCGCCCACCGCATTCCCGAAGGAAAGCTCCGGATCGTCGCCAACCGCTTCAGCGGAAATTTCGGCCTGGATGCCGCTACCCTGGAACAGACTTTGCATCGCAGCATCCTGGCAGCTTTACCCGCCGACTATGACGCCGTACAGCGTTCATTGCTGGAAGGAAAGCCCGTGCCCGGCGCCTCGGCATTCGGCAGAAGCGTGAGCGCTCTCGCCGATGCCCTTCGCGGACAAAAGATGCCGCCACAGCAGCGGGCCGCGGAAGCGCCTGCCCGGCCGGGCCGTCTGGCGGGATTCTTCAATTTGTTACTGCGGAAGGCTTAATCCTTCACATTGATGTAGCCGCGGCAGCTCGACGCGCCGCAGCCGCACTTGACCTTTTCGACATGCCAGTCGAAACGGTAGTCGACCGTAAGCTCCTCGCCCACACCAATCGGGCGGCGGCTTAGGTAGAGAATGTGCCCCTTGATGATGCGGGTCACCAAATTCGGATCGCAGCAATGGTTGATGTACTCCGCGCCGCTTCCCCCCACCGCTCCGTCGACGCTCCAATAGCTATCGAGCGTGAAAAGATAAACACATTCGCGGGAATCCGCGCGGCGTTTCGTTTCGCGGCGGCTGATCTTCTCACCCGTGTACTCGATCACCTTGCGGTTGGCGGGAATCGGTTCGGCCGCATAAATCCCCCAGCGATGAATCGGCGACGGAGCCAGCTTCAACCGGAAATTGCAATAGGCAGGATCGAGCCGGGGAATGTTCTTCTCTTGGGAGCTGGACATTTCCTAGCGTTTGGTTCTAGGGTAACGCCAACGGTGCGACTTCTGATAGGATCACGGCGAAATTCTTATGAAGAAATTCACGCAACCTCAGGAAGCTCCTCAGCGGAAACCATCGGCCGATCGCCGGAACTTCTTACGCGCAGCATTCGGCGCGGCTATCGCCGCCGGGCCGCTACTTTCGCAGGAGACCAGAGACTACTCCGGCAGCACGCCCGTTCGCTATCCGGAGCCGGATGTCGTCGCTCTCGACAAGCGCTTCAATAAGTACAAAATTGGCAACACCCCGATTCTCCGTCTCCACACCGGAGCCTTGTGGGCCGAGGGCACCGCCTGGTGTTCCCAGGGCCATTTCGTCGTATGGAGCGATATTCCCAACGACCGCCAGCTCCGCTGGCTGGAGGAGGACGGACATGTCAGCACCTTCCGTACTCCCGTCGGCTACACCAACGGCAATACGTTTGACTACGAAGGCCGGCTGCTTTCCTGCGAGCACGGCAATCGCCGGGTGACCCGGCAGGAGAACAACGGGACCACGACCGTCATCGCCGACAAGTTCGAAGGAAAAATCCTCAACGCGCCGAACGATCTGGTGGTCCATCCCGACGGATCCATCTGGTTTACGGACCCCGGCTACGGCGCCTTGCTGAATTACGAGGGAAACAAGGGCGAATTACTGTTGAAGGAAGCCATCTACCGCGTCGACAAGACCGGAAAGATCACCAAGGTCAGCGACGAGATGTTCAAGCCCAACGGTCTGTGTTTCTCACCGGACTACAAGAAATTCTATGCCGCCGATAGCGGAGCGACGCACTATCCGGAAGCTCCGAAGAATTTGATGGTCTGGGATGTCGACGGGACAACGCTCAAGCGGGGCAAGGAGTTCTGCAAGATGGCGCTGCCGGGAGTGGGAGATGGCATCGGCGACGGCATCCGGGCCGATACCGATGGAAACATCTGGGTAGCCACCGGATGGGTCGGGCCCGGTTTCGATGGCGTGCACATCTTCGCGCCCGACGGCCAGCGCATCGGACAGATCAAGCTGCCGGAGACGTGCGGCAATATCTGCTTCGGCGGCCGGCGGCGCAACCGCCTGTTCATCGCGGGCGGCCAATCCCTCTATGCGGTCTACGTGGAAGCACAGGGCGCCCACATCTGCTGACGCGCCGGCGGCTCGAATTGCAACCGTGAACAGCCGCGCGTGGAGCCGCTTTTTCGACGGAGTGGGTCGTTCCACCTGAACCGTACAGTGACTTTCTACAGAGCAGGCCGAACTGGACGTAACGGTAAACTCGTAGCCCGAACTCCCTAGGAGCGCACCGGCGTTGCCGCCTTCTCTTCCGCCAGAACCCCCTCCACCTCGGCCTTGTACTGCTCCAACAGTTCGGGAGACGACGCCTCAAACCGCATCACCAGCACCGGCTGCGTGTTGGAAGCCCGCACCAGGCCCCACCCGTGCTCGAAAACCACGCGAGCACCATCGATGTCGATCACTTTGTGCGTCTTCTTGAACCTCTCCACGACACGCCCTACAACGTCGAACTTGATGTCGTCCGGGCAGTCCACCCGGATTTCCGGAGTAACGTACATCTTCGGCAGGTCCGCGGTCTGCGCCGAAAGCGGCTTGCCGCTCTTGGCCACGATTTCCAGCAGCCGGCAGGCGGCGTACAAGGCGTCGTCGAATCCGTAGTAGCGGTCGGAGAAAAACATGTGGCCCGACATCTCGCCAGCCAGCGCAGCATGTTCCTCCTTCAGCTTGGCTTTGATCAGCGAGTGGCCCGTCCGGTACATGATGGCGCGGCCGCCCAAACGCTCGATTTCGTCGTAGAGCACCTGGGAACACTTCACTTCCCCGATGAAGGTCGCTCCCGGCTTGCGCGTCAGAATCTCCCGGGCGTAGATCAGCAGCAGAATATCGCCCCAGATGACATTACCCTTTTCGTCAATCGCGCCGATCCGGTCGGAGTCGCCGTCGAAGGCGATACCCAGGTCGGCCTTTTTCTCCTTCACGGCGTCGCGAAGCTGAGCAAGGTTCTTTTCCACCGTAGGGTCGGGATGGTGACTGGGAAAATGTCCGTCCATCTCGTAAAACAGCTCGGTCGGCTCGATGTTCAGTTTCTTGGCCAGCCGGTGCATCACCGGTCCGGCAACGCCATTTCCGGCATCGAAAACCACCTTGACCTTTCGATCCCACTGGAAGCTGGAACCGATTTCGTCAACATACGGAGTCACGATGTCGTACTCTTTGACGGATCCGGATCCGGAATCGAGATCTCCCGATTGGATCATCCGGAAAACCTGCTGAATCTCCTCCCCATGCAGCGACGTTTCGCTGGTCATGGACTTGAAGCCGTTGAATTCGGCCGGATTGTGGCTGCCGGTGATCATGACACCGCCATCGGTCTTCAGCTTGTAGACCGAATAATAAAGCAGCGGCGTGGGAACGATCCCAATGTCGGTGACCTCCGCGCCGGAAGCGATCAGGCCCTTCAACAGTGCGTCGTGAAGGCGCGGACTGCTCAGCCGGGTGTCACGCCCCAGGCAGATCTTCTTTCCGGCATGCCGCGCGATGTAGGTTCCGAAAGCCTGCCCAAGAACCTGCACGTCTGCATCTGCCAATTCCGTGTCGGCAACGCCCCGAATATCGTATTCCCGAAAGATGGTCTGCGCCAGCATTTTCCTAACCTATCACCTCGGCGATCACGCACTTCAAGTAGAGGGTTTCCGGGACCGTTAAGAGGACGGGATGATCCTGTGCCTGAATGCGGCGCTCCAGAATCCGCAGGGTGCATTGGGCATCGATCGCGGCGGAAGCCAGCATCGCGAAAAAATTCGCTTCGCTCACGTGGTGCGAACAGGAGCAGGTCACCAGAACACCGCCCGGCGAGAGAAGCCGCAGAGCTTTCAGGTTGATCTCTTTGTAGCCTGCCAGGGCTTTGTCGATCGCCGATTTCGATTTCGCAAAGGCGGGAGGATCCAAAACGATCGTGTCGAAATTCCGGCGCTGCGAGCCGAGCGTCGTCAGCAGGTCGAAAATATCGGCTTCCCGCCAGGAAATATTCGCAATTCCGTTTAACGCCGCATTCTCTTCCGCGCGGGCAAGAGCAGCAGCGGAGGCGTCCGCCGCATAGACGGACGAACATTTTCGCGACAGGTGCACCGCAAATCCGCCGGTGGAAGTGAAGCAGTCGAGCGCCGCCCCATGCGCGTATCTCGCAGCGGCCGCGTAGTTCTCGCGCTGATCCAGGTACAGCCCGGTCTTTTGACCCTGAACCAGATCCGCCAGCCACCGGAAGCCATTCATCTCGAATTCCGCCCGGTCCGGCAGTTCTCCCACGGCAACTTTGACCTCCCGAACCAGAGATTCTTTTGTTCGAGCCGGCGCGTCGTTTCGCAGAACAATGCCCCGCGGCGATAGCAACTCGCCCAAACAGCTCAGAATCAACGGGGTCAGCGAGTCCATTCCCTGCGTCAGCGCCTGAACGGCAAGATAGTCGCCATAACGATCCACGATGAGGCCGGGCAACAGATCCGCCTCGCTGAAAACCAGCCGGTATGCTTCACTGTCCGTGACCACCCGGGAACGGTGCGCAAGGGCGGCGCGCAGCCGCTTCCACAGGAATGCGCGGTCGATCGCCGAATGATCGCGTGTCAGAAGGCGCAGGGCGATCTGCGACGTACTGGAATGATGGGCCGTCCCCAGGAAATGACCTTGGGGATCTTCTACCGCGACGACTGCCGCGACCGGAGCATTTTCGCGCTTCAAGATATCCGAAAGGTAGACCCAAACGTGACCGGCGCGCAGCCTGTCCGCCGCGCGCCGGTTGATTCGAACTTTGGGGAGACTCACGCCGCCTGACGCAGAGCCGCGATGCGATCTTCCGTCCGGGGGTGCGTCGAAAACAGCCGCATCAGGCTCTCTCCGTTAAACGGCTGAATGATGAACATGTGGGCTGTTGCGGGAGATGCGTCCATCGGAATCCGCTTCGACCAATTTTCCAGCTTGCTCAGACCGGAAATCAGGCCGTCCGGCGAACCGGTGTATTTGGCCGCCGCAGCGTCTGCGGAGTATTCGCGGGTTCGCGAAATCGCCATCTGGATCAGCATGGCGGCAATCGGAGCCAGGATCAGCATCAGGATTCCACCCCATGCCGAGCCGCGATTGTCGCCGTCCCGATGTCCCCCGCCAAACCACATGGCGCTGCGGGCGATAAAGGTGATCGCCGCCGCAATCGTCGCCGCAATCGAGCTGATCAGAATGTCGCGGTGCAGTACATGGCCCAGCTCATGCGCGATCACGCCTTCCACCTCACGGTCGTCCATCAGTTGAAGAAGGCCCGCGCTGACCGCAACCGACGCATGCTGCGGATTCCGGCCGGTTGCAAAGGCGTTGGGCGACTGTTCCGGCAACACCCACAACTTCGGCACCGGAATTCCCATGCGCCGGCACAGCTCCTGCGTCATCGGCGCGATCCGATTCCAAACTTCGACGTTCTGCTCCGGAGTCACCGGTTGCGCCCGGTACATCGTCAGCGCCATCTTGTCGGAGAAGAAGTAGCTGAAGAAATTCATTGCGATCGCGAGGCCAAGCCCCATCACCAGGCCGCGCTCGCCGCCAAATGCCTGGCCGCCTGCAAGCAACAAGCCGCTCATCGCACCGAGTAGTAATACTGTTTTGACGGAGTTCATCTGTTCTTAATCTTAAGATGCCTGCTGGAGCGGGAAGTTTCGCCAAACCGGCGATAGCCGCCTCACGTTTTTAGTACTCAACGGGTGAAACTCTTGTTTTGAATTTGCGCGTCTAATGATTGCGGAGAGAAGCAAGAGAACATGGAAAATCATTGGCTGGCTGCCTTGCTTGGCACCACGATGATCGGAGCCGCCGGCTGCTCGCAGAAATCGGAGCCACCCAGCCGGTTCGCCAATGCGGCGCCGTCTGACACGGAGGGAACCCCCGTGTCAGGCACTCCGGCAAGCACTCCCGTTTCGGCGCGTGCCGCGAAGCAGGTTCCGCGGACGATTGTCGTTCCGGCGGGAACCCAGTTGTCCGTCCGCACAACATCGACACTGTCCACCAAGACCAACGCCGCGGGTGAGACCTTCGCCACATCTCTATCCCAACCGCTTATCGTGAACGGAAGGGTTCTCGCGCCAGCCGGCTCCAATGTCACCGGCCGCGTAACTTCGTCCACGCAAGGCGGAAAAGTCAAAGGCATCGCTTCTTTGAGCGTTCGCCTCAGCAGCGTAATTCTCGCCGATGGCAGCCGAATGAACGTTTCAACCAACAGCTACATGCAGCAGGCAAAGGCGACGAAGAAGAAAGATGCTCTCAAAGTGGGCCTCGGCAGCGGCATCGGGGCCGCGATTGGAGCCATTGCGGGCGGAGGCAAAGGAGCCGCAATCGGCGCCGGCGTTGGCGCCGGAGCGGGTACAGGCGCCGTTCTGATGACACATGGAGATGCCGCCATCATTCCCTCGGAATCGCTGCTCACGTTCCGCACCACCGAAGCCGTATCGGTTAAGAATTGACCGGAGAATTGGAAAAGGGAGGAGATCGCCTCCCCTCCCTTTTCGTCTCGTCCTGCCTCGACGATCGCTAACCAGCTTTCGCCTTCTTACTTTCCGTTCACTTCCACCTTCACCGTCCGGGGCTTCGCGATCTCCTTCTTTGCGAGCGTCACCGTAAGCACGCCGGCGTGGTAATCCGCTTTTACCTTCTCGGCATCCAGCGTCTCCGGCAGGGTAAAAGCCCGGGCGAACGAACCGTAGCCGCGCTCGATCCGGTGATAGCCCTTGCCTTCCTCCGCCTTCTCGAACTTCCGCTCGCCTTTTAGCGTCAGCGTGCCGTTCTCCAGGCGAATGTCAATGTCCTCCAGCTTTACATCCGGAAGGTCCGCCTTGAGAACCACTTCGTTCTCATTTTCGAAGATGTCGACCGGAGGAGCCCACGGCCGGTTGGAATCGGCGAACAGGCGATTCATCGTATCCGCAAAGCTGTTCAAGCCAGTGAATTGATCGATATCGAAGGGATTATATTTTACGAGTGTCATTTAGCCAAGTCCTCCTTGTGAATCCTATCTACAGTGCCAGTATAAAATATGCCTGTATCAATGTCAAATAATTTTCTTGCCACGCACTAAGTATTTGAAGCTCAACCAGATTTGGGTTCGTTTTTTCTACAGTCGAAATTGCCAAACTCTTTAATCCAATAAAGCGTTTAATATTCTCGGTATTGCGGATACAATACAACCCACGGGCGCTTTTCGCCCGAACGGTCATTTTCTCGGAGGAGCCACAGATGTCTCGTCCTTTTGCTTCGCTTGGGCTTTTATCTTTTGTTGCCGGCGCAAATTTATTTGCCGGCGGTAGCGTCATCGGCGTCGCTGTTTCGGATACTTCCCTGGTCGTCAATAAAACTTCCGTTTCCGGGAACGCCAATCTGTCGGAGGGCACCTCAATCCAAACCGGCGGATCCACGGGCCGGTTGCGCATGATGGATGGTTCGTACGTGCTATTAAGCCGGGAAAGCGAAGGCAAAGTCTTTGAAAATCGCCTCGTTCTGGAGCGGGGCGCCAGCCAGGTCACCAGCCGGTCGGGCTACAGCGTGGAAGCTCTCGGCGTGCGTATTGCTCCCCAGGTTGCGGCCCGGGCCGATGTTCGCCTGGAAAGCGGCCGGGTGGTCGTCTCCGCGGTCAATGGACCGGTAAAAGTCTGGAATTCCGCGGGAGTCCCGGTCGCCAGCATGACGCCGGGACGCACGCTCAGCTTCCAACCCACGGCCAGCGGATCGGCCAGTTCCTTGATGCGTGGCACGGTGACTCGTGAAGGAGGGCGCTTTGTGCTGCCGGATGAAGCCTCCGGCTTGAAGGTCGAGCTGCGCGGCACGGGTTTGGATCGCGAGCTCGGCAAGCGGGTTCAGGTTTCCGGAGTGGCGGTACCCTCCTCGGACAAGGCTACTCAGGTAGTCAACGTCGCAAAGCTGACGCGGCTGGAAGAAGAGCCGATGCCTGGCGGCGCCCCCAATCCCGCGCCGAATCCGGTCCCTGCGGCTGCTGCGGCGGCGAGTGCGGGGGTTGTTATCGGCATTATCGTGGTAGCGGCGTTCACGGCGGGCATTTCCACCTATTTCGCCACCACGAACGATCCGCCGGTTTCCCGGTAGATTTTCGTTAGAAAAACAAAAGGGCCGGATGTGGATCTCTCCACACCCGGCCCTTTTTCCTACCTTGTTAACGTGCCGCCAGAAGCGCGCGCAGGTGCCGGGCACGCTCCGGAGATCGAAGCTGGCGAAGCGCTTTGGCTTCGATTTGCCGGATCCGCTCGCGAGTGACGTCGAATTCCTGGCCGATCTCCTCCAGCGTATGCTCCCGCTCGCAGCCGATGCCGAAACGGAGACGGATCACCTTTTCCTCTTTCGGAGAGAGCGTCTTGAGGATGTTGGCGGTTTCGTCCCGGACGTTGCCTTCGATGACGGTATCGACCGGCGAGCCCACCCAGCGGTCCTCGATCAGATCGCCGAGCGCGGATTCCCCATCCCGTCCCACAGGCGTCTCCAGGGAGACCGGATCGCGGGAGATTGTCTTCAACTTCTGGACCTTCTCCACCGGAATGTCCATGCGGCGGGCAATTTCCTCGTTCGTGGGCGCGCGGCCCAGCTCTTTTTCCAGTTCGCGAGTCGCCCGCAGGAACTTGTTCATCGACTCGTTCATGTGCACAGGAATT
The DNA here is from genome assembly GCA_964515165.1 of uncultured Solibacteraceae bacterium. Taxonomy (GTDB): domain Bacteria; phylum Acidobacteriota; class Terriglobia; order Bryobacterales; family Bryobacteraceae; genus JAPKYZ01. Next base: position 42,668 of record CAZETQ010000036.1, on the reverse strand, counting down.
CGGATAGTACGCGACTGGTCGGCGATCGCCCGCGTGATTGCCTGGCGAATCCACCACGTGGCGTAGGTCGAAAACTTGTAGCCACGGCGGTATTCGAACTTGTCCGCCGCTCGCATCAGGCCAATATTGCCTTCCTGAATGAGATCCAGAAGGTGCAATCCGCGGTTGACGTACTTCTTCGCCACCGAAACCACCAACCGGAGATTTGCTTCCACCAAGTCCTTTTTGGCCCGTTCCGCTTCGGCCTCTCCCACCCGAATCACCTGCAGGCTGTGCTTCAGATCGTGGAGAGAGGCGCCGGCAATGGCCTCGCGCTTCTTGATCTCCCGCTTTAATTCCCGGACACGGGACTGCGCCGCCTGCGAAGACTTATCTTCCAGCCGGTAGATTTCCGCGTCCAGATGGCTGATCTCTTCGACGGTCCGCTCGATTTCCTTGGAAAAGAGCTTCCACATCGCCACATTCCACGGAATGGCGCGAATGATGCGCGAGCATTCCACCTTGGCGCGGCTGACCTTATAGCCGGCCTTGCGGCGGCCTTTCTTGTTGGAAAGCGCGATGGCGTCGTATTTTTCGAAAAGCTGGGTGCTCTTTTTGTAAGCGCTAGCAAACTCGGCAAACTGAGCACGCACCTGGTTTCGCCGCTTCTCTTCCTGGGCGGGATTCTCATCCACATCGCGAATGTCGGCGAGGTCGTCCAGGTCCAGAGACCCCTTGCGCAACTGCTCGGAATATTCCAGCACCATCAACTGCACCAAAGCGGAGCGGCTGATGGCCTTCTGCAACCGGAGCTTTCCACGCTCCATTTTGCGAGCCAGCGTGACTTCACCCTCGCGGGTAAGCAGGGGAACCGCACCCATCTCTCGCAGATAAACGCGAACCGGATCGTCGGTGTAAATAGACTCTTCCTGAGGCTGGGCCGCCTGGAAGTCGTCCCCCTCCTGCATTTCCTCGGGGTGAAAAAATGAAGGCTCTTCGTCGAAGGCAATCGCGATGGCTTCGGTATTCTCGGTAGTTAGCTGATCTTCAAATTGGTCCACTTTATCTCGCCTCCCTTAGTCGGGCCGAAGCGTCGCATGTAGACACGACGACTCGACCCCAACTGCCTTGGGGTTTACACTTGTGGTTTCTTTTTCGCCCGTTTGGGAGCTGAAGTAGGGCCCAGTGGCATAAGGCGCTTGTTATCAAAGCGTTATCACGCTCAGTGGCGTGCACACAGGTTCGGGCAACTACCTATTCCGTCGCGGCCAGTCGAGTATACCATCAAACTCGAATTGGTTAACTTTCATTTTATAAGATGTTTGAGCGACCAGTCAGGGTTTCACTGATTCGTCAATATCCTTACACTATGTACGCGTAAAAGTCGCTTCTTCTCTTACGCCCAGAGAGTTCAGAATCGCCGGCTCCGCATTAAATTCTTGATTTCATTCAGAAAAGCTTCTTCATCCTGGAAATCCCGGTAGACGGAAGCAAAGCGGACGTAGGCAATCTTATCCAGTGCCTGCAGTTGACTCATGATGATCTCTCCAATATCGGTGGTGGTCAGCTCCCGATCCGGGTTTTCGACGAGCCGCCTTTCCACCTCATCGACAATCAAAGCCAGCTTTGCGACGGGAATAGGGCGCTTTTCACAGGCTTTCATCAATCCATTCAACACTTTCTGGCGATCGAATTTTTCCCGGCGGCCATCCTTCTTTATCACCATGTAAGGAATTTCATCGATCCGTTCATAGGTAGTAAAACGCTTGGCGCATTTCAGGCACTCCCGCCGACGGCGAATCGAGTCGCCTTCCTTGCTCTCCCGGGAGTCGATCACTTTATCTTCCAGAAATCCGCAAAAAGGGCAAAGCATTTTTAAGCGGGGCGCTCCTGAGCGGTTCGAAGTCTTGTCCAGCTGAGACCGCGGCGGGCCGCCAGAACCAGGCCGGGGGGTACGACAATCGCCAGCCCGATCCCCCAAAGCATCGTGGCGATTGCCGTGGCATCCTCAATGGATACCCCAAACATCTGATTCAAAACAAGAATTGATACAATCTGCATTCCCCCGCCGATTCCCGGCACCTGGACAATGCTGCCAAACGAAGCCATTCCCAGCAGGACGAGGCTATCCCGTACGGTGAGACCGGCCGTGGGGGCAAAGCTTTGCAGGATGGAATAGTAGCAGGCGGCAATGAAGAGCCACTCGGCCACCGAGTAGAAGAGCACCAGCCCTAGCGTTCGGCTGTCTCGGGTCACGTTCATTCCTGCTGCAAATGATTCCGCTAAACTGACGATTCTTTCCCGAGCGCCTTCGGGCAGCGCAGCGGCGGCCTCTCGAACCCGCCCCGAAGCGAGATTGGGAAAGTAGCGGAAAATCGCGAGGATCAAAATGCTGACCAATCCGACGATCAGACTGACCCGGCCCCCGAACTCCAGCACCCAGCGAATTTCGGGGCCGACACGCTGCGCAACGGACTGGTCGATCGAACTGAGCGCCCAGCCAAAGATCAAAAGTACCGCCAGAAGGTCGGTAAGCCGTTCCAGAAGCCAGATCGCGATCTGTGAGGTCACGGAGACATTTTCTTGTTTGGCAATGAGATAGGGGCGGATAAATTCCCCGGCCCGGCCCAGCAGGATGGCCCCGCAGAAGCCGATGACCGTCGCTTCGAGAACCGGCCCGAGGCGAGATTCAGGAGAAACAGGCCGCAACATGACCAGCCAGCGGATGGCACGCCCGACATAAGTGAGGGATATGAGAACGATGGAAAGTGCCAGCCAGCCCGGGTCCATTCCCACAATGGCCGCCATAAATGCTTTTAGATCAAAAGTTTCCCCGCCCACCATCCGCCAAGCGACCCAGAGGAGTAGGATCAGCGAAAGGGCCGGCATCCAGAACGACCGGCGGGAAGGAGAGACCGGGACGTTCGAGCTGTCGGGAGAATTTGCGGTCACGACGGTTTCTCTGCCGGGATGAGGCAGAACAAAGCTAAAATGTTGTGGTTCCGCCCATTGTGCCAGACAAATGGCGAACTTATTATGCCAAATCCTCGTTTCTTCAGTTGGAAGCGATTTCGCAGCCGATTGAGACAGGACGCTTCCGGAAATAGGAATTTGGCGTGGCAATCTTCGCCCAGTACAATGCAGTCGCCTCAGGTAGCGGGGTTTCCAGCCTCGGCTGGGGAGGAGCAGCTGGACTGACTGCGGCACCTGTGAGGAGATTGGAAAACGCATTGGACGCCGACGCCCTACTCGTCGAGCGTTGTTTATCCGGCGAAGAATCGGCCTGGGAGGATCTGGTCAAGATCCACACGAAACGCGTGTACGCGATCTGCTACCGCTTCACGGGAACCGATCTTTCCGCCCAGGATCTGACACAGGAAGTTTTTCTGCGCATCTTTCGGACGCTGAGTAGCTTTCGGTCCGGAGAAGGAGCGTTCGTCGTCTGGCTGACGCGGTTGACCCGTAACCTGCTGATCGACCATTATCGTCGCAGCAGAATGGAGAGGGCGACGGACGCCCTGGACGAACAGATTGGATTGATCGAGGAGCGGAGTTCGCTGTCCGCCCGGCCGGAGGGAATGCTGGCGGGGCGAGAGGCGAGCGAACTGCTTCAGGCAGCGCTCCAGAAACTTTCGCCGGAGCTTCGGGAAACGGTAATCCTGCGAGACATCGAAGAGATGGAATATCGCGAGATTGCACAAGCCCTGAACGTGCCTGAAGGTACGGTGAAATCGAGGTTGAACCGCGGACGCGCCGAGCTGGCGCGCATCCTGCGCCGCCAGAAGGTAAGCATATGAGCGAGCTTCGATATAACTGCACCGACATCGAACTGCTGCTCTGCGACTATCTGGACCGGGCTCTCCCGGCGGATCAAAATACCGCGTTCGAGGGCCATATCCACAGTTGTTCCGCCTGCGTCGAGATGGTGGCGGATTGCCGGGCGGCCATGGGTTTTGTGGAGCGGTGCGAGACAGTGGAGCCGCCGGCTCCACTGTTGACCCGCATTTTGAACGAGATTCCCGTCGCGCGCGAAGAACAGAAGCGGCGGCGTGGATTCAGCGCTTTGATCCATTCCTGGTTTGCGCCGATTTTCCGGCCGCGTTTTGCGATGGGCATGGCGATGACAATTCTGTCGTTTTCCATGCTGGGGAAATTTGTCGGCCCGGTGAAGCCGATTAAGGCGGCCGACCTGGATCCCATCCGGGTGGTATCCACAATCGACGACAAAATTCACCGCGGCTGGAACAATGTCGTGAAGTATTACGAGAGTCTCCGTTTTGTCTATGAGATTCAGACGCGTCTTCGCGAGTGGAGCCAGGAACAGCAGGAAGAAGATCAAGGACAGGCAAAGACGCCACAACAGAAGTCTGGAAGCGAAGTTTCCGGGGGGAAGTAAGTAAGTAAGCCATGGATCCGATGAACCCGATATCAGGAGAGCCGACCGCTCCGCCGAATGAGCCGGCTCCATCCGAAAGGATTACCGGCTATTGCCGGACTTGCGGCAAGCCGCTGACCGAGAATACGACCCGCACCGCGCTGGGTACGGTTTTCTGCGAAGAGCATGCGCCGAGCGTGAATGTTCCGCCGCCGGTGGAGCCTCCTTCGCCCTATCAAGCCCCGCCGCAGATGCATCCGGTGAATAGCACGCCCGGGCTCGCCTTTCTTCTGGGACTGCTGCCCGGCGTAGGCGCGATCTATAACGGCCAATATGCGAAGGGCTTTTTGCATGTCGTGGTCTTCGGGTTGTTGATCTCCATACTGGGATCGGACTCTTCCAGCGGCATGGAAGCCTTTTTCGGCTTGCTGCTGGCGGCGTTTGTTTTCTACCAGGCCTTTGAGGCCTATCACACGGCGCGGAAGCGGCAATTGGGGGACCCGATAGACGAGTTCTCCGGACTTGCCACTCTGTCCGCTGACGGAAGGTCGGGATTCTTCACGGGGCCGATCATTCTGATCACAGTGGGCGTGCTCTTCCTTTTAAGCAACTTCGGCCTGCTGCATCTTCGACAATTGATGCGATTCTGGCCGGTGTTGCTGATCGTCCTGGGGATCGGGATGTTGAGCTCGCGGATGAAGGCGCTGCGGTCGAGCAGTAACTCCTCCCGGGAAGGCGTGCCGTATGAACAGCGCTAGCTCCCTGGTTCGAGCGCTGCGGGGGCCGGTACTGCTGGTGGCAACGGGCGTGCTTTTTGCCGTCGATCACGCATCCGACTGGAACTTTATGCAAACCTGGCCCGTTCTGGTGATTGTGTTCGGACTGATGAAGTTCTGGGAACTGGCCGTAACGCCCAAGCCGCAACCGCAAGGTCCCGAGAGCCCGTTTCCCGGAGGAACCGCGTCATGAGGCGTGGATCTTTGATCTTTCCGCTGATTCTGATTTTGATCGGCGTGCTGTTCCTGCTGAACAATCTGCATCCGGAGCTTTCCGTCATCCGGCTGGCCGGACAGTATTGGCCATACCTGCTGATCGGTTGGGGCCTGTTGCGCTGCGCGGAGATCCTCTGGAACTATTCGCAAGGGCGGCCCATGCCGATGGCGGGGATGAACGGCGGCGAATGGATCGTGGTTTTATTTATCGCCATATTCGGCTCCGGCCTGTTTCTGGCGCACCGTTTTTCCAACCACTGGCCCGCCGGGCGGATCGGTGTTCGCGGACTGGAGCTTCTGGGAGAGTCGTTCGACTACCCGATTAACGGGTCCGCACAAAAAGAATCCGCCACTCGCGTTGTCATCGAGAATCTACGCGGTAACGCTCGCGTGGTCGCCGGAGATACTAACGAAGTTCGCGTCACCGGGCGAACGACGATTCGCGCGTTTGATGAGAACGACGCCAAGAGGTTCAACGAGCGGGTGCCGCTGGAAGTTCTGAACCAGGGCGGGCAGGTTCTGATTCGCACGAATCAGGAGCGGGCGGAATCGTCGCAGAAGGTTTCCGCCGACCTGGATATCACGGTTCCCAAAGCGATGGCCATACAGTGCCGCGGGCGCTATGGAGACTTCGATGTAACCGGAGTGACCGGCGGAGTGGAAGTGGACAGCGACAACGCCGGGGTACGGCTGCAGGACATTACCGGCGAGGTGAGAATCGACCTTCGCCGCAGCGATATTGTCCGCGGAACCAATATTAAAGGCGGAATCGAGATCAAAGGCCGGGGCGACAATCTGGAACTGGACGGAGTGGAAGGGCCGGTGAATGTCATGGCCTCCTACTCCGGCGATATTCAGTTCCGCAACATGGCGAAGCCGGTGCATTACCGTAGCTCCGCATCGGAGATCACGATAGAGAAAATTCCCGGTTATTTGCGCTTCACTCGTGGAGAGCTGACGGGCGTGCAACTGGTGGGACCCATCAAGTACTCGGGCCAGACGAAGGACGTCCGGCTAAGCGAGTTCACCAATACGCTGGAGCTGGAGGTGAATCGAGGCGATATCGAGCTGCGGCCCGGCAAGCTTCCCCTTTCGAAGATGGATGTGCGCACCCGGAACGGAAACATAGAGTTGGCTTTGCCCGATGGATCCGCCTTCGAGCTGAAGGCGGCCACGCAGAGAGGCGAAGTGGAGAACGATTTCGGCGGCGGGCTGCATACCGAATCGATGGGGCGAGGAAATGCAATTCGCGGCTCCGTCGGCAAAGGCCCGGTGCTGAGCGTCGATACCGACCGCGGAACAGTGACCGTCCGGAAATCCAACGCTCAGGATGCGGATTGGGAGACCGGCGAGTCGAAGCCGGCGGCTCCGCCCAGTCCACCCAAGCCTCGGGCTCCGAAGCCGATGGACGCTCCCGCGACTGCGACTCAACAATAGATCGAGTGAGAATGCTCTACACCGGACAAACCCGCTCCCTCTGATCGCGGCGGCACTTCAGTTCCGGCGAGTGACGAGGATCAGACGCAGATCCATCACGTTCGTCCCCGTAGGGCCGGTTTTCACCAGCGTGCCGGCGCGCTGCAGGTAGTGGTAGGAATCGTTGCGCTCCAGAGCTTCGGACGCTCCGGATATTTTGTTGACAGTTTCGCCAGTTGCCCAGGCGCCGGCGGCATCGGTAGGGCCATCGGTTCCATCCGTTCCCGCACTGAAAATCAAAGTGCGTGGTAAACCCGCGATGGCCATTGCCGCCGCCAGAGCAAACTCCTGGTTGCGCCCGCCCTTGCCGTCTCCGCGAAGGGTGACCGTTGTTTCCCCACCGGAGATCACGCACACCGGCGCTTTCCAGGGACGGTTCGCCGTTACGATTTCACGGGCGATGGCGGCATGCACGCGGGCAACGTCGCGCGTTTCCCCGTCGATCGTCGTGGACAGAATCACCGGGCGGTAGCCGAGCTGCCGCGCTTTTCGCGCCGCGGCCTCCGCCGCAATCCGGTTGCTGCCGACCACGATGTTCTGGACCTGCAACAGCGCCTTGTCACCCGGCTTCGGAGTTTCGGCTTCGCTTTCCAGACGCTCTCGCACCGGGGCGGGAACCCGCTTCCAGACTCCATAACGATTGAGAATTTCGCGAGCGCCGGCCGCAGTGGATGAGTCGGGCACCGTCGGTCCGGAACCGATGACGTCCAGGTCGTCGCCGATGACGTCCGACAGGATGAGGGCCGTCACTTTGGCCGGCGATGCAAGCCGGGCAAGCTGGCCGCCCTTGATGGCGGAGATGTGCTTCCGCACGCAGTTGAGCTCGTGGATGTTGGCGCCGCAGGCGAGCAGCAGCCGCGTGGTTTCCTGCTTCTCTTCCAGCGAGATTCCAGGAGCTGGAAGCGGCAAAAGCGCCGATGCTCCGCCGGAGATGAGACACAGCACGAGATCGCCGCTCTGTGCGCTCGCGCAAATTTCAGCAATCCGGCGGGCGCCTTCAACACCACGCCGATCCGGAACGGGATGACTGCATTCATTGATTTCGATCCGGCGGAGCTTGGCGGTGTGGCCGTCCTTCACATTGATGAGGCCTCCGGCAATGCGGGAACCGAGCTGGCGCTCCACCGCCCAGGCCATTCGCGCGGTCGCCTTTCCGGCACCCACAACCCAAACACGGGCGGCGCGAATTTTAGCGGCATGCGGCAGGACGGCGCGGGCCGGGTCTGCCGCCGCGACCCCGGCGCGAAAGATCTGGAGCGCGTCACGAACGGGATTCATGCGAAGAGCGGAAGCCGCAGGATGGAAGACACATGCAGGGTTGGTTCGGCATCGTCGACCTCGACACGATAGTTGGCTTTGGAGTAGCTTTGCCGGCGTTGTTGGAACAGCCCCCGGAACTTTTCGATGTCGCGGGCAAGCGGGCGATGCTCATGGCGGGCGACGCGGCGCTCCAGCAGAGGCAGCGGGCAGTCCAGCCAAATGGTGACGCCGTTGTTTTCAAGAAGGTCGTGGTTTTTGGACTGGGCAAACGCTCCGCCGCCGAGGGCGACGACGAAGGGCTGGCCCCGCTCAATCCTCTGGACCAGCTGCTGAAGAATCTGGTGCTCGATCCGGCGGAAATCGGCCTCGCCGTTGAGTTCGAACAGAGAAGAGATGCTGAGGCCGGTGGACTTTTCGATCTCGTCGTCGAGATCCACGAACGACCAACCAATCTCGTCAGCCAGCAATCTGCCGATGGTAGACTTGCCGGAACCCATGAAACCCACAAGGTAAATCCCGGGGGTTCTCTTCAGCTTGAGAATCACATTCGCCTCTCGATGGTGCGGGCGAGGAGGCGATCGACGGTCGCCGGAAACAGCCGCGAAGCCGCGATCAGCAGCCAGGCCTTCCTGGGAGTGACAATCGTGCGAGCGTTTCGTTCGATCCCGTCGGCGATGGCAACGGCACATTGTCCGGCCGTGATTTCTCCCGGGCGTCCCCGGCGTTCATGTCCCGGCGGCGGTCCTCCGAGAGTGTGGTTGTGAAACTCCGTTTGGACGAAGCCCGGGCAGACCAGCATGGTGTGAATTCCGAAGCTTTCCAGCTCCATGCGCAAACCACTGGTGAGCGCATCGAGAGCAAACTTCGTCGACGAGTACAGAGAAAACCAGGGCATCGCTACTTTGCCGGCAACAGATCCGATATTCACAATCATGCCCGAACGCCGGGATTGCATGTGGGACGCCGCCAGTTGGGAGAGTTCCAGCGCGGCGAAGAAATTCAGCTCGTAGAGTAACCGGACTTGCGGCATACCGGCGCGCCAGGCAGGCGCAGAGAGTCCGCAGCCGGCGTTGTTGACCAGAATGTCGAGGCGGCCGAAATATTCGATACAGCGCCGGACAGCCTCTTGCCGGGCATCGGGCTGCAGCAAATCGGCGGCGATGACTAAGTCGTTGGGAGAGGCGGCTTCCTCCAGCTTCTGCTGATTGCGAGCCACCAGGGCGACCTTTGCGCCGCGGCGCCGGAACTCTTCGACGCACGCGCGGCCAATGCCTTCCGAGGCTCCGGTGACGAGAATGATGCGGTCTTGGATGCGCATGCGGCGCGCAGGAACGATAATGGTAACATGCAGCCCTGGTTGCTGCCCCTTTTCCCTCTGAACGTGGTTCTTTTCCCGGACGCTTCGCTGCCGCTTCACATCTTCGAAGAGCGGTACAAGGAAATGTTCGGCGAGATCCTGCGTGACAACTCGGAATTTGGGGTCGTGCTGGCGACCGAGAAAGGGATTGCCAATGCCGGCTGTACGGCGAAAGTGCAGCAAGTGACCCAGAAGTATCCGGATGGCCGGATGGATCTGCTGTGTGCCGGGAAACGGCGTTTTGAGATTAACCTATTGAACGAGGAGCGGCCGTTTCTTCGCGGCGATATCCACTTCTTCGACGATGACGAGAAAGACACGGCTCCCCCGGAGGTGCGGGAGAAGCTGTTGAAGGCCGTCGAGTCGTTTGCCGGCACCGACGATTCTCTGAATGCGGAAAATCCGCGATTGAGCTTCGCCATCGGGCAGAAAATTTCGGATTTGGAGTTGCGGCAAGTACTGCTGGGGATGCGTTCGGAGGCGGACCGGATCCTTTATCTGGCGGAAGTGATCCCGGAATGGGTGGCGCGGTTCAAGCTGGTGGAGCATGTCCGGAGTAAGGCTCCTCGCAACGGCCACAGCACTCACTTGAAGAAAGACGCATGAGGCGGCAGCATCTGGTCGTCGATGCCGATGACACGTTGTGGGAGAACAACGTGTATTTCGAGAATGCGTTTGAGCGGTTCTGCGACGTATTGGCGCATTCGTCGATGACTCCGGCGCAGATTCGCGACGTTCTGGATGCGATTGAGGTCGAGAACATCAGGCATCACGGCTACGGGGCGGAGAATTTCGCGCGAGGGCTGGTAATGTGTCTCGATCGGCTGGCGGAGCGTCCGCTGGAGACACAGGAGCGCGAACAGGTAAGGAAGCTCGCGCTGGAGGTGTTGACCCATCCGATCGAGCTGATGCCGGGGGTGGTCGGCACTCTGGAGCAGCTGGCCGGACGGCATGAGCTGGTATTGTTCACCAAAGGAGATCCCAAAGAGCAGCAGGCGAAGATCGAGCGATCCGGAGTTCACCATCTTTTCCATCATGCGGCGATTGTGCGGGAGAAGGATGTTCGAGCGTACCGGCAGCTCGCGATGGAACGCCGGTTTCTGGCTGGCGATGCCTGGATGATCGGCAATTCACCGAAGTCCGACATCAACCCGTCGCTGGCTGCCGGATGGAACGCTGCATTCATACCGCACGCCCGGACCTGGACTCTCGAGCGAATGGGAATCGTGAATCCCGGCCCGGGGATGCTGCTGGAATTGGGATGTTTCGCCGAGCTGGCGGATCACTTTTAGCAATTCTTAGCATTTCTTTCACGGCGTCCTTGCGGCGTCTTAACCGCCGGGAGTGTATAATTTTTACACGCTTTTAAGGAGTTTTTTATGCCACGTTGCTTGTTAGGGTTCGCCTTGTCTTTGCTTTTAACCCCGCTTTTCGGGCAGGATTTTCGCGCCAGCATCACCGGCCGCGTGACTGACCAGTCCGGCTCCGCCGTCACTGACGCATCTATTACGCTGCGCTCCAGCGCCACCGGCGTCGTTTCTCAGGTCACGACGGATCAGGACGGCCGCTACGTCGTTCCATTCCTCAATCCGGGGGAATACACCGTGACAGCGGAAAAAACAGGTTTTCAGAAGAATGTGCAGGAGGGTTTGCGCCTTCAAGTGGGCGAACGCTCGACTTTGGACATCCGGCTAAGTCTCGGAGAGGTCACTCAGCTTATGACCGTCGAAGCCAATGCGGCGGTGATCGAAGCCGAAACCGCGGATCGCGCGTTGGTGATCGACAACAAGCGGGTGGAGGCCACTCCGCTGCAGGGGCGCAACATCATGGCGATGGCCTGGACGACTCCGGGTGTGGCGGTTACCAGCGCCGTGACGCGGTTTCGGCCCTTCGATACGGGAGGCTCCTCGGGAATGTCCATCAACGGCGGACGTCCGTCGATGAACGAGGTTTTAATCGACGGCGTGTCGAACCTGTCGAAGGCCTCGTCGGTGGCCTACATTCCGCCGGTGGAAGCAACGGACGAGTTCCGCGTGCAGACCACAAGCTACGATGCTCAATACGGCTGGACGACCGGCGGCGTGGTCAACGTTCTGACGCGCAGCGGTTCTAACGACTGGCACGGAACTCTCTTCGAGTTCTTCCAAAACACGCATCTGAACGCCAATACGTTCGAGAACAACCGGAATGGCGTGCGGCGCAGCTCCTCGCATATCAATACGTTCGGGGGATTCCTGGGAGGCGCCATCCAGAAGAACAAGATGTTTTTCCTGGGCAGTTACGAGAATATCCGCCAGGTGATCCCGGACCCGTTCGTGACGTCGGTTCCGACCGAGGCGCAGCGGCGCGGCGACTTTTCCCAGACCTATTTCGGCGCGACAAATGGAGTGAATCAGCTCCAGGCGATTTACGATCCCTCGACGACGCGCCTGGTAAACGGGACATACGTCCGCGATCCATTTCCGGGTAACGTCATTCCGAACGACCGTATCAATCCGGTGGCGGCGAGAGTTCTCAGCCTGGTTCCCTTGGGAAATACGGCAGGCAACTCGATCACGGGCCTCAACAACCTGGCGACAGCCGGCAACTCGCGGAAATTCACGGACTACTTTCCTTCCTACACAGGCCGCGTGGATTACAACTGGAACGAGACGACGCGCATGTTCGTGCGCTATTCGCGCAACGCCCTCTCAGAGCAGCGCAGCTTCCGGTACTCCACCACGGATGCGATCAATATTGCAGAAACGGGAAATAACAGTCCGTTCACGCGGGAAAATCACAGCGCGACGATTCAGCTGACCAAGACGATCAATCCGTCCACCGTCGTCGACTTTCGATTCGGACTGGCCCGCTTCAAGTCACAAAGTGGTTCGGCGATCGGGTTGGACAATATCGGTGGACTGGGATTCGATCAGCAATTCCTGTCGCAGGCATCCACGTACTTCCCCCGCTTCGCCTGGGCGAACTACGAAGGTGCCGGAGCGACACCGTCCTTCATCGATCCGACGGCGCAAACCAACTCCTTCCAGGGATCGCTGTTTAAAACGGTTTCCCGTCATTCGCTCAGCATCGGCGGCGAGTTCCGCCTGCAGCGCGCCTATTCGCAGAATCAGGGATTCTCGGCGGGAAACTTTACGTTTACCCAGCAGTTCACCGGCAGTTCGGCCACGGCCGTGAACGCCAACTCCGGCAACGCGATTGCCAGCTTCCTGCTGGGCGCTCCGCAAGAGGGCTACATTGACGTCAACAGCCAGCCGGCGCGGCAGCAGAAGTTGTTTTCGCTGTATGTCCAGGACGACTTCCGGGTGACGGAGAAACTGAAGCTGAATTTCGGCCTTCGCTGGGATTATCTGGGCTCGCTGACGGACCGTTTCAATGCATTGACGGTGGGATTCGACACAACTTCGCCGTTTCCGATTCAGGTTCCCAGCATGAATCTGACGGGCGGACTGCTTTATGCGGGGGTAAATGGCAACGACCGCGGCGCATTCCAGCAGGATTGGAATAACCTTGGTCCGCGAGTTGGCGCTACCTACCGCTTGAACGACAAAACATTGATCCGCGGGGGCTATGGCCTGCTCTATGCGCAAGTATTCGACGATCCGGGCGGAGCGCCCGGCTTCAGCCAGAGAACGCAGATGGTCACATCGGTGACAACCGGCATTCCGTTCAACATGTTAACCAATCCATTTCCCAGCGGCATTCTCACGCCGGTCGGGAACTCGCAGGGACTGGGCACGTTCGTCGGTCAATCGTTTAATTTCTCCAATCCTAACCGGCAGCTGCCGTACACCCACCAGTTCTCTGTGGAAATTCAGCGGGAGTTGCCGCTGCGCCTGCTAATGACTGCCGGTTACGTCGGCAGTCGCGTGAATAATCTGTCGGTGCAGAAGCCCTTCAACGAGATTTCGCTGGAGTCGCTGAATCGAGGAACGGCCTTCCTTTCCGCTTCCGTTCCCAATCCGATGTACGGCTACATGCCGGCGGGAACGGCGATCAGCAACCCGACAACGACCAACCAGCAGTTGCTGCGGCCCTATCCGCAGTTTCTGGGCATCAACGAGCTGAACCGGTCGGAAGGGCACGCGCGTTATGACGGATTCCAGTTTCTGCTCACCCGGCGCTTCTCGAAGGGCGTCACGGCCAGCGCTTCTTACACCTACTCGCGCACCCTGGAGTGGATGAACTACCGGAATGCGCAGGACACCGACCTGGAAAAGCTGGTCGCTCCCTGGGACGTTCCCCAAAGCCTGCAGTTGAACGGCGTGTGGGAGCTTCCGTTCGGTCCCGGCCGCGCTTTCCTCGCAAACGGCTCGAAGTTTACCCGGGTAATGGTCAGCGGGTGGGAAATCAGCGGAATTGCCCGCCTGCAAAGCGGCATGCCTCTGGTTCTGCAGCCGAATACAGTGCCCACGGGGGCCAGCCCGGTCTACGACGGACAGAATCTGGATCGCTGGATCAACAACTGCACTTTGCTGGCAAACGGTTCGACGTCGAACTGCTTGTCCGGCGAGACCCCTGCCTGGACGGTCCGGCCCGCCAATACCCTGCAAACCTGGTCCACACGCATGACTTCGGTTCGCACCGGCGGCATTCGCAACCTGGATGTCGCGGTGATGAAACGCACGAAACTGACCGAACGGGTGATACTGGTTATCCGGGGCGAGCTGATGAATGCCACCAACACTCCGCAGTTCTACAACGGCCCCAACATGGATGTGAACAACGGCAACTTCGGGCGAATCTCCGGCGCGCAGAACCAGACCAATCTTCCGCGCTTCGGCCAGATCTCGATGAAGCTGCAGTTCTAACGGCGTTGAAGGAAAGAGCCGCCGTCATTCCCGGCCGGGAGTGGCGGCGGCTTTTTTTGCTTGGACCAGCGCTCTAAGGAAAGATCAACGGGATACGGCGGGGCGATCCTACGGGAAATTCCGGACGGCCCGCCATGTTCTGAGGGACAGAACTAGGCGTTTCCACGGATTGGGAGAATCGCGGCCGGGCGCTACGCTGAGCCATGGCCGTCGAATCGGATTTCCTCATCAGCCCGCGACTGGCAAAGATGGAAACGTCCATCCGCATCGTGCACCCGCACCGTACAAGGAATGCGCCGCCGCTGGAAGATACCGTGGACCTCAGCCACGAGGCGCTGCTGGTGATCTCGAAGCTACTTCCCGAGGGTCCAGTTGCCGGCGAGTTCCAGCAGCGGGCCGGGGAAGATTCCGAATACCAGCGTCGCGACGGCAGACAGCCATACGGCTACATTGATGCCGCCTGACATGGGAGCAAGATTGTCGGTGGACTGGCCAGGCTCGCGCATGTACATGACGACCAGGATCCGCAGGTAGTAGTAAGCCGCAACGGCGGAGTTCAGCAATCCGAGCACAGTCAGCCACACGAGGTCCGAGTCGAGCGCCGCTTTGAAGATATAGAACTTACCGAAGAATCCGGCGGTCAGTGGAACACCGATCAATGAAAGCATGAACACTGTCAAAAGAGCCGCCGTCACCGGCTGCCGAGTAGCCAGACCGGAAAGATCGTCAATCTCGACATACCTTTCGCCCTTGCTTGCGACGTGCGTCACAACGGCAAAGGCTCCGATATTCATGAACGTATAAGCAGCCAGGTAGAACATCACCGCCGTCGTTCCTACCTCGGAGTGAGCGGCGATGGCGACCAGAACGTAGCCGGCATGGGCAATCGAGGAATACGCCAGCAGGCGTTTGATGTTGGACTGGCGCAGCGCGGCAAAATTACCGACCACCATGGTTGCCAAGGCGAGCGTCGCGATAAGGAGTTCCCACCGCTGCGTAATCGAGCCGAAGGCGGTCGCAAATACACGGACGAAAACAGCGAAAGCGGCGGCCTTGGGGCCGGCTGACATGAACGCGGCCACGGGTGCCGGCGCGCCCTGATACACATCAGGCGCCCACACCTGAAACGGAGCCGCGGAAACCTTAAAGGCGAATCCGACGGCCATGAGAGCCGCGGCAAATCCGGCCAGCGGAAGGGCTGCCGGCGACCCCAGCGCTTCCCGCACGCTGTTCAGATTCGTCGATCCAGTCAAACCGTAGATCCAGGCAATTCCATAGAGCAGGAATGCCGTCGCAAACGATCCGAGCAGGAAGTACTTGATCGCAGATTCGTTGTTTCGCTTATCGTCGCGCAGGTAGCCGGCCAGGATGTAGGAGGCAATTGAGGAGCACTCGATGCCGATGAACACCATGATCAGCTCGTTAGCGGACGCCATAATGGATTGGCCAACGATGGAAAAAACCAGGAGCGCATAGAATTCGCCGCTCTCATGGCCCTCGCGCTGCAAATACTCTCCGGATAGCATCACCGTGAGGACGCCGACGCCGAAAACGAGAAGGCGAAAGAACGTCGCAAATCCATCGGCCACAATCATCTGATTGAAGGCCATTCCGGGATTCGACTGCGCCAGCAGGGCAAGCCCCGCGGCAGCCAGCAGGCTGATGAGCGTAATTGTCCGAAAGACTCTTTTTATGGAGGTGAGCGGCTCCAGCACCATGATGAGGGTGCCGACGAGGGTTAAGAAAATTTCGGGCGAGAACCGGAGCAGATCCGCCGCGGAAGGCCACGGATTAGCGGGCATTGGCGGCTACCTCCGCAGCCCGTCCAGGCTGTGATTCAACTTGAAATTCGACATTGACTTTCGTTTGGTCGAGCGTCTTGGCGTTCGATGCGGAGATGGAAGGCAGGAACGACATCGCAGCCACGCCCATCCAGACCATCAACACCAGAAGGGGAGCAAGGGCCACCCACTCGCGAAGGTTCAGGTCCGGCATGTGGTGAGCGACTTCGTGCGAGGCCCGGCCGTAAAAGAGCCGCTGGTACAGCCAGAGCATGTAGCAGGCGGAGAAAATCACTCCGATGGCCGCAAACACGGCCCAGGAGAAATTGGCGATGGCCGCGCCCTGCAAAACCAGGAACTCACCGACGAAATTGTTGAGCGTCGGCAGTCCGACCGAGGCCAGCGTGGTGATGAGGAAGACCGTCGCCAGCCACGGCGCGGGCGTGGCGACTCCTCCGTAATCTTTGATTTCCAGGGAGTGCCGGCGCTCGTACATCATTCCCACCAGCATGAACAACGCCCCGGTGGAGATGCCGTGATTCAGCATCTGGTAGACCGCTCCGTCCATGCCCTGCTGGTTAAAAGAGAAGACGCCGAGAATGACGAAGCCGAGGTGGCTGACCGACGAGTAGGCGACCAGCTTCTTCATATTCGGCTGGACCAGCGCGACCAGCGCGCCATAGACAATGCCGATGATGGCGAGAGTGGCGATCCATGGCGCGCAGTCTCGCGCCGCCTGGGGAAACAGCGGCAGGCAGTAACGAACGATGCCGTAAGTGCCCATCTTCAGCATGACCGAAGCCAGCATCACGGAACCCGCGGTGGGAGCTTCCACGTGAGCATCCGGCAGCCATGTATGCAAGGGAAAGAGAGGAACCTTGATGGCGAAGGCCACAAAGAACGCAAGAAACAGCGGCAGTGCTTCGGCCGGCGACAGTTTCAGCGTGCCGGAAGCCATCTGCTCCAGGATGATCGGGTAGTCGAAAGTTCCAGCTTTCAGATAGAGGTAGATGATGGCGGCGAGCATCAACACGGAGCCGCCCATCGTATACAGGAAAAACTTCACCGCGGCGTAGATGCGCCGGTCGTGTCCCCAGATACCGATCAGGAAATACATCGGGACGAGACCGACTTCCCAGAACACGTAGTAGAGAAACAGGTCAAGGGAAACGAAGACCCCGATGACTCCGAACTCCAACAGCAGCAGGAAGGCGTAGTATTCCTTGATTCGCTTGTCGATGTACTTCCAGGAGATCAGGACAGCCAGCGGCGTGAGCAGAGTGGTGAGAATCACCAGCCACAAGCTCAATCCGTCGATGCCGACGTGGTAGCGGATCATCGGCGTGTGGATCCATTCGACGTCGGTGACTTGTGAGTACAGGTTGGGCGAAGCCGAGACGCTGGCGATCAAGCCGAGCGATAACACGAAAATCAACAGCGAAAAGATGAGAGCGAACTTCTTGACGGCTTCCTCGCCCTGCCGGGGCAAAAGCAGCGCGATGAGGAAGCCAACCAGCGGCAGGAACAGAACGGCGTTGAGCAGCATTAGTTCTTGCCTCCCGCGACACCCATCAGAAGAATCAGGAAGACCGCGCCGGCCATCACCCAGGTGGCATAACTGCGGATGTTGCCGCTCTGCAGCTTGCGCAATCCGCCGCCGATCCAGCGGGAGACTCCGCCGACACCATTGACCAATCCGTCGATCAATCCGGCATCCACGCCCTTCCACAGGAGATAGCGAGAGCCCTGCTCGATCGGGTGAACCACCGTGACGTCATAGATTTCGTCCACAAAATACTTGTTGTAGATCAGAGTGTGGAGTCCCTTGAAGCTGGACGCCAGCCGGTCGGGAATGCCCGGCGAGGCGACATACATGATGTAGGCCAGCAGAATTCCGGCCGCGCCGAAGGCAACCG
This sequence comes from uncultured Solibacteraceae bacterium, assembly GCA_964515165.1. Classification (GTDB taxonomy): domain Bacteria; phylum Acidobacteriota; class Terriglobia; order Bryobacterales; family Bryobacteraceae; genus JAPKYZ01. The sequence goes on along the minus strand of CAZETQ010000036.1, from coordinate 24,721 downwards.
AAATCACGACCAGCGAAAACTCGTGCGGAGCATGCTCGCCACCGAGGACCGGCTCCAGCCAATCCATGATGGGGAGGTATCCGCCTCCTAGCGAAAGTAAGGCGAGAATCGTTAAGGGAATCGTCATCGAGCCCGGAGATTCTTTGATCTCGTGGTGGCCATGACCGTGTCCGGCATGCGCATGAGCATCATGCCCATGATTGTCGTGACCGTGGTCGTCGGTTGCGGTGTGTCCGTGATGCGCATCCGGATTCGGCCCGCGATACTCCCCAAAGAAAGTGAGAAACATCGCCCGGGAGACGTAGAAAGCCGTCATTCCCGCAGTCACAACGCCCACCCAGTACACCCAGGGTGTGTGATGATGGGCGGCCAAGAGAATCGCGTCTTTGGAGTGGTAACCGGAGAACGGCGGCACGCCGGCGATCGCCACCCAGGCACAAGCCAGGGTTAGGAAGGTCACCGGAATTTTCTTTCGCAGCCCGCCGTACCAGCGCATGTCCTGCTCGTGGTGGCAGGCCATAATCACGCTACCGGCGCCGAGAAAGAGGAGAGCTTTGAAGAATGCATGCGTGACGACGTGGAAGATTCCCGCCGAGTACGCTCCTGCGCCGAGACCGACAAACATATATCCCAGCTGGGACACCGTGGAGTAGGCGAAGACTTTCTTGATATCCCATTGCGCGAGGCCCATCGTGGCGGCGAAGAACGCCGTCGCGATGCCGATAACCATCACCGTTTCCTGCGCGATCGGAGCCTTATCGAAGAACACATGCGCTCGAGCGACCATGTAGACGCCCGCGGTGACCATCGTCGCGGCGTGGATCAGAGCCGAAACGGGGGTGGGTCCGGCCATGGCGTCCGGCAGCCAGACATACAGCGGAATCTGCGCGGATTTCCCGCAAGCGCCCACCAGCAACAGCAGGCCGATTGCGGTGGCCATGCCGGCGTGTTCTTCGACGTTCATGCCCGCCGCGGCCGCAAAGACTTTGTCAAAGTCCAGAGAACCGAAGGAAATGAAGATCAGGAATATCGCCAGGGAGAAGCCGAAATCTCCGATGCGGTTGACGATGAACGCTTTCTTGCCCGCGTCTCCGGCAAACTTTTCCAGGAAGTAGAAACCGATCAGCAGGTAGCTGCAAAGCCCCACGCCTTCCCAGCCGACGAACATCACCAGGAAGTTGTTCCCCAACACCAGAATCAGCATGAAGAACATGAACAGATTCAGGTAAGAGAAGAACCGGTAATAGCCGCCCTCGCCTTTCATATAGCCGGTGGCGTAGATGTGGATGAGCAGGCCGATACCGGTCACCACCAGGAGCATCACGCTGGACAGGCGGTCGACGGCGAGATCGAATCCAATGTTCAGATTGCCGGAAGCAAACCAGGTGAAATAACGCTCAATGTGGGCGGTTTCCAGCTGCTCGAGGCTGGAGAGGGTTTTTGCCACCCACAGAAAACTTAACAGGACGCTGCCGATCGCAACGCCGTTGACGAAGGTCGCCGGCGAGCGCCGCCCGAATAAAGAATTGACGATGAACCCCAGCAGGGGGAACAGCGGAATAAGCCAAAGGTGTTGGGATTCGGGCATTAGTTTTTGAGGCTGTCGACCTCGTCGATTTCGAGCGATTGGCGGTTCTTAAAAACCGTCAGGATGATCGCCAGTCCGACAGCTGCCTCGGCAGCCGCCACGACCATCACAAAAAAGCTGTAGATCTGTCCATCGACAGCCTTCATCTGATGCGAGAAGGCGACGAAGCTGAGGTTCACGGCGTTGAGCATCAGCTCGATGGACATGAAAACGGTGATCAGGTTGCGGCGGAACATGAAGCCGCAGGTGCCGAGGCCAAACAGGACGGCGCTGAGAATCAAATACCAGGAAAGCGGAACATTCTGTGGAATCGGCGGAAGGCCGGGAAGGGGCGGCATCTAGTCGAACTCCTTGCGGGCGAGAACAACTGCGCCGAGGATCGCGATCAGAATCAGAACTGAGGTGACCTCGAACGGCAGCACGTAGGTAGTGAACAGGCTGCGGCCGACTTCGAGAGGGCCGCCACCGGTGAAGCCGCCGAAGTGAACCAAGGCTCCAGCGTTCACATAGCGAGTCTCAATCAGCCACGCGACGATTCCGACAAATGCGACGAAAACCGGAACTCCGATGATTTTGGAGATCAGGCTGCGGCCTTTCACCTTGCGCTCCGCACCGGCGTTCAGCAGCATGATGACGAACAGAAACAGCACCATGATGGCGCCGGCATAGACGATCACCTGCACGGCTGCAATAAACTCCGCACCCAGAAGCAGGTAGAGCACGGCCAGCGATCCCATGACGCCGATCAGGGAAAGAGCGCTCGAAACGGGGTGCTTCTGCAGCACCAGGTTGATCGCGCAGGCGACGGCGACGAAAGCGAAAGCGAGGAAGAGAATGGCGTCCATGCTAGGTCCTCACTTAGTCGTCAGGGCCACCATCAGCCCCGTTATCAGAAGATTGGCGATCGCCACCGGAAACATAAAGGTCCAGGCGAATCGCATCAGCTGGTCATACCGGAATCGGGGAAGCGTTCCGCGAATCCAGATAAAGACGAAAATCAGAAAGCCGACCTTGAAGAGCAACCAGAACAGCGGTACGAGAATCGGCTGCAGAACGGGCACCAGAAAGACGCAGCCCAGCAGGAAGAGGATGGCTCCCACGACCGGCATCGTGAATTTGTCGTACCAGCGTGCCGGCTGCGTCCAATGCCAGAAGCAGATTCCCGCGAAAAACCAGTGCACAATCGTCGGGAAGAAGTTGGAACCGTACTCGGCGGGCCACAGCGGCTGCCACCCGCCCAGAAACACCAGAGAGCCCATCATGCAGGCCGTGACGATGTGGCCATACTCGGCGGTAAAGAACGCCGCGAACAGCATCGAGGAGTACTCGGTGTGGAAACCGGCCACCAGCTCGTTCTCCGCTTCGGGAAGATCGAACGGGATACGATTGGTTTCGGCGAACGACGCGATCAGGAAAAGGATAAACGAGAGAATCTGCGGCAGCGGCATCTGGAAGATGGCCCAGCGCGGAAGGATTCCGAAGTAGTAGCCGCTTTGCGCGTCGACGATTTCCCGCAGCGACAGCGTATTGAACAGCAGCAGCGGAGCGACAAGCGCCATCGCCATCGGCAGTTCGTAGCTGATCATCTGCGCCGAAGCGCGAAGACCGCCGATCAGCGCGTACTTGTTGTTCGAAGCCCACCCGGCCAGCGCCACACCGTAGACTCCCAGGGATCCGATAGCGATAACGAACAGGATGCCGATGTTGATATCCGCCAGGCCCATGTTTGTCCTGATGCCGAAGATCTCAATCTCCGGGCCGAGCGGAAGAACGGCGATCGAACTGAGAGCCAGCATCACGGCCAAAAACGGGGCCATGAGATAGATAGGCTTGTTCACGTGCGAAGGGACCACGCCTTCCTTGAACAGCAGCTTGATGAGGTCGGAAAGAGGCTGCAGCAGGCCATGCGGCCCCACGCGATTGGGACCGACTCGCAGCTGGATGTGCGCCAGCACCTTGCGCTCCACCCAAACCAGGTACGCCAGCACGGTGACCAGCACGAAGGCGATCAATCCGGCCTTGACCAATGTCAAGACGATAAAAGGATTCATGTCCGAAAATGACTCACGACTTGTAGAGCGCCCCCGGGAATTCCATCACGCCGGTCATGTTCTTGGAATAGCGGCCCAGCGTGCCCGAGGTAAACAGCGTATCTCCCGCCGAAACGACCAGATCCGGCCGGGAGTCGAGAAGGACACGGCCATTGAGCGGTTGCGACTGCGCCGCGCCTCCCGTTTGGATTACCGGCAAAGGTAGATTATATCCGCGCACCGATTGGCGGATCTCCTCAAAGACCGCTTCGTTCGTCCAGATGCCGAGGTTCAGGCCCATTTCGCGGGTCAGCAGACCCATGATTTCCAGGTCCGGCTTGGTGCCCATCGTGCGGACGGCTGGCTTCAGTCTTTGCACCTGGCCCGCCGTGTTGGTGAACGTACCCGACTTCTCGTAAGTGGACGAGGCGGGGAAGATCACGTCGGCGCGCTGGGCCGTCTCCGTCAGGAACATTTCCTGAACAACGACAAAGGCGTTTTCAGACGCCAGTTGCCGGAGAGCCAGCGGATTCGCGCCAACCACCCACAGCACATCCAGGCTCGGGTCGGAGAGAATTTCCGGCAGCGGCATTCCCGTCGTCGGCGCGGCATGATAGCCGGGTCCCAGATGGGGCAGTAAGCCCATATCCGCCGCTCCGCGCGAGTTCGAGTAGTCGACCAGCGCGATGTACTTCACCGGAATCCCCAGCGAATCGCCGAACTCCACGAGTTTCCGGACCCCTTCGCCCTTGACGGCATCGCCGAAGAGAATCACCAGCTCCGGCTCGGCCTTCAGCTTGTCTCGCAGCTCGTCCAGCGCCGGGAACACCGCGTCGCCCGAATAGCGAACCGCTCCCACGGAAATCTTGTCTTCGCGAACCGGACCGGGGGTCGCAGTGTAGACACGGCCGCCATGATGGCGATAGTTGGCTCGCAGGTGATAGGCGAAAAACGGATGCTGCTGCGCCAAGTCGCTTCCGACTACCAGTGCGGCCTTGGTGGTATACAAATCGCCCGCCATCGCCAGCGCGTCCGTCCGGCCCGACAGAGCGTCGATCAACGCCGCCACATCGCCCGTCCGGTGATGATCGATATGGGGAGTGCCCAGGCCCTGGCGGGCGAACTTCTGCAGGAAATAATTCTCTTCGTTCGTCGTGTGGTTCGATCCGATCACGCCGAACTTTCCACTCGCAGCCAGAACTTCCTTGAATTTGCCGGCGACGACCTTCAGCGCCTCCGACCAGGGAACGTCGACCAGTTGGCCGTCTTTTCGAACCTTTGGTGAGGTCAGCCGCTCCGGATGATCGTTGAAATCCCAACCGAACCGGGCCTTGATGCACAGAAATTCATCGTTGATCCCGGAGCGGTCGCGATTGTTCGCCCGGATGATCTCGTCGTTGCGCACGCCGAGGGTGGTCTTGCATCCGCCGGAGCAGTGGGCACAAATGGTTCCGACGTGATTCATTTCCCAGGGACGCGTCTTGTAGCGATACGGACCGCTGGTCAAGGCGCCGACCGGGCAGATGTCGATGCACATGCCGCATTCGTCGCAATTCAGATGATCGCCTTCATTGGGAATGATCTCGGAAACAACGCCGCGATACTGAACCCCTAACGCTTCGGCGCCCAATCCCTCGTCACAAACTCGAACGCAGCGATAACAAAGAATGCACCGCGGCGCGTCGAAATACACGAGGGGAGAAAACTGCTTCTCCGGCGTGTGAACCTTGATCTCGTTAAAGCGCGATTCACCGGCGCCGTACCGGAACGTCATGTCCTGCAGCTCGCACTCACCGCCCTTGTCGCATACCGGACAATCCAGCGGATGGTTGGAGAGCAGGAACTCCAGCATGTCCTTCCGTGCCGCCACGACGTTGGGAGACTCGGTCTTAACGACCATGCCTTCGGCAACGGGAATCGTGCAGGCCGCCTGCAGTTTGGGAAACTTCTCGATCTCGACCAGGCACATGCGGCATGCCGCCTGGAGCGAGAATCCTTCGTAGTAGCAGAAAGCGGGAACTTCCGTTCCCCGCTCCTTACAAACTTCGATCAGCAGCGTGCCTTCAGGCGCGGTGACCTGCTGGCCGTTGATCGAAAGTGTGACAGTCTTGACTTCAGTCGCAGACATTTTCGTTATCCGATGGCCACCAGCTGTTCAGGAGAGGAAACCGCGGTAGCGGCGTGGTGGGCGATTTTCGCCTCAAACTCGTGGCGGAACTTCTTAACGATCGAAATGGTAGGCAGCGCCGCGGCGTCGCCTAGCGGACAAAACGTCCGGCCCAGCATGTTTTGCGCGAGATTGCCGACCAAGTCGATATCGGTTTCCTTGGCGTCGCCTTCGTTCAACCGGTGCAGCAGCTTCTTCAGCCAAGCCGTTCCTTCGCGGCAGGGAATGCACCAGCCGCAGGACTCGTGCGCGTAGAAGTGCATGATCCGGAGCGCCGCTTTCACCATGTCGGTGGTCTCGTCCATCAGCACCACGCCGCCCGATCCGAGCATCGTGCCGGCCTTCGCCATGGAGTCGTAATCCATCGTCAGCGGCCAAGCTTCATCGCCCGTCAGCACAGGACAGGAGGATCCGCCAGGGATGAACGCCTTCATTTTGCGGCCGCCGCGAACGCCGCCGCCGACCTCGTTGATCATCTTCTCGACGGAGAAGCCAAGCGGCAATTCATACACGCCGGGCTTATTGAAATGGCCCGTCAGGCAGGTCAGCTTCGTGCCGCCGGCTTTCGGAACTCCCAGGTCAGCCCAGGCTTTGCCACCCATCTCCAGAATTCCGGGAACCGCTGCGTAGGTTTCGACGTTATTCAGAATGGTGGGACTCTGGTACAGACCGGCAACTGCGGGAAACGGCGGGCGGATGCGCGGGTTGCCGCGCTTGCCTTCCAGAGACTCCAGCAGCGCCGATTCTTCGCCGCACTCGTATGCTCCGGCCCCGGTGTGCGCGCGCAGATCAAACGTAACGCCCGTTCCTTTAATGTTTTCGCCCAGCCATCCTTCACGGTACGCCTCGCCGATGGCCCGCTCCATGATGTCGATCAAGTAGCGATACTCGCCCCGAATGTAGACGTAGCCGCGCTGCGCGCCGACGACTTTGGCGGCAATCAGGCAGCCTTCGATCAGCAAGTGGGGATCGTTCTGAATCAGAACGCGGTCCTTGCAGGTGCCCGGCTCCGACTCGTCGCCATTGACGACGATGTATTTCGGCTTGGGTGACTGCCGGGGCACAAAACCCCACTTCATTCCCGTCGGAAAACCAGCGCCGCCGCGTCCCCGCAGATTCGAGACTTTGACTTCCTCGATAATCTGCTCCGGCGTCATTTCGACGGCTTTCAGAAACTGCTTGTAGCCGCCATACTGCAGATACGCTTCGATGGAGCCGTTGTAACCCGGCTCATGCATGCGCTTCGTCAGGACCCTGACTTCGAGAGGATGCGGTTCGTTGAAGAGCATGACGTTACTGAACCTTCTTGAGAGCGTCAATCAATTGATCGAGTCTCTCGGGAGTTACATGGTGATGAAAGTCGTAGTTGACCTCGACCGCCGGCGCCCAGGAGCAGGCGCCCATACACTCGACTTCCTCGAGCGAGAACTGCCCGTCCGGAGTGACTTCCTTATGCCCGATGCCGAGCTTTTTGCACGTATGCTCGTACAGCTCCATGCCGCCTACCAGCAGACAGGAGATGTTCGTGCAAACCTGCACGTGATACTTCCCGAGAGGCTTGCGGTGCAGCATCGAGTAGTAGCCGATCACTTCCTCGACCTGGATCTCGGGGACCTTGCAGCGCTTTGCTACTTCCTGCACCACCTCCGGCGTCACCGCGCCCACTTCATCCTGCGCATAGAGAAGCATCGGAATCACGGCAGACCGCGTCCGTCCTTCCGGGTAGCTGGCAATTAATTTGGCAAATCTTTCTTCGAGGGCAGGCGAAAAAGTCATCAGCGATCCGTATCTCCGAGTACGAAGTCCATGGAACCCAGCGTGGCGATGGAGTCGGCGATGAGCTTCCTGTCGAAGAACGCTTCCAGAGCCTGGAGATTACCGAAGCTCGGAGTACGCATATGAACGCGATAAGGCTTGTTGCCGCCATCCGAAACGACATAGTAGGCAATCTCGCCCCGGGGAGACTCGACGGGCTGGTACACCTCGCCGGCCGGAACCGAGAAACCTTCGGTAACGATCTTGAAGTGGTAGATGAGAGCCTCCATCTGGGTCTTCATCTTTTCACGGTCGGGCAAGACCACCTTGGGAGCATTTGCCTGGAAGTCGCCTTCCGGCATTCCGGCCAGCGCCTGCTGGGCGATGCTGCAAGACTCCCGCAGTTCATCCATCCGGACCCGATACCGGTCGTACACATCATTGCCGGTATAGACAGGGACCTTGAAGTTGAACTTCTCGTAACTGGAGTAGGGCTCGGTTTTGCGAATGTCCCAGGGAACGCCGGCAGCTCGAATCATCGGCCCCGTCACGCCCAACTCCACCAGTTTATCCAGCGCCAGGCCACCCACCCCGATGGTCCGCTGCTTCCAGATGGGATTGTTATTCAGAAGGTTTTGATACTGATCGACCTTCGAAGGAAAATCGTCCAGGAAGCGCTTCACCGCCTTTTCCCAGCCGCGCGGATGATCCAGGGCCAGACCGCCGATGCGGATGTAGCTGGTCATCATCCGCTGCCCGGAGAACATCTCCAGCAGCTTCAGCACCTCTTCGCGTTCCCGGAAGCAATAGAAAAAAACGCTCATCGCGCCAATATCCAGCGCGTGGGTACCCAGCCAGACCAGATGCGATTGAATGCGCGACAACTCGCACATCATCACGCGGCTCCATTGCGCCTTGGCCGGAATTTCGATCTGGAGAAGCTTCTCGACAGCCAGCGCGTAGCAGAGATTGTTGGCGAGATTGGAGAGATAGTCGACGCGGTCGGTCAGCGGCACAGCCTGCTGCCACGTCTTGACCTCCATCTCCTTTTCAATGCCGGTATGAAGGTAACCGATGTCGGTCTTCGCCGAGACGATGGTTTCGCCGTCCAACTCCAGCAAAACTCGTAGCACGCCGTGTGTCGACGGATGCTGGGGACCCATGTTGAGGGTCATCACTCGTCTTTTCGATTCAACAGATTCGGCGGCGGGGATGACGGCAGTATCGGCCATGCTATTTTTCCTCCGCGTAACTGTATTTGTAGCCGTGGATCGGATAATCCTTGCGCAACGGATAGCCTTCCCAGTTGTCGGGCATCAGGATACGGGTAAGGTTCGGATGATTCCGGAAAACAATCCCGTACATGTCGAAAACTTCGCGCTCGTACCAGTCGGCGCCAGCCCAAACGGCGGTTGCCGAATCGATTTCCGGAAACCCGCCCCCCACACCGGCCCGCAGCCGGAGCCGCTCATGTCCTCCGCCCTGGGGTGAAAGCGGCAGCGCGTGAAGGTGATAAATGACGTCGAATCGCGGTTCCCTGGTTTGCCAATCTACCGCGGTGATTGCGCTGATCCGGTTAAATCCTCGCGCCTTCAGCACCCGGCAGGCATCGACGATTTTCTCCGGAGCGATCGAGATGGTAATTTCCCCAAACGGTTCCGCTGCGTCCAGGACCGCCTCGCCGAGTTCCGAGGTTAAAGCCGCAATATGAGCGTTGTCTTGCAAAGTTTCGGCGATCATCTTTAGCGCTTCTCAGTCAGCGAATAAGCGGCCGCCGGGGTGACAACCGGATCCTTAGGCCGGGCCGGAGCATCTTCCGCTGCCCAATTCAGCACACCTTTTTTCCACATGTAGAAAAATCCCGCCAGTACCAGACACACAAACAACAGCATTTCCACAAAGGCAAACATTTTCAGCTCGCGGTAAACAACGGCCCACGGAAACAGGAAAATCGCTTCGATGTCAAATAAAATGAACAACATAGCAACCAAGTAAAACTTGACGCTAAAGCGTTCGCGCGCCGTTCCGATCGGTTGCACTCCGCACTCATACGGCGAATCCTTCACCCGGTTCTTCACGCGGTGGCCAAGGACAACGCCCAAGGTCACCAGAGCGCCTCCGACAAGCGACGCAAGCAGAATCTGGAGCAGGACCGGAAAATAGACCTCGGTTTGGGAACTGGGCATTTTGCTGGAAGGGGGCTTACCCTTGAATATCCACTATAAGGACGTGGAAAATGAAGTGTCAAACGGCATTCCCGGCACGCGGCGGCAAACTATGGCGGATTTAGCGGCAGAATCGATTGAAATCCTTCTCAACGGCGAGCGAAAACGAGTCCCCGAAGACTTGACGGTCGACCGCCTTCTTCAGCACCTTCAGATCGACGAGACGCGCATCGCCGTCGAAATCGATCGTCAGATTGTCCGGAAACGGGACTGGAGCGGCACCCGCGTCCGGAACGGCGCCAAGGTGGAAGTGGTTCAGTTTGTGGGCGGCGGGTAGGCCTGTCCGCCAAAAACGAGACGCGCTAACAGTCACCCGACGCCGGAGCGAGGATTGAACGCTGACGAGGATTCCGGCGCGGCAGATCTTCCAGTTCCGAGACGCAGCGCGGATCCTGGCGGAAGTACTCCAGCGACTGCGTAGCAGATTCCAGAAAATAATCAGCTAAATGGGAATCCTTCCGGCGCAGGCTCTCCCACTGACGGCGAACCGCCCGCATGTCTCCCCGGGCCAGCGGTCCCTGCCAGCCTTTTCGTCCTGCTTTATGAAAGGCCCGCCGCGTCCGGCTGAGCGAATGCTCGGCGATACTGGCGGCCTGAGAGGACGTGAATCCCGCATTCGTCAACGACTCGACGCACGCCGCCAGGATCGGCATGGCGATGCTGCTGGCCAGGGTGAGCCCGGCCAGGAACGCTCCTTTGGCTCCGGGCGGCAGTTCCAGCAGCCGGGATCCTTCGGCGAACTTGCGGATCGCTTTCGCCGTGCGGGGGTCGGATTGAATGACCAGCCGCAGATCGCTGTAGATATCCAGGAGATTCACCGTGGCCACCGCGGCCTGCCGGAGAATGAAGACGCTCAGGTCCTGAGAATCCATCTCCGTATCCAGGATCACCAGCGTCTTGCCCTTCCAGGAAAGATTGGCGCCGGCGAGTTCTTCCAAAGTGGAGGGTAAGACTTCGTCGGGAACAGCGACGAAAATCCAGGATGCGTTCTGAAATTCCTCGATTTGTTCCACCGGCCACCCCTGGCGGAGGATGTTTACGATTCGCCGGGCCACGCCGACAGTCGGGGCCTTAACAGGGCCCAGTTTTTGAATCAACCGCGGCAGCTTGGCAATCCAGGACTGGCTAATTCCCCCCGCGCACAGGAGTGCGATCGGCTGTGTCTTGATCGCCCCGGCCGACACCGCTGTTCGTGGCTTCCGTTGCTCCGATTGCTGTTCCGTCGGAGGTATCTGCATACAAACCGCGCCCTCTCAAGCTCTTGATACGGTCCCGAATCTGGGCCGCCTTCTCAAACTCAAACCGTTTGGCCGCCTCTTTCATCCGCTTCTCCAGTTCGTCCAGGTACTGGGCGCGTTTGGCCGGCGGCATCTCCTCTACCTCATCGGCAGGTTCCAGCGGAACTGTTACATAGTCCGCCTCAGCGACGGCAACCAGACTCATATCGATCGGCTTCAGAATCGACTGTGGAATGATTCCGTTCGCCTCGTTGTATTCCTGCTGGATCTGGCGCCGCCGGTTCGTCTCGCTGATCGCACGCCTCATGCTGCCTGTGACGACATCGGCGTAAAGAATCGCGCGCCCATTGAGATTGCGCGCCGCCCTCCCGATCGTCTGAATCAACGAGCCTTCCGATCGCAAAAATCCTTCTTTATCAGCGTCCAGAATGGCGACCAGCGAGACTTCCGGAAGGTCCAACCCTTCCCGCAGCAGATTGACCCCGATCAGGACATCGTAATCCCCTTTGCGCAAATCGCGAAGCGTCTTGATCCGGTCCAGCGTCGATACTTCACTGTGCAGGTAGCGGCATTTCACGCCGACCTCGGAATAGTACTCAGCCAAATCCTCCGCCATGCGCTTCGTCAGAGTGGTTACCAGTACACGCTCGTTCCGCTCGGCGCGCAGGCGAATCTGGTTCAACAAGTCATCAACTTGTCCCTTGATCGGCCTCACTTCGATCTCGGGATCGACCAATCCGGTGGGACGAATAATCTGTTCGACGACTACCCCTTCCGATTTCGTCAACTCATAGGCCGCCGGAGTGGCGGAAACGTAGACAGCCTGACCCACGCGGTTCTGAAACTCTTCGAATGTCAACGGCCGATTATCGAGCGCGCTCGGCAACCGGAAACCGTACTTCACGAGAGTCTCCTTCCGGGATCGGTCCCCATGATACATGCCTTGGATTTGCGGAACAGTCTGGTGACTCTCGTCCAGAAAAATCAGGGCATCCTGGGGCAAGTAGTCCAGCAGCGTGGGAGGCGCTTCACCGGGCAGGCGGCCGGAGAAATGTCGAGAGTAGTTCTCGATGCCATGACAATAACCGATTTGCTTGATCATCTCAAGATCAAACATTGTGCGCTGCCACAGACGCTGAGCCTCAATGAGTTTTCCCTGCCGTTCCAGGTCCGCATGCCAGAGGATTAATTCCTCTTCGATAGTCTTCATAGCCCGTTCCCGGGTGACCGGCGTAGATACGTAGTGCGTTTTGGGGTAGATCGAGACACGCGGATAAGTCTGGCGCACCTGGCCCAGCAGCGGATCGATCTGCGAAAGCGATTCGATCTCGTCCCCCCACATTTCAATCCGGTATGCCCAGTCGTCATATGTGGGGAACACCTCGATGACATCGCCGCGGACCCGAAACGTGCCCCTGCGGAAGTCGGAGTCGCTGCGTTCGTATAGAATCTCGACCAGCTTGCCGGTGATTTCCTGGCGGGTGATCTTTTGTCCTTTTTCCAGCACCATCACCATTCCGTAGTACGACTCCGGCGAGCCGAGACCATAGATGCAGCTGACGCTGGCCACGATGATGCAGTCTCTCCGCTCGAAGAGACTCCGCGTGGCCGAAAGCCGCAGCTTGTCCAGCTCATCGTTGATGGTTGATTCTTTTTCAATGTAAATATCGCCCGCCGGGACATACGCCTCCGGCTGGTAATAGTCGTAGTAACTGACAAAATACTCGACGGCGCTCGCAGGGAAGAAAGAGTGAAATTCGTGAAAAAGTTGCGCCGCTAAAGTCTTGTTGTGGGCTAGAATTAACGCTGGACGCTCCAGCCGCTCGATGACTTTCGCCATCGTGAAAGTTTTTCCGGAACCGGTCACGCCCAGCAGGACCTGGTGTTGCTCTCCGGCCTGGATTCCTTCCACCAACTGATCGATCGCGTTGGCTTGATCGCCCCGCGGCTGATAAGTTCCAGCCAGCTGAAACGGCATACGGTTTTATTATCCCGTGTGCCGCCGTCCCGCGAAGACAGGGTGAAAATCAGGCGGGGCGCAAGTCTTCGCGCATTCGTTCGGCGTTGTATTCGCAGCCAATAAGTGTACTGGCGGCAAGTAGATACAGCCACACCAACAGCGCGACCACGGCTCCGATGGAACCGTAAACCACGTTGTAGTTGGCCAAGTTGCGCAGATACCAGACAAACGCTACTGTGGCAACCATCCAGATCGAAGTCGCCACAATCGCCCCGGGCCAGATCGGGGCCTGCCGAAGGTCCGGCGGGAGGTCCGGACCGAAACGGTAGAGCAGCAGAGTGCTGACGCCGACGGCGAAGACCGCCGGAATGTAGATCAGGGCGCTCTTGAAGTACACGATCAGGACCGCGGCACACAGCGCCGGTGTCGCCATCACGAGAACCAGCAGCATCGCGATCCCGCGCTGCTGCCAAAAATTTCGTCGATTCCGCACACGGTAGGCGAACTGGAACCCGTCCACCAGGCTGAGGACGACGCCGGACGCTCCAATCAGGCTCAGCAACACGGCGCCGATCAACAGGTATGCCGGCCGCTGGCCTCGCACAGTAATGGCAAAGCGCAGCAGATCCTCCGTACCGGGGGGCGCGACTCCGAAGAGCAGCTCCGCTACTTTCTCCGAAACTGCCTGAGCCTTCACCTGCGACATCACGGCCGCCAGAGTCGAAAGCGCGGGGACAATCGAAAGCAGCGCCGAGTACGCCGCCCCTTTTGCGCAGCCCAGGCAGCCGTCGTTGGTGGCCTCGACAAAGGCTCGTCCCAGCCGTTTCCAGAAGTGCTTTTTGATGAGAAACTTCACGCTGCGCATCGTCCCGCCAGGAATCTGCGCAGCGGAACTTCGAAGCCCAAACCGCAATCGGGCTTCTCCAGGATGCGAATTTCCAGTGTTTGGATCACCTTTTGGGTATTATTGACCGAGAGTGATTCCATCTGATTCGTCCCGAATGAACGGGAATTGGAATTTATTGCAATTTCGAATCCACAGGTGTTCCGCCGGGCATTGAACCGTCGAATGGTCCCCGTCGGCTCGCGACCGCGTTTGAACCCGAGAGTCTGGGCGGATTTGCTGATCTGCTGCGGCCTGCTGGTTCTCAATCTGGTGGTCGCCGGGCGGCTTCTCTACACCGAATACCTGGCCCATTACGGCTCGATCGAACCGATATTTTTTGCGATCGCGCGATATATCCAGGAGCATTGGCAAAATCCGGGTTGGGATCCGCTGTGGTCGACGGGCATGCCCTTCGAATACACCTACCAGCCTCTGCTGCACTACCTGACCGCCTTCACTTCCTGGATCAGCGGATGGAGCATCCCGCGCGCCTTCCACTTCGTCTTTGCCATCGGCTATGCCTTCGGACCGGTCACGCTCTACCTTTTTGTTCTGCGGCTGGGCCGGCGCAGAGACATTGCCTTCTTCAGCGGGATTCTTTACTCGCTGTGGTCGCCGTCGCTGGTTCTTGTCTGGCAGATCGCTCACGACATCGGTACGTATTTCGGCGCTCGCCGATTGCACACCGCCGCGGCTTATGGAGACAGCCCGCATGTCTTCGGACTGACCTTCCTGCCGCTCGCTCTGCTCGCTATCGATCGAGTGCTGGAAAAGGGAACGCCGGCCCGCTGGATTGCGGCGTCTCTCTCGACGATTGCCGTGGTTCTGACCAACATCCCGGCGACGATCAGCCTGGCGATGGCTCTGATCGCGTATATTCTCACGGGCACGCTTCGGCAATGGCCGCGCCGCGCACTGACCGTCTTTGCCGTGGGCTTGACGGGCTATGCCCTGGTGGCGATGTTCGTGCCTCCGTCGGGCCTGCTGCACACGTTTCGAAATACCCAGCTGATGGATTCCCGCGAGCAGTTGGCAGGCAAGGGCCTGGTGCACCTGTCGATCGCCGCGGCGGTGCTGGCCGTTTCCTGGATCCTGTCCCGCACGGTCCGGAGCTCGTTGATTCGATTTTCGGTAATCTTCTTCCTGCCGGTGGCGGCGGTGGTATTGGGCTACTACTGGCTGGATTATCGCGTGATGAATCAACCGTTGCGCTTTCATCTCACGATGGAGATTCCCCTGGTGATCCTGACGGCCTGCGGGCTCGCCTGGGTTTTCCGTTCCCTTCCCGTGGGACTGTGGCGGCATGCGGCGATTTGCATCCTGGCGGTTGCCGCAATCTGGCAATTCGACAACTACCACTATTACTCCCGAAAACTGTTGGAGCGTGGACGGATGGACAACCGCAGCGAGTTCACGGTGGCGGAATGGTTCGATCGGAATGCGGACGGCGAACGGGTCTACGCGCCGGGCTCGGTGGCGTTCTGGATGAATTCCTTCACCGATACGCCCCAGTTGAGCGGTTGCTGCGATCAGAACGTCCTGTTCCAGGGCGCGCGGTTTGCAAACTACATCATGGGCTCCGACGATGGAGCGGGAGACCGCGCAGCGGAGATCTCCCGTACCTGGCTGATTGCCCTGGGCGTTCGCTACGCGGCTATGCCCTATCCGAACAGCGACGAAACCTTCGGCATCCGGCATCCGGACAAATTTGAGGGGATCTTGCGAAAGATCTGGAGCGACGGCAAGGATACGATCTACGAAGTTCATGACCGTCCCCATTCCCTGGCGCATTGGGTTGCACCTGCGGAGGTGATTCCGCGGGCTCCACAGCATGGCGTCGACGTGGAGCCGCTCGAAAAATATGTCCGCGCCGTCTCCGATCCCGCTCGCGCTGCGGCGAAATTTCGTTGGTTGGATACACGGACTGCAATCATCGATGGAGTTCAGCCTGCAGGCACTGTTCTTTCCGTGCAGATGCCCTATCACTTCGGCTGGCGGGCCGCCGGGATTCACGGGCCGCTGCCGGTCGAACCGGACGGCATGGGGTTACTTGTGATTCGTCCCGGCTGCGAAGGTTCCTGCACGGTGAGACTGACGTTCGATGGAGGGAAGGAAGCGGCGCTGCTGCGAATCGGCACCGCGGGTGCTTGGGCATTCGTGTTCGGCCTATGGTTCTACCAGCAGTACCGGAAGCGGCGGAACCTGCCACGCCTGTCAACTGCCACCGCCTGAGGACTCTCTTTCCAGCCTCTCGATCTTCGCCAGCCGCCGGACGTGACGCTCTTCGTTGGTGAAGTTCGCGCGAAGAAAAGCGTCCACCAGATCCTCAGCGAGATGACTGGCAATCACGCGAGATCCGAAGACAATCACGTTCATATTGTCGTGCTCTACCCCTTGGTGGGCGGAGTAGGTGTCATGGCAGACTGCCGCTCGAATGCCTCGCAGCTTGTTGGCGGCAACCGAGGCTCCCACGCCGCTGCCGCAGATCAGGATGCCGCGCTCCGCAGTTCCGTCGAGGATGGCGTGCCCGATCTTCTCGGCAAAATCGGGATAATCGACCGGGGCCGTTGAGTCCGTCCCCAGATCCACTACCTCGTGGCCGGCGTTCCGAAGGTATTCCGCCAGCTCCTGTTTCAGTGGAAAACCGGCATGGTCGGCAGCAAGAGCGATTCGCATAAGCCTCAGTTCATTTTGCATCCAGCGCCTCTTGCGAGAATAGAAAGCTCCAGGAGGATTCATGCCCCATAGCGTGATGCTCTTTGAGCGTCATCCGCTGGATGCGTTTTTCGCGCCGCGCAACATCGCGGTGATCGGCGCGACCGAAAGGGTGGGCAGCGTAGGGCTGGCGACGTTTTCCAATCTGCGCGCCAGCGACTTCGGCGGCAAGGTGATTCCGGTCAATATGAAGAGTCCCCAGGTGCTGGGGGTTCCGGCCTACGCCAGCGTCAAGGACATTCCGGATGCCGTCGATCTGGCGGTGATCATCACTCCCGCGCCCACCATTCCGGCGATCGTCCGGGAGTGTGGCGAGAAGGGAGTTCGCGCGGCCATCGTGATCTCCGCGGGCTTCAAAGAAACAGGCCCCGCGGGTGTCGAACTGGAGAAGCAGCTTCTGGCGGAAGCACAGGCGGCCCGGATCCGGATTATCGGCCCCAACTGCCTGGGGGTGATGTCGCCGCCGACAGGAGTCAACGCAACCTTCGCGCAGGCGATGGCGCGCCCCGGCAATGTCGGCTTCATTTCGCAGTCCGGCGCGATGTGTACCGCGGTGCTCGATTGGAGCTTTCGGGCGATGGTCGGGTTCTCCGCTTTCATCTCCATGGGCTCGATGCTCGACGTCGGTTGGGGCGACATGATCGACTATCTGGGCCAGGATCCAAAAACCAAGGCCATCCTCATCTACATGGAGACGATCGGCGACGCGCGGAGCTTCCTTTCCGCGGCGCGCGAAGTCGCCTTGACCAAGCCCATCATCGTGATCAAGGCCGGGCGAACCGCTCAGGGCGGCAAGGCCGCGGCATCGCATACCGGGTCCATGACCGGATCGGATGCCGTTCTCGAAGCCGCGTTTCGCCGCTGCGGCGTGCTGCGGGTCAACTCCATCGCCGATCTCTTCTACATGGCGGAAGTTCTGGCCAAGCAGCCGCGGCCTTCCGGTCCGAAACTGACAATCCTGACGAATGCGGGCGGACCGGCGGTGCTGGCAACCGATGCCCTGATCCTGAACGAAGGCACGCTGGCGGAGTTGGAGCCGGAAACCATCGACGCGTTAAATCAGATCCTGCCGTCCTCCTGGAGTCACGGCAATCCCATCGATATCATCGGCGACGCCACGCCGGAGCGGTATGCGAAATCTCTTGAGGTGGCGGCGAAAGATTCCGGAAGCGACGGAATGCTGGTCATTCTGACGCCGCAAGCGATGACAGACCCCACGGCGATTGCCACATCGATGAAGGCTTACGCCAAGATCGGCAAGCCGGTTCTTGCCAGCTGGATGGGCGGCCCGCAAGTGGAGGAAGGCGAACGCATTCTCGATCAGGCGGGAATTCCGACATTTCCGTATCCCGACACCGCGGCTCGGATGTTCCAGCACATGTGGTCGTTTACCGAAAACCTGCGAGCGCTGTACGAGACTCCAACATTGGCCGAGACGGGAACCGCCGTCGATCCCGCGCGGGCAGCGGCGATTCTCGACGCCGCGCAGACGAAGAATCGAACGATTCTGACCGAGTTTGAATCCAAGGAAGTCCTCGCCGCATACGGAGTGCCGGTTACACCGTCCCGGATCGCCGCGAGTGCCGAGGATGCCGTAACCGCCGCAGACTCGATCGGCTATCCCGTGGTGCTAAAACTCCATTCCGAAACGATCACGCATAAGACCGACGTCGGCGGCGTGCAGTTGAATCTGCGCGATGCCGCGGCGGTTCGCGAGGCGTTCGAGAAAATTCGCGCGGGAGTTCCGGCGGCAGATTTCGGCGGAGTGAACGTACAGAAGATGGAGAAGCTCGATGGCTACGAGTTGATTCTCGGATCGTCGGTCGATCCCCAGTTCGGGCCGGTCCTGCTGGTTGGGTCCGGAGGGACGCTCGTCGAAGTCTATGAGGATCGATCGCTCGCCTTGCCCCCGCTGACGACCACGCTCGCCCGGCGCATGATGGAGCGCACGAAGATTTTCAGAGCGCTGAAAGGAGTGCGCGGCCGAAGAGCGGTGGATCTGGCAGGGCTCGAGTCGCTGCTGGTTCGGTTTTCGCGTCTGGTGCTGGAACAGCCTCGGATCGCGGAGATCGATATCAATCCGCTGCTGGCTTCCGCGGATCGGCTGCTGGCGCTGGATGCCAGAGTCGTTCTGCATCCCGCCGGCACTGCGCTTCCCAAACCTGCTATTCGCCCTTACCCGTCACAGTATGTCGAGCACGCGACGGCGGCGGACGGTACCGGCGTTCTATTTCGCCCGATTCGCCCCGAAGATGAGCCATTGATAGTGAAGTTTCACGAGTCAGTTTCCGACCACTCGGTTTATTTGCGGTACTTCCAATTCATGAAGCTCAGCACGCGAGTCGCGCATGAGCGTCTGACGCGGATTTGTTTCAACGACTATGATCGCGAGATTGCGCTCGTCGCGGAAGTGAATGGAGAAATCCTGGGAGTGGGGAGGCTTCGGAAAACACAGGAAAAGGAAGCCGAGCTGGGAATGCTGATCATCGACAAGGCGCAAGGAAAGGGCCTGGGATCCGCCATGATGCGGCGGCTGATCTCCATCGCAAAAAGCGAAGGCCTCGCGACCATCCGCGCCGATGTGCACTCCGAGAATGGAAAGATGCTGCACATCATTCGGAAATTCGGATTTCACGTTTCGTTGGAGCCGGGCGACAGCGTGCTCTCGGCGCGGCTGGATCTATGAAGATGCCAGTTTCGCGCGGACTACTTCGAGGGTAAGTCCGCTTTCCACCAGCAATTTCGCCGCGGGAGACTCCGCATGGCGCAGAAGGCCGAGCAATAAATGCTGCGGAGCGAGGGGCTGGTTTAGTTTGCTCGCCTCCTCCAGAGCCAACCCGCAGACTACGTCTAACGGGCTCAACGGCGCTGGCCTGGACTGCCTGGGAGGCTGCTCAGCCGAGGGCTTTGCGGTCCGCAAGCCTGCCGCGCAATGCGTCGAGGCTGATCGATTGCGCTTTCAGGAAATGAGCCGCTACGCCATCGTCCTCGCGCAGGACGCCCAAAAGCAAATGCAACTCGTCGATGTAGCGATGGCCCAACCGCTCCGCTTCCTCCGAGCCATAGGCCAGAATCCGTTTAGAACTATGACTCAGGGGCATGTCCACCGAAGTGGATACTTTAGCCCGAGGCGGATGACAACTCTCTACTAATTCACGAAACCGCGAGTTGCCGTTAGAAATTCCGGGAAAATTTACCGCGGCGGGAAGACGCAAAATTCCCAGCAGCAGATGCTCCGGTTCGATCGAGTTTGCTCCAAACTGGCTTGCCTCAAACCGCGCGAAAAAGATGGCTTGCCGCCCAAACTCCGTATACCGCTCGAACATACGTTACACCGTGATCTTCCAGGGCTTCCGCTGCTCCCGCGAAAAATACTTGCGAGCGTCGGCCTGGGCGATGTGTTCCTTCGCCGGATCGTAATCCACGCGAAGCTTGGACCGCAGCGAGATGTTTCCCAAGTGGCATGTCGATGACGACTTGTGGCAAATCTCTATGTCGGAGTTCGGTTTCTCGCGAGTCTTGACGCACTCCAGAAAGTTCGCCCAGTGGCGGGCATTTCCGGAATCCGTCGCTTTCACTTCCAGAGCTTCGACATTCGAATTCTTCTCGGGGATGATCGCATATCGCGACCGATCCACAAACAGCGTAGCCTTGGAGCCCTGGAATAAAATTCCGCCGCCGGATCCGTGAATCACCTGGCTGTGTCCGGCTCGATTTTCATAAGTTGCCACGAACCCCGGGTACTCGTAGGTAACCTGGATCGTGTCCGGAGTCTCACGATTGTCCTTCAGCCAGAACTTGCCGCCCAGCGCAGCCGCCGTTGTTGGCATCTGCTCGTTGAAAGCCATTTGAACGATGTCCAGCCAGTGGACGCCCCAGTCGGTCATCATGCCTCCGGCGTAGTCCCAAAACCAGCGGAAATGCGAGAACGCTTTCGGATCGACGCCGAACCGGTTGGGATTGTAGGTATGTTTCGGTGCCGGGCCCAGCCACATATCCCAGTCCAGATCCTTCGGCGGCTCACCGTCAGGAGGATTGCCGATGCCCGCCTGTTCCTGCAGGCCGGCGTTCCAGGAGCGCACGAACGTGATGTCGCCCAGCACTCCGCTCTTCACGATCTCAGCGGCTTTCTGAAAATGCACGGCGGAGCGCTGCATCGTACCCGCCTGCACGACACGTTTGTACTTCCGCGCCGCCGCCACCATCTTCTGACCCTCATCGATCGTCACGCCGATGGGCTTTTCGACATAGACATCCTTGCCGGCTTTGCACGCTTCCACCGTCATGTAAGCGTGCCAGTGATCCGGTGTGGAAATGCAGACGACATCCACGGATTTGTCGGCGAGAATCTCCCGGAAATCCTTGATGGTTTTTGCTCCTTCGGCGGCCTTGGCGGCTTTCTCCAGGTTCGGCTCATAAACATCGCAAACCGCGCTGATGACGAGATTCTCCTGCTTCTTCGCATTGGCGATATTCCCCAGGCCCATGCGGCCGGTGCCGATGAAAGCCGCCGAAACCTTATCGTTCGCTCCGCGAACGTTGCCCGTGAAGAGGTTTGTCGTGAATGCTGCCGTAGCCGCGGTAAGGAAATCCCGTCGAGCGGTAGAGTTCGTCATGATCCACCGCGATTCTATCAACGGCCGAGCAGGCTATTCGTAACGGAGAGCTTCAGTCGGACTGAGCTGCGAGGCCCGGTTGGCTGGAAGAATTCCGAAAATCAGGCCGATAAAGAATGACACGCCGAAGGCGATCGCCACGCTCCAGCCGGAGATCCGGATGTCCAGCTCGTTGTCCAGGGCAATTCGCGCCGCCAGCGGCACAGCCAGTCCCGCCAGAATTCCGATCAATCCGCCGGACAAACTGATGAGGATCGCCTCGGTGAGGAATTGCAGTTGAATCGCGCGCTTGGAAGCTCCAACGGCCATGCGCAAACCGATCTCCCGAGTGCGCTCCGTCACGGTCACCAGCATGATGTTCATAATGCCGATACCCGAAATGATCAAGGCAATCGCCGAAATTAGAATCAGAACGATGGTGAGAATCAAGCTGATGGCGTTTGCAGTCTCGAGAATGCCGCCCAGACTGTCCACGTAATACTTTGCGCCCTGGCGGTGGCGGCTTTCGATGACCGTCCGGACCGCCTTGGCCAGAGGCTCGACATCGTCCGACGAGCGGGCCTGGACGTAAAAAGGATCGATCCGCTCGACCGGCGCAAAATAGCGCATGACGGTCACGGGAATCAGGATGGTGCGCTCTCCCAACTCGGTCAGGCCGAAGGTTTCCGAGCGCTCCCGAAAGGTCCCGATGACGGTGAATTGCAGTCCCTGGATCTTGACGGTCTGCCCGATGGCTTGCGCCTGTCCGCCGAAAAGCCGGGAGGCCATCTTCTCGGTCAGCATGGCGACCTTTTGCCGCAACGCCACCTCGTTGCGGTCCATAAACCGCCCGGCCAGCACGACAAAATTCCGGACCTTCGGATACTGATCGTCCGAACCGACAACCGCCACATCTTCCTCACGGCCGCCAATCAGCATGCGGTCGGTCATATTCATGACGCCCGTGGCGGCGAGGACTCGATCACCCAACTGCTCGCGAACCGCCTCCATGTCCGCCATCTTGACGAAGTCGGCGTTGGCCTGGCTGGAATCCTGAGTGCCCGCCTCGTAGTAGCCCCAGATCAGGTTCGAGCCCAGACCGCGAATTTTCTCGAGGATATGCTCCCGGCTAGTCAGGGAAATCGTGACGACCAGGATGACGCTGGCATTCCCGATGACCAGGCCCAGAGCGGTCAGGAAGGTGCGAACTCGATTGGCGCGAAGCGCCTGAAGGCTGGAGCGGAGAACCTCTCCCAGCTTCATCAGTCACCGCCGGCTTCGCGAAGAAGGCGCTCTGCTTCCGTGCGCGGTGGATCATCGGGGGAAAGCTGGCTCTTCAAGTAACGCTCCAACAACTCGCGAGCGGCGTTCTTGTTCCGGTTTCCCTCGATATAGATCTGAGCCCGCGTGAACAGAAGTTGCGGCGAATTCGGATCGATTTTCTCGGCCTGCTTGAGCGCAAGCTCACTTTCCGGAATCTTGCCGCGTCTGGCCAGGAACTTTGCCAGATCCAGCGCCCGGCCGATCTGACCGGGTGCCGCTTGAAAAGCCCGGCTTAACTGCTGCTCCGCCTTGTTCCAGTCTTTCCGGCTCTCCGCGAGCTTGGCGGCGGCAAAATGGGCCTCCGCGGGATCGATCGCCCGAATTTTGGAAATGAGGGCCTGTGCTTTCTCTTCGCCCCCGCCCAGAAATCCGGGAGCTTCCAGGTAATATTCGAACAGATCGTTCAGGGCTTCCCCGTTGGAGGCGTCCAATTCAACAGCTCTCTCAAAATGCTGCCGGCTTTTGGAAGCCAGACCCGGCGCACTGAAGACGTTGGCAGATTCGGCACGACGTCCATAGGAGCGGCCCAGCCACAAGTAGATGGAGCTGTCCATGGGCTGTAAGGCGGCTGCTTTCTCAAACGCCTCGGATGCCTTCTTGTAGTCTGCCAGCATGAAATGAGACTTGCCCATCAGGATCCAGTCACTGGCAGTCTTGCTGGTCTTGGACTGTAAAGTGCTGAGAACTTGGGAGTATTGTGTTGTCGCGTACAGCCGTTCGGGCAGGGATTTCTCCAGCGCCGCAAGGCTGGCCACAGATAACAGACTTAGAATGAGCGGTTTCACTGCCCCGTTACCAATTGCTTCCTATTATACCGTTACCGTTTGGCATCGTCGTCGCGTCTAATTGGATGCAGTGAATGCATTTGCGGTTTCTATAGCCCTGCGCCGCTGCGCGGGGGAGCAGCTTGTAGTACTTTGAAAGTGACTGACCGAGTAGTGAGGGAGGGCATGTTCATGTTTCGGCGATTCGGCTTGGCCGCTTTGTTGGCGGTGTTTGGCGCATTTAGCGTCATGGCTCAGACATCTTCGCTCGAAGGCGACGTCAAGGGCGAGGATGGCAAGGGGTTGCAGGGTGCCCTCGTCAAAATTGACCGCACCGATATTAAAGGCAACTACAAAGTCAAAACCGACAAGAAGGGTCATTACTTCCACGCCGGTCTTCCCCTAGGGACGTATGACATCTCCGTCGAAGTCGATGGGAAGGTTATCGACAACGTAAAGGGAGTGAAGACCCGGTTGGGCGATCCCCTGCCTGTGAACTTCAACCTGCAGGAAGTCATGGCGCGCCAGAAGGCGATGCAGCAAGCCGCCCAGACCGGCCAGTTGACCGAAGAGCAGAAGCGCGACATGTCACCGGAGCAGCGCGCCGCCATCGAAAAGCAGATGAAAGAGCAGCAGGCGAAGATGGCGAAGAACAAAGAGTTGAATGACGCCTTCAACGCCGGAATGACGGCAATGCAGGGTAAGCAGTGGTCCACCGCGGTCGAACAGCTGACGAAGGCCAGCGAATTGGATGCGACTCAGCTGGCGGTGTGGTCCAATCTCGCCTCGGCCTACGACAACTGGTCCAAGGAAACGCGCGGCGAGGAGAGCGAGAAAGCGATGGCCAAGGCCGACGAGGTCTACAAGAAAGTCATCGAACTGAAGCCGGACGATGCTAGCGTGCACAACAACTATGCCTTGATGCTGGCTCGTCAGAAGAAGTTCAAGGAGTCGCAGGATGAGCTGGCCAAGGCCGCCGCTCTCGATCCGGCGGGCGCGGGCAAGTATTATTACAATCTGGGCGCCATTCTGGTGAATACCGGCCAGAACGAGCCGGCGGGCGAAGCCTTCAAGAAAGCAATTGAGGCGGATCCGAACTATGCCGATGCTCACTACCAGTACGGCATCTACCTCACGGGCAAAGCGACGACGAACGCCGACGGTTCGCTGACGTTTCCTCCCGGCACGAAAGAATCGTTTGAGAAGTATGTGCAGTTGAAGCCGGATGGCCCGATGGCGGAGTCGGCCAAGGGAATGCTGCAAACCATGGGCGGTAAGGTCGATACGCAGTACTCGAATCCCAACGCGCCGGCTTCCAAAAAGGGCGCGCCCAAGAAGAAATAGTTAGGTTTGGTCAGGGGGCGCTTCCTGTCGGGAGGCGCCCTTGGTGTCTATATGGTCCGTACAGTCATTGGTCTGTTAATCGGCATCTTCGTTCTCGCCGTCGTCCGGCTGATCATCAGCACGATGGGGAA
>CAZETQ010000035.1:0-56806 GCA_964515165.1 uncultured Solibacteraceae bacterium | reverse complement strand
CTAGTGTAGCGAGCCATCATATGGCCGCGGGCAAAAGTGCCCCCCACTGGTGCTCGTGGCGCGGACCATCGTTTTTTGTGGTCTGCGCTGGGCAGATGGTGACCTACGACGTTCGTCGCAAATACGCCTCAACCGCAAATTCATTCGGCGAGATCGGATGCAGTTGGACGCGGTCGAATTCGATGGCATCGGTGCGGCGTTTGCGGCCCGCTCCTCCGGCGACGGGGAGGGATTGGAGCCCGCCGAGAATCTTGGGCGCGTAGTAGAAGTAAATCTTGTCGGCCGCGCCGGTTTCGAGAGCAGTCCAGTTGATCTTGCTGCCGGCTTCAATCATCAGCGAGAGGTAACGTTCTTTCCCCAGCCACTCAACGAGTGCCGGAAGACTGGCGCGGCTGTCCTCGCCGGTTAGATCGAGCACTCGGACGCCGCGGAATTCAAGAGCTTTGCGACGCTCCGCGGAGGCGGCGGACGTACAGACGACCAGCAGATCATCCTGAGCCTCGCGCACCATCGCCGACTCCAGCGGAATGCGGAGCAGGGAATCCATGACGATCCGGAGCAGGGGACGGCTGCGCGGAAGGCCGCTGCGATCGGTGAGATGGCAGTCGTCGGCAAGCACGGTTCCGATTCCGGTGAGGATGGCATCGTGGGAGTGCCGGAGCGTCTGCACGTGCGCGCGGGCGATGGCCGAGGTGATCCAGCCGTTGTTGTCCTCCGGCGCCGCGATCTTGCCGTCCAGGGTTACGGCGGCCTTGAGCGTCACGAGCGGTAGTCCGGTTTTCATCGCATGGATGAACGGCTCATTGAGTTGCTCGGCGGCTGGCGTCGTCGAATGATCGATTTCTACTTCGATGCCGGCGGCGCGGAGCCTGGCAAAGCCAGAGCCTTTCACCAGTGGATTCGGATCTTCCATGGCCGCGACGACTTTTTGGATTCCCGCGGCGATGAGCGCGTCGGCACACGGGCCGGTGCGTCCGGTGTGGGAACACGGCTCCAGCGTGGTGTAGAGGGTGGCTCCGCGCGCTTGGTCTCCGGCTTCCCGAAGTGCGACGA
This sequence comes from uncultured Solibacteraceae bacterium, assembly GCA_964515165.1. Taxonomy (GTDB): domain Bacteria; phylum Acidobacteriota; class Terriglobia; order Bryobacterales; family Bryobacteraceae; genus JAPKYZ01. Next base: position 55,753 of record CAZETQ010000035.1, on the reverse strand, counting down.
TCTCTGCGTGATCCCGGGTGGAATAGAGATGAAAGCCGCGGCCCACCACCTGGCCGTCACGAACAATCACGGCGCCGACGGCGGGGTTGGGAGATGTCTGACCCGCGCCGCGTTTTGCCAGTTCCAGGGCTTCAGTCAAATAGGCTGGCAACGAACTTCTCCGGCTCAAAGGGCAGCAGATCGTCGATTTTCTCGCCGACACCGATGTAGCGGATGGGCAGGTTCAACTCGCGGGCGATGGCGACGGCGACACCGCCCTTGGCCGTGCCGTCCAGCTTGGTGATGACGATTCCGGTGACTCCCGAAGTTTCGGTAAATTTTCGGGCCTGTTCCAGGCCGTTCTGGCCGGTAGTCGCGTCAATGACCAGCAGCACTTCGTGGGGAGCGTCGGGGACGATCTTTTGGACGGTGCGGCGCATTTTCTCCAGCTCCGCCATGAGATTTTCCTTGTTGTGCAGGCGGCCGGCGGTATCGACGATGACGTAGTCGACTTTCCGGGCTTTCGCTGCCTTCACGGCGTCGAATACGACGGCGCTGGGATCGGCTCCGGATTGCTGGCGGATGATGTCGGTGTTATTGCGCTGCGCCCAGACGTCCAGTTGCTCGATGGCAGCTGCCCGGAAGGTGTCGGCGGCGGCCAGCAGCACGGTGCGTCCTTCCTGCTGAAAGCGGTTTGTCAATTTTCCGATCGTCGTGGTTTTTCCGGCGCCGTTGACGCCGACGACCATCACGACGGCGGGAGGAGAGGCGACAACGGGAACCGGACGCTCCGTGGCTTCCAACACCTGGAGCAGATGCTCCCGGATCAGCTGTTTCAATTCTCCGGCGTCGGAGAGGACGTGGCGGGCGGCTCGTTCGCGGATGGCTTCCAGGATTTCCGCGGACGTGCGGACCCCGATGTCCGCGGTGATCAGCGAATACTCCAGCTCCTCCAGAACGCCGGCGTCGATCTCCTTTTTGCCGGAGACGGCATCCTCAATAGCGGAGACGAAGCCCGAACGAGTCTTCTGAATTCCAGCCTTCAGCTTGTCTAGGAGGGTAGGCTCCTCCTCAACCGTGCCAAACAGAGTAGTGAACATGCAGTTATGCGCGGCGCATTTCGGCGCAGCGGGGGAACCTTCAGTGTAGCGGGAGGCGCGTTGCGTGCGCATAATCGATAGAGAGTCCATGACCGAAGTCGATCGGATTGGCCGATACCAGATCCAGGCAGAATTGGGGCGCGGCGCCATGGGAGTGGTCTACCGGGCGCATGACCCTGCTATCGGTCGAACCATTGCGATCAAGACGATCCGGCTGACCACGACGTCGCGGGCCGAAGAGCGCGCCAACAACCTGGAACGTCTGCGGCGGGAAGCTCAACTGGCGGGGCGCCTTTCTCATCCGGGAATCGTTACGGTGTTCGACATTTTCGAGGAAGGGGACACGGCGTACATCTGCATGGAGTACGTCGAGGGACCCACGCTCGAGAATCTGCTTGCCGCCCGCCAGCCGTTCTCCCAATCGACGGTTCTGGATATTCTGCGCCAGGCGGCCGAAGCCTTGGACTATGCGCATTCGCGCGGGGTGGTGCACCGGGACATCAAGCCGGCGAACCTGATGCTGCACGAAAACCGCCTGGTGAAGATCGCAGACTTCGGAATTGGCAAGGTGGTGAGCGAAGAGACCACGATGAGCGGCAACATGCTGGGCACCCCCAGCTACATGTCGCCGGAGCAGGTGCAGTCGAAGCCGGTGGGGGGGCGCTCGGACCAGTTTTCGCTGGCGGTGATCGCCTATGAACTGCTGACCGGCGCCAAGCCATTCAACGGGTACTCCCTTGCTTCGGTGGTGTACAAGGTTTGCAACGATCCTCCGCCTGCGGTTCAGCTTTCGAATTCGTCGCTGCCCGCGGAATTGGACGCGGTGTTTCACCGGGCGCTGGCGAAGGATCCGGCGATGCGGTACCCGAACGCCAGCCAGTTTGTCGCCGCGCTGACCACAGTTCTGCAGGCTGCCCCGGAGTGGACGCCGATTGTTCGAACGCACGCCAAGCCCGAGCAGATCACGATTCAACACGGTGTTTTGCCGGTTCCTGAGCCAGCCATCGAGCGGCGCTCCGGCACGAAAGCATCGGCTTGGATTTTCGGTTTGCTGGGAGTGGCCGTGGTGGCGGGCGCTGTCTGGTTCGGGACTCGGGACGGGCGGCCAACTCCCGCACCCCCTCCCCCGCAGCAGCCACCGGCATCGGCGCCTCCTGCGGAAGCGCTGGAGCGTAAACCCAGTCCGGCGCTTGAACAGGATGAAACGCCGCCGGAACAAAAAGCGGAAACCACCACTCCGGCCCCCCAACCGGAGCCGAAGCGAGACGCATCGGAAGGGCCTGACGATGTGGACGCTCCGCCGGCGCCGGTTCAGGCGTTCGCCTTCCGCGTGGATACCAATCCGGACCAGGCCACAGTCACGATCGACGACATCTCCGGTTTCACCTGCCGCACGCCGTGCAAGCTGACGCTCGGTACAGGACGGCACTCTCTGAAGATTGAGCGCGATGGTTACCGGCCGCAATTTCGCACCGTGAGCGTACCCGAGCAATCGAGCCTCAGCACCACCCTGGAACGCCGAACCGGAACGGTGATGGTGCGTTCGAATCCGCCGGGAGCTTTGATCCTGGTGAACGGCAAGGAATGGTCATCGCATACTCCGACGATGATGACGCTGCCGGCGGGCAAGTACAAGTTGGAATTTCGCAAGGAAGGCTTTCGGAACGAAGAAAGCAACATTGAAGTTCGCGATGGCGCCGTCATGAATCTTGACGTGAACTGGACGCAGAACAAATGAATCGGCGGCGCATGCTGATGGCGCTGGGCGGACTGACCGCCATAGCGGCGGAGACGCCGAAGCGCGGCGACATGCGAGTGCTATCCCGAAATCCGGAAGACTACGAAATGCCTCTCGAGGGCTTCAAAGACTGGATTACGCCGGTTGACCGGTTCTTTGTCCGGAGCCACCATTACACGCCAAAAGTCGATCTGGCTTCGTGGAAGCTGAATATCGCCGGACGGGTTGCCGCTCCTCTAACATTCACCATGGACGAGCTGAAAAAGATGCCGTCCGTCGAGTTGGTGGCCGTTCTGGAGTGCGCGGGCAACAGCCGGGGCTTTTATGAGCCTTCGATGCCTGGTCTGCAATGGGGACATGGCGGGGTGGGAAACGCGAAATGGCGCGGCGTGCGGCTGCGCGATGTGCTCAAACGCGCGGGCATCCAGGCGGAAGGCAAGCAAGTCCTGTTTGACGGAGCGGATGTTCCGGTGGGAAAGCAGCCGGAGTTCCAGCGTACGGTTCGCGTGGACAAGGCGATGGATCCTAATACGCTTCTGGCGTTCGAGATGAACGGCGAGGCGCTGCCGGTATCGCACGGATTCCCGCTGCGGCTGATTGTGCCGGGGTGGGCCGGGGACTCCTGGGTGAAGTGGATCCAGAAGATCGAGGTGCTGGACCACGACTTCGACGGTTTCTTTATGAAAACCGGGTATCGTCATCCAGGTAAAGGAGTTGAGCCCGGCAAGCCGGTCCCGCCAGAGGAGATGCGCCCGGTCGAAGAGATTCAGATCAAGTCGGTGATTGCCAGCGTCGGACGGCAGGTAGCGGGAGCGGCGTGGAGCGGCGAAATTCCGGTGGCCCGGGTGGAGGTTTCCGCCGACCGTGGCCGGACCTGGCAGCCGGCGAAGATCACTTCGCCGAAGACACCCTTCGGATGGGTGACCTGGTCCTATGACTGGACAGTGCCTGAAGGCTATTACCTGCTGATGGCTCGCGCATGGGACGCAAAGGGGCGAACACAGCCTTTCGCGCAGGAGTGGAATCCCAGCGGATACCAGTGGAACGTCGTAGATAGCAGGGCGGCGGGCAGGGAGAATGATCAATCGAGCATGATCCAAGGCGATTTTGCCATTCCGCCGTCCTACCAGGCGGCCTGTCATTCCTGCCATGGCGAGGAGCCAATTGCCAATCAGCGGCTCTCGCAAGCGCAGTGGGATGCGGAAGTGGCAAAAATGGAACGCTGGGGTGCGAAGGTGCCGGCGGAGCAACGGCCGGCCATCGTGGATTACCTGTTCCGGCGATTCCCTTACGTAAAGCGCTAAAAGCGAAAGGCCGGGCGGTTTCCCACCCGGCCCAATTCCAAACTGTTGCGAACTACGACTGGCGCTTGCACCAGATTGCAGCAGCGGCGACAGCCACGCCCATCAGAGCCAGAGATCCGGGTTCCGGAACCTGGTCGATCGGCGGAGGACCGGCGAGAGGAAAGCTCGCGGAGATGTAGGGGAGAATGTCGCCGTTCGGCGAAACGTGTCCGAAGTGCAGGTACATGGTAATGCCATTCGGCTGCAGGCCCAGCGGGGCGCGACCAATGCTTTGCCCGCCGCCCCATAAGTCGGTTGGTGTTACGCCGCTGAGGAGAACGGAGGACGGGTCCGCATAGTTCACAGGATCGCTGTAAACGCCGGTAACAGGGTTGACGCCGATGGCATTGAGAAACGCGTTACCGTTATTGGTCCAAGCTGGGTCATGATCCGTTCCCACCCAGACTCCGCCGCCGGACAGCGTCAGGTTGGTCGCCACGTTCTGAATCAAGGCAACCTCCGACGTATTCGCGCCCTGGTAGTAATTCCCGTAGGAACGAGTATCAATGACGAGGCCTTTGTGGTCGTTCCAGAACGACGAAAGCGCGGTAAGGTCGGCGGCGTTCAAATATAGAGCGGCGGTCAAATCGAAGAGGAAGACTTGGCTGAAGGTGCCGCCGCTTAGCGCCGCTGCGACCGCGCCTCCAACCGTTGCATCCACTCTGGTTACAGTGTGGCCTCCGGCGACTAGGGAATTCTCCACATCGGCATAACCGGTAGGTCCGTTGTCGAACTCCGTAATCAAAATGTTAGCGGCGAAGGCAGGCAGAGCCAGCAACAGCGCCACCAACGCCAGACATCGTTTTATTAGCATGTTTTTGTTCTCCTTGCACTGAAGGTGAACAAGCGTAGCACAGAAAATATTCAGCCCAGCCATTATCACTAGTAAATTCAGTACTCGCCACAGAAAAGAGTAGTAATTAGCTATGTTACTTCGGTGTTACATGAATCAGGGCGCCGGGATTGGCGTCCTCGATCATCCAAAGCGACCCATCGGGAGCTTGTTCGACATCGCGGATGCGTTTGCCGACATCCCAGCGCTCGGCGGTCTTGGCTCCGCCTTTGCCATCGAAGACGATGCGATTGAGCGTTTTGCTTCCCAGGCCGCTGATAAAACCGCTGCCGTCCCACTGCGGAAACGTCGTTTTGCCGCGGTAAAACATCAGGTTGCCCGGCGCGATTACCGGCACCCAGTAGAGAACCGGCTTGGTAAACTCGGGCCGGCTGTCGTGGCTCGGAATGGGGACTTCGTTATAGTTCTTGCCAAATGAGACCACGGGCCAGCCATAGTTCTTGCCTTTTTCGATCAGGTTGAGCTCGTCGCCCCCGCGCGGACCGTGTTCCACCTCCCACAATTCACCGCTAGGGGAGAATGCCAAGCCATAAGGCGCGCGGAAGCCGCTTGCCCAGGTTTCCGCGGGTGTCAGGTTGGGGCCGGGAAAGGTATAGCTGCTGACCGTGGGCGCCGTCTTGGCCGCTTCGGTGTCGCGAGGAGGATCGATTAACGGAATGGTGGCGGCGCCGGTCTTACCGGAATTTGGATTGCCGGGGGCCGGTTTGCCGTCCAGCGTTAAGCGCAGGATCTTGCCGACAGGTTGGTTCGGATCCTGAGCCGGAGTCATGCGCTGGCGGTCGCCGACCGTCATATACAGATACTGGCCATCGGGGGAGAAAGCAATCTGGCCTCCGGCCTGGCCGCCCTTGCCTCTGGGCATTTGCCGCCATAGGACTTCAAAATCGACCAGCCGGGGCACGGGTTCGGTCATCAGCTTGCCGCGGCCCAACGCCTGGCCTCCGCCATAATCGCCCGGCTCGATGTAGGTGAGATAGATACTTTGATCGGTGGCGAACCGGGGCGAAACGAAGACTCCCAGCATGCCGTTCTGGCCCTGCCAATAAACCGCGGGTGTACCGGCCAAAGCGGCGATTTTCTCGCCTTTGGGGGAAACCAGCCAAACGGGGCCGATCTTCTCGGTGACCAGCATGCGGCCATCGGGCAGGAAGGCGATACGCCAGGGCAGTCCAAAAGTAGCGGTCGTGGTCATCTGAAAAGGTACAGTGGCCTCGGGCTTTTGTGCGCCGACGTTGACCTGGGCCCAAGCCGCGGCCGCCAGGGTGAGGGGGACTACCGCTCCCGCCAATTTCATAATCGTTCTCCTCGTCTCGTTTTAAAAGGCATAGTCAAGTATACAAGTCGATTCTTGCCGCGGCGCTGCCAGGCCGCCGCATCCTGCTCTAAGTCCTAATGCTCAGGGATTTCGCAAATTGGGAAAGACGCCAGTACCGAGTTTCCCTTGTATCCTAGTTCTTCCACCAGACCGATGCGCGATGTGTAGAAGCCGTCAGCAGTGAGATTCTTCATTGCCGTGAAGAATGGCGAGCGCTCCGCTTCGAGCCGCGTCAGCAGGGCCACATCGATCGTCTCCGGAGCGTTTGTCAGCCCTTGCCGCACTGTCGCCGCCAGCGCCGGGTTGCGCGAGCATACGTAATCGATATAGGCGGGGACCTGGGCGTCCACGGCTCCCGGGGTATCGGTGCGCGGAATGAGGAGGTCGGCGATCCTGATGATTTGGGCCAGCTCCCCGGGGGTAAAAAACGAAGGCTTGGGAAGCTGGGCTTCCGGTCCCGTTCCGTGGGAGTGCTGGCCGTAGAGTTCGTCGGCGGAGAAGGGGAAAGCGCAGGTGGTGCCGATGGCTCCGATGATTTTGAGGGCGTCGCGGCGATCGGACATCTAGGCGTTTCCTTTCTTCAGTGTCTCGGCAATATGGTCGGCGGTGCGGGCGGCCAGAGCCATGATGGTGTGGGTGGGGTTCTTTTCCGAGGCGGAAGGAAAGACGCTGCCGTCGCAGACGTAAAGATTGGGAACGTCGTGCGACTGGCAGTACTGGTTCAGGACGCTGCGCTTGGGATCGTTCCCCATGCGCACGCCACCAAGCTCGTGATTGGTTTGAGGCTGGTTGCTGACCGAGAGAATTTCCGCGCCGGCGCTGAGCAGGATTTCCTGGGACCATCTCGTCATGTCGCGGAAGATGCGCCAGTCGTTTTCTTCCCAGGTAACTACGCGGCGAGCCGCCGGCAGGCCATAGGCGTCGGGTTTGCCGTAATCGAGATCGACGTAAGTATTCTTGTTGGGAATCTGTTCGCCGTACGGGGAGAAGGTCAGGAAGGCGGGATAGCGCTCCTTCACAGCCTTTTTGTAGTCTGCGCCGAAGCCGGGGATATCGCGGGCCCATCCGACAGCCCGGCGGTTCTGGTAGTTGAACTGGATACCGAAGCTGCGGGCATAGTCGCGCTTGCGGTTGTGCATGAAGCTGGGGACGTAGGCATGATCGAGGAAACCTTCGTCGTTGGTGGCCGGCTTTCCGATCAGGTCCTTCAGGAAAACCTGAACGCCGCCGGTGAAGTGCGGGATGAAGTTTTTCCCGAGTTCTCCGGAAGAGTTGGCCAACCCGTTGGGGTAGAGGCGGGATTTGGACATCAGCAGGAGGGCGATGGACTGGGCGCACGCCGCGGTGACGGCGACGACCTTGCCGCGGACCTCTCCTTCGGCCTTGGTGACGCGGTGCAGGAACTTGACGCCGGTAACGCGATTTTCATTGTTGACGATCACTTCCCGGACCACCGAATCGGGCAGAAGCGTAAGCTTGCCCGTGGACAAGGCGGGACGCATGTGAACGTCGTAGCTGTTGTACTTTGCCACGACATCGCATCCGGCCATGCAGTTGCCGCAGAAATGGCAAGCCGGACGCCCGGACATCGGCTTGGAGAGCGTCGATTTGCGAACGTGGATGACTTTCACCCCGAGCTTGGCGGCGCCCCGCTTCACCAGCAGGTCGCTGCACTTCATCGGCACGGGGGGAAGAAAGATGCCGTCGGGCAGATCCTCCAGCCCGTCGAGATTGCCGCAGACGCCGACTTCGCGCTCGATTTTGTCGTAGTAGGGCGCCAGATCTTTATAGTCGATGGGCCAGTCTTCGCCGGCGCCGTCATCGTGCCGGTGACCTTTGAAGTCGCGCTGGGAGTAGCGCCAGGCGACGGCATTCCAGGTGAAGCTCTTTCCGCCCAGACCGCGGGAACGCTCGCTTTCAAAACCCGCTTTTCCGGGCTTCATGACGGGGATGTGGCGATTGGGAAAGTCCGAGGGAAGCGCGTGGGTGTTGAAATCGGTCCGGGTGTTGATCCGTGGGCCGCCCTCGACGACACAGACATCCACTCCCGCCCGGGCCAGATGAGCGGCCATGGTGCCGCCGGAGGGACCGGAACCGACGATCACAACATCGAAAACCTTCTGCTGCATGGGAAAGAGAATCGTATCAGAGCGGGAAAATTCCCGGAGTCCCGCCGCCGGCGGCACAGAAATTTCAATCGGGGCGCGCGGGCGGCGGCGGGTGTGGAGACCGGCAATTTCCGTTACGCGTTGCGGTGAAACTGAGAGATCTTCTGGATGAGGCGATCGTACGGCTCTCCCGCGGAGTGTTCCACCAGGGTGGATCGAATCTCCAGGTCGACATGCGCATCCTGGCCGCCTTTGTTGACGCGGTAGGTGCCGTTCAGGCGTCCGGCGAGAGTTTCAGAGGTCTTTCGCGTTTCCGGTTTCGGGGTGCCGAGGCAAACCGTGAAGACATCATCGTCCCAGCGGGTCCAGAGCTTGTTGGCAGTCTGCATGTTGCCGAGGCGCAGGCTGGCGGCCAGCATCAGTTCCAGAACGACTTCCGGCTCATGCTGAGTAAACAGGTGTCCCAGGTTACTCATCCAGATCACCGAAAGGCAGAAGGTTTCGCCGTCTTCGGCCATGCTGCGGACGGCGTTTTCAAACTCCTGGCGGCGCAGACCCTGAAATGGCGCCGGCCTCTTGGAGGGTGCGGCGGCGGTGCGAGCCGGCAGGACGGGTTGAGGCAGGGGCGCATGCGCGGGTTCCCTGTGGTCGAGCTGGCGGTGGAGCGTACGAATCTCGTCCTGCAGTTGCACGATCGTCAGCTGGTGCTCTTTCTGAAGCTGGTGCAGGCGGGCGGTCATGCGGCTGGCCATATCGCCCAGACCGCTGCGGACCTTTTCCAGGCTGTCGAGCATCTGAAGCTGCCGGAGACCTTCGATATCTCCCTGGAGACTCTCATGGTGGCTGGTGCCGATGCCGGTCAGCTGCGACATGAGTTCCTTCATCATCCGGGATGTCGCCGTCAGGTTGGACCGGAGTTCTTCGACCTGATTCTCCGTGTCGTGCTGCAGCATCTTTTGCGCTTCGACGAATTGCTGCGGAGAGGCCGCGATGATTTCGAGCGGCGAATCGTCGTTCAGCCGTTCGCACAGCTGCTGAATCGCCTTCTGGTAGGTTTTGACCGCTTCGGAGTTGACGCGCGCGGCATAATCCGACGTCGCGCGGATGACATCGATGTAGTGGCGGAGGATGATGCGCCGGCAGTCATTGGCCGGCGGATGCCCCTTAATCTTTCGATCTTCCACCTCGGGAGGATCTTGTGCGCGGGGGACCTCGGGGAGGTTCCGGCTCAGAGAAAGGACTTCTAACGCCATTTATCAGACATATCGGCTTATCAGGGAAATTCCCTAGGGCCCAAACCATTCCGAAAAATTAAGGATTTCTAAAAGGCGAGCAGACGCTCGGCTTCGCGGGCGACGTCGTCGATCTGGGGGAGGATTTCATCTTCGAGGCCGGGGTTGTATCCGACCCAGGTGTCGAGGGCGGCAACGCGGCCGACGGGCGCGTCAAGTTCGCCGAACAGCTCGTTGGCAATCCGGGCGGCGATTTCCGCTCCAAAGCCCCAGCTGAGGCAGTCCTCGTGCGCGATCATGACGCGATTGGTCTTTTTCACCGAAGTGCTGATAGCCGTCCAATCGTAGGGGGAGAGGGACCGGAGATCGATGACTTCGATGGAAACCTGGCGGTTTCGGCTTCGGAATCGTTGCTCGACAGCGGCGGCCGCCTGGAGCGATTTCTGGACCAGGGCTCCGTAGCAGAGGATCGTCAGATTCGAGCCCGGCTTGACGATATTCGCCTTCCCGAAAGGAATGGTGTATTCCGGTCCGGGGTGTGGGGAGCGGTTATAGGGTTCGCGATAGAGCTTCTTGTGTTCCAGGAAAAGAACGGGATCGTCGCAGCGGATGGCGGTGCGGAGGAGGCCGCAGGCGTCCAGGGCATTCGACGGCATGATGACCCGAAGGCCGGGAATGTGGGTAAAGATCGACTCTCCGCACTGGCTGTGATAGATCGCGCCGCCGGTGAGGTATCCGCCGATGGGCACTCGGATGACGGCGGGGCAGGAGAATCCGCCGAAAGAGCGCCATCGCAAGGTGGCCATTTCGTCGCGGATCTGCATCATCGCCGGCCAGATGTAATCGAAAAACTGAATCTCGGCGACCGGTTTCAGACCTCGGGTGGCCAAGCCGATTGCGCGGCCGACAATTACCGCTTCGGCGATGGGCGTATTGAACGCTCGCTTGGATCCGAAGGCTGTCTGGAGGCCTTGGGTGGCCTTGAAGACTCCCCCTTTGCCCTTCACTTCTGCAAGGTTGGCCTCGCGGCTGCAATCGGCGACGTCTTCTCCGAAAACCATGACCCGGGAATCGCGCGCCATCTCTTCGCGGAGAGTCAGGTTGATGGCGTCGACCATCGTGCGCGGATCGCCGGAAAAACGGGGTGTTGCGGCAAAGTCGCCGGATGTGGGGTCGATCCGCTCCGAATACAGATGGACCAGCGCGGTTCCGGATTGGGGCGGTGCCGCTTTTAACACACGGTCGCTGACCTGCTGGATTTCGAGGTCGATTTCGCGGGTGATCTGGTCAATGCCTTCGCTGGCGAGAATTCCCTCGCGAATCAGGAAATCCCAGAAGAGCTTGAGGCAGTCGCGGCGTGCTTCCTCCTCCCGTTCGGCGGCGGTCTTGTAGAGGCGCTCGTCATCGGAGAGCGAATGCGAATAGGGCCGGGTGCAGTGAGCGTGGACTAAAGCCGGTCCCAATCCGTCGCGGCAATGCGTAGCGGCTTCGACCATGGCCCGGTAAGAGGCGACGAAGTCGGTACCATCGACCTCGATGCGATGGAGGTTGGGGAATCCGGAGAGAATTTGCGAGATACTGCCGCCGGCAGTCTGCCGCTCGACGGGAACCGAAATGGCGTAGCCGTTGTCTTCGACAAGATATATGACGGGAAGCTTGTCCAAACAGGCGACGTTGAGAGATTCCCAGAATTCTCCTTCGCTGGTGGCTCCTTCGCCGGTGCAAACCAGTGTCACTTCGGCGGCCTTGGGGCGAAGATACACGCTGGCATGCGCGCATCCGACGGCTTGCGTAAATTGGGTGCCTGTGGGAGATGAGCCGGAGACGATGTGAAGCGTGGGGTTCGACCAATGAGACGGCATCTGCCGGCCGCCGGACGCCGTATCGGCAGCGGCTCCGACTGCCTGGAGGAACATTTCTTCGGGAGTCACTCCCAGGCCCAGCGCGAGCGCACGATCGCGGTAATAAGGATAGAACCAGTCGTGTCCGGGAGTCAGTGCGAAGGCGGCGGCCGTTTGGATGGCTTCGTGGCCGGCGGCGGAGACCTGGAAGAAGATTTTGTTCTGGCGCTTCAGCAGGATTTCGCGGTCATCGATGCGGCGAGAAGTGTAGATATTGCGAAACGCCCGGATGAGATCGTCACGAGTGAGATCTGTCGCGACAGGCGCGGTAGCGGCTGCGGGAATATGCCGATCCATTGCTAAACGGGGCGGTGCTGCATGCTCTGGCGCGCGGCCCGAAACCGCGTCAAAGTTGGACCATCTCCCCGACTAGGATACCCCACCAATTGTGAAATTCCCAGACGCGGCAAATGGTTGATCGAAGCGTAACTTGCGCCTTCCGGGGTGGCATCCCTACAATGAAGTGGCACACCGTTTTCTTGCACTTACCTGCAAACCGGCTGCTTCAAACCGAACAGAGGAGATCGATAGACCAAAATGGCTCAAGCGGGCGCGGGTCTGGAAGGCATCATTGCGGCAGAATCCAGCATTTGTTACATCGATGGGGACGCAGGCCTTCTCAGTTATCAGGGTTTCAATATCAATACCTTGGCGGAGAACGCGACGTTTGAAGAGGTCATCTATCTGCTTTGGAACGGCAAGCTGCCGACCAAGGGTGAGCTTGCAACTCTAAAGAAAGATCTGGTTGCCAATCGGGCGATTCCGTCCGAGGTAGTGGCGTTTTTGAAGAGCGTCCCCAAAGCCTCCGCGATGCACGTGCTACGGACAGCGGTGTCGATGCTGGGCATCTACGATCCGGCCGCCAACGACATGTCGCCCGAAGCCAACAAGCTGAAGGCGATCAAACTGATGGCGCAGACCTCGACAATCGTGACGACGTTCCATCGTCTGCGCTCGGGACAGGAAGTGGTGGCGGACGACCCGTCGCTGGACACGATGGCCGGTGACTTCCTTTACAAGCTGAACGGCAAGAAGCCCGTGAGCGTGATGGAGCGAGTGTTGGATATTGCCCTCACGCTGCATGCCGATCATGAGCTGAATGCCTCGACGTTTGCGGCTCGCGTGACGGCGGCGACGCTTTCCGATATCTACTCCGCGGTGACATCCGCGATCGGTGCTCTGAAGGGTCCGCTGCATGGCGGAGCCAACGAAGACGTCATCAAGCTGCTGCTGAAGGCGGGGAACAAAGAGCGCGCTCTCGAGATGATGCGGGAGAAGCTGGACGCCAAGGAAAAGATTCCGGGATTCGGACACCGCGTTTACAAGACGATCGATCCTCGCGCGATTCACCTGAAAAAGCTCTCCAAGCAGCTTGCGGAATCGACGGGTCATATCGATCTTTACGAGGCGTCGGAAGCGGTGCAGGAAGCGATGCTGACAGCCAAGGGCAAGCCGCTGAATCCGAACGTGGACTTCTATTCGGCATCGGCCTACTACTCGCTGGGTATTCCGGTGGATCTGTTCACGCCGATCTTCGCGATCAGCCGGATGTCCGGCTGGACTGCTCATATTCTGGAGCAGTACTCCAATAATCGACTGATTCGCCCGCGCGCCGACTATAAGGGCCTACCGCCGAATCAGCCTTGGGTGCCGATCGAGGCACGCCAGTAGTTTCTCATGCACGATCTTGGCTTTTTTCGGGCCAACCTGGACTCGATCGCTCAGCGTCTGGCGGCTCGAGGCTACACGCTCGATGTCGCGGCGCTGCGGTCTCTGGACCAGGAGCGCCGTGCCGCGCTGACCAGCTCGGAAACGTTGAAGGCGGAGCGAAACGCCGCCACGATGGAGATCGGCAAGCTGAAGCGCGAGGGCGCCGATACCACCGAACAGCAAAAGAAAGTCCGCGAAACCGGCGAGCGGATTGCCGCGCTGGACGAGCAGGCGAAAGCAGTCGACGAACGATTTCGGGACGCTCTGGCGGGTATTCCCAACCTGCCGCACGAATCCGTTCCTGTAGGCAAGAGCGCCGGCGACAACGTGGAAGTCCGGCAGGAGGGAACGCCTCCGAGTTTTGGCTTCGAACCGAAAGCGCATTGGGATCTGGGACCGGAGCTGGGCATTCTCGATTTTGACCGGGCCGCCAAGATTACAGGCGCGAGGTTTGCTCTGTACATGGGTCTGGGCGCGAGGCTGGAGAGAGCGCTGATCAACTTCATGCTCGACACGCATCTTCGCGAGCATGGATATACCGAAGTTCTTCCCCCGTTCCTGATCAATTCGGCTAGCTTGTACGGCACGGGACAACTGCCGAAGTTCGCCGAGGACCTGTTCAAGCTGGAGGGTACGGACTACTGGCTGGCCCCGACGGCGGAAGTTCCGGTGACCAATATTTATCGGGACGAAACGCTGGATGCGGACGCGCTGCCGGTGAAGTTCTGCGCCTACACTCCCTGTTTTCGTAGCGAAGCGGGAAGCTACGGCCGCGATGTGCGCGGCATCATCCGGCAGCATCAGTTCCAAAAGGTGGAGCTGGTGAAATTCGTACATCCCGACAAGAGCTACGACGAGCTGGAGTCTCTCACCCACGACGCGGAGGATATTCTGCGGAAGTTGGGGCTGCCGTTCCGGACGGTTGTGCTGTGCACCGGTGACATGGGATTCGCCTCCGCGAAGACGTACGACATTGAGGTTTGGCTTCCGGGGCAGGGCGGCTACAAGGAAATCAGTTCCTGCTCGAACTTTGAAGCTTTCCAGGCGCGGCGAGCGGGAATCCGGTATCGCGCCGGAAAGAAATCCGAATATCTGCACACGCTGAACGGCAGCGGACTGGCCGTCGGCCGGACCTGGGTGGCGATTGTCGAAAACTATCAGCAGGCGGACGGAAGCGTAGTGATTCCGGAGCCGCTGCGTCCGTACCTGAACGCGGAGCGGATTACGCCCGAGAGACAACTAAAATAGGTTTTTAGGAGAAGTTTGATGTTCGATCTATTCCGGCGCAAAGACACATTCATGCGCTATGTGCTGATGGGCCTGCTAGGGCTGGTTGCCATCTCGATGGTGTGGTACCTGGTGCCGGGCTCGATGACCGGCGGCGCCACTCGCGGAGAAACGACAATCGCCGACATTGGCGGCGAATCGCTGAGCGTTCCGGAAGTGTCGACCCGCATCGAGCAGGTGCTGCGGAACTCCGGGATGCAGCGTGAGAACGCCTACGTGCTGGTGAACAATGTCGTGGAGTCGATGATCTCCATGCGGGCTTTGGAGTATGAGGCCAAGCGCATGGGATTCCAGGTGACCGACGCCGATGTGGCGGAAAACATCCGCCAGACCGTTCCGCAGCTCTTTCCGAACGGGCAGTTCGTCGGCAAGGAAGTGTATACCTCATTTCTCCGGCAGAACGGAATGGCGGTTGGCGATTTCGAATATCAGGTTCGCCGTCAGATTCTGCTGAGCCGGTTGTCGGGCATGGTGGAAGAGGGCATTGTAGTGTCACCGGCCGATATCGAAGCGGAATACCGCCGGGCGAACGACCGGCTGAAGATCGAATACATTGCCGTGCGGCATGCGGACATCTTGAAGCAGGTGAGCGTCACCGGCGCGGAGATCGCGGCCGAGTACGAGAAGAACAAGGCGAATCTGAAGGCTCCCGAGAGACGTCTGGTGACTGTGTATTTCGTCGACGAAGCGCACACCGCGGCCGGCATCCAGGTGAGCGACGCCGACTTGCGGCGCGCCTACGACGAGCAGCAGGACCGGTTCCGCACCGGGGAGCGGCTGCATGTTCGCCACATCCTGCTGAAGACCACCGACAAGCCCGCGGACGAAGTCACCAAGATCCAGGCGAAAGCCGAAGATCTGCTGAAGCAGTTGAAGGGCGGCGCGGATTTTGCCGCGTTGGCTACAAAGAACTCCGAGGATACGACGTCTGCCGTCAAAGGGGGCGACCTGGGATTTATCGTGAGGGGCCAGACCGTGAAGAACTTCGAGGATGCGGCCTGGAGCCTGAAGCCGAAAGAGCTAAGCGGCGTCGTGAAGACGGAGTATGGCTTTCACATTCTGCAGCTGCTGGACCGGCAGGATGCTCGCGTGCAGCCGTTTGAGGAAGTGAAGGCCACTCTGATGAGCGAGACGCAGAGGCAGGTTGTCTTCGACACGATGCAGCGGAACATCGAGAATCTGCGTGCTCAGATTCTGCGGGAACCGGCCAAGGCCGCGGAGCTGGCTCAGAAGTTCAATGCGCAATCGGTGAAAGCCGGTCCGGTCACGCCGGGGCAGCCGAACTTCGGCGAATTCGGTGCTAGTCCGGAACTGGCCGTCCAGATTTTCAGCACCAAGAAGGGCGACGCGACCGGCATCGCGCAAGGACAGGGAAATAAGCTGGCTTTCGCGTTTGTCGACGATATCCAGCCGGAACGGCCGGCAACTTTGGAAGAAGCTTCCGCTCAGATCCGATCCAGCCTGATGGAGTCCAAGGCTCAGGCGCTGCAGCGGGCGAAGGCGGACGAGGTTTTGGCGAAGGCCAAGGTTCCGGGAGCCAACTTCAAGAAGATCGCCGCCGATCTGAAACTGGAGTACAAGACCACTGCCGACTTCAATCGAGCGGGCGCGGCCGAGGGGCTGGGCTCCGGCGGAATGGTGATGGAATCGTTCGGCAAACCCGCCGGCTTTGTCGGATCCGTTGTCGGAACCGGCGATGCCCTGTTTGTGACCCGGGTGATCGAATCCATTCCCGCCGACATTACGAAACTTGCCCAGGAACGCGAGGGATTGCTGATGCAGTTGAAGCAGCAGCGCGGCCGCGAGCGGTCGGAGCTGTTCACCGAAGGGCTGGTCCAACGGTTGACAAAGGAAGGCAAGCTCAAGATCTACGACGATACCCGGAAGCGATTGCTCGCGCAGTATTCGGCATCCTAACGATCGCGGATGCCCGATTCGATTCTGGAGCTTTTTCGCACTCTCTTTAACGCCGAGAAGTTGAGGGTGCTGCTGGAGACGACTCTCTCCGGCTGGCATGCGTACGTAGTGCTGGCGGCCATCGTTTTTGCGGAAACGGGGCTGCTGGTGGGATTTCTGCTCCCCGGCGATAGTCTGCTGTTTATCGTGGGCGTGATCTGCGGCGCGGGCCATCTGAACATTGTCTGGATCAATATTCTGCTGATGGCCGCGGCGATCGCCGGCGATGGCGTGGGCTACTATCTCGGGCGCCGCGCAGGGCCGGCGATCTTCAACCGGCCGAGTTCCCGCCTCTTTCGACGGGAACATCTGATGCGCACTCACGAGTTCTATGAGAAGTACGGCGGGAAGACCATCGTCTATGCGCGGTTCATCCCGATCATCCGGACATTCGCGCCGTTCGTCGCCGGTGTCGCGGAGATGAGCTATCCCCGGTTTCTTTCCTTCAATATTTTTGGCGGAATCGGCTGGGTGCTGGTGATGACGATGGCGGGCTACCTGTTGGGGAATCACCCGTTTATTCAGAAATACTTCGATAAGGCGATTCTGGGTATTATCTTTCTCTCGATCCTGCCGATGGTTTTCGAGTTTTACAAAGGCTGGCGGCGCCGGCAGAGCCCGGCGTGAGATTCGAAAGCTAACGCTGCCGGATGGCGTCCAGCGCCGCACGAACCTGGGGATCGCGGGCCGCTTCCACTTCGTCGCCTTTTTCCACACCGAGCGCCTGGTTAAAGATTTCCTGTTTCAGGCGGCTGCGAATCCAGTCGGCGTCGCGAGACCAATCGGCAACGCCCGGTTGAATGTTCCGCGCCGCCAACCAGCTTCTGAATTCGTCCAGCAGCGCTCCGGTTACGTCAAATTGCGGCGTGACAGATGCGCCTTTTCGCAGATACTCTGTGGTGAATGTTGTGAAGGAGGCGGATGCGTCTAAGACGCCCCGGAGCCGGGTGAACGCTTCGGTGTCTACTTCGCCATCCGGCTTTACTCCGCCGCGATCGCCGTCTTTCGTTTCGGTAGAAAGCTGCACGTTCTTCAACGGGCGCTGGATGTTGCGGCCGCTGGGCGAATAGTAGAAAGCGACGGTCAGCGCCATGCCGCTGTTCTGCGACAGGGGATACACGCTCTGCACCAGGCCTTTCCCGAAACTCCGCTGGCCGAAGATTTTCGCCCGGTGGTTGTCCTGCAGCGCGGCGGATACAATCTCGGCGGCGCTGGCTGTCTTGCCGTTGATGAGGATGGATACGGGGAAGGTGTAAGGCGGGGCACCGTTTGGAACGGTGATTTCCTCTTCTTTCTTGGCCCGGCCGCGGACATAGAGAATTCGCTGGCCCGGCTGGAGGAACATCGAGGCGGTCTGCATCGCGGGTTCGACGATGCCGCCGGGGTTGTTTCTCAGATCGAGCACGAGCCCTTTCAGCGATGTACCGCCGAGCTTCTCGATCGCGGCTTTTGCTTCGTCCGCGGTCTTGATCTCGAAATTGGAAATCCGGACGTAGCCGATGCCCGGTTCCAGCAGGAAGGCGCGGTCGACGCTGGGGGCAGCTACTGTTTCCGGAATGAGCTGGAAATCCAGCAACCGGGGCGTGTTGGAGCGGCGAACGCTGATGCGCGCAGGCTGGCGGCGCGACTCCGAGAGAAGCTGCATCAGCTGCTCCGGCTCCAGGCCGCCTAGGGGAATGCCATTCACCGCCACGATTTCGTCTCCCGCGGCCAGCCCGGAACGGGCCGACGGAGTGCCTGGCAGGGTCTGCAGAACAAAAACGCGACCCGGCAGAATGCTGACGATCGAGCCGAAGCCTTTCTGTTCGGCGTTGCTCATCTCCTTCAATTGCTGATATTGATCCGGATCGAGAAAGATGGAGTGCGGATCCAAAACTCGCAGCATACCGGGGATCGCGCCGCCATAGATCATGACGCTGGAATCGATCCGGTCAGCGGCTTCCGCTTCGACGCGCGCCATCACTTCGGTGATTTTCTTTACCGCGCCGGACAACTCATTCACCGGAGTGGGCGATGGCGCCTGGGCGGCAAGCAGCAGTACGACGGCGGGAAGCATTTATCGCTCGTACCGCGTCGCTTGTTTGCGCCGGTGGCGTTCCAGGCCCAGCTCAATCAGGCGGCTGAGTAACTGAGGATAGGGGATTCCGGAATGCTCCCACATTTTTGGGTACATGGAGATCGACGTAAAGCCGGGAATTGTGTTTGGCTCGTTCACGTAGAGTCGGCTGGAGGAAGCCTCCATCAGGAAATCGACGCGGGTCATCCCTTCCAGTTGAAGAGCCTGACAGGTGGCGACAGCCAGTTTTTGCATTTCGTCGATCTTTTCGGGTTCCAGCCTGGCCGGAAGGTCGATTTCCGTGGTGTCTTCCAGGTACTTCGCTTCGTAGTCGTAGAATTCGCGCTTGGGCCGGATCTCACACGGCAAGGAGGCCTTGCGGTCTTCGTTGCCCAATACCGCGCACTCAAATTCCCGGCCGATGATGCCTCGCTCGATGAGAATCTTGCTGTCATATTGCGCGGCGGTTTCGAGAGCTTTCTCCAGCTCCGCACGATTCCGGGCCTTGGAGATCCCGACTGAGGAACCGAGATTCGCGGGCTTGACGAACATCGGGTAGGGCAGGGACTCCTCGCAAGCTTCCGCGCTGAGCGAACCTCGGAATTGCACGACGAATTCCCCGATGGGGATGCCGCTGGCCGTCAGGATTCGCTTGGTCATCTCCTTATCCATCGCGCAGGCAGACCCCATCACACCGGGGCCGACGTAGGGAAGGTCCGCCATCTCCAGCAGTCCCTGGAGAGTGCCATCTTCCCCGAAGGTGCCGTGCAGGACCGGAAAGACGATGTCAATACCAGGATTGGAGCCGGGCTCCGGCAGAATCGGGCCGGGCTGCCATTTGCCGTCTTTTCCGACGAGAAACGGCTTCACTTCATAGATTGAGGGATCGAGAGCGGCCATCACCGATTCCGCGGAGCGCAGGGAGATTTCGTGTTCGCCGCTGCGGCCGCCGTAAACAACTGCTACGCGAGTCTTCATTTCAAAGGATTTTCTTTCCCATTGCCGACAACATCAGTTCGACGGCCAAATCCGCGGTCCGGTTGCTGAGATCCAGAACAGGATTTACTTCCACGACATCGAGCGAAACCATTTTTCCGGAATCGTGAGCCATTTCCATCACCAGATGAGCCTCGCGATAGCTCAAGCCGCCTTGGCAGGGAGTTCCCACTCCCGGAGCGATATCGGGGTCAATCGCATCCATGTCGAAAGAAAGATGAAACCCCGCGGTACCGTTAGTGGCAATGCGGATCGCTTCGTCCATGATCGATCGCATTCCACGTTCGTCCACATGGCGCATGGTGTAGGCGTGCACGCCCCATTCGCGGATGTGGTGTCTCTCGCCGGGATCGAGATCGCGAAGGCCGACGAGCACGACATTCGAAGGATGCAGCTTCGCGCCGGGAACCAAAGCCTTGGGCTCATGACCCAGGAGCGCCGCCAGAGGCATTCCATGGACGTTCCCGCTGGGCGAGCTGTGCGGAGTATTGATATCGCCATGAGCATCGACCCAGATCAGGCCGAGTTTCCGGCCCTTTGCGGAACCGGAGGCGGATCCCGCCGCGACGGAATGGTCGCCGCCCAGAGTAATCGGGAAACGTTTGGCGGCGACAATCTTTGCAACCTGAAGCGCGGTTTTGCTTGTCGTCGCCGCAATCGCTTCCAGGTATTTGGCGGAAGGATCTCCTTCCGAGACACGCTCCTGCTGAGGGACCTCCAGATTGCCCAGGTCTTCGACATCGAGACCGAGCGCCTTGAGACGGCTGTTGAGATTTGCCACACGGATCGCCGAAGGACCCATGTCGACTCCACGGCGGCCGGCTCCGAAATCGAGCGGCACGCCGAGGATGGAGACGCGCTTCATGGACGGGTCCGGTAGAGCATCCGCGGATAGGCGATGGTTTCGCGAATATGCTCGGTACCGCACATCCAGGCGACGAAGCGCTCCACGCCCATGCCGAATCCGGCATGGGGGACGGCTCCATACCTGCGCAGATCGAGATACCAGTTGAAGGCTTCTTCCGGAAGCTGATGCTCCTCAAGACGCTTCTTCAAAAGGGCCAGATCGTGAATGCGCTGACCACCTCCGATAATCTCGCCGTAGCCTTCCGGAGCGATGACATCCACGCCGAGAACGACATCGTCGCGGTCCGGCGCAGGCTGGAAATAGAACGCTTTGAACGAGGCAGGGAAGCGGTCGATCATCACGGGCCTATCCATGGCATCGGTCAGAAGCGTTTCATCGGTGTTGCCGAAGTCTCCACCCCATTGGATCTCGCTGCCTTTGGCCTGGAGCTGCCCGACTGCCTCGTCGTAACTCATGCGGTGAAAGGGAGCCTTTATCGATTCGAGCTTGGAGACGTCGCGCTCCAGCGCCTTCAGCTCCGTCATTCGCTCATTCAAGACCCGGCTGACGACGAAGCAAACCAAGCCCTCCGCCAGCTGCTTGACATCATCCAGGTCGGCGAAGGCCATCTCCGGTTCCACCATCCAGAACTCGGTCAGGTGGCGGCGAGTCTTGGACTTCTCGGCGCGGAATGTCGGGCCGAAGCAATAAACCTTTCCGAGCGCCATGGCATTGGCCTCGTTATAGAGCTGACCGGATTGCGTGAGGTAAACCTTCTCATCTTCGAAATAATCCACCTCGAACAGCGTGGAGGTTCCTTCGCAAGCAGCCGGCGTGAAGATCGGGGTGTCGACCAGCGTAAAGCCGTTGGAGTCGAAGTAATCCCGAATTCCGCGGATGACTTCGTGGCGAATCCGGGCGATGGCGTGCTGGCGTTTGGACCGCAGCCAAAGATGGCGGTGATCCATCAGGAAGTCGATGCCGTGTTCCTTGGGAGTGATCGGATAAGGCTGATCCTCGGGAACTCGCTGCAACACTTCCAGGTCTTCCACGTCCATCTCAAAGCCGCCGGCGGCTCGCGGCTCGGCACGAATCTTACCGGTGACGACGATCGACGATTCCTGGGTCAGATCCTTGATGCGGTCGAACAATTCATCTCCGATTTGGGCTTTGACCGCAACGCATTGCATCAATCCGGACCCGTCGCGAAGAATCGGAAAAGCGATTTTCCCCGACTTCCGAAGGTTATAAAGCCAGCCCGGGATGCTGACCGTTTCTCCCACATGATTGGCGGCGGCGGCAATGGAAATTCGTGGTGCCTTAAAGGTCATCGTCTGCTTTCTATCTAGGCGCTCTCGAGCTTCTCAAAAACCTGCTTGACGGCATCCAGCGGGGTTGCAAAGTCCGGCGACTCCTTCAACTCCAGCAACAGCGGCCATTGGCCCGGACGCTGGCGCAACATTTCCATGGTGCTGGACCAGTCGACGGAGCCTCCGGACTGTAGGACGGGGAACAGGTGAAGATCAGACTTGCCGTCATTGTCGTGAATGTGGGTGGAACGGATACGGTCCCGCATCAGCAGAAAGGCGGCATCGACGCCTTCCATCATCTGGGCGTGGCCGGTGTCGAAGCAGTAACCCAGGTCCAAGTGAGTGATGCCGAGGAAGTAGTTCAGGCGCTCGGCCGACGATAACGCATTCGGGATGTTCTCGATGAGGATCTCAACCCCCCGCTGTCGGGCAAAGATGGAGAGCTCTTCCAGGGCGGTGAAGGCGGCATCGAGTTTCTCATCGGCGTATTCTTCGCCGGTCACTCCGAAATGCTGGATCAGGTAACGGAAGGGAATGTGCTCGGCGACCTCGATGGCTCGCTTGATTTCGTCCACCATGGCGATTCGCTTCCATTTCACGAGCTCGGTAATCGTGATGATCGCGTCGGGTCCCGTCCGGCCCCAACAATCGTCGGAATACATCGGGGAGTGGAGCGAATGGAGCTTCAGCTGGGCATCGCGAAACCAGTGCCCGAGTTCGCGAATCTGTGCCCGGTCGCGGTAGTCCAGGTGCTGCCGGGCACAAAAGATCTCGACTTTCGGGATTCCGGAATTCCAGATCTTTTCCAGAAGAACGGCCGTCAGCCGGTTATTGACAAAGAGGTGTGTCGAAAGAGCGTGATCCATGAGGAATGTATTAGTAAGAGGTCCCGGTCATATCGTTAGAGAACTATCCATGAATTTACCCGCTTACTCCGCGAAAAACGCTTCGTGCGCGGCTGCCAACAATCGAGACCCTCACAAGATACCGGCCGGCAGGAAGCCGCGCGCGAAGCAAGCGGGTCGCTTTTCGGTTCAGCTCCGCCATAACACAAGGACCGGGACATCATGCTAGTAACCGGCGGCCTTTCCATCCAGGCGGCCGTCATAGGCGCCCGCCAGCCAGCGCCCCATGCTGTTTTCTTCGACCATGATCCCTTCCACCACGGCCACGCCGCGGATGGAATCGACATCATGGCCCCAGCTTTTGAGCAGCGCGATGGTGTCGGGAGAGAATCCGGATTCGAGATACAGTTTGTCGGGCCGCCACTGGTGATGAAGCCGGGGAGCGTCGATCGCGTCCTGGAGGTTCAGCTTGAAATCGACGGCATTGAGAAATGCCTGGAAGACGCCGGTGGTGATGCGCGTTCCCCCGGGTGCTCCGATGACCATCAGCAGCTTGCCGTCGCGCGCGGCGATCAGCGGCGTCATTGAGGAGAGAGGTGTCTTGCGGGGTTGAATCGCGTTCGCTTCTCCACCGACGGCTCCGAACATGTTGGGATGGCCGGGTTTTACCGAGAAGTCGTCCATCTCGTTATTCAGCAGGAAGCCAAGACCGGGGACGGTGATTCCGTTGCCGAAGCTGCCGTTCAGGGTGTAGGTCAGCGATGCGGCGTTTCCTTCCGAATCGACGACCGACAGGTGGGTGGTCTCGTCGCTTTCAGCGGGAAGGGGCTGGCCCGCCCCCAGGCGATCCGCCTGTGTTGCATGCTGCGGCTGGATGGTGGCTCGCCGGGAATCGATATAGCTGCGGCTGAGAAGTCCGGATACCGGGACATTGACAAAATCGGGGTCGCCGAGAAACTGGGCGCGATCGGCGTAGTAGCGCTTCATCACTTCGGCCAAGTAGTGGACCGTCGCGGCGGAGCCTCGTCCGCCTTTCTCATAGCCGGAACTCTCGACCATCCCGAGCATCTGGAGAATGCCGACGCCTCCCGCGCTGGGCGGGGGCGCGGTGAGGATTTCGATGTTCTTGTAAGTTCCGCGCAACGGTTCGCGCTCGATGGCGCGATAGGCGGCCAGATCTTCGGTAGAAACGAGGCCGCCGTGCCTGGCCATTTCGTCAGCCAGAATTCGAGCGGTCTCTCCCTGGTAGAAGCCTGGAGCCCCGGACTTTTGGATACGCTTGAGCGTCTTTTCGAGATCCTTCTGAACCAGGCGGTCGCCCGGGTTGTAGAACGAGCCGCTTCGCTGGAAAATTTTGGCCGATTCCGCATCCGCGGCGAGATTCTTCGAGTTTCGCAGCGACAGGGCAATCGAATAGGAGAGGACGCTGCCTTTACCGGCCAGCCGGATGGCGGGGCGCACCACGTCTTTCCATTTCTTGCGGCCGTGTTTTTGGTGTGCCAGCTCCAGACCCTTGACCGTGCCAGGAACTCCGCTGGAGCGCCAGCCCGCGACGCTGTCGCGCGTCGGTTTTCCGGTGGAATCCAAGTACATGTCGCGAGAGGCCTTTATCGGAGCGCGTTCGCGAAAATCGAAAAAAGCGGCTTGCCCGGTCTTGTCGCGATAGAGAAGAAATCCACCCCCGCCCAGATTTCCCGCGGAGGGGTAGGTAACAGCCAGGGCGAACGCGACGGCAACCGCCGCATCCATGGCATTGCCGCCGGATTTCAGAATCGCCACTCCGGCATCGGTTGCCTGCGGCTCCACCGAGACCACCATGGCGTTCTTCGCGCGCACGGGATCCCGGGCCCAGAGGAGCCCGCTGACCGCGACGAGGCCGAGAAACCGCCGCATTTCTTCAGTCTACGGCGTAGCGTCGCTTCCAGTCGAATAACACCACGCCCGCCGCGACGGAGACGTTCAAGGAAGAAATGCGTCCTGCCAAGGGGATTCGAACCAGGGCGTCACAATGGCGGCGGACGAGATCGTGCAGACCCTCCCCTTCACTGCCCAGCACGAGTCCGGTGGGGACGCCGTAGTCGACCTGATCGTAGGATTCGGTTCCGCGCTCGTCCAGGCCGTAGATCCAGAAACGCCGCTTCTTCAGCTCTTCGAGCGTTCGGCTGAGGTTGACGACGCGGATGATGGGGAGATATTCCAGGGCTCCGGCGGCGGCCTTGGTGACGGTGTCGGTGATTCCGGCGGAGCGACGCTCCGGGATGATGACGGCATCGGCGCCGGCGCAATGGGCGGTACGGATAATCGCCCCCAGGTTGTGGGGATCCTCGACGCCGTCCAGGATGACCACCAGTTTGGCGGAGTCCGGAATTTCCTCGACGGTACCGTAGACGAACGACCGGCCGATGGCCACCACGCCCTGGTGGGCGGATCCTTGCGCCAGGCGGTCCAACTGATCCCGGGGCTCGAAACGGACGGGAATACGGCGTTCTCGGGCCAGCTGAATGACCTCCTGGAGCCGCTGTCCACCAGCTCCGCGAGCCGTCACAATACGCTCCAGTTCCCGTCCACTTTTGAGCGCTTCCAGGACCGAGTGCAGGCCAGAAATGATCGTCAAATTGTCATCGTAGCTGAAAACGCTCAGTTTCCCGGAAATAGCAGGCTGGACTTCAAGAAAAACATGAAGTAAAAGGGATGTAGGCGTGACTCAGGCGTCAGCGGAAAAAGCGTTGCCGGAGATTCCCGATAAGCTTTACTTCCGGATTGGGGAAGTAGCTCGATTGGCGGGAGTGAAGCCGTACGTCTTGCGGTATTGGGAATCCGAATTCCCGAGCATCGAACCGAAGAAGTCGGGAACGAACCATCGTCTTTACCGGCGCAAGGACGTGGAAACGATCCTGGAGATCAAGCGGCTGCTTTATGAGAAGCGCTTTACGATCGAGGGCGCGCGCAAGTCTCTTTCCGGCGGCCGGGCCAAGCCGGAGCCGGTGAAGCCTGTTTCCCAGGCGGCCCTTTTCGAAGTTAAGCCAAGCATTCTGAACGACGTCCGAAAAGAACTGCAGGACATCCTAAAGATTCTGTCCTAATTCAAAGGAGATCACCCGGCGCCGATAAGGCAGTAACGCCGTGATCTCGCTTACTCGCATCAACGGGAACGAGTTTGTTCTGAATTCGGATCTCATCGAGCACATTGAGAGGACTCCGGATTCTGTCGTCACGTTGACGAACGGCCAGAAGTTTGTAGTGCGGGAGTCGGCAGAAGAAGTCGTCCGGCGCGTGATCCGGTTTCGCCGCGCGATCCGGTCGCAAGCACTTGAGATTGCCGTACCCCGTTCGGAGTGATCCTTGGCCCGCAGCTTTCGTCCTGATCTTGCAACGATTGGAGGTCTCCTCCTCGCCGCCGCCGGAATCGGGGGCGGGCTCCTTTTGGAAGGGGGCTCGCTTCACGACATCGCGCAGGCGACGGCGGCGCTGATTGTGTTGGGGGGCACCCTGGGAGCGACGATGGTCAATACTCCCCTGCCCACCATGATGGGAGCCCTGCGCCGGCTTCGCGATGTGGCTCTGCAGCGGAGCGCGGGCGATGCGGCGATTGTGGAAGAAATTATCGGACTGGCGACCAAAGCGCGGAAGACCGGCCTGGTGTCGCTGGAGTCCGACGCCGACCAGACGCGGGACCCGTTTCTTCGCAAGACGCTGACGCTGGCTGTCGACGGTTGCGACATCCAGGAGCTGCGCAAAGTGATGGAGCTGGAAATCGACCTGACCGAGAGCCGCGGTTTGGCGGAAGCTCACGTGTTTGAAGCGGCGGGCGGCTACGCTCCGACGATCGGAATTATCGGGGCGGTGCTGGGGCTGATCCAGGTGATGAAGCGGCTGTCCGATACCGAGCAGGTGGGCCATGGCATCGCCACGGCCTTTGTTGCGACCGTCTATGGCGTGGCCATCGCCAATCTTTTCTTCCTGCCCGCGGCCAACAAAATCAAGGCGCGCCTGGCGGAAGAAACGCAGCGCAAAGAGCTAATCCTGGAAGGGGTCTGCGCGATTGTGGAGGGCCTGAATCCGAAGCTGGTGCGCTCCAAGCTGGAAGCCTACGCTCCAGCTCAGGCCGATTCCGCCGCTCGCGTCCGTCCCGGCCCGCGTAAGGCGGCATAGCGATGGCCCGCCGCAAGCGAAAAGCGACTCCCGAAAATCATGAACGCTGGCTGGTGTCCTATGCGGACTTCATCACGTTGCTATTCGCTTTCTTTGTGGTGATGTTCGCCAATTCGCAAGTGGACCGCGCGAAGATGGCCAGCGTTTCCGAATCGGTGAAAGGCGCCCTGGAAGGCGGCCACATGAATGCCCCGGTGCAGGGATTTTTGTCGCGCTCCCGCCAGGTGAAGCCGGAAGAACAGGGATTGGCCAACGCTCCCGGTTCGTTTCATCCTCTGGCCAAGCCGGTGGGCAACGAAAGTCAGATGGCGGAGTTGCTCCCCACGGTACAGGAGTTGACGAAGGAGCTGAAAAGCGAGATCGATCAGGGAAAACTGCAGGTGGAGCTGAAACCGCGAGGAATGGTGATCAGCATGCGCGAGGCGGCGTTTTTCGCCGCCGGCGACGACAAGCTGAGTGCGGATACTCTGCCGATTCTGGAAAAACTGGCCGTAATTCTGAAACGGCTTCCCAATCCGGTCCGGATGGAAGGTCATACCGATTCCGTCCCGATTTCCAACTCGCGCTTCCGGTCCAACTGGGAATTGTCGGCGGCGCGAGCCATCGCGATGATGGAAACGCTGGTCACGCGGTTTGGCGTGGAGCGGCGGCGGGTTGCAGTTGCTGGCTATGCGGACAATGCCCCGGCCGACAGCAACGACAACGCCAGCGGACGGGCGCGAAATCGCCGCGTGGATGTGGTCATTCTGAACCAGTTGGGACAGTCGGCGGAGCCGCTGCAGACGGCCAAGACGAGTCCTGCGAAATAGGGGTGGGTGCTCCTAAACTGGTAGTTGGCACTTTCACTGGACGAACAGTTCACCTACATCTCTAAGGGATTTGCGGAGATCATCCGCCCGGAAGACTTGCGGGAACGCCTGTCTCTGGGGAGACCGCTGCGCGTCAAGGCGGGATTCGACCCCACGGCGCCGGATCTGCATCTGGGGCACACTGTCCTTCTGCGGAAGATGAAGCATTTCCAGGATTGCGGACACACCGTCATTTTTCTGATCGGTGACGCGACGGGAATGATCGGGGATCCGACGGGGCGAAACGCAACGCGGCCCCCCTTGACCCGCGAAGAAATCGCGAAGAACGCCGAGACGTACAAGGCCCAAGTCTTCAAGATCCTGGATCCGGAGAAAACGGAAGTCCGTTTCAACAGCGAATGGTTCGACAAGATCCAGTTTCAGGAAATCGTCAGTCTGGCATCCAAGTACACGGTGGCCCGGCTGCTGGAGCGGGACGAGTTTTCCAAACGATTTAAGGACGGCACGCCCATATCCGTCCACGAGCTTCTCTATCCGCTGGTGCAAGCCTATGACTCCGTGGCGCTGAAATGCGACGTGGAATTGGGGGGGACTGACCAAAAGTTCAATTTATTGGCGGGCCGGGAGATTCAGCGGGATTACGGACAGGCTCCGCAGATTGTCGCCACGGTGCCGATTCTCGAGGGATTGGACGGCGTGGAGAAGATGTCCAAGTCCAAGGCGAACTATGTCGGAATCGCCGAATCGCCGGCGACGATGTGGCAAAAGCTGATCAATATCAGCGACGATCTGATGTGGCGGTATTGGGAGCTGCTGACGGACGAATCGATGGACTTTATCGGCATGATGAAGCTGGAATGCGATGCTCGCGCGGCAAAGGAGAAACTGATCCGGAGCATTATTACGGATTTTCACGGGGCTGCCGCCGCCGAGAATCCTTTGGAATACATGGATGCCGTCGCCGTGGCCGATCCGCGATTGAATCGCGTGCTGGTGCAGGCAGGACTCGCTCCCAGCGTCACTCGCGCCGACGAAATGATCAAATCCGGAGCCGTCAGCCTGGAACCGGCTGTGTCTCCTCTCGCGCCGACGGCGAAGCTTCCGGCCGGAGAGTACACTGTTCGGGCCGGAAAAAAGTTGAAGCGGGTAACCGTCTGATTTTTTTGAATGCTCCTGCCTGGAGATATCGTTACCCAAAGTCTCGATGCGCTGAAGGCGCATAAGATGCGGGCGGCCTTGACGACGTTGGGCCTGATGATGGGCGTCACGACCCTGATCACGGTGATGACCATCGTCGAGGGCGCGAATTCTTATGTCGAAGACAAGATCGCCAACCTGGGCACGAACGTGTTTCAGATTGCCAAGACTCCGTTTGCGACCACGGACTTCAACATGATTCTGAAGGCCCTGAAGTATAAGCGAATCGATTATTCAGACCTGGCGTACCTCGCCGAAAACTGCAGGTTGTGCGCGGAAGTGGGCGGATCGGCCACCACGACAATGCGAGCCCGCCGGGGGGATAAGGAGGTGATGGACGTCAGCATCATCGGACAGACTTCGAACATGGCGGATATCGATACTCGCACGATTGAGTTGGGCCGGTTCTTCACGCCAACGGAAGAATCGCGCTCCGCGACGGTGTGCCTGATCGGCGAGAACCTGCGGAAGGAGTTTTTCGAGGGGACGAATCCGATCGGGAAGTCGATTCGATTTGGAAATGCGGACTACACCATCGTGGGAGTGTACCAGCCCATCGGCGCCGTTCTGGGGCAGAACCAGGACAACTTTGCGGTGATCCCGATGTCGAACTACCTGCGCCTGCGGGGAAGCACGACTTCTTTGACACTGAACATCCGGGCAGTGGCCGCGGGACAGTTCGATGCCGCCATGGACGAGGCACGAGCGTTGATGCGCGCACGCCGTCACATCTTTCCCGGACGTGAAGAGGATTTCTTTATTGGGACAAAGGAAAGCTACATCTCCCTTTGGCAGTCGATCAGCGGAGCGTTCTTCGCGGTGTTTGTCATGGTGAGCGCCATTTCCGGCGTGGTTGGCGGGATTGTGATTATGAACGTCATGCTGGTAAGCGTGACGGAGCGCACCAAGGAAATCGGAATCCGCCGCGCGGTAGGCGCCACGCAGGCCGATATCCGGCGCCAGTTCCTTACCGAAAGCGTCATGCAGTGCCTGGTGGGTGGAGTGTGCGGCATTGCGGCAGGATTCTTCTTTGCGTTGCTGCTGCGGCGATTCACATCGTTCCCCGCCATTGTGCAGACCTGGGTGGCGATTCTGGGATTGACGCTCAGCTCCGCGATCGGCCTTTTCTTCGGAATCTATCCGGCGGTGCGGGCATCGCGGCTGGACCCGGTGGAGGCGCTGCGTGCAGAGTAGATCTTCCCTGGAACGCATTATCTCCAGCTCCCGGATTGCCCTGGATACTCTCCGCGCCAGCAAGGTGCGCTCCGCGTTGACCATTTTGGGAATCGTGATCGGCGTGACGAGCGTAATTTCGGTGGCGGCGATTATCGAGGGACTGAACAAATTTATTCAGGACAAGGTGACGGCCTTTGGTCCCAAGACGATGTTCATCGGCCGATTTCCCGCCGGAACGGATCCGAATCGTTTAGGCGAAAAATTCCGTCTTCGGAAATATCTCAACTACTCCGATGCGCAGTACATTCGGGAGCACTGCCCTTCGATTGCATCAGCGACGGCATTCGGCACGCGGGCGTTCTTCTTTGGCAACTCCAATGACGTGCGCTATGGATCGGAGCGGGTGGAACGGGTGATCCTCCGCGGCGTAGAGCCGGAATACGCCGATGCGATTCCGATGTTCCACGTGGAGCACGGAAGATTCATCAGCCGCTATGACGAGGATCATGCCCGGCCGGTGACGGTGATCGGCGCGGCGGTCGCGAACTCCTTATTTGGAGGAATTGCCAGCGATGCGGTCGGAAAGACAGTGCGCACGAACGGGAAGCTCTACGAAGTGGTGGGAGTGCTGGCGCATGATTCCGGTTTGTTCGGCTTCGCCAGTATCGATGATTTCGTTCTGATTCCGCTGAGCGAGTTTCGAAAACGGTATCCGGAAGCCAAGGAGGTTTTTATCGCCTTTGTGCCCGCCGATGAAGTGCCTATCGATACGGCTCGGGATGAGGTGGTGGAGGCGATGCGCCGCGTGCGGCGCGTCCCGATGAATGCGGAGAGCGATTTCGAGATCTTTGCGTCGGACTTTCTGAGCACTCTCTGGAATCAGTTGACGGGGGCGTTGGTGATCCTGACGGGCGTGATCAGCTCCGTCGGGCTGCTGGTGGGAGGGATCGGCGTGATGAACATCATGCTGATTTCGGTGACGGAGCGAACCCGCGAAATTGGAATTCGGAAAGCGGTGGGAGCTAGAAAGTCCGAGATCCGGTCGCAGTTTCTGATCGAGGCGATTGTCCTGACGCTTGTAGGGGGAGTGCTGGGTATTCTCGCCGGCGCGGCGATTGCGTTTCTGGTGAGAACTATTATGCCGTCTGTACCCGCCACGCTATCCTACTTATGGATCGTTCTGGGAGTGGGGATTTCGATTGCGGTGGGGTTGTTCTTCGGATACTACCCTGCCAACCGTGCCGCCAATCTCGATCCGATTATTTGCCTTCGTTATGAATAGCAGACGGCGCTTTGAATGGCGCTATAAGGATCGGAGAATTTCGCTGGGCGAGAGAACTCTCGTCATCGGCCTGATTCAGCTTGCTCCGGAATATCACGCCGGCAGCCGCGATCCCTTGGACCCGGACCGCGCCTTTGTGCTCGCCACCGAAATGGAAGAAGCGGGCGCGGACATGCTGTTCGTGTCTTCCGACGTACTTCTTCCCGGAGTGAAACGCGTCGCCGACGCGGAAGAGATGCGTCGCGCCGTCCCGGTGTTGAAGCGTCTGCGGGAGCGCGTCGGCGTCCCTGTTGGCTTTGCGACGGATCGTTCAGCGATGGCGGCGCGGGCGATGGAGCTGGGAGTGGAAGTACTTCTGGATCCAAGCGGCGTGACGACGGACCCGGAGCTGGTGCGCGTGGCTGCCAGGAACGATGCGGGATTCGTGGTCAGCAATATGCGCGGTATGCCGGAGATGTGGCCCAAGCTGGCGCAACTGAAGGATCCGGCGGGAGCCATTGCCGTCGAGCTGGACGCTGCGTTGGGCCGCGCGCGCCGCAGTGGATTGAACTCCGCCAGTTTGGTGATCGATCCGGGGATGGGATTAGGGAAGAGAAAAGAGCAGGACTTCGAAATTCTGGCGGGCCTGCCGCGATTGGCCCGGCTGGAAGTGCCTCTCTGTATCGGAGCGGGGAACTTGCCGCAGGCTCCCGCGGCATGCACG
This sequence comes from uncultured Solibacteraceae bacterium, assembly GCA_964515165.1. GTDB lineage: Bacteria > Acidobacteriota > Terriglobia > Bryobacterales > Bryobacteraceae > JAPKYZ01. Next base: position 23,858 of record CAZETQ010000035.1, on the reverse strand, counting down.
GCAGCCTTGAATGGAGCGCACTTTGTCCACTGCACCGATGTTAAGGGCGTGCGGACCGCGGTCGACGTTGCGGACGGCGTGCTGGCTGTTTTGGCGCGGCAGGCGGAGAAGGCTGCGGCTGACACTGAGGACAGTAGTGGGTCCCCCGCTGTGCGACGACCGTTCGGAGAATCGCCTCGCCGCAGGTAGTGCAAGGCACCCCTTCGCGGGCATAGACGCGGTGATAGCGCTGAAATCCTCCCGGCTGTCCGAACGGGTCTTCAAAATCGGAGATTGTCGAACCGCCATGAAGAATGGCTTCCTGCAGGGTTTCGTGAATAGACTCCAGCAGTTTTCGGCTGTTGACGCCGTTTGCCGTTTCGGCCGGATGGACGTGCGCGCGGTGCAGCGACTCGTCGACATAGATGTTGCCAAGTCCGCTGACAAAGCTCTGATCCAGCAGAACCGCCTTGATCGCGCGAGCCTTCGAGACCAGGAACTGCCCGAACTGTTCTTGAGACACCGTGAGGATGTCGGGGCCTAGTTTGGGCAAGTCCGCGGACCATTCGATTCGGCCAAACTTGCGAATGTCGTTGTAAAGAAGAAGCGCGCGGTCGAACTGGAAGGTCAACCGCGTGTACGGACCGGGGTCCGCATTCAGCCGCAGCGATCCCGTCATTCCCAGGCGGGCAATCATGCGTTCGGAATCGAAGTCGAACAGGACGCACTTTCCATACCGCCACACCCGCCGCAGACGGCCGTGCCCGCCAAGCGACTGCCCGGCCAGTACGTCATGCAGCCGGCGAGCGATCGTTTCCGCTTCCGGAAGTTCAGGCATCGGGTATCTCCACGAGAATATCGTCGCCGTCGATCCTGACGGAAAATCGATCCTGCTGAATCTCGGGATTGCGGTCATGGGCGCCGGTGGTGCAGTCGAATTCCCAGGCATGCCAGGGACAGACCAGCATTTTTCCGTGTAAAGCTCCCTGAGCCAAGGGGCCGCCGCGATGCGGACAGATCCCGTCGAGTGCGTAGATCTCCCCGCCGACGCGGCAGATCGCAATATTGTGATCGCCGTGAAAGAACTCCGTGGCGGAGTTCTCCGGAAGGTCGGAAAGCGACGAGGCGCGAATCAGGCTCATATAAATCTATGATGCCGGAGCGGAGAAGGCTGCGGCGAGCAGAATGCCGAAACGGTCAGTTTGGCTGGTTGAGCGGTAGGGTTTGGATGTTGATGAAGCAAAATTTCCGGTCGCAGCCGGTGTTCCAAAGCGCCGGGCCCCCGCTGAGCCGGATGAGCTGTTTGAACACTTCCCGGGCCGGTAGGTTGGCGGCGCCGAATGGTGCTTTCTGCAATCCCCACGGAATTCCGGCGACGAAGGGCTGGCAGCAGGAGACGATCATTCCGGTCTGTGCGGACAAGCTGTCGGCCATGAGTTTGGCGCTGAGCGCGATTTCTCGCGTGTCTTGCGGTATCGAAACTTTGCGATCCAGCAGAGGCGTTACATCGGCCATCTTTCCGGCGGCGTTGCGGACGCGAACCGGCACAAGGACGAAGCGGTCCGGCTCGGCATCCAGGCGGTAGCGAACCGGCAGTTGGGCGTTTGCCGCCTGAAGCAGTGCATTCGCCATCGCCTGCGGGGTAGCGGTCGACGATACTTCCAGATGCAGGGCCCGTTTGTGGGGCACGCTGGTTCCTTTCTTCATGCGGGGATTCTCGAGAGAAGCGTCCTGAAAGTCGCCGTCATAGAGAAAAATCGGATCTTCGACGCAGAGGGGGAGGCGGAACCTCTCGGCCAGTTTTGCTGCGACCGCTTGTACCGGACGGTAGGTGTTGGTGGAGATTCGGGCGATCCCGTTTTCTTCCCGGATTTGCGCCGTTTCCTGCGCCAGAGCGGCCGGGAGGCACACAGCAACGAAGGCGGCGACAAGCGCCGAATGGGACATAGCGATTCCAGCGTATACTGCTAGCCGCTGTGATTTACCGGAGAGCTTTCATTTTTGGCGCGGGCGGCCTGTTGTTCGGGAAGGCGCCACAGCCGGTGACGGCGGTGAATTTTGACATCCCGGCGCATTCCTGCGACTGTCATACGCACATTTTCGGATCTCAATTTCCGCTCTCTCCTTCGCGTCGCTACACGACGGAGGATGCCTCTCCGGAGGAGATGGCGGCGATGCACCGGGCGATCCGGGTGGAACGGGTGGTCATCGTCAATCCCAGTGTCTACGGAACGGACAATGCGGCGACGGCATACGGACTGAAGGCGCGGGGAAAGACGGCCCGGGGAATTGCGGTGATCGACGACCGGATTTCGGACCGCGAGCTGCGCGCGATGGATTCTGCGGGGTTCCGCGGCATTCGATTGAATCTTTCGACCGCGGGAATTTCCGATCCGAAGATGGCGCGCGCCCGGTTTGTTGCCGCCGCCGGGCGGATGAAGACGCTGGGCTGGCACATCCAGATGTTCACCAGCCTGGCGGTGATCGCCTCGATCCGGGACCTGGTGGCGGATGCGGGAGTGCCGGTGGTGTTCGATCATTTCGGCGGAGCGCAAGCCGCGCTGGGTGTCGATCAGCCGGGATTCGCCGATCTCGTTGGGCTGCTCAAGTCGGGTCACGCCTACGTCAAGATTTCCGGCGCGTACCTTTCTTCCCGGCAGGCGCCCGATTACGCGGACGTCACGCCGCTGGCGCGGGCTTTGATTTCGGCCAATTCCAGCCGCGTTCTGTGGGGAACGGATTGGCCTCATCCGGAGGCAACATCGAACCGCGCGGCAAGCGAAGTGTCGCCGTTCCGGCCGATCGACGACGGACGGCTGCTGAACCAACTGGCGCTGTGGGAGCCGGACGGGGACATTCGCCGGAAGGTGCTGGTGGAGAATCCGGAGAGGCTTTATCGTTTCTAAGCCACCGCTGTTCCTGTTAGAGTAATTAGCCAAATCGATGCGCAAAAAGAACCGGCGAAACTTTCTGGCCCTGAGCATCAGCGCGGCCGCGGCCACTTCGTGCAAGAAAGCTCCGGCACCTTCGGAGTCAGGCGCGACTATGCGGCCGTACGGGCAGCGATCTGCTTTTGAGCATTCGGTGCGGGCATTGCGGGAGGCGACGAAGAGCCCGGGAGCCGGGTCCAGCAGGACTCCGCTGCAGGATCTCTACGGCTCGATCACTCCGTCGTCGCTTTTTTTCGAGCGTCACCACTCCGGAGTGCCGGAGATCGATCCGGCGACGCACCGGCTGCTGATCCATGGACTGGTGGAGCGTCCGCTGGTTTTCACGATGGAGGAAATCCGGCGGTTTCCATCCGTTTCGCGGGTTTATTTTCTGGAATGCGCGGGAAACGGCTCGGGAGAGCAGGCCGGCAACGCGGCTCCGGATGCGCAGCAAAGTCACGGGCTGTTGAGCTGCGCGGAGTGGACCGGGGTCCCGCTGGCGATGGTTCTGCGGGAAGCGGGTTTGCGGCCCGCCGCAAAATGGATGATTGCCGAAGGAGCGGATGCGGGACGGATGGCTCGCAGCATTCCGGTGGAGAAGGCCCTGGACGACGCGCTGTTGGTCTACGGCCAGAACGGAGAGGCGCTCCGGCCGGAACAGGGTTATCCGCTGCGGCTGCTGCTTCCGGGCTGGGAAGGAAACGCGAATGTGAAGTGGCTGCACCGTCTGCATTTCACCGCCGAGCCTGCCATGTCGGTGAAGGAAACCGCGAATTACACGGACCTGATGCCGGACGGCAAGGCGCAGATTTTCACCTTCGTGATGGAAGCGCGATCGGTAATCACCCGGCCGTCGGGCGGGCAGAAGCTGCCGGCGGGCGGAGGAATTCACGAAATTTCCGGACTGGCGTGGTCCGGACGCGGCAGGATCACGCGCGTGGAAGTCTCGACAAACGGAGGAGCGGCGTGGGCCGACGCCGAACTCCAGGCGCCGGTGCTTGCGAAAGCGGCGACCCGTTTCCGCTTTCCGTGGCGCTGGGACGGACAGGAAGCGACGATTCAATCGCGCTGTACCGACGAAACGGGTTACCTCCAACCGGCGCGGGATGAAATCGTGGCTGTGCGGGGCCTGAACAGCGGCTATCACTACAACGGAATCAAGAGCTGGCTGGTGCGTCCCGACGGGAGTGTGACCCATGTGTAGGGCGGCGCTGGTCCTCTGGATGGCCGCCTGTTGTGCTGCCCAGACGGCTCCGTCCGGGCTGGGCCGGGCGGCGTCCGCCGATGAGATCAAGACGCTGGACCTCACAGTTCTGCCGGATGGAACAGGACTGCCCGCCGGCAGCGGCACGGCAAAGCGCGGCGAGAGCCTTTTCAAAGAGAAGTGCGCCGAGTGCCACAACGACCGGGGCGAAGGGCGGCCGGGGCAATATCCGGCCCTGGTAGGCGGGCGTGGAACTTTGAACACGGCAAAGCCAGTAAAGACCGTCGGCAGTTACTGGCCTTATGCCACGACCGTCTGGGACTACATCAACCGGGCTATGCCTTTCGATCATCCACGGAGCTTGAGCGCGAATGATGTCTATTCGATCACCGCGTTCGTCCTGTTCCTGAACGGCATTGTCGGCGAGACGGCCGAGCTGAACGAGAAGACACTGCCCCAAGTGGTCATGCCGAATCGCGACGGATTCGTTCCCGACCGGCGGCCGGATGTGAAATCGCGGCGCTAGGCGGACGCTCCAGCTGTCCGGCGTGACTTGACGATGCTCTCCAGCGTTGTCTTCATCCCGGCTTTTTGCGACTGACCGGCGGCATCTTCAGCGAGATTGCGCAGCTCCCGCGGATCGCGCTCGTAGTCGTAGAGCTCCTCGCCGGTTGCGCCATCTTCCCAGCTGGTGTAGCGATACCGCTCCGTTCGGAGCGAGTAGCCCATGATGGTCTGCGATTCTTTGATGCGGCGAACCTGGGTGACGGCGGGCTTTGTCCAAGCAGCGTTGGGATTGCGGGTGAGCGGGACCAGGCTGCGTCCGTGCAGGTGAGCGGGAACATCCCGGAGCTGGCATAGCTCGGCCAGTGTGGGATAGAGATCCAGCAGCTCGACGGTGCGTCCGCAAGCGCTGCCGCGCTTTTCGATTCCTCCGCCGCCGATCAGCAGCGGAACACGAGCCGACGCTTCAAAGACCGTCTGCTTCATCCACTGTCCATGCTCGCCAAGCTGGTAGCCGTGATCGCTCCAGAAGACGACGGTCGTGTTTTGCGTCAGGGACAGCCTGTCGAGCGTATCGAGAATCTTGCCGACCTGGACATCCAGAAACGCGATGGAAGCGTAGTAAGCGCGTAAGGCATCCTTTCGCTGAGCTTCGCTCATACCCCAGTTGGCTGGAACCGTGAAGTAGGCGGGTTCCGGCGCGATTCGCATTTCGCTTTCGTCGAAAGGCTTGATCTGAATCCTGTCCAGCGGAAACATGTCGAAGTACTTGCTGGGAGCGATCCAGGGCACATGCGGGCGATAAAAGCCCGCCGCCAGGAAGAACGGATCGGATTTGTGCTGTTCCAGCAGACTGGCGATTTCGACAGCAGTAATTCCGTCGGTATGCTCCTCGTCCTTCGCCGACGAAGAGTGAAAGCAAACCGCCGAACCCAGCCCCCGCTTGGGAGTGTAGTTCTGCAGCAGCGGCTCCTCTTTGGTGTGATCGACGCCATTGGGATTGATCACCTGGTTCCAGGAAGGCGGATCGTCCAGGCCACTGGTGCCGATCTGCGAGGGAACTCCGTAATGGAAGATTTTGCCCACGCGCGCGGCGAAATAGCCGTTCTTCTGAAAAAGCTGCGGTAGGGTCACGACATCGGGAATGTTTTTCCGGAAGTGCGTCTGCAGCTCGTAGATTCCCGTCGTATCGGGAGCCATCCCGGTCAGGATGGAGCTGCGCGAAGGGCTGCACAGCGGAAACTGGCAGTAAGCCCGGTCGAAGCGGGTGCCCATTTTGGCGATCCGGTCGATGTTCGGAGTTTTGACGATCGGATGCTTGTAGGTGCTGAGGCAGGTATTCAGATCGTCGGAAGCGATGAACAGCACGTTACGCTTCCGGGCGTTCTGTGCCCAGAGCGGGGCGGCGAGAGCGGTTCCGAGAAACTGACGCCGGTTCATAGCGCAATCATCCTTCAATATTCGCGATCCTTCAGGATGCCGGGTTGCGGGACGGGATACTTGCCGTCCGGCCCCAACCGCAGCGGCGGCGGTCCATCCATGGTGAGCTTGTCGACGTCCGGCGCGAATTCGTGCGGGCAGTTCAGCATCTGGTCGAAGGTGACGATCTGGGCGGTGTGAGCCGCCATCCGGCCCATCGAGGTGACAAGGCTTGCTTCGGCGCCGCGCTGGACTTCGTTATACGGCTTGTTGTTGCGGATCGCATCCATCAGGTCGTCCCATTCAAACTGATAGGGACTTTTTTCCGGCTGGGGATAAGACCAGAGAAGGTTCGGGTCCTGCGGCAGGGGAAGATCCTGCTTGCTGGTGACGGTGGGGATTTTCTGTCCTTTGTAGATCCTGGTCATGCCGGGAGTGTGCCCCAGCGTCGAGATGACCGCCGAACCCTTGGAGCCATGCGCATAGCTGGCGAATTCGTTTCGAGCGCCCGCCATGTTGCGGCCATCGAAGAAGAGCTTCGTTCCGTCCGGATAGGTGTATTGGACGGAATAGGTATCGAAGTTCTGATCCAGCGAATCGCCGCGATAATGGCGGCCTCCGACCGCGTGAGCCTCCACCGGCCAGGAGCCCTTCATCCAGCTGCACTCGTCGATCTGGTGAATGTAGTAGTCGCTGAAGACGCCGCCGCTTGCCCAGAGAAAAGCGTGAAATCGCTGGATCTGATAGGTCAGCTCACTGACGCCGTCAGGGCGGGGAGGGGCGGTGCCGCCGCCTTGCCCCATCCGGTACGCCCGCATGCAAACGATGTCGCCGATTTGTCCGGAGCGGATGCGGTCCAGCAGTTCCTGCCGGGCGCGGCAATGGCGCACCATCAGGCCGACGCCGACTTTCAGATTCTTCTTGACCGATTCTTCGCCCAGCTTCAGCATTCGTTTGGTGCTGGGGCCATCGACGGAGAGGGGCTTCTCCATAAAGGTGTGGACATTCCTGTCGATGGCGTGGCGAAACTGAACCCAGCGGAACGCCGGAGGAGTACCGAGGATCACAACGTCGCCGGGTTTCAAGGTGTCCATGGCTTGCTTGAATGCGTCGAAGCCGAGGAACCGGCGGTCCGGCGGGACGTCGACCTGGCCGGCGAATTGACTCTTGAGTTTGTCGTAGCTGTCGTTGAGCTTCTTGGGAACGACATCGGCCATCGCGACGAGTTTCACCGGGCCGTTCGTCACCGACAAAGCGTTGACGGCGGCTCCCGTGCCCCGTCCGCCGCAGCCCACCAGCGCAATCTGGACCGTATTGTTTTCCGCCGCGTGCACATGGGGGATGGCGATTCCAGCGAGGGCCGACGCAGCGGAAACACGGCCGGTGTTGCCCAGGAACTGGCGCCGGGAAGTCAGAGTTTCTTCGGTTTTGTTCATGGATAGCTCTCGATTCGAAAGCTTATCTCAGGATTCCGCCGGGCGACAGGGGTCAGAACTGTTCCGGCTTACGCCCGCGCTGGTGGCCGCCGAACTTAAACGGAGAGGGATGAAACTCTCCGGCGAGATCTACGCCGGACTTGGGTTGAATCCGGTCTTCCATTCCCAGAGTCCAGTAGGTGGCGTTGACCAGCAGGCGCCGAAATCCCTCGCTCTGAAGGTCCTGGGACGAACCCATGGTGGTGGTGAAGACGCGGCCCTGTCTGCCGGAGCCGGAAGTGTAACTGCGAGTCCAGGCGACGGGCATCATGGGATTGTTCTTGGGGCCTTCGAGCGGCGGGTCGCCGGGATTCATGCCGGAGAGGACCTGCCCCAACAGCAGCACATCATTGCCGGGCCCCGGTTTGGCGGTGTAGACGTCGGTGGGTCCCCAGATATCCCCGTCGCCAATGCCGCGGAGAATCGGATGATTCGCCTTGCCGGGCGCGACAAGGGCGCGAGTGCTCTCCTTGCCGTGCGCTCCGTGATGCGCAATCCAGGTTTCTCCGAGAAATTTCCGTCCGAAGCCGCCGCTGGGATCTTTCCAGTGCCAGGACTGGTAGGTTGGATTCTCCGGCGCGAAGGCGTGAGTGGAGGTCCGGATCCCGAGAATCGGCCGTCCGGAGTCTAAATAATCCGCAATATATTTCATCTGTCCGGCGGGAAGGTCCCGGAAGCGGAGAAACAGAATCATCAGGGCGGCATCGTCCAGCGCCTCCAGTCCGGGAATGTTGTTGCGGATTTCCGGGTTGACGGTTCCATCTTTGGGATCGATCGCAAACAGGACGGTGCAGTGAAAGCCGTGGCGGGTGGAGAGAATGCGCGCCAACTGCGGCAGCGCCTCTTCGGAACGATACTCCTCGTCGCCGCTGACCAGGACGATCTTTTTGCCGCTTCCCGGGCCGGGGCGTCCTTCGAACACAACGGGTTCACCGTGCATTGTGACGCAGGTGAGAAAGGCGAGCCAGCCGATCCATTTCACGCAGAGGATTTTATCGTGTTGGGCCGCCCCGCAAGCGATCCGCAGGATTGTTGAGACGATCGGCCGGCATTTCCACTAGAGAAGTAAGTACGAACAGCATCCGTGAGGCGGCGGTTGGAGCGATCCGGCGGACCAGCCCTGCGGAGAGTTCAGACCGCGGAGCCGGGCGCGACTGTGCAGCGATCGCCCCGGCCGCGGGACATAACCGGTAAATGTCGAGCGTGTCTTTCTAGGACAGCCACTATCCACCGGATACCCGAGTATTTCGTATCGTGACCGCAAACCGCCTCTTAGACAGTACGCCAAGACCCGTTCGCAGCGCCGCTGTATTGAGACAGTCCTGCCGCCGATGATGTCCGGAAATTTCGCCTGCGGAACGATTTCTCCCTCATGAAAACGATCAAGCTTGTTTTGTGTGTGCTGGTGGCCGCATGGAGCGCGGACGCAGCATTGGAGCGCCATTCCTCGGGAATCGACGGCGCTCACCGCGGCTATCGCGGTTCCTCCGTATGGATTCAACCTACCACCCAGTTCTTTCACACTTATCCGGCGGCGTTTGACAGCGTCACCGGCGAAGTCGTCGCCGCCGGCAACAACTTCGAGACCGGCAGCAGGGTTCGGTTTTTTCCCGGGGCGGGAGCGGTGCTGCCTTTAGTTTTGAATCCGGAGCTTCCCTACACCGTGTGTTCGAAGAACGGCGACAGGGTTCGCGTGGCGTTGAGCTTATTGGGTAGTTGTAACAAGCCGGTGAACTTCGGCGATACCGGCGCAGGACTCATCTCCGTCGGAGCGGTGGTGAAATCGGCCACGCACGTCGACCACGTCTTCTTCAACAATCCGGTTCTGCCGGAAGGGGTGACGATCGGGGCATGTTTCGTCAGGGGAATCGCGCGGTGTTTTGCAAAGAACGGCGTTTATTGGTCCTACGGGGGAGAACAGGCTCTTTGGATCAGGCTGGACATTTCACCGGATGCTCCGGTGGGCCCAAGCCTCTTGAGCTTTACTTTTCACTGCAACAACGGCGCGTGCCTGGACGAAGTGCTGTCCACCACGTTCACGGTGGAGGAACTACGCCCGCTACCGTTGATGCGGCCGGTGGTCTTTCCCGCCGTCGCGAACAAGGCGGAATGGGAAGCGCAGATGATGGCCAGGGCGGCTCAATGGTGTCCGGACAAGGAGAAGGGAGCGATCAACTGGGCTCCGTTGCATACCTTCAGCTTCGGTGCGGCCGGAGAAAACCAGGTCTGGTATTACGATGCCGCATGGGCTTTCCACCAGATCGCCGATTACACGGGCGATGCGCAATGGCGCCGGTGCGCGGCGACAATCTCGCAGGAGTATGCCAATGCGCTGGTGAACGCGAACGGATCGTTTTCGGCGTTCCACCGCTATTTTTCCGACGGCCTGCTTCGGTTTCGCGGGACGGCGGACAGCCGCGGAGAACAGGCGGCAAGCCTGGTGTGGGCGCACAACGCGCTGGGCGGCATCTCTCATGTGGCGATCCGGGAAACCTCTTATGCCTTGGAGACGGGTATCGCGCTGGCGAAGATGAAGGGCTGGCGGCAATTTCAGCGAATCGAGGACGAGGCGCTGAGAGACCGGATTCAGCAGAAGGCGGACTTGCTTTGGGGCGCGCTTGCGGTCTACAAGGACAATCCGCGTGCTTACTTTCAGAGCTTCATGGCGGGGCTGGGAATGCGAGCCGCGATTGAGTGGTATGAGTTCTCCGGTGACGAGCGCATGCCTGTAGCAGTGAAGGATCTGGTCGATCTGATGGGGCGGGAGATGTATGGAAGAGATCCGAATCATCCGCATGAGGTTTCCTGGATGCGGGGGCTGCCGGCGCCGGGATCCGGAGACCAGGGTCCGGCCTGCGGTTACAACTGCTCCCCCTATCCCGCCGCCGAACTGCATGCGCTGTTCGTTCCGGCATGGGCATTCGTATGGTCTCGAACGGGCATCGATTTCTACCGCGTGCAAGGCGATGCCATGTGGTCTACCATCTGGTCTCGAGATCTCTCTTACTCCGGAAAGATCTTCGGACAGAGCTTCCGCTGGAGCTTCGATTACGTTGCCTGGCGCGAGGGCCGGCAACCGATTCGCCCTTAGCCTCCCCGGGATCCCGCGGGATTTTAGGTTTATCAATTACTTCTGCAAATCATCGGCGCCAGCACGGCATCGCTGGAAGATCCCCGGCAGTTTCGGCAACGACAGCACGGTGATGACGCCCGCGCGCGTAATGCAGGTTGGGCTGCGCTACGAGTTCTGAGCCGTCGCCGGCGTTTGTGTTTTGACATTCGCCTGGGAAAGCTCAATCGCGCGCCGCACGCCCAATAGAGGCAGCTCCGGCACGAACTCGTCGAAGAGATCCTCCTGCTCGAACAGGCGCCCGATTCCGCCTGTTCCTACCCGCAGCGGATCGTCGCCGCCGAAGTGCTCCTTCGCGATGGATGCAGCCAGGAAACGCACCGTCGCGAAGGTTGCGTAGTAGAGGCCTGATTGTATGCTTTCGACGATCGAGCGTCCCAGCAATGCGGCGGGCCGTACGATCTCTACGGCCGGCAGCCGCGCGGTGCGGGATTCCAGTCCCGCCATGGACATCGCGAGGCCGGGAGTAATGACTCCCCCCAGATACTCGCGATCCTTGCCGACCGCGCAGACTGTGGTGGCGGTCCCGAAATCGATGATGATCAGATTTCTATTGGGAAACCGGCTGAGCGCCGCGATGGCGTTGGCGATCTTGTCGGCGCCCACTTCCAGCGGGTTGCGATATCGAATCTTCAATCCGGTTTTCACACCGGGCTGAAGCAGAAACGGCTCAAACCGGAAGTACTTTCGAAAGCAGTTCTGCAGCGAGCGGACAGCGTCCGGAACAACTGAACAGATGCCGGCCATGCGAATCTCCGCCGGATCGATGCCGTTCTCCCGCAGGGTCGTGCGAAAGAAAATCCCCAGCTCGTCAGACGAGGCGCGAACGTTGGACGTCCGCCGGAACGTTACTTTCAGATCCTCTCCGTCGTAAACGCCGCAGAAGATCTCGCTATTGCCAACGTCAACCGCGAGAAGCATAGTCATCCATGCTGCAAGCGGCAGGGGTTTGTACTTCCTGCATCGCGACGTTGTCGATCAGGCGGACTCCCTCCAGATGCACGGCGGCCAGGCGCCGGGCCCAACGTTCTTCGACGTAGTCCACCAGAAATCCGCGAGCTTCGAGCGTCGCTTGCGCCTGCGCGCAGGTCGCGGAGGTGGTCAGCACCCGGAACAAGTCCGCGGCTTTGCGGCGGGCTTCCGGCGACAGGCGGGAGTTTCGCGAGCTCATCGCCAGGCCCGAGTTTTCGCGCACCGTGGGGCAGGGAACGATTTCCGTGGGAACAAAGAACTCCCGCGCCATTTCGGTGACGATCATCAGCTGTTGATAATCCTTCTCGCCGAAATAGGCGCGATGCGCGCGCACCAGGTTCAGGAGTTTCAGCACCACCGTCAGCACTCCCGGCAGGAAGCCGGGCCGGTACGCTCCTTCCAGCACCAGTGCAGCAGGCGGCGGCTCCAGGCGAAAACTATAGCCGTTCGGATACAGCTCCGATGCGGCCGGCGCGAGAACCTCGTCGGCTCCCAATTCCTCCAGCATCGCCAGATCCTGCTCGAACGTTCGCGGATACTTCTCCAGGTCCGCGGCATCGTTGAACTGCGAAGGATTGACGAAGATGGTGACGACGGCCACCTCATTCCCGGCGCGGCAGCGTTTGACGAGGGACGCGTGGCCTTTGTGGAGAGCTCCCATGGTGGGGACGACGCCGATCGACCGGCCGTCGAAGCCTTGCCGCCGGAGGCTCCATTCTTCCAGGGTGCGGGAAACGTGGATCAAGAGTAGCTCTCCTCGCCGGCAGGGAATGTCCCGGCCTTCACGGCGTCGTCGAATCGCCCCAGAGTGTCGACAACACAACGCGCTCCATCCAGGAAAGGCCGGACGAACTTCGGACGAAAGTCCAAATTGATTCCCAGCAGATCCTGCAGGACCAGGATTTGTCCGTCGCAGCCCGCTCCGGCGCCGATGCCGATGATCGGAATTCGAATGCATTCGCTGATCTCGCGGGCCAGGCCGGCGGGCACGCATTCCAGGACGATGGAAAAAGCACCCAGTTCCTGGAGCGCGGCCGCCTGTCTGGCGATATCGCGCGCGGATTCTTCATTCCGGCCCTGCACGCGGAAGCCGCCGTAGGCGTGAATCGATTGCGGCTGAAGGCCGAGATGGCCCATCACCGGAATTCCGCTTTGCACCAGCCGCTGGATGACATCCTCGTGACCGTCGACCCCTTCCAGTTTCACGGCGTGGGCCCCCGCGGTCATCAGAATCGACGCCGAATCCAGCGCCGCTGCGCAACCCTTGCGAAACGAGAGGAACGGCATATCGGCGACGATGAACTTTCCGCCTGCCCCGCGAGCGACGGCTTCGGTATGAAGGCGCATCAACTCCTGATTCGCCGTCACCGTAGACGAATGTCCATGCATCACCATGGCCGCGCTATCGCCGACGAGAATCCCGTCCACGGCGGTTTTCGAAACCAGCCGCGCGAACGTGTAGTCGTAGCACGTCACCATGGAAAGTTTGCGCCCTTCGGCTTTGGCGCGAAGAAAATTTAAACTACTCACCGCTCACCTCAATTCCGGCACGGCGAGCTGTTTATGGCGTGGTTTGTGGGGGAGAAAGTTTTCAGCATCGCCTTGGTACCTGTCAAATCTGATCAAGTCCTGGACTTACATGCGGCCCGAAAAGGCAGCAGTTTCACAACAGTCGCTGCAAGTTTGTCAGCGCTGGAAGGAGTATAGCAATTTATTTCGTCCCGGGCCGCCGGCAAGCCGCCCGATGTTACGCTTGAGCGTTGGGCGCTGCGGACAACCGGGCGCTCCGGATGGTCTTGCAACAGTTTTCTCTCCAGCTCTACGATCCGCGCAACGGCGATGTGTCCTTAAAAGTGGAACCGATTGGCGATGCCGGGTTCGGCGGCACTCCCCAGCGGACGAACTACTTTACGGCGTTCTGGATTCAGGAAGGGTCGGGCGTGTTTTTTGCGGAATCCGGCGAATACTCCTTTGGCGGAGATTCTCTGCTGTTTCTGTCGCCGTACCAATCGTTCAAGTTTGTCTGCGGCACAGACGTTCGCGGCCTGTGCCTCAAGTTCCATGCAAACTTCTTTTGCATCGAGACGCATCACGAAGAAGTGGGCTGCAATGGCGTGCTCTTCAATGACATCTACGGCACACCGGAAGTTCGGCTGGATGCGTCCGCGGCTCGGGAATGCGCCTCTCTGCTGGAGCAAATGCGACGGGAGCTGGAGGAGCGCGGGCTGGCTCACGCCGAAGTGCTGGTGTCGTACTTAAAGATCCTGCTGATTCGCGCAACCCGGTTGAAGCTGCAGCAGCAGGATCTTGCCGGCGCGCCGGCCGCCCGGCTTCCGGAAGCGCTGATCGATCTGAAGCGACTCATCGAAGAGAACTTTCGAACCCGTCACGCGGCGGCTGATTATTCGGCCATGCTGCACATCACGCCGAAGTCGCTGGCGCGGCTGGTCCGCCTTCATCTGCGGAAAACGTTCACGCAACTGATTCGGGAGCGCCTCATCCGGCAGGCCAAATGGGAGCTGTTGCACACGCGCAAGCCTGTCAAGGAAATCGCCGCCGGTCTTGGATTCGCCGACATTTTCTATTTCAGCCGCCTGTTCAAGCAGGCCGCCGGATGCTCGCCGACGTTCTTCCGGGATTTTGAAACGGAAATTCGCGGCGGGAGAAATCTGTCCATGCGATAGAGACACCTGTCCATTCACTTCGTTCAACGATCTCCTTACGCTGGGATTAGGAATCGATCGATGAACCGGATGAACCAAGTGCTGACGATGACGGCTGGAGCCGATCGGATTGGAGTGGCTGTCACGCGGCTGGGACTGATTGTTGTCCTTCTGTGGATCGGCGGCCTGAAAGTCGCAAAGTACGAAGCCGAAGGAATCGTACCGTTTGTGGCCAATAGTCCGGCGATGAACTTCTTCTATACCTTCGACGCTCCGGAATACAAGAAATACATGCACAAGGAAGGCGAGCTGATCCCGTCTCACCAGGCATGGCATGAAGCAAATCACACATACACGTTCGCCTTCGGACTGGGCGCGGTCATCGTATTTTACGGGCTGCTGTTGTGTTTTCACCCCTGGCTGCCGCAAGTCGCCGCATTCGGGAGTTTTCTTGTCTTTGTGATGTCGCTGGTTACGCTGTCGTTTCTCATCACGACGCCGGAGACGTGGGTGGCCGCGCTGGGCGGCCCCAACCACGGATTTCCCTATCTCAGCGGCGCGGGCCGGCTGGTAGTGAAGGACGCGATCATGATGGGCGCGGCGCTGGTGACGATGGCCGACTCTGCGAGTGCGTTCCTGCGAAAGCGCGCCCAGGTGGCTATCCCAGGGGCCGCTAGTCCACTTGCTAAGTCAGCTTGATCTCCCGAAGCTGGATCTTGTTCCAGTCCCATTCGCCCAAGCCAAGCGCGCCCGCCAACTCCACGTGTTCCGGCTGCTTCCGGATGAACGTGGAAAACTTGTCGGGCAGTTCATCGGCGAGTTTCTGGCGGCCGACCGCCAGGCGCTTCTCGTCGATTTCGCGCCAGCACACGTGATCCATCGCCACCGGATCGGTGGCAAAGAACATCGCTTTGCGCTCCCACACGAACTGAGGCCGCGCGCCGGGACCTCCGTGATAGACGCCCTTGACACCGTCCAGAATATTCAGCACCGTCTTGTTGCGAATGCTGGGCATGGCGACAACGGCGGGAATGAAAGCTCCACAGGTGTTCAACGAAGTCGTGGAATGGCTGCGGCTAACGTTGTTCACCAGCCCGTGAGACAGATTCTTCAGCGCGAGGGTGACACCGGCCGATTGATGATCCTTCAGCACCGGCAGATTCACCAGCTTGTTGACTTCTTTCGTGATGAAGCGCGCCGCATAGCTCCTCCGCGCAGTCAGATTGTTCAGGTCCTGACCGGGATGCACCAGCGCCATGTCCATGTAGTGGTCCGCGTCGTAGCCGTGGTCCTTGTCGAATCCTTCCAGAGTCTGCTGGATATCGTCGTAGTCCTTGGCCGCATAGGAAACACGAACCCCTTCCGGCAGCCACTTGTCGAAGCCCGCCTTGAAAAACTGGTCGTGATAGCGGTCGTAGACCACAATGTTGTTGCGTTTCACCCCGGCGGCTTCCAACCCGGCGATCACTTCCCGGACGACCGTAGCGTCGGAGATCACATGCGGAGCGCCGACGGGGTTCACCTTGATGCCCACCACATCGCTCGGCTCGAAAAACATCTTCCACGCCGCCTGCCAGTCCGGAGCGCTGGTCAGCTCCGTCATGCCGTGGCGCATCATTTCCTGAATCGCGGGCGCCTGGTACTTTCCCGATGCGATGCAATTGGGATGTTCCGCGCGGACCACGCGCCCGCGGAACAGCCCGGGCATGGCAAGCTTCGAGCTGTCTGCTTTCGACGACGCCTGGGCGCCCAATGCTAGCTGAGCGGCGCTGGCCGCTCCCACAAACTCGCGCAACATCTGCCGGCGATTGCGTTTCATGCATCGAGTATAATCCCGCTCAGGGCCGGCAGCACGCTGCAAGTAGCTTCGCCTTGCAAAGCTTGCCTTTCTGCCGTGAATCCCCCGGCGCATCAGTCCATTGGGCACATGCAGTGTGAGATGATTTCCTGGTTCGACAAATACGTGAAGCAGGCCGGAAAGCTGACGACCCGGCGGGCTCATTCATCAACGGGAGGAAGGTAGATGGCCACTCGGAAAGCGGCTTCGGCCCCGCGCACCGGCCAGTGGACTGGAACCTACATTGGGACGGATCTGGAGACCCGCGCAGTCCATCTGGCGATGAATCGCCGGGGAACGCGGTTAACCGGACGGTTGACCATTGTGTTCGATGCAGCGACGGGAGAATCGGGCATTGCCGCATTCGCTGGTACGTACACTGCGGGAAAGGTGAACTTGACGGTAACCATTCCCCGGGGACGGCTGCGCCAGCGCTCCACGATGAAGGTGACCGGCCGTTTCGTCGCTCTGGAAGATGGCGGACAGGCCATCATCGCCACGACGACCCCGGGGCGCGGCGACCAGGGCGCAAGCTTGAACGAGACTCCGCTGGACGGCGTCCTGGTGTTGCGGACGACGGATGAGGAGCCCGCAATGCCTTCCTTCGCCGAGGAAGACGGCGGGGCCTGGGTTGACCCCGGCGGCGAGAAGTAATCGCCACGCAGTGGCTCGGGCGCTGGGCTTTCTGCTCAGCGCCAGGGATTCCGATGGTTGGTGGCGGGACTTTCAAACCCTTGCGGGCCCCAGTGACGAGTGGGTGACCGCCTACACCGCCTGGTCCATCGGCGGCATTCCCGGCGGGGAGCTCGCCGCGCGGGAAGCTTTGGATTTACTGAAGCGGCGATGGCGCGATGGTTTCGGCTATGCCGCCCATGTTCCCGTGGATTGCGATTCGACAACCTGGTTCTGCCGGTTGGCGGAGAAACTGAACGATACCGCCGGCAAAGAGTATCGCGGCAGTCTGGATTTTCTCCGGTCCAGCGTGCGTTCGAATGGCGGACTGCCCACCTATCCCAGCGCCGGGCCGATTCGCGAGTTCACCCGGCTGCCGCAAAGCGCCGGATTCCAGGGTTGGAACTCCACCCACACCTGCGTGACGGCGGCGGCCGCAAGCCTCCGTGGATTGAAACAGCTTCCCCAACTGCGGGCTTTCCTCCAGCGGGTTCGGATGCTCGACGGCGGCTGGTCGGGCTACTGGTGGGTTTCCCGGGCGTATCCCACGTTGCTGGCCGGTCAAGCACTCGGCACCCAGGTGAGCCCTTGGGCAGAAAGGTGCCCCGACTCGTCCTCTTTCGGTCTGGCCTGCCGCCTGGCTATGGGAGCGCCGCTCGAAACTCAGCTGATGAGCCTCCAACAGGCGAACGGCAGTTGGCAGGGTTCGGCGCAGCTGCGCATTCCGGAGCCGCAGGTAACTCGCCCGGCGCAGGGCCGCTGCCGCATCACCGTGGACCAGAATCACATCTACACCACCGCAACCGCGATTCGTGCTTTGCATGAAGCCGGCTGACCGGCTTGCGGCGGAGCTGCATCGGCTGGATATGTTTCCTCCTCCGGATCAACGGCCTTATCTGAAAGCTCTGGTTCAGATTCGCGGGGAAGCCGTCACGATGGCGCTTCGCCGGGAGGTGGGAGAGACCGCTTGGTTGCAAGGACTTTCTCTCCTGAAGGTTCCCAGCGCCGCGAACGCCGTCCGCCGTGCCTGTGGCTTTGGAGCGCTGCTGACCGAATTTCTCATTGCGCCTCTCGCCCTGGATCCGCTGGAGCAAACGGACGCGGCAAGTCTCGGAGCGCGCGTCAATCTGATCGTCAGCCTCTATGACCACTATGTGGACCAGGGAATGGCGCCCCATCAAGTGCTTCCGGAGCAGGGAGGGGAAGCCGCAGTTCCGTTAGTGCCGCTACTGGTGCGTGGATACTACGCCCGGCTCCGGCCCTCCCGCAACACGGCGTTAGTCCACCGGGCGATCGCCCGGATGCGCGACGCGGAAGACCGGGTCGCGGCGGGCGAGTCAAGCCCGCTTCTCTGGCGCCGGAAAAGCGCCCTCCCGTGGGTCGTAATGGGAATGAGCCCCCGTGGGGCGGACGATCGTTTTTTGTCGTCTGCCCAATCGCCGATGCCGCGAGTGTCAACAGCCGCGCGCGCCAGCAAGCGGGTTTCCTCGGGCTCACAGGAGCCCCATCTTTCCCATCTGGCCTGGCTGTACCGGCTGGGCTGCTTCCTGGGCTGGATCGACGATGCCGCCGACGTGGAGCGAGACCGCTCCCAAGGCCGGGCGAACGCCTTCGCAAAACTGCATCCCCAGGAGGTTCCAGGCATCGCGAGGAGCGGTCGCAACCTGCTGAAATGGTGGGACGCCCGGTGTCGCGATGCGGACACCCGAAGTGCATTTCTGTATTGTGTAAACTCGTGGATCGACTCGCGCCCAAAGTAAATCCCAAACCACTGCCAAAACCGCCGTTCTTTTGGCTGGCCCTCTCGATCCTCGTCGTCACCCTGGCCGTCACCGCCGGCGCAACCATATTTGTCGCCCGCCACTGGAATCAGGCCAATTCCGTCGGCGTTGTCTGGACCATCAGCGGCGATATGTGGACCGCGTTGCGGGTGCGTCCCGGCAGTTCCGGCGAAGGGAAAGTCCTCGCGGGCGATGCGATTGCGGCAATCAATGGCGACACGCGGGCCGCATACCTGGGGCAGCGGCGCTGGTTTGAGAATGCCCGCATCGGAGATCGCCTGGAGTACCGGCTGCTGCGCGGCGGGCGCATCGTCACCGTGGATCTGGAGGTCACCGCAAATCCCGTAACGCTGGGCCGGTTCGTTTCCGGACTGTTTATCGGATTCACCATGCTGTTGATGGCCGGCTTGATGGGACTGCTCAAGCCGCGCGTCCGGACAACGCAAATCGGTTTCTGGGCGGGAGTCGTGGGAGCGTTCGTCTTCATCGGCCCGGCGCTGGCTCCCTGGTCCGGGAACTTTCCCGGATGGGCGCGATGGATTCCGTTCGCCTTCATGAACGCCTCCCCGTGGCAGTTCCCCTTGGGCTATCACTTCTTTTCTCTGTTTCCCGCGGTGCCCGTTCGAGCGTCTCCAATCTGGAGCGTCCTCCGCTGGCTGCTGTACGCCTTTGCGCTATTTCTTTGGCTGCCGACGTTCCTTTGGGAGCTGGCGGAAGCTCGCGGATTGGATGTCCGGCGGACCGAAGTCCTGACGCCGGGATTCGCGCGGTTCTTTGACGCCGTCACTCCCACCGTCACTCCTCTTTTCTGGACCATTGCCGGAGCCGCGATGCTGGCGGTCGTCGTCCGAAATTATCGGGCGCTCACCGACGAAGGGGAGAGACGGCGAGTCCGTCTGGCGGCGATGGGCGTCACGCCGCCGCTGTTCATGCTCGCGCTGCTGGGTTCGATCTCCGCCGCCATGGACGCGATCGGATTTCGCTTCATTGCCACATCGACGTATCGCTTCATGGCGGCCACGGCCACCGCGCTGGTCGCGACAGGACCGCTCACGCTGGCCTACGCGGTGCTGAAGCACCGCTTGATGGGCATCCGTTTCGTCATCCGGCGCGGGTTGCAATACCTGCTGGCGAAGAACTTTCTCAGTCTCGTGCTGCTGCTGCCTGTCTTCGTGCTGCTGGGTGAGGTGGCGACACATCCGGAACGCACCATCATCGAGATCTTCCGCCAGACCTCTCTGACGTTCCTGGTATCGGTTTCCGTGGCGGCGGCGCTGAGCCTCCAGTACCGCGGCCGGATTCTCAACTGGCTCGATCGGCGGTTCTTCCGGACAGCCTATAGCCAGGAAAAAATTCTGATGGAACTGCTCGACGAAGTACAGCAGGCTGATTCGTTGAACGAGATTTCCCAAATGGTCGCCAACAAGGTGACCACCGCACTGCATCCGAAGGACCTGTTCATCTTCTACTGTGAGGACGCCACTCGCGGGTTCACTGTCGGATATCCGGAAGACGGCCGAGCCGATGTGGCGCTCAAAATTCTCCGGGAACGGGAGATTCTCAATCTGCTCGACAGCGGCGCAAACTCGCCGTTCATCGTCAGCGCCTACGCCGAAGCCTCCAGTCCCGATCTCGGCGATCTGCCCAAATCCAGCCTGATTGTTCCGTTGAACCGTCCCGATCAGCGCGTGGCGGGAGTTCTCTGGCTCGACGAGAAGATGTCCGAGGAGCCGTACTCGGCTCGCGACAAAGATCTGCTCCAGATGATCGCCGGCCAGATTGCCATGGTCCACGAGAATCTGCGCCTGAAGGAGCAGCTGGCCGACGAACAGCGCGTCCGCATCAATGTTCTCAGCCATCTCGACGAGCGTTCGGTCAACCTCCTGAAAGAATGCCCATCGTGCGGCCGATGCTACGATCGCTCGGCCGAACTCTGTGCCGTCGACGGAATCGAGCTGACGACGCCGATTCCTGTCGAGCGCGTCGTCGAGAAAAAATACCGGTTGGATCGGCGCCTGGGCTCCGGCGGCATGGGTGGAGTCTACGAGGCGACGGACTTGCGCCTCAATCGAACCGTCGCGCTGAAAGTCATGGTGGGGAGGCTCTTCGGCAACCGTGTGGCGCTGCGCCGTTTTGAGCGGGAGGCACGAACCTCCGCACGGCTTCGCCATCCGAATATCGTCACCATTCACGATTTCGGCCGGTTGCAGGGAGAAGGCGCGTACCTCGTGATGGAGCACCTCCCCGGAGTTTCCTGGCGGTCCGCGCTCTCCCAGCGGCGATGGATTCCCGGTCCGGAACTGGCATCCTGGATCGATCAGTTGGGCTCTGCCGTGACGGCCGCTCATGCCGCCGGCGTGATCCATCGGGACCTCAAGCCGGAGAAC
Organism: uncultured Solibacteraceae bacterium; assembly: GCA_964515165.1. Classification (GTDB taxonomy): domain Bacteria; phylum Acidobacteriota; class Terriglobia; order Bryobacterales; family Bryobacteraceae; genus JAPKYZ01. The sequence continues at coordinate 2,905 of CAZETQ010000035.1, read as the reverse complement.
TTGATTGTTTCGCCGCGGCCCAATGGCAGCTCCCACATCACGGTCCTGGATTTCGGCTTGGCGAAGATCCGGGAAATGGAGATCGCCGAAGCTCATTCCAGCCAGTTGACGGCCACCGGCGTTGTGATGGGAACGCTCCGGTACATGGCTCCGGAGCAGCTGGCCGGCAAAGAAGTCGATCCGAAGAGCGATATTTACTCTCTGGGATTGATTCTCATCGAAAGCTTGTTTGGAGGCTTCCCGAACAAGGTAAGAGACATCTATGCCTGGATCGAAACCGCCACGAATACAGCGGCGGCACGACACCCGTCCTGGAAAGACGGTGACGCCTTGCAGCGAGTGCTGAAGACTCTGCTTGCGGCGGAGCCGGAACACCGCTGCGGATCATTTCTCGAGATTCAGCGGGAACTGATCTTCCTGCTGTGCGGCTACCCGCCGATGGAGGCTCTGGATGAGCCGGCGGCCAGCGGCGACACTCGTACGATCGAGCTCTGAGCGCTGCCTATCCGAACAGGCCGGAGACCGGCTGGCCCTCCACCAGCATGCGCGGCTGCTTCAGATCGTTCAGGATCTCCATGCTGGGATCGATTCCCAGCGAGTGATAAATCGTGGCCACCAGGTCCAGCGGATTGACGGGGTTCTCCGCCGGCGCCGATGCTTCGGCATCGCTCTTGCCGTAGAGTGCTCCGCGCTTGACTCCGGCGCCGGCAATCGCCGCCGTGTAGCAGTACGGCCAGTGATCCCGGCCGTCGGGAGAATTCGAGTTTCCGGATGTCGAAACGCCAAGACGCGGACTCCGCCCAAACTCACCCACCGCAATCACCAGCGTGTCGGCCAGCAACCCGCGCTGGTCCATATCTTCAATCAGAGCGCTCAAGGCCGAGTCGAGCTTCGGACAATGTAAATTCTTCAGCGGGCCGAAGTTGGCGAAGTGCGTATCCCAACTGTCGGTTTCCGGATTACCGTTCGCCACCGACGGCCAGTTCACTTGTACGAATCGAGTGCCCGCTTCGATCAACCGTCGAGCCATCAGCGTCGATTGTCCGAACGTATGCCGCCCATACCGGTCGCGAACTTTATCCGATTCCTTACTAAGATCGAAGGCATCGCGCGCCTTTCCGGAGAGGACGATGTCGTAGGCTTTCTCGTAATACTCGGTCAGCGCATAGCTGGAAACGGCCTTGTCCAGATCTTTCATGGAGCCGTTGATGCCCTTCAATAGCTCAAACCGGTCCTTCAACCGTGTCTGGTCCACTTCCGCCCGCAGCGTCAGATCGTCCAGCTTTACGTCTTTCGCCGGATCCTGGTACAGCCGGTAGGGATCGAACGCCTTCCCGAGAAATCCCGCCGCGCCGCCCTTGCCCACGACATTCGACTCCTGCAACGGCCTGGGCATCTCGACAAACGGCAGCATCGCGCCTTCCGGAGGCCGCATCTTCGCAATCTGACATCCCATGTGGGGAAAATCGCGAGGCGAGGGAGGCTCGAGCTGTCCCGATGGCGAAACCTTATCCGGAGCCCAGCCGGTCATCATCTGGTAGATCGCCGCCGTATGGTTGAAAAGTCCGTTCGGCGTATAGCTCATCGAGCGGATCAGCGTCATCTTGTCCATCTGCTGTGCCAGCAAAGGCATCGTTTCGCTGAGCTGGATTCCCGAAACCTTCGTGGGAATCGGCTTAAACTCTCCCCGCACATTGGAGGGAGCATCCGGCTTCGGATCCCAGATGTCGATGTGACTCGGCCCGCCTTGTAAGAACAGCAGGATGACGCTCTTGGCGCGCGGCTTGATCGCCGTGGTGTTTGCTTTCGCCTGGAGCGCGAGAAAGTCGGTCAGACCCAGTCCCAACAGACTGAGCCCGCCAACACGCATCAGTTCACGTCGCGACGGTCCGTCGCAAGTCGTTACGGGGCGGCCGGGAAGTGACAACATGGCTGGCCGCTATTATATTTGCTTGAACGCTCTTCTGCTTGCCGCCATGCTCGCGCAGACTCCCGTAATTATTGACCACGACGGCGGCGCCACTGACGACTACGTCTCCACAGCGCTGGTGCTGACCATGCCCAACGTGAAAGTGATGGGCATCATCGTCTCCCCCGGCGTGACATTTCCCGAACCGGCAGTCAGCGTGACCCGGAAATTATTGGACCTGATGGGGATTGCCACCGTTCCCGTCGCCCGCAGCGACGCGCGAGGCGTCAACCCATTCCCGACAGCCTGGCGCCGGAACATCTACATCGCCGATGCGCTGCCGATTCTGAATCAGAAGACGGCCGTCACCGCTCCCTTGCTTTCCGAAACCGGAGCGGACTTCCTCATTCGCGCCGTCACCGCTTCGACGGAGCCCGTCACGCTGCTGGCGACCGGGCCATTGTCGACGGTCGCGCAAGCTCTCAACCGCCAGCCGGAAATCGAGAAGAAAATCGCGCGCATTGTCTGGATGGGCGGAGCGTTGCGCGTTCCCGGGAATGTCTGGAAAAGCGATGAGCCGTCGCACGATGGCTCCGCCGAATGGAACATCTACTTTGATGCTCCCGCCGCCGCCCGGGTCTGGAAGACCAAAATTCCCGTTGTGCTTTGCCCGTTGGATACGACGAACAAGGTTCCGGTAACGAAAGAAGTCCTGCGGGAGCTCGCTCGCCTGCGCAGTCATCCGCTTGCGGACTTTGCAGGCCAGGTCACCGCGCTCGCGGCGGGAAGCAGCGAACAGATCTATTTCTGGGACGCCCTCGCGGCGGCGTGGCTGGGTCGGCCGGAGCTGTTCAAGCTGACGGACTGGGAAGTGGACATCGTCACCAGCGGCCTCAGTGAAGGCCGAACGCTCGCCCGCGCGGGTGGCCGGAAGATTCAGGTGATGGAACTGACCGACGTCGCCGCCTTCTACCGCTACTTCCTAAAACAGATGGA
>CAZETQ010000034.1:0-58232 GCA_964515165.1 uncultured Solibacteraceae bacterium | reverse complement strand
GAAGCGGCAGCCGCGGCGCACAAGAAAGACTATCCAACAGCCGTTGCGAAAGCCAAGGCTGCCACTGCGGAAGAGGAAAAAGATGAAGCTCCCAGCGGACCGCCGGATTTAATCCAGCCGACGCATGAACTGTACGGTGAGATCCTGCTGGCGGCCGGAAAGCCTACGGAAGCGGCCGCTGCTTTCCAGAAATCTTTGGAACGCCAGCCCAATCGCCGGCGGTCTGTCGCGGGACTCGCCAAAGCCCGGGAAGCCGGGGCTCCGGAGAGCGGGCAATGACGGCCGAGCGGAATCTTCTCGACTACTCAGTTCAGAAACTGGAACAGCTTTCCAGCCGGATTGCCACCTGCCTCGACACCCTCAGTGACGATCAGATTTGGTTTCGAAGCTCCGGAAACTCCAACGCGCCCGGCAATCTGGTGCTTCACCTCTGCGGAAATGTCCGGCAATGGATCGTCTCCGGGCTGGGCGGGAAGCCTGACATTCGGGTTCGGGATCGCGAATTTTCCACGCGTGGGGGAGTGACTCGAGAGGATCTAAAGGAACGGCTTGCGGGAGTGGTGGCCGAGGCAGTCGAGGTGATTCGCCGGCTGCCTGAGGCTCGAATGACCGAAAAAGTCGTCATCCAGGGCCACGAGGTGACGGTTCTGGAAGCCGTTTATCATGTCGTCGAGCACTTTTCCGGACATACCGGACAGATCATTTTCGCTGCTAAAGCTTTGACCGAGAAAGATTTTGGCTTCTATTCCTACCTGAACCAGCCCCACTCGGAAAAAGTGCCGTAATCCCCTCACCTCGGCGCGCCAAATTGCGTCTATAGTAGGGACTGGCAGGGAACCCTGTAAGTCCCTGATTCGTATACCCACGTAGGAATGGCACATGCGCTCTGTTGCACAATTTGCCTTGTTGCTGGCGGCTGCCTTGCCGATGCACGCCGAGGGCTTCGGCCCCAATCTCACCGTCCTTCTTGAATTTGACAGCTCTCCTTCCGCCTCGTCGCTCGACGAGATGAAGCGCGAAGTCGTCCATCAGATGAAGCCCACGGGCTACCAGGTCGACGTCAAACTCAAAGCGGACATCAAGCCAAACGAAGATTTCGAAGATCTGGTGCTCGTCCGCCTGAAGGGCTCCTGCGACATCGCCAGCATGGCCAAATTTCTGGATGAGCGCGGTCCGTTGGCGTGGACTCATACCACCGAAGGCGAGATTCTGCCATTCAGCGAAGTTGCCTGCGATCACGTCCGGCGAGCCGTTACAGGAGCGCTATGGGGTGGCCAAAAGGCAAAACAAGACCAGCTTTTCGGTCGAGCGCTGGGTAGAGTGGTAGCCCACGAGCTGTATCACATCGTCTACAAGACGAACGGGCACAACAAAGGCGGAGTCTTCAAGGAAAGCCTTTCCGGCTACCAACTTATCGCGGATGAGCTGGAATCCAGCCGGCGGGAGGATGCCCGGAAGATCGTAGCGCGCTGGCGCCGGTGAGCGCCTTTATAAAAAAAAGCTATTGAAGAAACTGTAACTAGGTCTGGCCTGCCCTGCGGGCCTCGACATATACTTGCTTTAACAAAGACGCCATTTCACAATATGGCGTTATTCGAGGCTGCCGCCTTCCAACCTGTCTATTGCGGTGGCTTCCCCGTAAGGTCGTGCGCGCCTCCCGGGCGCGAATGAAGGGTTTTTCGCCTGCCACGTCCCGCGGCACCACGCTCCTTTTGTCTGAGCGAAGGAAAGCTCGCAAACATTCAGGGGAAAATCTCGATGAAAGCTGTTTCAAGGATTGCTCTAGCCTCGCTAGGGCTCCTAACCACCGTCTCGTTTGAATCCTACGGTCAGTCTATTTTCGGTAGTCTGCGCGGCCTGGTATCCGACTCCACAGGTGCGGCGCTAACTGGCGCGAAAGTAACGATGATCGACGAATCTACCAATCTCAGCCGAGCCGGCGTGACAAATACCGTGGGCGAGTTCAGCTTTGCCTCGGTGAATCCGGCCACTTACACCCTGGTGGCGGAAGCCCCGGGATTTAAAAAGTTTGAACACAGAGGCGTAATCGTCACCACGCAACAGACGGTGACACTCGACGTAAAGCTGGAGATCGGCAATGTGACCGAAAGCGTCATGGTGACCGGGGAAGTAGCGCTGCTGGAGACTTCCAACGCCAACCAGGCGCAGGTGATCGATCGTCAGAAACTGATCGATCTGCCGAACCTGGGGCGCAACCCATTCATGATGTCCCGCCTGGCGCCTACGGTTCAGCAGGTCGGCAACCCGGCCTATAACCGCATGCAGGACCAGTCCGGATCCTCGCAGATTTCCATCAACGGCGGTCCCAACCGCGGGAATAACTACTCTCTGGACGGAATTCCGATCACCGACTTCTCCAACCGCGCGATCATCATTCCTTCGCTGGAGTCGGTGGAAGAAGTGAAGGTTCAGATCTCCAACTACGACGCCGAAGTCGGTCGTACCGGCGGCGGCATGTTCAACACCTATCTGAAGTCGGGGACAAACACTTATCACGGCTCGCTGTTCGGCTACATGCGCGAGACGGACTGGCTGGCCAACCTGTATTTCAACAATCGCAGCGGCACGCCGATTTCGCCGCAACCATTCCGGAACTACGGAGGCTCGGCCGGCGGCAAGGTATACATCCCCAAGGTCTACGACGGCGCGAATAAAACGTTCTTCTGGGTGGGCTTTGAAGGATACCGCGACACGCAGGCGGCGACGCAACGCTATTACACCCCGACCGCATTGGAGCGGAATGGCGACTTCTCGCAATCGCGCAACAGTGCGGGGGGCCAGTTGACCATTTACGATCCGCTGACCACGCAAGCGGATGGCAGCCGGACGCCTTTTGCAGGGAATGTCATTCCTACCAATCGCATCGACACGGTTGGGCGCAATATCGCCGCGACCTTCGCCCCTGCCACCGGTGCCGCGGCGTCCTACGGCGCGTTCAACGTGTTCCCGGCCAGCACGCTACCTTCGAAGGCCGATCAGCTCTTCGGCAAAATCGATCATCAGCTCTTCGACTGGTGGCGGGTGAGCCTCAGCTACCTCCGCTACAACTCCTCGGAGCCCGGCGAAAATAACATCGGGAACATCTCTTCGCCCGGTCAATGGTTTCTCGATCGCTACGTCGATTCGACGCAGTTGAATAACACGATCACTCTCAATCCGACGACTGTACTGGCAGTCCGCTACGGCTTCAACCGTTTTCCGAATATCGGGACCCAGGTTTCGCAAGGTTTCAACGTAGCCAGCCTGGGATTTTCGAATGCGTTCGTTCGGGATATCCCGTCGCAGACCTTCCCCAACGTCGACATGCAGACGGCGTACGATCTGGGCACCGACAACAACTTCAACTACGTGCATCATTCCAAGAACGTTGGCGTGCAGCTATCGAAGTTTTGGGGTAAGCACAATGTGAAAGTCGGCTACGACTATCGCAAGCTGAGCGACGACGGCATCAACTACGGCAACAGCTCGGGCGCGTTTGTCTTCGATAACCGGTTTACTCGAGCCAACGCCAACTCCAGCACCAGCGCATCGGGCGCGGATATTGCGGACCTTCTGTTAGGTGCTCCCAACTCCGCGACAGGTCTGGTGCCCACTAAGTTCTTCGAGTCGGCTACTTACAACGCCGTTTATGTTCACGACGACTTTCGGCTCACTTCCAAGCTGACTCTGAACCTTGGACTGCGCTGGGAGCGGGAAACCGGTCTCCGGGAGTCGAACAATAACCTGATTACCAACTTTGACGGGACGATGCAGAACCCCATCGGCGCGCAGGCCGACTATCCGGTGACCGGCGTGTTCCTGTTTGCGGGACGCAACGGCGCGAAGACGACGACGGGCAGTCCGAATCTCAACAAACTCTCGCCGCGCATCGGCTTCGCCTACCAGTTAAACGAGAAGACCGTCATCCGCGGCGGATACGGTATTTTCTGGTCGCCAAACTTTGCTCTGGGAGCCCCCTACGCTTCGGAAGGGTTTTCGGCCACCACGCAGCCGTCTGCTTCGAACGACGGCAACAAGACGCCCGCCATCGTACTTTCTAACCCGTTTCCCAATGGCCTGGACAAGCCGGTTGGCACAGGGCTGGGAGCGATGACGGGAGTTGGAAAAGGCATGACGATCTTCGACCCGAATGCCAAATCCCCGCGAGTGCAGCAGTTCTCGCTGGACGTTCAGCGTCAGCTGCAGGGAGGCTTTGTGATGAATGTCGGATATAGCGGCTCCCGTTCGGCGAACATGACGTGGACCGCCGCCAATCTGAACATCAACCAGCTGGATCCAGCCTATTTTTCCCGCGGAGCATCCGCTTTGACCGCGGCCGTGGCGAATCCATTCTTCGGCAATGGCGGCTCCGGCGTGATCGGCGGCGCGACCGTTGCGGCCAACCAGCTTCTGCGGCCCTATCCGCAGTTCGGCGCAATCAACTTCACCAACAGCGACCGGAATAGCGCGCACTATGATTCGGCGATTGTTCGGCTCCAGAAGGCATTCTCGCATGGGCTGACCCTCGTTTCCGCCTATACGTGGTCGAAGAACTACGATCTGTTGGGCGGCGGCGCCGGCAACAACCTGAACGGCGGAAACGCCAGTCCTCAGGATATTTACTCGCTTGGTGGGGAATGGGGACTCTCGTATCTGCATTCGCCGCACCGTTGGACGAACGCGATCACCTACGAACTACCGTTCGGAAAGGGCAAGGCGTTCGGCAACTCGGTGAACTACGCGACGAATCTCCTGATTGGCGGCTGGTCCGTGAACGCAGTGTCGACGATGCAGACGGGTTATCCGCTGCAGATCTACATGAACAACAACGTGAACAGCGCCTTCGGCAATGCCCGTACTCGCCCGAATGCCACTGGCGTCTCTCCGGAAATGAGCGGCGACTTCGGCGCTCGCATCGACGGCTGGATTAACAAGGGCGCCTTCGTGGATGCTCCGATTGCAACGCTAGGCAATGTCACCCGCACCATCTCTATGCGTGGGCCGGGCCAAGCGAATTGGGACATCTCAGTCTTTAAGTCGTTCGAGATCTATGAACGATTCAAGGCTCAGTTCCGAGCCGAAGCACTGAACGCGATGAACACTCCCTGGTTCCGAACGCCCAGCACGGCTTTCGGCAACGCTCAATTTGGTCAGATTACGCAGCAGGGAAACTTCGCCCGCATGCTGCAGTTGGGTCTTCGCCTGTATTTCTAAGCGAAGGCAAACCGCGTAAAATTGGCCGCTGCTCCGGTAACCTTTGCTGGAGCAGCGGCAGTATATTGAACAGATGGCCCCCACGAAGCGGGCCCGAGGGAAGAAACTCCTATGAAAGATGTTTTGAGCGCTGAGGTCCGAAGCGATCTCATCAAACGCGGATTTACCCGGAGATCGTTCGGGCGATTCGCAACCCTCATGTCCGCGGGCGCTACCCTACCCTTCTATAACGAAGCGGCTATGGCGCAGTTGTCCGCACTTCGCGGGTCGATTCCGGCCGACGCGGTCAAGATCAATGCCAACGAAAATCCGCTCGGGCCCTGTCCGGAAGCGGCGGAAGCAATCTACAGCGTTGTCAAGAAGGGCGGACGGTACCTCTACGAGGAAACCTTCGGCTTTGCCAAGCTGCAGGCGGATCTCGAGGATCTGAAGCCCAATTACGTTGTTCCGTTTGCCGGGTCCAGCGCACCGCTTCACCAGGCGGTGATGGCTTACACGTCACCGGAGCGTCCGCTGGTAATGGGCGATCCCGGTTATGAGGCTGCCGATCGTGCGGCGAAATTCGTGGGCGCCAAAACGATCAGGGTTCCTCTGGCGAAGGACTACTCGCACGACGTGAAGGCGATGGTGAAGGCATCGCCGGCTGCTGGTGTCATTTACATCTGCAATCCTAATAACCCCACCGGTACGCTGACTTCCCGCGCGGACATCGAGTATGTCCTGGCCAACAAGCCGGCCGGTTCGATCCTGCTGCTCGATGAGGCATACATCCACCTGACGACAGCTTCCGCCGCTTCCGACCTGGTCGCGGCCGACAAGGACATCATTATCCTGCGCACGTTCTCCAAGCTCTACGGCATGGCGGGACTTCGCGCCGGCGCGGCGTTCGGCCGGCCGGACCTGCTCTCCAAGATCACTCCTTACGGCGCGGGTGCATTGCCCGTCACCGGGATGGTTGGCGCGGCTGCCAGCCTGAAGGTCTCTAAGACTCTCGTGCCGGAACGCCGCGAGCTGATCGGCAAGACTCGCAGCGACGTCCAGAGTTGGCTCACCTCTAAGAACATCACCTTCGTCCCCAGCATGTCGAACAAGATCATGATCGACACCAAGCGGCCGGGCCGCGAAGTGTTCGAAGCAATGTTGAAAGAAAAAGTGGTGATCGGGCGAACCTGGGATGCTTGGCCCACCTACGTCCGGGTTTCCATTGGCACTCCGGAGGAGATGGCGAAGTTCAAGACCGCTTTCGCCAAGGTCATGAGTGTCTAGTTAGCGTTTCTCCCTGGAATGGGGCGGGCCTCGATGCTCGCCTCATTCGCCCAGTCCCTTGTCCGGACGTTCTTCGATTCAGTTCAGGTTGAGGACTCCTTGAAGCTTCCGGCGTATTCGTTTCGTCAGTTCGTGGGAGATGCATTCGGCGGTATCATCGCGGCTCTCATTGCTCTCCCGTACGGCCTGGCTATGGCCTCCCTGATGGGATTGCCGCCGGTGATGGGCCTGTTCACCTCTCTTCTGACGGCTCCCATTACGGCGTTCCTGGGACGCAATCCCGTCATGATCGGCGGAACCGCCAGTGTGACTGTTCCATTCGTCGCGCTGGCCGTGAAGCAGCAGGGTATCGGCGGAGCGGCAAAGGTTACGCTCGTCGCTGCCGTCGTCATGATGGCCTTCTCCACCCTGCGCCTGGGACGGTTCATCTCCAAAGTCCCCCATACCGTCGTTTCCGGATTTTCCTGCGGCATCGGCGCGATGATGGTGATCTCGCAACTGAAGACCATCTTCGGCCTGGATATTCCGATCAACGGAGCGACGGCGGTGGTGGTCCAGTTGTCGGAAGTCATCGGACATCTCGGCGAAACTCAGATGGCTCCGCTGCTGCTGAGCGTTGTGGTGATCGGAACAGCGTTCGCCGTCGCCCGGAAGTCGCACAAGGCTCCCGCGCCGCTGATCGGTGTCGTCCTAGCCTTTCTGGTGGGCCAATTCTTCGGGCTGCATGAACGCGAAGTGGGAGCGCTGCCGCTGGCCATTCCGCCCTTTGCCGGATTCACCTGGTCGCCCCGAGACGTCTATACGGTTCTCCCCTCCGGCATCGCGATGGGTTTCATGGCGGCCATCAACGTCCTGATCACCTCGCGAGTTGTCGAGCATTTCCGAGGCCGTCATCGGCCGATGAAGCCTTCCGACGCCGATGCGGAGCTGGGAGCTTACGGCATCGCCAACGTCTGCGCCGGCATCTTCGGCGCACCGATGAGCATCGGTATCCCCGCCCGCAGCTTGGCGAATGTTCGCTGCGGGGGCACCACTCGAGTTTCCAACCTGCTGCACGGAGTGTTCCTGCTTCTCTGCTTGACGGTCGGGGCAGGATTCGTTGCCCACATCCCCATTCCCGCGCTGGCCGGAGTGACGGCATACGTCGGCATTTGCCTCCTGGAATGGAGCACCTGGAGACGCCTGCGGATGATGCGGCGTGTCGACTCCGCCGCGTTCCTGTCGACTGCCGTCTGCACGCTCCTGACAAATGCCATCGTCGCTGTCGCCGTCGGCTGCGCGATGTATGGCATTCAGTGGCTGCATGACCGCTACATGGCTCCGAACGGGATTGGGTCGTTGTCCGCGGCAAAAGCCAGCGATTGAACCGCTACTCCGCGCGGAGCGCCGCTACGGGGTCGATCTTCGTGGCTCGGCGGGCCGGAACGTAGCACGCTAAAAGAGCAGTCGCGGCTAACACGGCCGCTACCACGACGAACGTCACGGGATCGTAGGACTTCGTCTGAAAGAGCAGCGACTCCATCCCGCGGGTCAGGATGAGGGCTCCGACAAGACCGACAGCCAGCCCGATCAGAGCCAGCGCCATTCCACTATTGAGTACCAGACGAATCAGATGGCCCGGAGTCGCGCCCAGGGCGGCACGAACACCGAGTTCCTGCGTCCGTTGGGCCGTGGAATAAGACAGCACTCCATAGACGCCAATGGCAGCCAACAGTAAGGCAACAGCAGCAAAAATCCCGAGCAGCACCGTCCGCAGCCGGCTGGCCCCGGTGGAGTCTGATTTGATCTTTTCGAGCGTTTTGACATTGGTCAGCGCCTGATTCTTGTTGATCTGCCAGACTTCGTTCTGGATGGACTTGGCGGCGGCTGTGGGCTCTCCGGTGGTGCGGACGGCGAGGGAGAATCCGATCACCGGGCTTTGGGAATAGGCGACATACATGCCGGGGCTGGGCTGGCTGTCCAAGCCGCCGGTGCGCTCATCGGAAACGATGCCGACAACCTGCCACGGAACTTCGGGTCCGAGTTCGCGCTTGCCGGTCAGGATTTCCTCAACCAGGATCTGTTTGCCGATGGGATCTTCGCCGGGGAAATAGCGCTGCGCCATCGTTTCGCTGATCACGGTCACGGGCGCACCGCCGCGAACATCGGTCATGGCCAGTCCGCGGCCTTTGCGGATTCGGAGGCCGACGGTCTGGAAGTATCCCGGCGTGACCATCTTGAAGAAGCATGGCCGCCGTTCGGAACCCGTGGGGCCGCCTTTCCCGGCAATCCGGAACGGCATCCCGAATCCCCATCCTTGCATCGGCAATGCCGACGTGATGGCTGCCGCGCGCACTCCGGGAAGGGAGCCGGCCCGATCGACCACCTGGCGCACATAAGAGTCCATCAGCGCCGGATCTGTGTTCTGCTCCATCGAGAGAGGCATGTCCATCGTCAGAACGTTCGTCTCGTCGAAGCCTGTCTGGACGTTCATCATGTTGTTGAAGCTGCGGATCATCAGTCCCGCGCCCGCCAATAGAACGAACGCCATCGCCACTTCCGTCACTACGAGCGCCGCCCGCAAGCGGCCTTTCCGCAGGCTGCCGGAGGAACCGCGGCCCCCGTCGCGAAGCTCCTCCGCCGGGTCGCGCCGGGAAAGCTTCCAGGCCGGCGCCAGCCCGAAGAGCACTCCGGAGGCGACAGCCAACACCGCGAGAAATCCGAAAACGCGCCAATCCATGCGAACATCGGCCTGCGGCGGCAGCATGAAGGGGGGAGTGAAGTGCTGAATCGCCAAAAACAGGCCGTAGCCTAAAGCGGCGCCCAGCAATGCCCCCGCCACAGAAAGCAGAATGCTCTCGGTCAGCAGTTGGCGAACCAGCTGGGTTCGGGTCGCGCCAATGGATGCCCGGATGGCGAGTTCCCGGGATCGCGCCGACCCGCGAGCCAGCAGCAGATTTGCCAGGTTGACGCAACCAATCAGCAATACGCCCGCAACGGTGTACATCAGCACGTACAGCGACTGCCGAAGCTGCGGATTGACGATTTGGTCCAGAAAGCGATCGAGCGTCACACCCCAGTTCTTCTTGATATCCGGATACGTGGCGGCGATCCGCGCACCGATCGCGTCCATATCGGCTTTTGCCTGTTCGAAGCTCACTCCCTTCTTCAGGCGGCCCTGCGCGCTCAACCAGTGAAAGTTCCGCGTCATTTGGTCGGGCCGGAATGACAGGGGAGCAATCACTTCGGCGAAACGCCGGTTGAAAGAACTGCCCTCCCGAAGGACTCCGATCACCTCGTACGTCGCCCCATCCAACACCAATTTGCGGCCAACAATTGCGGGGTCACTGCCAAACCGGGTTTGCCAGGCGCGATGACTTAGAACCAGCACCTGATCCTTCCCCGGTTCATCTTCTCCGGCGGCAAAGGTTCGGCCCAGCGCCGGAGTCACCCGCATCAGGTCAAAGTAGTTGGCGGAGACGGTCTGGGCCCGCAGTTGTTGGGGCTCACCCGACCCGGTCATCGTGAAGGATTTTCCGGAGAGGCCCGCAATGCCCTCGAATGTGTTGTTGTCTTTCCGCCAATCTATCAGATTGGCAGCGGAGATGCCGTTGCGGCCGCCGCCGGGAGGTTTCTCCCACAGCATCACCAGGCGATCCGGTTCGCCAAATTCGACGGGCTTCAGCAGGACTCCGTCGACAAAACTGAAGATCGCTACGTTGGCTCCCAGACCGAGGGCCAGCGTCAGAACAGCCACTGCCGTGAATCCAGGCTCACGGCGCGTAGTTCGAAGCGCAAAACGGATGTCGGTGCCGAGTTGAGGCATACCCCTACTACGGGCAAAATGTTGAGAGGTTCCTTCGAATCTTAAGCGGAGTTCGCAAGCTGCCGGAGCGTCGAGGCCATGCTCTGCAAGACATCCTCCGCCAAGGGCACTCGCAGCACGCCGGCGGGCGAGAACTGGGCTCCCGCGGTGGTCTGGACGAGGTCAAAGAGCCGCTGGGGATCGATTCGCGATTCCTTATGGAACTTCAGGTTGGCGAATCCGCCGCGCCGATCGACGGACTCCACGCCGAGCGATTCCGCCAGCGCCTTGACCAGCGAGAACTCCACCAGCGTCTTCACCGCATCCGGCGGAGGCCCGTAGCGATCGGTAAATTCCTCCAGCAGGCGATTGCCCTGATCCCGATTCTTCAAGTCGGCCACTCGCTTGTAAGCACGCAGCCGCTGGTGATCGTCGCCAATGTATTCGGTGGGAATTCGGATTTCCAGGCCCAGATTCAGCGTGGAATGCACTTCCGGCGGAATCTCCTCCCCCTTCAGCTCGCGAACCGTTTCCTCGAGCATCCGCACATACATGTCGAAACCGACATCTGTGATGTGGCCATGCTGCTCCCCACCCAGGATGTTCCCGGCGCCGCGGAGTTCCAGATCCAATGCGGCAATCTTGAATCCGGCGCCGAGATCGGAGAATTCCTTCAGCGCCGCCAGGCGCTTGCGCGCAATTTCGGAAAGCTCCGTATCCGAAGGAACCAACAGGTAAGCGTAAGCGCGCCGGTTCGATCGGCCCACACGCCCGCGAAGCTGGTACAGCTCCGACAAGCCGTAGTTTTGAGCACTCTCGATAATGATCGTGTTCGCCAGCGGAATATCGATGCCGTTCTCCACGATAGTCGTCGACACAAAGACATCAAACTCGTGCCGCATGAACCCCAACAGCACCCTTTCAAGTTCCGCTTCTCCCAACTGCCCGTGGCCAACGCCGATACGCAGATCCGGCAGTTTCTCCTGAATCGAAGCGGCTCGCGCATAGATCGATTCCACGCGGTTATGGATGAAGTACACCTGCCCGCCTCGCTGGATCTCCTGCTCGATTGCCGCCTTCGCTAAATTCAGATCGAAATGCGCGACTACGGTGTGAATGGCCAGCCGGTCCTTCGGTGGAGTCTCAATGACGCTCATATCGCGAATTCCCAGAAGCGACATATGGAGAGTTCGGGGAATCGGTGTGGCACTCATCGTCAGAACGTCGACATTCCGGCGCAGTTGTTTCAAGCGTTCCTTGTGCCGGACACCAAACCGCTGCTCTTCATCAACAATCAGTAGCCCCAGATCGCGAAACTCCACGTCCTTGGACAGAATCCGGTGAGTGCCGATGACGACATCCACCTTGCCGGTCTCCAGGTCGGCAATCGTCTGCTTGAGCTCCTTGGGGGATCGAAAACGGCTCAACAAATCAATCCGCGCGGGGAACGAAGCGAAGCGCCGCTTAAAAGTCTCGAAGTGCTGGAAAGCCAATACGGTGGTGGGCGCAAGCACCGCGACCTGCCGCCCATCGCCCAGAGCCTTGAATGCGGCTCGCATCGCAACTTCCGTCTTTCCGAATCCGACATCGCCGCAAAGAAGACGGTCCATCGGCTGCTGCGATTCCATGTCGCGCTTAATATCGGCGACCGCCGTCAGCTGGTCGCGCGTGGGCGGGTACTCGAAAGAGTCCTCAAACTCCCGCTGCCAATTGGAATCGGGCGAAAACGCGAATCCCTCGGCCATCTTGCGCTCGGCATAGAGTTTCAACAGCTCGTCGGCCATGTCGCGCATCTTGGCGCGAACCTTGGTTTTGGTTCGTTCCCAGGTGGCGCCGCCCATTCGGTCCAGCGGCGGCGTCGCGTCACCCGCGCCCCGGAACTTCTGGATCAGGTCCAGGCGAGTTAATGGGACGTACAGTTTGGAATCGCCGGCATACTCGAGAACCATGAAATCGCCGGAAGTGTCCCCCTGGGGAATTTCTTTGATCCCGACAAACTTGCCGATTCCGTGAACGGTGTGGACGACATAGTCGCCGGGCTTCAGGTCCGCAACGTCGGACGCAAAGGCCTTCAGATTCGACTGAATGCGAGGCTGCCGGACGACGATCGCCGATGTATCGAACAGGTCGTCAAACGAATAAAGGGCCAGCGCCGGGTCTTCCAGTAAGACTCCGCGGCCGATGGTTCCGGTCACAAACTGCGCCCGAAAATCCTTGAAGAGGTCCTGTAATCGCTCGAGTTCCCCGATGGCGGGGGCGTAAAAGACAATTTCGCCGCCGGCTTCCGCAAAGGCCCGAATATCCGCCGTAGCCCGCGGCAGGTTCCCTTGGTAGGACGCGGTGGGGCGTGCATGAAACTCGATGGAGCCGCCTTCCAGTCCCAGCTCGCGCAGGGCAATCGCCGGACGTCCGGACAGGTGAGACTCCAGCTCGCCCATGCGGAGGTAGTTGCGCTCAGCGAGATCCAGTCCCTCCTCCAGCCGTTTCCAGAATCGCTCCGCGGCGCTGCGCGTCTGTTCCGGCTCGTCCCAGATCACCAACGCGCCAGGGGCAAGATCCGGCAAGCTGTGGTTTCGCGGGCGCTCCGGCTCAAAAAAATCGAATCCGGGCTCTTCCACCAGGGGTCTCAGCACCGCTTCCGAAATCGGAGCCACCGAACGCTGGGATTCCGGATCGAACTCCCGCATGGAATCGATCGTGTCGCCGAAGAATTCAATTCGGACCGGACGCTCCGACTCGGGCGCGAACACGTCCACGATGCCGCCGCGAATCGAATACTCCCCGCGAAGCTGCACAGGCTCGCTGCGCGTGTAGCCCACGCTTTCCAGGTGCCCGGCGAGCAGGTCCATCGGCACATCTTCGTTGATGCGCAGAATGAGGGAAAGCTGCCCGTAGAACTTCGCATCGCGAGTTTTCAAGAGGGCGCTGGCAATCGGGGCAATGACGACAGAGTAGCGGCCCGCGGCCAGGTTCATCAGGCCCACGGCCCGGCGCTCCAGAATGTCGGAATGTGGAGACAGCCCCTGGTGCGGAAGAACGTCGAGCGCCGGCAGAATTGTCGTTTCGTCGCCGCTTGCGAGGAAGGTCTCCAGCGGCTCGGAAAGCTCCTCGGCCTGCTTATTGCCGTCCACGATCACCAGCAACGTGCGCTTCAACTCCCGGGCCAGCAGCGCCAGCGTGAACGCCTTGGCGGTGGTCGTCAACCCGGAGAGATTCGGCGATTCTCCGTTCCGGATACGCTCGAGAGCTTGTTGGAAGGGAGCGCCGCGGCGCAGGGTGTCGAGGATCACCGCGCTAAGACGACTTCAACGAGGTTCGTGGTCGAGTATCCAGGCTCCAGCGGAAGCGCCATTACTTTTCCTCCGGCGGCTTCCACTTCCTCGCGGCCGGCAATGAAGTGAGACCAGTCCGCACCCTTCACCAGAATATCGGGCAGCACCTCCGCAATCAGCTCGCGCGGCGTCTCTTCGTCGAAAAACGTGACAATATCGACAGAATCCAGATGGTCCACCAGGGCAGCCCGATTCTCCTGCGAGATCATCGGCCGCTGAGGACCCTTGATCCGCTGGACGCTGGCATCCGTATTGAGGGCCAGAATCAGTAGATCGCCCAGAGAACGCGCGGCTTCCAGAAGGCGCATGTGGCCCGGGTGCAGAATGTCATAGCATCCGTTCGTGAAGACGACTCTTCGCCCTTCCAGCTTCCACTGCTTGCGCATCCCGACAAGGAGCCGCCGCTCCGTAACGATCATTTCAGGAATCCGCTCCTAACCGTATTTGACGACGTGATCCGGTCATTCTCAGGGTCGTCTAAGGCAAGCAGCGCCCGCAACTGCGGCGTCAGCCGTTGCTGCGTCCCCGGCCGGAGCAGCTGCTTCTGCCATTGCTGCTGCGGCTTGTCGTAACGGCAGTAGAAGCTATGCATTGCGCATCGCGGCCGATCGGTGCGGTTGGCGGTACCGCCGTGCCAGCAGTGAGCGTTCATAATCACCACCGTCCCCGCCCTGCCGGTAACAAGAATCTCATCCGGGTGCGGAGCTTTGGGATCCTCCAGCACATCCTGCGGCAGCTTTCCCAGCCTATGGGTACCGGGAACGACGCGGATCGCCCCGTTCTCCGCCGTGAAGTCGTCGATCATCCAGACGGTGTTCGAAACCCAGTAGCCGCGCTCGTCGGGGATGGCGGCCATGTCCATGTGGAGCGGCTGCGCTTCGGTCGTTCGCGGATTCGTCGACCGCACATTCAAACTCGACAGTTTGAAACGCTCCGTGATAATCGCACCGGTCCCTTCCAGAATTTCCGGCATCGCCACGCACTCTTCGAAGATTTCGCCCTTGTCCACGCAATTGGCAAGACGGCGCGCCCCCGGCTCATGCTTAAATTCGCTGCCCGCCCGATCGCCTTCCTGCGCGAACAGCTCGCCGATTCGCATCTTCAGTTCGCGAAGTTTGGCTGGGGAAAGATAGTTCTCGATCACCAGAAAGCCGAGATCGTCAAGCTGGCGTCTCTGCGCGGCGGTGAGCATACAGCTACTATTCTTACCACTTGCTTCCTTTTCCCCATTTTCACAGCGGCAGAAGCATTCGGGCGACTATGGTAGTTGGTGACATCCGGGAATATTCTGGTGCGCGCCACCAACTGGGTGGGGGACGCGGTGATGTCTCTGCCGGCCTTGCGCGCGCTCCGGGAAGCTCACCCCAGATCTAAAATTACCGTACTGGCCCGTCCTTGGGTGGCCGATCTGTATGGGCAGGAGCCGTTCTGCGACGCCCTGATTCCCTGGCAGGGCTACCAATGGGCCGCGGTGCGCGAGCTGCGGCAGCGCAACTTCGACTGCGCCGTGCTGCTGCAGAATGCCTTTGGCGCGGCGGCAGTGGCTGCACTGGCCGGAATTCCGCGGCGAATCGGCTATGACCGGGATCGTCGCGGATGGCTGCTGACCGACGCGATTGCCGTTCCCGGGAAGGGCGAAATTCCGCCCCACGAAAGCTATTACTACCTGGAACTGCTGCGCCGGGCGAAGTTGATCGATATCTCCCTGCCGCCGGAGCCGTTTGTCCGGTTAACCGTCCGCGCCGGAACGGCCAAGCCTGTCGTCGGAATCAGTCCCGGTGCCGCCTATGGAGGAGCGAAACGCTGGCTGCCGGAGCGGTTCGCCGAGGCCGCGGTTCAGGTTGCCCGGGAAACGAATTCCTCCGTCCGGATTTTTGGAACGGCGCAAGAGCGGGAAATCTGCGCCCAGGTGGCCGGCTTGATCGCAGGCGCGGGCGTGGAGGTCACAAATATCGCCGGAAGCACAACCCTGGCCCAGTTTATCGACCAGGTGGCGGAGTGCGAGGTCATGATCACCAACGATTCCGGATCGATGCATATCGCTTCCGCCCTTGGCGTACCTACGGTGGCGATCTTCGGGGCCACCAACGACGTCACCACCGGCCCCACCGGTCCGCTGGCCCGCGTGGTCCGCGAGCCGGTCGAGTGCTCCCCCTGTCTGCTGAGAGAATGTCCCATCGACCACCGCTGCATGACTCGCGTTTCCTCCGCCCGAGTTGCTGAAACCGCGTTGGAACTGTTGAAATAAACGGCGAGTGGATACGCGTTCGAAAATTGTGGAGTCCATCCCCATCGCGGACTTCGACGTGATGGAGGGTACTTTCGATCCTCTTCTGGCTGCACAGGCGCGCGAGATCGCGCAACGAAAGAGAAAAAAGCCGCTCGTCGTGGTCGTTCGGGATCCGGAGGAGCCGTTGCTTCCGGCGCGCGCTCGTGCCGAACTGGTGGCGGCCCTGCGCGAAGTCGACTACGTGGTGATCGGTGGATCGCTAAAGGGGTGGCGGCTATCCGAGAATCGCGACGCGTTCATGGATATGATTCGCGCCAAGCATGGGCGGTGAACGAATTCTTGCCGTGCGAATGAGCGCCATGGGCGACGTGATTCACTGCCTGCCGGCCGTGGCAGCCCTGGCGGCCCGTCCGGGCGTGTCTGTCACCTGGCTGGTCAAAGAACGATGGGCGCCGCTCTTGCAGGGCAACCCGACAGTCGCGGAAATTCTGACTTCGCGACCCACTCGCCGGTTCGACACCGCCTATGACTTCCAGGGACTGACGAAGTCCGCAGTGCTGGCTCGAATCGGATCCGGCCAAGTGGTCGGATTTGAGGATCCAAGGGAATGGCCAGCCAAATGGCTTTATTCCCGCCGAGTCTCGCGCCACGGCCAACATGTGGTCGATCACAATCTCGGACTTGTGGGAGCATCCGGCCCTCCACGGTTTTGGCTGCCGCAGGGACAGCCGGAAGGCGAATTGCCGGAACAGCCGTTCGTTCTGGCCAGTCCGCTGGCCGGCTGGAAGTCGAAACAGTGGCCGCTGGAACACTACCACCGGCTGGCGGCGCTGCTGCCGGTTCCGCTGGTCCTGAATGGGCCCCCGGGCAGCGGCTTCCCGCATCAGTCCTCTCTGGCCGGGCTGATCGACGCTACCCGGCGCGCGGCAGCGGTCGTAGGAGTGGATAGTGGTCCTCTGCACCTTGCCGCCGCGCTGGAAAAACCGGGTGTCGCGATCTTTGGGCCGACCAGTCCGGAGCGGAACGGACCGTACGGCGGTTCCATCCGGGTGCTTCGGCTTCCCGGTACGCCGACCTCGTACAAGCGGCTCGACGAGATCGATGAGAGCATGCGGGCCATCACCCCCGAACAGGTCGCCGCCGCGCTGAAGGAGATGCTGTGACGCGCTTTCCCAAGGCGTATGCCGATACAGTCCAGCGGCTGAGAGTTCCGCTTGGGTTTCTGCTGCTCGCCGCATTTGCGTGGTTCGCGCAACCGACTCTCCGCTCGATCGTATGGGGAGTTCCTGTTGCGATCGCAGGTTTGTGGCTGCGCGGGTGGGCGGCAGGACACCTGGAAAAGAACAAGAAGCTGGTCGATTCGGGTCCGTACGCATGGGTGAGAAATCCGCTGTACGTCGGATCTCTTGTCGCTGCGCTGGGCTTGGCCCTCGCCGCCAAACGGCCGCTGCTGGCGTGGTTGTTCTTTCTGTTCTTCTACTTTGTGTATTTGCCGGTGGTCGAGCAGGAAGAACAGCATCTGCGCAAGCTGTTTCCCGATTTTGCAGCGTACGAGCGCCGGGTGCGGATGTTCTGGCCTACGATTCCAACGGGCGAATCGGAGACACACTTCCGGTGGGATTTGTTCTGGCGCAACGAGGAGTACAAGGCATCCCTCGCATTCCTCGTCGCGCTGGGGTTTCTATTTTGGAAAGCGACCGCGAACTGATTATTTGACTTTGTATTTTTTTGGGTTCGTGTCCGGAATTTCCTCGCGGTGCGCGGTGTGGCAGCTCTTGCACGTTCCGCCCAGCTTGCTCATGGCGGCACGCACGCCGTCGGCGTCGTTGCCCTCGGCGGCTTTCTTCAAATCGGCGGCATATTGAGCGCCTTCCTTCGTCCATCCGACGGCGTCACTCATATTTTTGTGTTCCCAGAAAGACACGGTGGTCGGCAGCACGTCGGCGAGAATCCCGGCGTTTTCCGAGACAACCTTCATGTCACCGGCGGGAATCGCCTTCCTCAGAGCACCAGCGGCCTTGCCGACTTTCTCCATCGGCTCATGCAATTCATCGGCGCAAAGAATGCCGCCCACCAAGACAGATAAAGCGAAAACCAGGGGTTTGGTCATGGGCGCAATTTTAACTCAAGTACTTGGGGTGATACCGCATGGATTTATTAATAGATTTCCATTTTGCATTTCGCGCGCGCCGGACCAGCGGATCGGATTCGGCAGCGAGGTGCTCGGCTTCCCGGCGAAGCTTATGCAGACTGGCGAGCCTTGCCTCCTCGATCTCCCCGCGTTCCAGCGCTTGGCGGACGGCACATCCTGGCTCCGATTGGTGCCGGCAATCGGTAAAGCGGCAATACCAGGCCAGTTCTTCAATGTCCGGAAAGGCCGCGGCAATCGATTCTTCGTCCGCCCAGAGCTGTAGCTCGCGCATTCCCGGAGTGTCGATAATGCAGGCGCCTCCCGGAAGCTCCATGAGTTCCCGATGCGTGGTGGTGTGGCGGCCGCGAGAGTCTGCCAGGCGAACTTCGGCTGTTGCCATTCGCTGCTCGCCCAGCAGCGCATTCAGGAAGGTCGATTTTCCGGCACCCGATGACCCCATCAGCACTCCGGTAATGCCGGGTTGCAGATAAGTCCGGACTCGATCCAGCCCTTCATTGCGGGGCGCGGAAATCGCATGAACGTCCGCTCCCGTCGCCACACTCCGGACGGCGGCAAGGCGAGAGGAAACGTCTTCGCAGAGATCCGCCTTGGTCAGCAGAACGACCGGCCACGCCCCGCTTTCACGTACCAATACCAGATAGCGCTCCAGCCGTCGGAGATTGAAGTCTCCGTCGAGGCCCATGACGAGAAACGCGACGTCGACATTGGCGGCGATTGCTTGCTGTTCTTTCCGCGTACCCGCCGCACGCCGGGCAAAGAACGTTGCCCGGGGATGAATCGCTACAATTTGCGACTCCCGCGTCTCGACCCAATCGCCGACGCAGGGAATGGGACCTTCGTAGCGGCCCGCCAAGGTAAGAGCTTGCTCAGACGCAAGCCAGAAACCGCGATGCTGCGCGGTGATGCGAAATTTCATGGAATTGTCCTTGCTGTGGAGAGACACGACGGCGCAGAGGGCCGCGAAAGGGGATAGACTTCACCGGATCGCGCCGCGACACCGGTGGAAGTCAGCTAGGCAAGGACGAGGAACATCAAGCAATCAGAATAGCGCAGAAATCGACATTCCTGGAACAGCAATCCCACGGCAGGAGAATGCGAGCCAGTTCCAAAAGATCGGCTGGAACGATCTGCAAATCAGGCGCTAGATATTCATAGATCTTAAAAGCGAAAGGCGGCCCGCAAAGGCCGCCTTTTCGTGCACTTCTACCAAGCCGGAGGCTATCAGAACAATAGCTTCAAGCCGAACTGGATTTGCCGCATCGGAGAGACGAGGCCTGTAATCGCCCCCGGTCCTCGCGAAATGTTGGCTTGCGAAGGATAAGTGATGGCGCCGCTGGCGTTCCGCACCGGCAGGTAAGCCGCGGCGGTATTGAGCGAAGCGTTGGGACGCCCGAACTGCGGCGTGTTGAACAGATTGTAGAATTCGCCGCGGAACTGGAGGTTGAACCGCTCACTCATCTTGAAGTTCTTAAACAGCGAGAAGTCCACGACCTTCGCTCCCGGGCCTTCCAGGATTCCCATGCCGGAGTTTCCGTAATGGCAAGTCTCCGGCATGGCCGTATTCGCGCAGCTGACCAATTGGAAAGCGTCCGGATTGAACCACTGATTGACGGTGGGATTGGAAATGCTGCCGTCGGCAATCCGGTCCGGGCGGACAGGCGTATTGGCGGTGTTGATGATGGCGCCCTGGCCTACCGCAAAGGGGAAGCCCGTGCGGAAGGTCAACACACCGTTGGTCTGCCAGCCGCCAAGCAGCGCCTTGGTGAACGCGTTGCCGTTCTTGAAGAACGGAAGCTCGTAGACGAAATTCGCAACGGTGTTGTGAGTGACGTCGAAGCCGACGCGGCCTTTCTCCGCCATGCGATTGCGGGGGTTCTGGTAGGTATTGGAGTTGAAGCCGTCTCCTTCGTTCCGGCCGTAGCCTTCCATCAGCGACTTCGAGAACGTGTGCGCGATGGAGAACGAAAGGCCATTACTGAACCGCTTTTGCAAGGTCATCTGCAGACCATGATACGAAGCGTTCCCGCCGGAATCGAGGTAGCGAATCCGCGTTAGCGGCCGTTGAATCCCGTTGTCGTCGATGTACTGATACGGACGGCGGGACTGCACGGTGGAGCCACCGGTGTTAAACGCCGGATCGGGGGAGTTCAGCTCGACCGTGTTGTCCAAGTGGGTTGTCTTGGAACCGACGTAGCCGACGTTTAAGGCCATCGCCCAGGGCAATTGACGCTGGACATCGAAGCTCCACTGGTTTACCTGCGGCTGGAAATTGTCCGTGTTCAGAATGTTGGCGGAGGTTCCGATCGACGGGTTGACCGTGCCGAACGGGTTGGCGAACGTATAGGGGTTCGATGGATTGGTCAAGCCCTGATTGGCCGCATCGTTGGTAAACGTCGACGAACCGGACAGAGGGGGATTGAGGTTCAGAATGGTGTAGTTGTTCAACTGGTGAACGTTGTAGAAGATTCCGTACCCCGCGCGGATCACGGTCTTCTCGTTGGCGCGATAGGCCATACCAATGCGCGGCATGAATAGCGTTTTCTGCGGTTCGTAGAACGGGTAGGTTGTGCGGATCTCGGGCGGCACGAAGGTCCAGAGATTGTTCCGCAATTCGCCGCTGCGCCAAAGGCCTTGCACGTCGGTAGCGGCGGTGTTGTATTCGTAGCGGACGCCCAGGTTCAGCGTCAGCTTGCGGCTGACCTTCCAGTCGTCGGTGACGTAGAAGCCCCAGCGATTCTGACGGACATCCGTTACCGGAAGTCCTTCCGGCGTGTTGGAGTTGGTGGGCAAGCCCAACAAGAATGCCGCCATACTGTTGCCGGCGATATTCCCGCTGAAGTCGAACGAGCCACGCGGAACGTTGGCCGCGCCGCGATACAGCGAAATCCGGCGATACTCCCAGCCGGTTTTCAAGTTGTGAGAGCCGAAGCTGAGGTTGAAGCTCTGGCTGAGCTGGTGCATCGCATTCTGGTCGTACCCGTTGCCGCCGTCGCGCTCCGCCAGGCTCTGGAAGCCGGTGACGTTCATCGAAGGAACGCCTGTTTCGCGAGGCGTCAACTTGCGGTTATTGTCGTTCACGACACGGAAGCCGTCGAGTCCCAGCGCCGTCAGGTCAAATGAGGTATTCGCGCGAGGATTGAAGCTGTCGTCGTTGGACTGAGTGTAGCCGTACCGGCTCTCCATGATGAAGGCCGGGTTGATGATGTGGATCCACTGCGCGGCCACGTTGTCGTTGCGGCCCAGCACCAGGTAAGTAAATTGGGGAGCGGCGCCCGGCACCTGATTCCAACTCGGCTTATTGGTGGCGTAACGGCCCATGATCTTGTCGTTGGTGGAGAAATTGTGATCGATCTTGACGTAGTACTGATCGTCGTCGATCCTCTGCCCGCCGGTTCCGGTGTAATTGAAACCGACCAGCGGATTCGGGAGCACCACCTGGGGCTTTTCCCAGAAGTTCATCAGATTCCTCGCGCCGGTGGTAATGCGGCTGTCCGGAATCCTGTTGTTGGCGAAAGGCACCGGATTGGTGGAGCTGGTTAGCGGGTCGACGATGGCGGTGGACAGCTCGCCGAAATCGCCGGCGCGCATCCGCTCCGACGGTACCAGCGCCGATTCGGCGGCGCCGGGAAGGCTGCGGCGGCGGCCTTCATAGTTGAACATGAAGAACGTCTTGTCTTTGCCGTTATAGATTTTCGGAAGAAAGACAGGACCCGAGAGCATGCCGCCGAACTGGTTCTGGCGGATTCCCTGCTTCGGCAGCCGCGTGGAGCTGGTATTGAAATAGTTCTGGAAATAGTTCTCGGCGTCCAGTTTGTCATTGCGCAGAAACTCGAAAGCCGTCCCGTGAATTTGATTGGTTCCGGAGCGCATCACCATTACCAGTTGGGCGCCGGAGTTAAATCCATACTCCGCCGAATAAGTTCCGGTCAGCACCTTTACTTCCTCCATCGCTTCCGGCGACGGAGAGAAAGGCACCGTGTTGACGCGAGCTTCGGTGGCCACGACGCCGTCGAGCGTGGCGTGCTGGCTGGTGTCGCGCTGGCCGTTGGCAACGATGGCGATGGTCTGGCCGGGAATGGGAATACCGCCGCCGCCGCCGGACTGTCCATCCAATCCGCCGCGGTTTCCGAACATCACGCCCGCCTGAAGAACAGCGAGATTCCCGACGTTGCGGCCGTTGATCGGCAGCTCGACGATTCGCTTTTGCTCGATCACGTCACCAAGGGAGGCTTCGTCGGTCTTGAGCGCAGCGACATCGGCGGTAACTTCCACCCTCTCGGAAACCTGTCCAACTTCGAGCGTGAAGTCGACGCGAAGCTTTTCGTTGATTTGAAGGCGCAGATTGCCGCGGTTGACGGTCTTGAAACCGCCCATTTCGACGGTGACAGCGTACTCGCCAACATCGAGCAGCGGAAAGCTGTAGTCTCCGCTGGAGGTGGTGACGTCCTCACGTTTCACCTGGGTGCCGACGTTCGTGGCGGTTATTTTGGCGCCGGCAACTGCCGCGCCGGAAGAATCGATTACGGTTCCGACAATCGAGGTCGAGGTCGTCTGCGCAAACGCGCTAGACAAGGCAAAAGCACAACAGGCCACCGGCAAGAGCCGTCTCATGAAAGCCTCCTGAGCGTAAAAGGTTAGCAGCTATGGTAGCAGGAATGAAACAAAATACCATCCCCCGCATTTGAGAACAGTCTACTTTGTGATGGAGATTTCTTAATCTAGGAAATCCTTACTGAGGAGCTTTCTGCCCCCCAGCGAAGTGTGAAACGCCCAGAAACTCGCGGCCGCCGCACCCACCAGGATGAGCGCAGCACTCTGAAAATACCAGGCGGAAAGTTGAGGCCCGGGGACGTTGGTGGCGTTCATAAAAAGCAGCGCGGCCACTGAACTCAACAATCCCCATCGCAGCACCAGAAATGCCAGCGCGAACAGCACGAGAAAGCTGACGAACGCGTTGAAGATCGGATGGCCGGACTCCATCAGGTTCAGAGAAGCAAAGATCAGGGCGAACGCGACCCCGGCGATCCACTGATTCTTCAACAGCGCCCGCAGCAGGAAGATCAGGAAAAAGAAAAAGAGAGCTTCCCGGATGGCATGCGGAGCGGCGGTGAAAAGCACGGTGAAAGCTCCACGGGCACTCGTCAGCGGAATGGTCGTGTCCAGGTTCGGCCAGCCACCCTGGCTGCGGAGCCATGCTTCCGAGGCTCCGCTCAATGCTGCCAGTAATGCACCGGCGGCGCAGCCGATCAGAACGTCGCGGCCCACGACCGGATCGCGCAGCCGGCCGATCCAGGCGGCCGACCAGGAAATGAGCGTTTGCGGCCAGCGCCGGCGCACGTAGGGCTCCAGCGCGACGTAGACAGTCCACATGACGGCGCCGTAGAAAACGGAAGTCGCAAGCGAGAGGAGAAAGGTTCCGAACGTTCCCATCGTGGGATTCATGTGGGCGGCGGAGACCCAGCGGGCCATGTGTACGCAAAACACAAAGGCGGACAACCGGAAGGCGCCGCGGCGATCGCCTCGCTGCCGCCGCAGATTGCCGACCGCCAGCAGCACCGCCGCCACGATGATCACGACCAAAAGGACGGCCAGCACGCTCATTGTGACGGTGACGGCTGCCGACTCGGAAGCGCCGGGCTGCCGATCGGGTTTCGTCCAGGGCTCGATGAGGCTGAAGAAAACAAGCTGGCCGCGGAGCGAGGCAGCTTCCACACGTTGCGGCCGAGGCGAATTTCTCGTCCATGCCAGGCGGGAATCGGAGGTGGCGAGCGACGTCCAAAGCGGCTCCGCCGGTTGAAATTCCGATTGGTTTAAGCCAGCCGCGGCGAATACGGAGCTCCAATTCATGGCGGGGGAGCTGCCTGCGGAATCCTGCTTCTGGGGAGGAATTCGCTCGAAATAGGTGAGCCGTCCCTGGGCATCCAGTTTCAGCCGGATCATCCCGCTCTCCTCCTGCGGAGGATCGTCCCAATTGATCAGCCCGGAGGTCATCAGGTCGTCGTGCAGCATCATCCCCGTCAGGTGGGCGGCATGGGACCGGTACTCGAATTGCAGCGCTTGTGGATTCCCGGCCAGCACTTTGCTCCAATCGCGGCGGCCGGGCTGGCTGCTGAACCATTCAAATAAACCGTTGTTCCATTGGAAGCGATACGCCTGGTCGAACGGCCGTGGGGTCACCCCAAACTGCGCGGCGATGTCGCGCGCCTTTTGGGCCAGGACCTCCGGACCATAAGGCGGAACCAGGATGTTGAGCGCGCTGGAACGCAGCCAAAGACCGACGGGCAACGCGAGGAACACGGTCAGAAGAAGCGGGATGGCGACTCGAATCGAAAGGCCGTCGCCTTCTCCAGCGGCTGCGACCATTTCCGGAGACGGAGTTTCTCCCACCGCCAGCGCAGCGGCTAGCGGATCTCCGCCGGGCAGCGCGGCGGCTACGGCCAGAGCAGATACAGGGCGCGACGCGGGCTTCGGATTCAGGCACCGGAGAATCACCCGCTCGATGGCCGGGTCCAGGTCTCGAACGAGCGTCGATGGATTCACCGGCGTATTCTCCCGCTGCGCGCGAAGGCGGTCGGTGACCGTCTGCGAGTCAAACGGGAGCTTTCCGGTGAAGATTTCGTAGATAACCAAGCCCAGAGCGTAAACGTCGCTTCGAACGGTTACCTCTTCGCCGGTCAATTGCTCAGGAGCCATGTAGGCCGGCGTCCCGTTCCGGACTTCGCCGCCATCGATTTCGCCGGCCAGGCCGGCCAGTCCGAAATCGGTCAGCCGCACCTGTCCGCGAGCATCCAGCATGACGTTGGCGGGTTTCAGGTCGCGATGCAGCACTCCTTTTTCGTGAGCCGCGGCCAGACCCGCGCAGAGTTTTCGCGAGATCTCCAGCGCCTTGTCGCCGGGAAGGCGCCCGATGCGCCGCAGCAACGAGCCCAGATCCTCGCCGTCGATGTATTCCATCGACAGGTAATACAGCCCCTCCATTTCGCCGAGATCGTAAACGCGGCAGACGTTCGGATGGGAGACTTGCCGGGCAATGCGAACTTCGTTGCGGAAGCGTTCCAGGGCGTGCTCATTGTGCGTCACCGCCTCCGGCAGGAATTTGAGGGCCACGGTTTGATCGAGGGTCAGATCGTCGGCCCGATAGACTTCGCCCATCCCTCCCTTGCCGAGCATCGCGACGATGCGGTAGCGACCGCCCAACAGTTCCCCCGGCGCGAACTGGCCGCCCGATCGGGAGCTGGAAGAGATTCGACTGTCGCGCTTCGGACTGCGAGTTTGCGGTCCGCTGCTGATGAACGTGCGGGTCTGGAAAGAGTCGCCGTCGAGGGCAGTTCCACACTTGGTGCAGAAACCTTCCCCGTCCACCTGGGCATTGCCGCAACGAACGCAGACAGCCATTGAAGATAGTCTATGTCGAGAAAGAAAACGGGCGGCTCGGAGGAGCCGCCCGGAGGAGTGGATCTGTTTGTAGTTCTTAGAACAGGAACTTCAAACCGAACTGCGTCTGACGCATGTTCGAACCCTGCGCCAGCGATGTGATCGAGCCGAATTTGGCCACTTCCCACCACAGGCGCTGCTCCGCCAGGCTTTGGAATCCCGCCGGCTCCGGCGGAGGAGCGGATCCGGTTTCAGCCTCCAGACGGGCCCTCATCTCGGTCAGACGATCCTCGTAGTAGCCGCGGATCCGTATGACAACCACTTCCGGAGCCGCCGATTGACTCTCCAGTTCCGAAAGCCTTTCCAGCACCCGTTCCGCCGCGTGAATTCGAGCCTTGAGCTGCTCCTCTTCGCTGCTTCGATCTTCCGGCAGCCGCACGAGACAAATGAGAGATCGCAGGGTCAACCCCTGCAGCAGCAGCGTCACCAGAATCACCGAAAACGTCACCAGCAGGATCAGATTACGGTAGGGGAACGGGAATCCGCTGCCGGTTTGGTGCGGCAAGGCCAAAGCCGCCGCCATCGAGACAACTCCCCGCAAACCGGTCCAACCGACCACCAGAAGCTCCCCTTGGGGAGCGTCCGGAATCGTCCGGAGCCTCCGGGGAAACAAGCGGGCAATTTTTCCGGAGAGAAATACCCAGAGAAGCCGGATGAGAATGACGCCCGCGACGATCGTTCCATTCCAGAGAAGAAGCATCCCTACGGGATAGTCGCTGAGACTTTCGAGGACGGGAGGCAGTTCCAAGCCGATCAGCGTGAAGATGATCACGTTGATCAGAAAGATGAAGCTCTGCCAGACGGCCGTTCCGCGAATGCGTCCGCTGGCGCTGAAAATCACCGACGAATGCCGTCCCAGGATCAATCCGGCCGTCACCGTCGACATGACACCGGAGGCATGTACCGCTTCCGCAGCCCAGTAGGAAGCGTAGCTGAGCACAAACGTCGCCAGAATCTCCACATCGGGATCTTTCAGGTGCGGGTAAATCCGGATGAATCCCCAGCCCAGGAAGAGCCCCATGCCAATGCCGCCCAACGTGATCCAGGCGAAGGAAGCGATTGCCTGAGAGAACGAGAATGCCCCGGTGACGATCGCAAGAACGGCAAACCGGTAGATGGTCAACCCGGCCGCGTCATTCACCAGGCTCTCCCCCTCGAGGATCTGAACAATCCGGCGCGGCAGCCGCACTCCCCGGGTAATCGCGGTCGCGGCAGCCGCATCGGGCGGGGAAACAATTGCTCCCAACACGAAGCCGGCCGCCCAGTTCATTCCGGGGATCAGCCAGCCACCAGCGCCGCCACGGCGGCGCTGGTGGCAAGTACCAGGCCGAAGGCCAGCAAAAAGATCGGCCGGCGATAGGTCCAGAAGTCGCGCCAGGAAGTAAAGTAAGCCGCTTCGGTGAGAATTGGCGGCAGCAGAAGATAGAACACCAGATCCGGATCCGGCTGGATGCGGGGAATTCCCGGGATCTCCGCCAGCGCCACGCCACCCAGCACTAGCGCGATGGGGTAAGGCTTATCGATCCGCTTGGCAAAAAGCGCAATGATCAGCGCGGCGAGCAGAAGTCCAAAGGTCGCTTCGATCGCTCCCATGGGGTATGGAAGGAAGTCTAGCGGATGGTGTCGAAGGTTTGCCGGAGAAGGTCAAAGTACGTTCACCCACTCAGCCGGCCTGAGCCCGATTTCAGCCTGTTTTTCGCTCACTAAGGCGTACCCATGAGCGGCACAACTGCGTCAGAATCAGGCAAAGGAGGTTCGGCATGATCCCCCGATCGGCTCCCTTCGCTCTTATTTGTTGCGCCGCGGCCTTCGCTCAACAGACAGCCGCTCCCAGCGCCCCCACCGCTGGGGAGCAACCGAAAAAAGGAAAACTCACCGGAAGCGTTGTGAACTCGGTATCGAAGGAACCGGTTCGGCGCGCCGAGGTCAGCCTGATGCCGGTAGGAGCCCAGGTATTCGGCCCGGATGGCCCGCCGGGAACGCGCCGCGCCACCACCGACCAGGAGGGGAAGTACGTCTTTGCCGACGTCGACAAGGGCCGGTATACGCTGACTGCGCAGAAATCGGGATTTCTCCGGGGATCTTACGGCAGCCGGGCGGCACGCTTCTCGGGAGGACAGATCGAGCTCTCCGAAGGCCAGAGCCTGGGCGACTTGAAGATTGAAATGATTCCGCAAGGCGTCATCGCCGGACGGGTCGTGGATGAGGAAAATGAACCCTTACAGAATGTGCATGTGAGCCTGCTCCGCTCGCAGTACATGCGCGGCATCAAGCAAATGGTGCCGCTTGGCAACGCGCAAACGAACGATCGCGGCGAGTTCCGGCTTCTCAACGTCCCGCCGGGACAGGCCGTCCTGCAAATCGCTCCCGCTCGCATGATGGGAGGCCCCACGGGAGCCACCGACTCCGCCCCGAATACGGCCTATGTTCCGACGTTCTATCCCGGAGTGACCGAACTTGAGCAGGCCTCCAAAATCGATGTTTCCCCCGGCGCCGAATTGAGCGGATTCGAAATCAAGCTCCAGAAGGCGAAAGTCGTAAAAGTTCGCGGCAAGATTCTCGACGCCGAAGGCCGGCCCGCCAAAAACTACTTCGTCAACCTGATGCCCAAGGACTCGGTCTTCTTCGGACCCTTTGGACCTCAATTCGCCCGGTCGGCCGACGGAGGATTCGAGTTGCAATCGGTGCAGCCGGGCATCTATGTCCTTCATGTCCAGGCGGAAATGGGTGGCCCTCGGGGAGGAACGCACCGGGAGCCTCTCACGGTGGGCACGGAGAACATCGACGATCTGGTCATCCGCATGAGTGCTCCAGTCCGGCTGGAGGGAGTGGTCGTCGCAAAGAACGATGCCAAGGTCGACTTTCCGGCCGTCCGAATCATGCTTTTCGATGAAACCGGCCGAATGGGCGCAGTGGGAAGCGGGGGACAACAGGCGCCGAAAGAAGACGGCACTTTCGCGGTCGAGGGCGTCACTCCGGGAAAGTACCGCCTGCAGACTTATTTCGGAATGATGGGCTCTTCACCGGGAGAAGGCATCTATCTCGAATCTATGCAGTATGGCGATCGGGATATCACGGGGTTGGCTTTCGAAGTCCCGCCGGGAGGCTCCGCTCCGCTGCGAATCGTCTTCAATTCCGGCGCCGGCGTAGTCGAAGGTTCAGTGACCAAGGATAGCCTTCCGGTGTCGAGCGCCATGGTGATTCTCCTCAATGCCGACCGCTCGAAGAAAGATATGACATTCACCCGTATGGGCTCGACGGATCAGACCGCAAAGTTTTCCATCAAGAGCGTCCCCCCGGGCGAGTATCTCGCCTTCGCCTTCGACAACCTGGAAGAATTCGGTTTTTGGGAAGACGACGAGCAGTTCAAGAAGATTGCCGGCAAAGGCGTGAAAGTCTCCGTCGCCCGGAGTGGATCCGTCAATATCGGCGTAAGCGTGATTCCCGTTCCGGAATAAGCCCGTGCGGATATCCGGGACTTCCGCCGATCGAGTTACTTTCCGCCGCGGCCGGAGTATTTCGTCAAGGCAGCGATGAATTGGTTGGCCGCTTCCGGAACTGTGTGCGGATCGTTGAGGACATCCTTGCTCGTCAATTCCTTGCCGTAGAGTTCCTGGTTAGCCTGCTTGTCTTCCCGCATCGTCGCCCCGTCGAGAGCAACTCCGGCAAAGACGCCGCGCGCTCGCGACCAGGACAGGATTTCGGCCCGCATCTGGACGTCGGTTTGCGCCGAGGTTGTCCGGCCCACCGGACCGCCCGCCACGCTGGCATCGGCGCCCAGGGTGAACTTACTTTGCATCAATTTCTCGGCGCCCTTGCGGCTCTTGACCAGCATCATGACGTCTGTTTCGGAGCCTCCAATCTGGAAGCCGAAATTTCCGCCTTCCACCCGGACGCCCGCCGGAGCTTTCCAACCGATGCCGTTGTCGTTGCGGCAGGTCATGAATCCCCGGCCGTACTTACCCCCGAAGATGAACGCGCCTTTCTTGACACCGGGCACGATGATCGCGCAGGCCGAGCTGTCCAGCAGATCCTGGGGAATGCCTTTGTCTCCCGCTCCCATCATCTCGTTAACGGTGGTAGCGGCCTCCTGGAGGCGCTTAGTCGTCGCGTTTTCTGCAGAGAGAAGAGCCGCGCTGGTCAGCGCGACAGCAAAAAGTTTTTTCATATTCGTTGTGCAATCTCCTTAGATCGCCTGATACAGTCTGGGATTCCTACGCCGTCGAAATAGTTACCTGCAAGATACACGCCATTCCGCGGATCGATTTGCCGTTCGATGGCCGCAATGGTAGCGGCATGCCCGACATAGTACTGTGGCATCGAGCGCGGCCACCGGCGGATCACGAACCTTTCGGGCATCTGGTCCACGTCCATCAGCGCCAGCAGATCCTCGCGAACTGCATCGTAAATGTCCTCGTCCGGAGCCTCACACCACCGGTCGCCCCCTAGAAATGCCCGGAGCACGACATGGTCCGGCGCCGTCCGGTAATCGAACTTTCGAGTCACCCAAGTGCAGGCGTTGATATTGCGGCGCTCCACGGCAGGGACGAGAAAACCGAAACCATCCAGGGGATGAGGGAACCGGTCCATCCGATAGGTCAGCCCCATCGTGACCGCGGAGGAATAATCGATTCCGGCAAGCAGCCGGGCCAGTTCGGGGTCGAGATTCGCAACAAGCGGAGCGGCCTGCCAGGCTCGCACCGCCAGGACCACCGCGGCAGCTTCTATCCATTCCCCATCAACGCGGACTTTTGGCCCCTCCCCGAGGATCTCGGCGGTTCCGGAGACAAAACGCACGTCCTGCAGCCGCGCCCGCAGAGTGGCGGTCAAGTATTCCATACCGCCTTTCAGGGATTTGAACAGGCTGCCGTTTCCCGGAGTCCGCTCCGCAATCAATCCACGAGTCACGCTGCCGTACTTTTCCTCCAGCGCGACAAATCGCGCCAACACCAGTTTCGCGCTCAATTTTTCCACGTCGCCGCCGAACACTCCCGTGAGCAGAGGCTCCGCCAGGTATTGCACGGCTTCCTCGCCGAAGTGGTCCCGCACAAACTCCGCAACGGAGCGATCGGGCCGCGGTCCGGAAGGCTTGCGGAAGAATTCGCGAGCGGCGGTGAACTTGGCCTTCCAGGACAACAGCGGGCTTTTTAACAGAGGCCCGAACTTTGTGGGCACCATCATCACCAGCCCATCGGGCATCGGCACCAGCCGGCCGTTCCGGGCGATATAGGTCACTCGCTGGCGATCGTTGGAATCGATGACATCCGCAGACAGACCGAGTTCCCGGATCAGCTCCAGGGCAGCGGGTTTGGCGGCTAGGAAGCTGTCCGGGCCGCCCTCAATGAGATTTCCACCGAGATCGATCGTCTCAAGGAGTCCGCCCAGCCGGGGCTCCTGCTCGATGAGAACCACGGGAAGCCCGCGTTTCCGCAAGAAGTAAGCGGCGGACAATCCGGAGATTCCGCCGCCGACTACGATGATTAGCTGTCCGTTTGCGCCCGGGGGCACTTAATTAAAGTTTGAACTCGCGAACCAGCTGAACAATGCTTTTTACGCTCTCGACCGGAGTTTCCGGAAGGATGCCGTGGCCGAGGTTGAAAATGTGGCCCGGACGGTTTCCGGTCCGCTTCAGCAGCTCATGAACTTTGGGCCGCAGCTCGCTGAGAGGCGCAAACAGGGCCGCCGGATCGAGATTTCCCTGAACCGCGGAGCGATAGCTGATATCCATCCAGGCCTGGTCGATATTGATGCGCCAGTCGACACCCATCACATCGCCGCCGGCGGCGTGCAGCTCCTTAAAGAACCCCGCCACTCCCGTACCGAAGTGAATCACCGGAACGCTGCTGGAACGAATCCGCTCGATCAGCGCGCGCGAGTAGGGCGCGACATAACGTACATAATCGTCCGGACCAAGCGCGCCGACCCAGCTATCGAACACCTGAATCGCGCGAGCGCCGGCAGCCACCTGCAGCAGGGCGAATGGCCCCAAGACATCGACCAGCTTGCCCATCAGGCGGCGCCACAGCGTCTCGTTGCGATACATCATCTGCTTGGTGCGCAGGAAGGTTCTGGACGGCCCGCCCTCAATCATGTAGCTGGCGAGCGTGAAGGGAGCGCCGACAAAACCAATCACCGGGATGCGGCCGTTCAGCGCCTTGGTGACCATCTGGATCGATTCTCCGACGTATCCCAGCTCGTCGGTATTGGAAATGGAAAGCGTATCGATATCGGTGGAAGTCTCGATCGGATTTTCGATATGCGGACCTTCGCCGGCGACGAACTTCAGCTTCAACCCCATCGGCTCAACGGGAAGCAGCAGGTCCGCGAAGATAATCGCCGCGTCCACATCGAGGATTTCGACCGGCTGCAGAGTGACGGCCGCCGCCAGGTCGGGGCGCTTGCAGATTTCCAGAATGCCGTGTTTGGCGCGAATGTCGCGGTACGGCTTGAGATATCGCCCTGCCTGCCGCATAAACCAGACCGGGCGAACATCGGTCGGGCGGCGGCGGCACGCATCGAGAAAGCGGCTGTTCATTGAAGCCACGCGCATGAAATATCCTGTCTGTCTTCGCAGATGTAGGCGCGAAGTTGCTTTGGTTTGTGTTGAGCAGCCCACTGGCGGCCCTGAACAAAAATCGGCTTGGTCCAGGCCTCGCTATCCGTGGTGGAGGGAGCGAGAACGGAAACCTGGAGGCGCCCCTGCGCCGGATAACCGGTGCGGGGATCCATGATGTGGCTGAAAATCTTTCCCTCCGCCTCAAAAAACTTCTCTTGCGATCCGGAAGTGGAAAGCGATTGGTTCTTGAGAAAGACTTCTTCGATGGTGGTTTGCGAATTGCGGGGATTGCGGATGTTCACGCGCCAACCCCGGGATTCGCTGGGAGGAGTTCCCAAACCGTAAATACTGCTGCCGGCGGCGGAAATAAAGCCGGAGGTGATGCCCTGGGCCTTTAGAATCTCCACCATGCGATCGACCGCATACCCTTTCCCAATTCCGCCAGGATCAATTTCGACACCCGGTTTTGCAAAGCGGACGGTTTTTGCCTGGGAATCCAGAAGGATGTTCCGGTATCCGATGCGCGTGAGAGCGGCGCGAATTTCACCGCGATGCGGCAGTTTGCCGGATCCTTTGTAAAATCCCCACACCTTCATCAGCGGCCCAACCGTAATGTCAAACGTTCCTTCACTGGCGCGCCCATATTCGACACACTTCGAAAGCAGGGCAAAAAGCTCGTCCGAGACGTGCACCGCCTTTTCGGGAGCTTCCCGATTGACCATGCTCCATTCACTGGACGGCTTGTAGTTCGAAAGCAATTGATCGAGCCGAGCAACCTCTTCCAACGCCAAGGCAGCTGCGCCTTCGATTTTCGTCCGGTCTTCGCCATAAACCACTACGGCGAACGTACCGCCCATCGCATCCCGGGAGGCCTCAAAACGAAGGCGTTCCCCGGCCGGTCCGGGCAGCCAGACCAAACACAAAGCTAGCACAATCCGCTTCATTCTTCAGGCTTTTTTTGGTCTCGAGGCCGTCCCCGGCGGGTACGCTTCAGCAGCTGACGCACACGCTCCGGCGCGCCTGCTTCGGCTGCGGCTTCAAAGTAAATTTCCGGCGCCCGGGCAAGATCCAGATTTTGGGCGACCTGGCGCTTCAAAAATGCCCTGGCCCGGTCCAGGGCCGCAAGCGATTGATTTCTTTCACCTTCGTTGCCATAAGCCATCACCCGGGCCACAGCCTTCCGGCCGTCCGGGGATAACTCCAGAGCGGCGATGTCCACTTCTCCGACCTGGGGATCCTGCAATTCAAAACTGACGAGCTCTTGAAGCTCGGCGCGAAGTGCCTCGGCGAGGCGCTGCGCGCGGTGGGGGTCCATATACTTCTACTGTCCTACAGCGGAACCGTTTTGACCAGATGTTCGGCCATCCCCTCGATAGGGGATCTTTTTCCGCCCCGTTCAACCAATCCACTCGATCGTGGCGCTGACCAGAAATGGCCCGAGGAAGGCCGCGGCCTCCGCTTCCGCCCTCTCCAGCAAACCTTGCGCGTAGGGCCGGCTGGCCGAAACCGCGGCCACGGCGATGACCGAACGCGTCCAAACGTCCTGATCGTCGATTTCCGCCACCGAAACATTGAAGTTCGCGCGCAGGCGATCGCGCAGGCCTTTGACGTAGTGACGTTTGTCCTTCAGCGAACGGGATTCGGTCAGGTGGAGTTCCAGAACTAAGACGCCGACGACGGGAGCCGCCACCCTGTTAGCTTAGAAGAAGTCTAGGCCAGTCCACCGTGAGATAATTTCCTGACAGCAAGATGATGAGGCGAGTACCGTATAGTGAATTGCTCTTTCCGGAACTCGCAACAGGACCAGATAATCCGTGGGGGACCGCAGCCGTCCAACGGATAGACACTCCCGTACAGTCGGCTGGACTCACCACCCTTGAGTTATGTGCAGGCGGAGGGGGACAAGCGATTGGGCTGGAGCAAGCCGGATTTGATCATGCCGGGCTAGTTGAGCTCGACAATCATGCGTGCAATACACTTCGCCTCAATCGCCCAAAATGGAATGTGATTGAATGCGACCTGAGGCAATTTGATGGGTCCGCATTTACGGGCATCGACCTGCTTTCCGGCGGACTGCCATGCCCGCCATTCTCAGTTGCGGGCAAACAACTCGGAAAAGCGGACGAGCGTAATCTCTTCCCGGAATTGATTCGCCTGGTTGATCAAATCCGGCCGCGTGCCGTAATGATCGAAAACGTCCGGGGATTTCTCGATGCCCTGTTCGAGGACTACCGGAGGTACTTGAAGAAAGAACTCGGGAAGCTCGGTTACGAACCCGGCTGGAAGCTGATGAATGCTTCCGATTTCGGTGTTCCCCAGCTCCGGCCAAGAGTTGTCTTCGTCGCCGTGCGCAAAGAGCTGGCGGAATTTTTTTCGTGGCCCCAGACCTCGCCGATCCTTCCCCGGACAGTCGGAGAAGTTTTGGTGGATTTAATGGCGTCCAATGGATGGAAGGGTGCATCAAGTTGGGCTAAACAGGCTGACGAAATTGCGCCAACAATCGTCGGGGGCTCTCTGAAGCATGGCGGACCGGATCTCGGGCCAACACGCGCCAGAAAAGCATGGGCTGGGCTGGGAGTGGATGGCCTTGGAATAGCGAACTGCGCTCCAGCTCCAGACTTTGTTGGGATGCCCCGCCTAACCGTTAGGATGGCCGCCCGTCTGCAAGGATTTCCAGATGACTGGCAATTCTCAGGTACAAAGACACAAGCATACAGGCAGGTCGGAAACGCCTTTCCCGCGCCTTTCGCCAAAGCGGTGGCGAACAACCTAAAGGCATGCTTGTCGATGCGCCACCGCATTCGAATTGCAGGATGACCAACAAAAAGGCGCGGGGATCAAGAGCACGGCTCCGTGATTATATCCTTGCCAATGTTGGCCGGGTCTTGGAATCCAATGAACTGCGTGACGCATCTGGTAACGCAAGCGAGTGGGCTCGCCGGGTTCGCGAACTAAGGACGCAGGAAGGCTACCAGATCCTCACCCACAATGATCGTAGTGATCTGAGGCCGGGCCAATACTTACTCCTCACCTCCAATCCGATTCCCGCTTTCGAACGAAGCATTTCGAAGGAAACAAGAGCCTACGTCCTTGACCGGAACGGCTTCACCTGTCAGATGTGCGGGGCTGTAGCTGGCGAACCACATCCGTCCGACCTTACCCGGAAAACAAGACTGCACATTGGCCATATCGTCGACAAATCGGTGGGCGGGGACGACAATCCATCGAATTTGCGGGCTGTTTGTTCTGTATGTAACGAAGGCGCAAGAAACCTTACATTGGACCGGCCGTCTCTTCAGAAGCTCTTGATCCAAATACGGCGCGCCACCGGAAAGGATCAATTGGAGGTTCTTTCCTGGCTGATTCGGAAATATCCAACGCAAGCTAGCAAAATCACTGCCAAGTTCGGGAGGTAGCTTGGATAAGCTGACACCCGAACGCCGCTCGGCAAATATGAGCCGGATACGGAGCCGGGATACCTCACCCGAAATGATAGTCCGCCGCTTAGTGCACGCGATGGGCTATCGGTACCGGCTACACGCCGCCAACCTGCCGGGTAAACCAGATATCGTACTTCCGCGGCTGAAGAAGATCATTGAGGTTCGCGGGTGCTTCTGGCATCAGCATTCCAATTGCATCGACTCACACATTCCCAAGTCCCGTCAACAATACTGGTTGCCCAAACTATTGGGGAATCAGCGCCGCGATTCCGAAACCGGCCGCCGGCTGAGTGAGCTCGGCTGGCGGGTATGCATAGTCTGGGAGTGCGAAACAAGATCGTTAGTCAAGCTTAAGAAGCGCTTGAGACGCTTTCTCGAAACTGCGCCACCGGCATAGTCTCTGATCGTGAGCGGCTGAGTCACTGCGGAGCAGAGACGATGATGCTTTAAAAGACCTCTTGCGCCACTCTCTCCATCGTGAAGGATTCGATGATGTCGCCTTCCCGGATGTCCTGGTAGTTCACCAGGGAGATACCGCACTCGAAGCCCTGCCGGACGTCGCCGACGTCGTTCTTGAAGCGCTTCAGGGCATCGACCTTGCCGGTATGGACCACGACGTTGTCCCGCAACAGGCGAACCTGGCTTTGGCGGGTGATGAGACCTTCCTGCACGTAGGCACCGGCCACCGTTCCCACCTTGGAAATCCGGAATACCTGGCGCACTTCGACGCGGCCCTGGATGACTTCCTTGAAAACCGGATCCAGCAAACCGGTCATCGCCTTCTTCATCTCATCCACAAGTTCGTAGATGATCGTGTGCAGGCGAACGTCGATCTTCTCGCGTTCGGCCATGGCCGATGCATTGCGTTCCGGCCGGACGTTGAAGCCGATGATGATGGCGTTGGACGCCGTAGCCAGCAGAACGTCGTACTCGGTGATCGCTCCGACGCCGGCGTGGATGACCTTGATGCGGACCTTCTCGTTGGAAAGCTTCTCGAGTGTCTGGCCCAACACTTCCGCCGAGCCGCCAACGTCCGCTTTGATAATGACGCTGAGCTCTTTGGTTTCGCCCTCGCGGAGCTGCGCATGCAGCGCCTCCAGGCCCACGCGCTGCGCGCTCTTGGCCAACTGCTGCTCGCGAGTTTTCGCTTCGCGGTACTCTACGATCTGCCGCGCCTTCGAGACATCGGTAACGGCCTGGAACTGATCGCCGATTTCGGGCAACGTATCCATGCCGAGAACTTCGACGGGGGTCGACGGTTCCGCTTCTCTCACCTGGTTGCCGCGATCGTCATACATCGCGCGAACCTTGCCAAGCACAGAGCCGCAGATAAAGTAATCACCGACCCGTAGAGTTCCGTTTTGAACCAGAACCGTGGCAACCGGTCCCCGGCCGCGATCAAGCTGCGCTTCGAGCACGTTGCCCACCGCGGGACGCGCCGGGTTCGCCTTCAACGATTTCAGCTCGGTGACAAGAAGAATCATCTCGAGCAGTAAGTCGAGATTCGTTTTCGCCTTCGCCGAGACGGGCACCATGATGGTATCGCCGCCCCAATCCTCCGCCAACAGGTTGCGGTCCGCCAGCTGCTGCTTAATCCGCTCCGGATTGGCGTCCGGCTTGTCCATTTTGTTGATAGCGACGATAATCGGCACATTCGCCGCGCGGGCATGGTCGATAGCTTCCAGCGTCTGCGGCATTACGCCGTCGTCGGCGCTGACCACCAGAATCACCACGTCGGTGACCTTGGCGCCGCGAGCACGCATTCGCGTAAAGGCCTCGTGGCCCGGCGTATCGATGAAAACGATCGGTTTGCCGTTGTGCGAGATCTTGTAGGCCCCGATATGCTGCGTGATCCCGCCAGCCTCGCCGGCGGCGACATCCGCTTCCCGGATGGCATCGAGCAGCGAGGTCTTGCCGTGATCGACATGGCCCATAATCGTGACCACGGGAGCACGGACGACGAGGTCCTCCGAGCTCTCGGACATTTCCACGTCCCAGCTGGCTTCCTCTTCGTAGCTCATCCGGTTGGTGGTCGCGCTGAACGCCCGGGCCAGATCCTCGGCGAGCTTCAGGTCGAGATGCTGGTTGATCGTCGCGAAAATCTTCCGGTCCACCAACTTTTTGATGACCAGATTCGCCTTGATCCCCATCTTCTCAGCGAGTTCCTTGACGGTGATGCCTTCCGAGATGGTGATCTCTTTGTTGACGGCGACCACCGCCTCTTCCTCGCGGCGGCGTAACAGCAGTCTGCCTTCCTGCTCCTCCCGCTGGCGCTCGCTTCGAGTGGGCTTTGTGGCATGCCGGCGTCCCGGATCGGTGACCGGCGTGGGATTTTCCGGGCGCAGCGGCGTGATCGGGTGCATCGGCCGTCCCCGGCCGCCAAGTCCGCCCGGCCGGCCCTGGGGAGATCCCGGCATCGGCGAACCCGGCCGGGGAGCGATGGACTGTCCAGGCCGGATTGGCCCGCGGAAAGGCTGCCCCGGCATGGCGTTCTGCTGGGGACGAATGGGAACTCCGGGACGAGGAGCCCCGGGAACCGGGTTGGCTACGCGCTGCTGCGTCTGCAGACGGGCGGCAAGCTGCGGATTCGGTGGAACGACGGGGCGCTGCACGGGCTGGCCGGCAAGGCCCTGCGGGCGTTGACCAGGCTGTCCGGCGCCCGGACGGGGAGCGATGGGCGCCCCGGGAGTGACGACGACAGCGGCAGGAGGTGCCGGCCGCGCAGGCGCTGCCGGACGAGCCGGCGGCGCGATCGGGGATCCCGGTTGCGGTGGTCGCGATACCAGCGGCATTCGCGGAGTGGCTGCGGCCGGTGGAGGCTGAGCAGGCACCGCCGGACGGGCAAGGTCCGGCGGCAGCGGCTGCCGCGGTCCGGAAAGAATCTGGCCCGGCCGGGGAGCCGGAGGAACAGGACGAACGGGGATTGCGGGCCGGACGGGCGCCGAGGGCGCCGGATGCCTTACCGGAGCGGCCGTGGCCGGCGGATTCGTTGGAGTCGAGGCCAAAGGCGGATGGATCGGGCTTCCCGTCGACAAAGGCGGCCGCAGCGGAGCGCTGGGCTTAAACGGGGCCGTGGGGACATCCGGCGTCGGAGTCTTCTCCGCATGAGCTAACATTTCGGGCGCGGGAAGCTGAGCGGCGGGCGCCGCAGGGGCTGGCGCAGCCACCTTTGCCGGTGCTTCCGGAGCAATCTCGTTGGCGAGAGGAGGAGTTACGGGAGCAGCCGGCGCCGATGCCGCTTCCTCGCGGGGTTCGGCCGGCTCCGGGCGCACCGGTATCTGCTTTCCGAACCGGCGGCGAAGGGCGTCGGCGACGTCCTCTTCCACCGAGCTGGAATGCGTCTTCTTCTCGGTAACGCCGAACTGCGGCAGGAGCTCGATGATCTGCCGTGATGGAATTTCCAGCTCCCGAGCCAGTTCGTTAATGCGAATCATGCTTCGTAGGAACGCACTTCAGGCGATGACTTTAACCAACACCCTATCTGCGTCAAAGACCTCGCTTAATATACTCTAATTCCCTGAATCTTCGCCGACCGGACTGTCTTTTATCGTAACAGATCCGGCTTCGACGCTTGAAATCTCACCTTCCGGCACCGCCTCCGGCGGCCCGGCAACTTCCGCCGGTTCCGCTTCCGCGACCGGCTCCATCGGCATCTCCGCGGGTACCTCTGCCGGAACCTCAAACTGCGCGTAGTAGCCGTTGATCGCTCCGACAATCGGCTCGACCATCTCCGTCCCAACACCCGGCAATGCCCCCAACTCCTCGGGAGTCATAGCACCCAGAAGCTCTACGGTGGTAACTCCCGCGGTTAACAGACTATCCACCATCGGCTCCGGCAGGCCATAGTCGACCAGCACCGCCAGCGGAGCGCCGCCCACCTGAAGCTGAGCCATCTGCTGCTCCACTTCCTGGCGCTTCTCTTCCTCGCTCTTGATGTCGATCTTCCAGCCCAGAAGCTTCGCGGCCAAACGGACGTTCTGGCCCTTCTTTCCAATGGCCAGCGACAACTGGCTATCGTCGACGATGACTTCCATGTGCTTTTCCGCCGCGTTGATAATCGCGACACGCGTAATTTTCGCCGGGCTCAACGCATGCGTCGCAAAAACCACGGGATCGTCGGAAAACTCGATAATGTCGATCTTTTCGTTGCGCAGCTCCCGGATGATCGACTGCACCCGCATGCCTTTCATGCCCACGCAGGCGCCCACGGAATCGACGTCCCGGTCGCGGCTCCAAACAGCGATCTTGGTGCGCTCTCCTGCCTCGCGGGCACAGGCCTTGATGACCACCGTGTTGTCGTAAATCTCCGGGACTTCCTGCTCGAAAAGGCGCATCACCAGCTCCGGAGCGGCCCTCGAAACAATGACGCCGGAGTTCTTCCCCGCCCGCTCGACACCCTTGATCACGCACTTGATGCGGTCATTCAGCTGGAAGCTGTCCAGCCGCGACTGCTCACGCTTCGGCAGCCGGGCCTCAATCTTTTCGCGCTCGATTTCCACCAGCAGGTCGAGCCCTTCCACCCGCTTGATCGAGCACTGCACCAGTTCACCCTCCCGGCCGGTG
Source organism: uncultured Solibacteraceae bacterium (assembly GCA_964515165.1). Classification (GTDB taxonomy): domain Bacteria; phylum Acidobacteriota; class Terriglobia; order Bryobacterales; family Bryobacteraceae; genus JAPKYZ01. Next base: position 18,261 of record CAZETQ010000034.1, on the reverse strand, counting down.
AACTGCTTGAATATCGTATCCCGTTCCGCTTCCCGAACCTTTTGCAGAATCACCTGCTTGGCCGTCTGCGCCGCAATCCGTCCCAATTCGATCGTCGAGAAATACTGGCGAATTTCGCCGCCCGTTTCGATCTCCGGCTGCACGCGGCGGGCATCGTCCAACGTCAATTCGTTCACCGGATCGGCAACCGTCTCCACAACGCGCTTCAACCGGTAGATCTGCAGCGCGCCCTGTTTGTCGAATTCGGCGCCCATCTCTTCTTCCGGCTTCAGACGAAAGTGCTTGCGAGCAGCCACAAGCATGGCGTCCTTCACCGCATCCAGGATGATCTGCGGGTCGATTCCTTTCTCTTTGCCGAGGATTTCGATGGATTGATAGATGCTTGCCAAAGCGGTCCCTCTTCGTGTCGCGAAAATTTTAGGAGATATACCGATCACCACTCCGGCTTCAGGTTGGCGCGCTCCACCTGGGCCAGCGGGATCAGAACGGAATGTTCTGGATTGAGATCCAGTTTCAGGGATTCGCCTTCCAGACCGGCGAGTGTCCCTTCGAGACGGCGGGAATTGTCGATCGGCGTGCGAAGCACGATCTTGATTTTCTTTCCGGCAAACCGCTCAAAATCGCGCGGTTTGACCAGTTTACGGTCCAGTCCGGGAGAGCTGACTTCCAGCGTGTAACGGCCTCCGGGAATCGTATCTTCCACATCGAGAATCGTTCCGACCTGCTGGGAGATGTTCTCGCAGTCGCCGTGAGTTACCCCCGACGGCTTATCGATGAAAATCCGTAGAACCCGGCTTCCTCCGCCACCCAGCAGCTGGACCTCGACGATCTCGATCCCTTCCCGGGTTCCCACTCGTTCCGCGATTTCCGTAACTTTCTCCAAAACTTGGTTCTTCATAGCGACCAACAACAAAAAAGTGGGCCTGCGAGCCCACTTTGTTTGCGACCGTCTTCACTTTTGATTATACACGCCTGGTTTTCACAAGGTCACGCGAGCCGGAGCGGACTCCCTACGTTAGGCAGTCAGTTTTTCCAGGCGGGCAATCCGCCGTTCCAGAGATTTGAGACGCTGTTGCGTCTGCAGCACAATAATCGCGTCCAGTTGCGCCTCAACCGCTCGCCGATTCTTATACCACCATGCCGCTTCTTCCGCTTCGGTCTTAAACTTCGGCATCTTTGGCATGGCGGGAATCGCCGCTTCCGTTTTCTTCTTCGTCCTGTTCATCGGGTCCGCCTTCCCTTCCACCACGCCGTTACGACACGCGTTCGCTTGTTACGCTTCGTCCAAATGATGATTAGAACCCGATGCCCGACAACCGCATACGTTTTCCAGCGTTTCTCAGCATGGCCCGGCTCCAGGTAGGTGGCAACCACATTTGCAAATGCCGTCTCGCAATGCTTCGGCGTCACTCCATGTAATGCAATATGTTCGCGGTTGCCGTTATCCCAATCGAATTCCCGCGTAACCATATGCTTGACATATCGAAAAGAAGCTTATTGCCTCATGGTAACGCGTTCCAACAAACGCTACCGGCACCAACCAACTTTTAAACCTCGTGCGACTTTCGTGAGATAACTCCCCCGCTGGCGGGACTACCTCTCGTGCGGGTATGGCTGGTTGTCTGTCTTTTTGCTCTCCACGGAACCGGACAAACTCTGCTGGACGACGCCTATACAGCCCTCCGCGCCAAGGAACTGGAAAAAGCCGCGGAACTTTTTGAGCAAGGCTTAAAAGAGCGCCCCGATCACCACACCGCCCGGAAAGATTACGCCTACACCCTCCTGCGGCTGGGCGAGACGGAAGCTGCCCGCGATCAGTTCGGCGAGGTGGCGCGTCAGGACTCATCCGATCACCTGGCCGGGCTGGAGTACGGCTTTCTCTGCCACGAAACAGGACGGCGCGGGGAGGCTCTTGTGGTCTTTAACCGGCTGCGCCAGGCCGCCGAAGGAGAACAGCGGGGGACTGCGGAAAAGGCGTTCCGGTCCATCGAAGACGTTCTGACCGCCGGAATCACCCAATGGACCGAAGCCGCCAGCCAGAATCCCTCCGCCGATTCCGTCCATGAAGAGCTCGCCCGCCTGCTCGAAGAGCACGGAGACTTCCGCGATTCCGAAAAGCACTACCTCGAAGCTCTGCGACTGAGACCCACCAAGCGCGCCTTTCTGCTCGATGTCGGCCGGGTTCGCGCCGCCCAGGGACGCCGGGCCGATGCCGATGCCGCCTTTCTGGCCGCCGAGCGGAGCGCCGATGTCCGCCTCTCGGAGCGGGCGCGCGAGGCGCTGGACGGCAGAACGCCGGATGAAACCGTCATCGCCGCATCGCAGGCGCTGGAACCCAAAATGACTTTCGCGGTCAAACGCGGCGCCGAGCTTTCGGCGATCGATATGGCGGACCGCAGTCTCCAGCTCGGATATCTGAACGACGCCCTTCGCTACTACACCGAAGCCAACGAGGCGGAGCCGAAGAACGCGCAAGTCCAGCTACAACTCGGATGGGTCAACAATCTCCTCCATCGCGATAAAACGGCTTATCAGTGGTTCAATCAGGCCCGCAAAAGCGTAGATCCCCGGATTGCCGGAGAAGCACAGCGGGCGTGGCGCAACCTGCGCGACACACAGGCCACAATGCGGCCTTCGATCTGGATCGCCCCGATGTTCTCCTCCCGCTGGAATGCCGGCTTCCTGTACGGGCAAACGAAGGTGGAGTTTCGGCCGCGCTGGGGCCTCCAGCCATACGTCTCGATGAGATTCACCGCCGACACCGGAGCCGTCAATGCGCCGGCGCCGCTTTCCGAGCGCGCCATCACTCCGGCCGCCGGGATCAGCACCAAAGTCTGGCACGGGCTGACGGCGTGGGCAGAAGGCGGTGGAAACATCGGCGGCATCCGCGGAATGGACGCGCGCGCGGGCCTGTTCCATAGCCTCTCCCGCGGGCGGCAACTCAACGAAGAATCGTCCGGCTTGTTCTGGCAGGCCGCAAACTCCGCCAACTATGCCAGCCGGTTCGGTAACGATGTCATCTTCTCCACGCAGCATCGCCTCGGATACTCATTTCACCGGTTCCAGGCAGGAATTGTGATGGGGGCGGCGGTCGACAGCCTGCGGCAATACTGGGCAAATTACCTCGAAGCCGGACCTACCGTCCGCATTCAGCTTCCCTGGCTGCCCGCTTCGGCCAGCGTCGATTTCGTTCGCGGACGAAACTATGTTCTGACCGGAAATCCGCGACTCCCCAACTATTGGGATTTTCGAGTGAGCCTCTGGTATGCCTTCCTGTATTAACGCCCTGATTCGCCGTGCGGTACTCGCGAGCTTCCTGTGTCTTCCAAAAGGCCAGGCACAATCGCCCGCGGCCTGGTCGAAAATTCTCGATTCGGTGAACATGCGACCGGAGAATCTCCGGGTCGCCATCGGCGAGGGCAACGGGGTCACCCGGACGAACGAGCGCATCACCGTCCGCCGCATCGTCGACCGCCACCGTCCCCAGATCGAGATCTATTGGAGCGAGCCGCAAGAGCTTCCGCGTTACACGCTGCCCCCGGATGCAACCGTATTTGCAACCGAGCGATGGTCCGGAGCGCCTCTGCTGGCAGGCATTCGCAACGGCGAAGAAAAGATCCTCTGGATGGCGGCAGATCCCGGTACGCAAGGCTTCGAACGCTTCCCGTATATTCCGCAGGCGCTGGCCGGCCTCGGCGTCCGGCCCACAGCCCGGGCCTCGGATCTCTGGGCGTTTTTCGATTCTTCCTACCGGCTTCGCGCCGATCCGGAAATCCTTGCCCGCAAGTGGCGGATGGCCGGTATCGGAGCCCTGCATATCGCCGCGTGGCACTACTGGGAGCCGGATACCGAGCGCGACCTGTGGCTCCAGCGGTTGATCGATATCTGCCACCTCAACTCCATTCAGGTCTACGCCTGGGTGGAGCTTCCTCATGTCAGCGAAAAGTTCTGGACAGACCATCCGGAATGGCGGGAAAGAACGGGGCTTTTAGGCGACGCTCACCTGGATTGGCGCAAGCTGATGAACCTGCAGTCGCGCGACTGCTTCCAGGAAGTAGAGCGCGGCCTGCGCTCTCTTGCCGGACGATTCGACTGGGACGGCATCAACATGGCCGAGCTGTACTTCGAATCTCTGGAGGGTTATTCCAATCCCGCCCGATTCACTCCCTTCAACGGCGACGTGCGCCGGGCGTTTCAAAAGATCGCGGGGTTCGATCCGGCGGAACTGTTCACCACGCGGAAGAAGGACACTCCCGCAATGCGCCGCTTTCTCAAATTCCGCGCAGAGCTGGCGGCGGGAATGCAGCGCGAGTGGATGGATGTGCTGTCGTCGATCCGCCGGGAACGCCCGCATTTCGACATCGTGCTGACGCACATCGACGATCGCTTCGACACGCAGATTCCGGATCTGCTGGGCGCGGATACGACGAAGGTTCTTCCGCTGCTGAACGAGCACGACTTCACGTTTCTCGTCGAAGACCCCGCCACGATCTGGCACATGGGTCCGGCCCGCTATGACGAGATCGCGCGGCGCTACGCTTTGATCAGCAATCAGCAAAGCAAGCTGGCCATCGACATCAATGTCGTGGAGCGATATCAGGATGTCTATCCAACCAAACATGCGACCGGAGTGGAGCTATTCCAAACGGTGCACCGCGCGGCAAACGCCTTTGAACGGGTAGCGCTCTATTTCGAGAAGTCGATTCTGCCGCCCGACCTCCCGTTGCTGCCGGCTTCCGCCGCGCCCGTCAATTCCCTGAAAGGCGACGGCCGGAGCCTTTTCGCCGACATCAAACGCGATGCCTGGATCGCCTTCGAGGGTCCCGCCCGGGTGAACGGGCGAAGCTGGCCTATTGCCGCCAAAGGGTTCGTATTGGTTCCTGGCGGGAAGAACGAAATCACCCAGGGCGAGCCGCTCCCGCTGCTGGTGGAAGACTGCAATGCCCGTCTGATCAATGCTTCGGGAACCGCTGAGGGAATCGAGATGGAATATGAAAGCCGGACCCGCGCACGGTTGCGCCTCAGCGCGAGGCCGAAGGCGATTTTGCTAGATGGCAAAAGCTTCGAATCGTCACCGCGCCAACACGACGGAAGCTACGTGATCGCATTGCCGCCGGGACGGCACAAGGTTCATTTCGCCGCGGATGCGTCGTAATTCAACGCGACTTCTTCGCCCGGATTGAGGCCCGAAATCACCGCCGCTTCAATCTCGTTCCGTTTGCCCAACCGGACCACGCGCGGGGCGAACGATGCACCGGCCTTGACGTAGGCGATATCCTTGCCGTCTTCGTGACGGATGGCGCCCAGGGGCACCAGCGTCGAGTTGTCCTGCTTGGAAATCAGAACGTCGCCGAAAGCGGAAAGATCGGGAATCAGGCGAGGCTCGTAGCCTTCGATGTTGACGCGGACCGGAATGGTACGCACATATTGGCCTTGGCGTCCCGACACGGCAATTGCGCCGATGGAATATACCTTGGCCGGAAACACCAATCCGGGAAATGCATCCAGACCCACTTCGACGGACTGTCCCAGCTTCAGCTGGCCGCTTTCCGCCTGATTGACGTTCGCCTCCAACTGCATATTGCGCGGATTGACGACCTTCACCAGCAACTGACCGGGATAGACCTGGTCTCCATCCCCCAGCGCCACGAACTCACCGCCGCGGAACACGCTTTGCACGACGGCCATTCCATCGATGGGAGCGCGAATCGTGTATTTCAAGACATCGTTGGCGTGACGGTCCCGGTGACGGCGATGGCGTTCCCGCGTCAGATCGAGAATGTTCATCTCCGAAGCCTGGGACGTGTTCTTCAGCTTCAACTCCGCCAACAATTCGTCGTAAGCAGCTTGCGATTCTTCTACTGACAGCTTGATCAGCTCTTGATCGATCGCGGTGCGTACTTCCGTAGCCCGGGCGTCGACTTTCATCTTGTCCAGCGACGCCTTCGCCACCTTGGCAGTCTGCTGCAGGTTGCTGGCTTCCACGTCCTGCTCCGCCTTGCGCTTCTTGATATCGGACTCCGACTGCAGCAGGGTCGAGGTAACGTCGTCGACGTGATCCTGCAGCGACTGGCCGTCGATGACGACAATCACTTCGCCCTTCTTGACCATCGTGCCGGAGGGAACCAGTTTTTGGACGACGAGCGGACGATTGGACTCCGGCCCCACCAGCCGGGGAGCTGTAATGTTGGTGAACTCGCGCGCGGATGTCTGGCCGCTCACCCGAAGTGTGGTCTTCAGCGGGCCCTGAACGATCTTCGCTGTCCGGATGGGTGTTACGGCAACCGCCAGCTGCGCCTCCTCACGGCGCACATTCCATTGCCACAGGCCGATGCCGCCGGCCACCAATGCGGTAATCAGTCCAATCCACAGCCATGTACGGCGCGGTGGGGGCGGTGCGGTAACTTTCCTGGGCGCGGGCGCCTCATGCGGTGCGGACGGTTGGCTGGGATTGAGAATCGCCGACATGAAGTCCTTTCGGTTAGGACAAAGATGCCCTTCCTGTCAGAATACAGGACGGGCTCCCGTGAGAAAAGGCGTCATCGAAGTTGCAGAGGTTACTTCTTCCCAACGCTGGCTTGCACTTTGGGCGGCGTTTTTCGGCTTCATGCTGGACGCGATGGATGTCTTGCTGTATGTCTTTGCAATTCAAACGTTTAAAACCGAATTCGGTTTCTCAAACGCCCAAGCGGGCCTGGTAAGCTCCGCCACCCTGGTCGCTTCCGCGTTCGGGGGAATTCTGGCCGGATTCCTTTCCGACCGCATCGGCCGCCGCACCACTCTCATTTACACTGTCCTCCTGTATTCTCTCGCTTCCGGTGGCACGGCGCTCTCCAACGGGCTGGGACAATTGCTGTTTTGGCGGGCGCTGGTCGGACTGGGGCTCGGCGGTGAATGGTCCGCTGGGGCCACCCTCGTCGCCGAAAGCTGGCCCGCTCACCAACGCGCCCGCGCCGTCTCCCTGATGCAATCCGGCTGGGCAATTGGCTATATGCTGGCGGCCTTGGTGGCGGCAACCATCCTGCCCCGTTTCGGCTGGCGGGCGATGTTCCTGGTGGGCGTACTGCCTGCCCTGCTGACCGTCTTCATTCGCCGGCGGGTCCAGGAACCTGAGATATTCCGGGCGAACCGGAACGCCGCCGGCCGGTTTTCGGAGATCTTCCAGGGCCAGCTAGGGTACCGGACACTGGTGGCCACCGGCGTCGCCACCGCCGTCCTGTTCGGCTACTGGGGCCTGTTTACGTGGCTTCCGGGGTTTCTGTCCGCTCCCATTTCGGCCGGCGGCGCGGGATTCGATATCGTCAAAACCTCCGGCTGGATTTTCGCCATGCAAGCGGGAGCGTTCTTCGGCTATCTGAACTTCGGCTGGCTGGCCGACCGGTTCGGACGGCGGCCTGCCTTCGCCGCTTACGTTCTGATCGCGGCCGCGCTCACGCCGATCTATGGAACCCTGCCCCGGTGGGGTGGAGAGTACACCAGTACCGCCCTGCTGCTGATCGGCCCGCTGGTAGGATTTTTCGGAACGGGGTTCTTTTCACTGTTCGGATCTATGCTGGCGGAACTCTATCCCACCCGAGTCCGCGGTACTGGTCAGGGCTTTGTGTACAACTTCGGGCGCGGCTTAAGCGCGCTGGCTCCCTATGGCGTCGGCGCCATCGCCGACCATCAGGGCTTGGGCGGAGCACTGACTTTCTGCAGTTTCTTCTTCGTCCTGGGAGCGATTCTCGTCTTTCTCCTACCCGAAACGCGAAGTACTCACCTGGAGGAGGTTCGATGACACCGGTGGCCTTATCCATCGCCGGCTCCGATCCCAGCGGCGGCGCCGGAATCCAGGCCGACCTGAAGACATTCCACCAATTCGGCGCCTATGGCCAGGCGGTGATTACGCTGCTGACGGTGCAGAACACCGTCTCTGTTTCGGCTGTCGAACCTCTCAGCGGAGACCTGGTGGGCCGGCAGCTGGATGCCGTCCTGAGCGATATTCCCCCCGGCGCGGTGAAGACAGGAGCCCTGGGAACGGCGGAGATCATTCGAGCCGTCGCCCGGCGGGAATTGCCGAGGCTGGTCGTCGATCCGGTGATGATCTCCAAGCACGGCTCGCCCTTGCTCGGAAACGAGGCCCGGGAAGCGCTCATCCGAGAAATCCTCCCCAAGGCATTCCTCGTCACGCCAAACCTTCCCGAAGCGGCCGTTCTCTGCGGGGGCGAGTTTGCTCCGGATGAGGCGGCGCGGCGGATCCGGGATCTCGGTCCCAGGGCGGTCCTGGTGAAGGGCGGACATTCCGGCGGAAATGCCGACGATCTTCTGTTCGATCAGGACGGGTTTCACCGGCTGCCCGCCGAAAGAATCGACACCCGGCATACGCATGGAACCGGCTGCAGCTATGCCGCGGCGATCACGGCGCTGCTGGCCGGCGGCGCTCCGCTGCTGGAATCCGTAGCGCGCGCGAAAAGCTGGATCGCCGAGGCCATCCGGACAAATCCGGGGCTGGGCGCCGGCTCCGGCCCGATCAATCATTTTTCGCCCGTGAAGTGACAGGTGTTTTTGCGGTACTGATGGAAGCATGATGCTCCGCCGCGTTTGGATTCCGGTCGCGATGCTGGCGGCGATATCCCCCGGCGCTCTCGCGCAGCGGGACACGTTTCAAGGCGTCGCGCGAATTGTCGCCATCGGCGACCTGCACGGCGACTACGACGCCGCCCTCGAAGCCCTGCGTTTGGGCGGTCTGATCGATGCCGGCAACAAATGGGCCGGCGGAAAGACGCACCTGGTCCAGACCGGCGACATTCCCGATCGCGGCGCGGACACCCGCAAGATTATCGATCTGATGAGAGATCTCGAAAAGCAGGCAAAGAAAGCCGGCGGCGCCGTGCACCTGCTGATCGGCAATCACGAAGCGATGAATATGTACGGGGATCTGCGCTATACGACCAAAGGAGAATTCGCGGCTTTTCAGAAGCCGGATTCGACGGAACTGCGCGAAGCCTATTACCAGCGCCTGCTGGAACAGAACAAGCCCACCGATGAAGGCGTCTTCAAGAAGAAGTTCGATGCCGACACTCCGCTTGGTTTTGTCGAGCAGCGCCAGGCTTGGGCTGCCAACGGAGAAATCGGAAAGTGGATCCTCTCCCACAATGCCGTCGTTCAGGTCAACGACACGCTCTTTCTGCATGGCGGAATCAGCCCCCGGGTGGCGGCGATGAAGCTGGACCGGATCAATAAGACGATTCGCGAGGAGCTGTCCGATTTCAGCAAATTGCAGGGTGGCTTGACGATGGCGGAGGATGGGCCGCTTTGGTACCGGGGCCTGGTGAACGATCCGGAGGATGAGGCCACGCGCAATCTGGAGACGGCGCTGAAGAGTTTCGGCGTCGCTCGAATCGTGGTGGGCCACACTCCGACGAAAGCGCCCATTCAGCCGAAACTGAATGGGCGTCTGATCGATATCGATACCGGCATGAGCCGTGTGTTCGGCGGACCCAAAGACTGCCTTGTCATCGAAGGAGACAGGCTGTTCTCCATGGCCGGAGGAAAGAAAACCCCCTTAAACTGACGCCGTGGCTAAGGGGACTGCGGCGAGGTGCCTTGGATAATACCGGCCGCGGCTCCAACCACGCCCAGTCCGACGAGCATGACGATCAGCGCCGTTCCGCCGCTCTGCGCGCTGGACGACGGAGCGGGGCCGGGGTTCGGCGAGGGCGACGGCGACGGGCTGGCCGAAGCCTCACCATCCAGCCGGTTCATCCGGGCCACTTGAATCACCTGCGTAGACCGGTCGGCGGAAGGCTGCGCCGCGCCGGAAACGCGCACCCGCTTCCCCACTTCGCGATCCAGTCCGGTGCCGGTCAACTCCACGGTCAATCCGCTGGTTTCGTCGGGCAGGACAAATCGTCCATTCTCTTTGGAGATCCGGCCGGTCATCACCGATGTGCCGCCGGCTTCCGGCTTTGCCTGAAAGCCGATCGTCCGGCCGGCGGCCATGCGCGCGATCGGCAATCCCGACTGGTCTGACACCCGGGCGCCGCCATACACTACCGAGACGATCATCTGGCCCTGCTTGGCGTCAACGCGAATCTGGCTGGACGGCTCGGGAGAGACTTTATATCCCGACGTCTCCAAAGCGTACGCAGTCTTGCTGGTTAGTTGACTGGTGCCTCTCTCCAGGATCATCCGGTCTTCCAGGACTTTTGCCTGTGAGCTGGCGCCGAGGATCAAATTCGATCCGTTCATGAGGTTCACGCGCGATGCGCCCCGCATCGTCTGGATGACAGACCCGCTGCGCAGATTGGCATTGCCGTCGACGGTCGAATTGTTCACCTGAAACTGACCGTCGGCGGTGACGATGCCGATAATGCCGGTTGCCGCCAGCATGGGAACAGCAGCGAACGGCAGTAATCCGAATACCGGTAGCCGATGCATAGACACCCTCCGTAAGAACAAATAAACCACTGATTCAGTACACTTTGACCTGTGATTCGCCAATAGTGTTACGGTATTCGGTTTATTTTTTACAGTCCAGAGAAAATTCTCGTGGAATTCCGCCCTAATTCGACGCCCGCGTGATCGTCCGCTGGGTGAGGTCGGGAGAAATATCATAAAGCGCCGATTCGCCTTTGTTTTCAAAGGCGGATACGATCTTGTCCCGGCGGGCGAGAATCCCGCGGATCTCCTCTCGCGTGCAATGGCGGCCCAGGCGCGCGGTGAGGTCCGGCTCGGTCAGAGCCTTCATTTTGGCCAGTAAAGTCCGGTCGCATTTCTGGAGATTCTGTGGGTTCGGCAAGTCCCGGGAAATCCGAAATGCCCGCGTATGATCGATCATCCAGATTCTCCAGTCCTTGTCGATGATCATGTTCTGCAGGTTCCGGTCGGTGTTGTAAATCAACTGATCGAACACCCGGAGTATCCACATTTGTTGGTTCCATTCGCTCAAATTCGGCGGTTGGGTTCGTTTTTTCAACCGTTGCGCTTCGTCCATCATCACGTCGTCCACCCACCATGTCACCGACGAGCGGGTCCCGTGGACGCTTCGCTCGATCGAAAGAGGCACCATGAACTCAATCCCCAGCATTTCAGCGAGTTGGTAGGCGGCGATGTTGAACTTCCAGCAATCTTTGAAGTTCAATTCCGTGCCCCGCTGGCCGTGGAACTCGTGTTTCGCCTCGTCGATGGACTGCAGGTGGGCATCGTGGGTTCGTTGACCGCCGGTGAGGGTCAATCGCTTGGAATTGGTGATGCCGAGCGAGAGATCTTTCGCGGCAACAATCCTGGCGGAGCGAAGGAAATCTGAGTCGGCGGTCCGATCAAAAGGCTGAGTTTCAGCGGAGCAGATCCAGCAGACGGCTAACAGAAAGGCGGAACGGCGTGCCATAGTACATCCTCGGAAAATCGTGAGGATTCCAGGGCTGACCGTTACAGCTGTTTATTTTGCCTGGCCAGATTCTTTTGCCCGGCGTACACGGGCGGTATCGAGCTTCTTTTGGACTTTCGCCACTTCGGACGGGTCGGCTTCGCTGGGGGCGCTGGCTTTCCACTCCATCAACGAGCGGTCCCACTGGCCGATGGCGTCCTTCAGTTTTCCCTGCTTGAAATAGACATCGCCGAGATGGTCGTGGACGGTCGGGTCGCGGGGGGCGCGGTCGGCGGCCTTCAAAAGCATGGTTTCGGCTTCCTCCATGCGATCCAGGCGATAAAGCACCCATCCCAGGCTGTCCAGAAACGCACCGTTTGTGGGCTCCTGGTCAACCGCCTTCTTGATCATGTCGTGGGCTTCGGTGAGCCGGACATTCCGGTCAGCCAGCATGTATCCCAGGTAGTTGAGGGCCGAGGCATTTTCAGGGTCAGCGGCGAGGACTTTTCGAAATTCGCGTTCCGCGGCATCGAAGTCCTTCATCTTCTCGAACATGGCGCCGCGCATGAAGATCAAGTTCTCTTTTTCTTCGCTTCCGGACAGTTTCTCCGCATCGTCGATGGCCTTGCCCATCTCGGGGTAATTCTTGGCCTTTTCGTAGATCTGGGCGAGGCTGAGGTAAACTTCCCGATCGCTTTTCCCATCCAGAAGCGACCGAACTTCTTTCACCGCTTCATCGGCGCGGCCGTTTTCGGCCAGAAGATTTGCCCGCACCAGTTTGATCATCCGGTCATCGGGATATTTCGCCTTGGCGGCGTCCGCTTCTTCCACGGCCTTTTTATAATCCCGAGCTCCGCGATAGGTCTCGATAATCTGGGCCGCCGCGCGAGCGCCGATTTCCGGATCCGCTTCCGCCATCTGGCGGAAGGTCGAGACAGCTTCGGCCGGCTGGTCGTTCTGGCGATACAGCAGGCCAAGACGCTCCAGCAGGATGACCCTGTTGGATTTCTCCTGAGCGGGATTATTGCGGCGGCCGCCGGCGTCCAAAACTCCCCGCAGGACCTCAATGGCCTGGGCGGTCTTTCCCTCGGCCTCCAGCAGGCTGACTTCGTTATAGCGAACCTCGAGGTTATTGGGATCCAGATCACGGGCCTTGGCGAGCATCGCGCGGGACCTTTCATACTGATGCTGCTGCCGGTAGATCTGAGACAGCCGGAGCATGGACTGAGCGTCTTTCGGGTCGTCGGCGATCAGCTCTTCATAGACTTTGATCGCTTCGTCCATCTGATCGGACAACATCAAGTCCTGCGCGTAGTAGCGTTTCAGTTCGGGGTTGTTGGGCGAGATCTCGACTGCCCGGCGCAGAGTTTCGGCCGCCAGCTTATACTCGCGCATTGTTTCGTAGCTGGAGGCGAGAGTCGTCAGTGTCCGGAGGCTGGGATTTTTCCGGGCAACCCGTTCCAAAAGTTCCGTCGATGTCTTGCTGTCCCCAAGATCCGAATAGACGGTCGCCAGCCCGAGCATGCCTTCTTCGCTTTCCGGTTCCAGCTCCAGGGCTTTTTTGTAGGCTTTTTCCGCTTCCGGGGAATTCTGCGCCACCTTATAAAGGCGGGCCAGCATCAACCATGTTTCGGTGTCCTTCGGAGCCGCCTGGGCGATCTTTTCGTACTGCTCGATCGCCTTCTTCAGCATCGTCTCGTTGATCCGGTTGGTCTGGCTATCGCCGATCATGCGGGCATAGAGCCTTCCCAGCAGACGTCGGGCGCCAAGATCGTCGGGGTTCTGCTTGAGCGCCTCCTCGGCCTCCGTCACCGCGGTACGGATTTGTCCCGCCGAGACATACAGTTCCGCCAGCTCCTCGTTGAGAAACGTCGCTTTCGGGTCCGCCTTGATCGCGGTGCGGTAGTGTTCGATCGCCTGATTCAGGTATTCGCCGCGATTGCCGTATGCCGCCGCCAGCTCCGCGTAAAGGTGGCCCATCGCGTAGTTGTAGTAAGCAGAAGCTTTGTCGGGTTTCGGCGCCGGTTTGGCCGCGGACGATCCTGGAGCCGCCTGCTGCGCAGGCTGAGAGAACGCCGCTATCGCGCCCAGCGCGAAAACAGCCGGACGCACAAAAAATCGCTTGTTCATCAAGGGGAAAACTCCCGCCGTTTTCAGTATACCCACCTGGCTCCGCCGTCCGGCATCGGCAAATCTTCTTAACATTATGTTCTTACACTGGTCGCACGGTCCTATGAAGTCAGACTCATCGAGTAGGCCATTCGTTGCAATTTTAGGCCCCACGGCAAGCGGGAAGAGCAGCCTGGCGCTTGAAATTGCAAAGGAACGTTGTGGAGAAATTGTAAATTGCGACTCCGTACAGGTGTATCGCGGCTTCGATATCGGGACTGCCAAGCTGCCCCTGGACGCCCGGCGGGGGGTTCCCCATCATTTGATCGACATCTGCGATGCGGCAGATACCTACAGCGCCGGTGATTTTGCCGGAGACGCCCGCCGGACGCTGGGCGAAATCTCCTCGCGCGGGAACTTGCCGATCGTCGCAGGGGGGACAGGGTTTTACCTTCGCGCGCTGCTTTACGGCCTCTTTGCCGGTCCCGGACGCCGTCCTGATCTTCGGGAGCGGCTGCGGCGGCGGGAGTCCGGACATCTGCAGCGGATTCTCCAACGGAGAGACCCGGCGGCGGCAAAGCGGATCCATCCGAACGATCGAAACAGGCTGATCCGGGCAGTAGAGGTCTGCCTGTCAGCCCATCAGCCGATGACGGCGCTGCACGAAAAAGGATCCGTTCCGCTGGTGGGATATCAACCGCTGCTGCTGATGCTGGATCCTCCGCGAGCAGAACTGTACGCCCGGATCAACCAAAGATGCCGGGAAATGTTTGAAACAGGACTGCTTGAAGAAGTGGAATCCCGGTTGCGCTCCGGAATATCGGAATCGTCCCAGCCGATGCGCGCTGTCGGCTATCGCGAAGCGATCCAGGTGCTGCGAGGTTCGCTCTCTCTGGAAGAGGCCATTTCCGCCGCACAGCAAGCCACTCGAAACTACGCCAAGCGCCAGTGGACCTGGTTTCGGAAAGAGAAGAACATCCAGTCCATTGCCGGCTTCGGAGACGATACCGAAGTTCAGCGGGAAGCGGCAGAGCGCGTGGCCGGATTTCTCTCCAACCTCTCCGAATGAGGCGAACTCCCGAAAAGCCGTGGCGAGCATACGGCGCCGCGGCGGAACAAATCGATGCTCCACGCGTATGTAGATACGAGCCACGAAAAGAACATGGCCGGATCAGCGAGAAGAGGAGCGTTGCAGAAATGATGAAGAAAATACTGTTGACTTTCACAACCTTGGCAGTTGGGGCGGCGATGGCGGGGGAGACGTATCGAGTCACCCTTTTTCAGCCGTCGACGGTCAACGGAACAACCCTGAAGCCCGGCGAATACAAATTGGAGCTGAAGGACAACAAGGCCGTAATCAAGGCGGGAAAAGAAACGGTTGAAGCGGACGTTCGCGTCGAGAGCGTCGACCAAAAATATCCCTCCACATCGGTTCGCTACAACAGCGGAAACGGCCAGTACAAGGTAGAAGAAATTCGCCTGGGCGGCACCAAGACAAAGGTGGTGTTCAGCGGGACGGAAGGCCGCCCCGCCGGCGAATAACGGAGTTCCTCCAAGAAAGGCCCCGGCGCAGGCGCATCCGCTAGAATAGTAGCGGATGATTCGAGCCGGGGTCCTTTTTTGTCTGTACTTAGTAAGTTCGGTTTCGGCATTTAGTCAATCGCACTTAGTCCTTCCTTTCTTCAATCTCACGCGCGACGAGACGCTCAACTGGGTGGGCGACAGCGCCTCGGAATGGATCGGCGACTCGCTGGCGGCGGAGGGGCTGATCGTGTCCCAACGCGCGGAGCGGGATGAAATTTTTCGCCGGCTGGGATTGAAGCGCCGGGCGCATCTTACGCGGGCGTCTGTGATCAAGGCGGGCCTAGCGCTGGACGCTTCGGTGGTCATTTATGGCGAGTACCAAGGCTCGGCGCAGGAACTGCAATTCACCGCGAGAATCCTGAACCTGAGATCACTCACCTCGACGGCGGAGTTCTCCGCATCCGGCCCCCTGAATGTTCTTGCCACCACCGAGACCACGCTGGGCTGGCAGGCATTGCGCGTATTGGCGCCCAAGCAGCTTCCGGCGGAGGCGGAGTATCGCGCGCGCCAGCCCGGAATTCGCACGGAGGCGCTGGAGAGTTTCGCGAAAGGGCTGGAAGTGAGGACGGACGAAGCGCGGATTCAAATCTTCACTCAGGCTTCGAAGCAGGACTCCCGGTACATGCCGCCGATTTTCGAGCTGGGCAAGCTGTATTACCGCCGGAAGTTGTGGCAGGAGTCCGCTCTATGGCTGACGAAGCTGGACGGGTCGGCGGTGAGATTCCGGGAATCGATGTTCTATCTGGGGCTGGCGCGCTATCACATGGGCGATTACGAGGCGGCCGCGCAGGCATTCCGGACGGTGTCGGAAGCGGTGCCGTTGAGCGAAATTTTCAACAATCTGGGCGCGGCACAGAACCGGAAGAACGATCCGGCGGCCGTCGAGAGTTTCCGCAAAGCGATCGAGGGCGACGAGGCAGAGCCGGCGTATCATTTCAATCTTGCGTACGCGCTGATGCGCCAGGAACAGTATGACGGTGCGGCGAAGGAGTTTCGCGCCGTGCTGGAACGGACTCCGGAGGATGCGGAGTCGACCCAATTGCTGGGGCGCTGCCTGCGTCCGGCGGGGCCGCCGCCCGTTGGCCTGGAGCGGTTAAAAACGGAGTATCAGGAGTCGGCGTATTTGCAGTTGAAGGCGATTCTCGCGCCTTCGAAGCTGTAACGGGCGCGACGCGGCACATTCGGTTACCGGGCGGCCCCGCTCCCGTCGAAAGTCACTGTACGGTCCAGGTGACACGACCCGCTTGCTCCGCCGAAAAAGCGGCTCCACGCGCGGCTTCTCACGGCCGCAATTTTCATCCCCTCTGGCGGATCGTAGACTCTATTGGCTTGCTTCCAGGCTCATGAGATACTCCCCTGAAAAACGGCCCGTTGAAATAGGCCCGATTGACATGAGGATCGTGTTCGATGTCATGCAGCTTTCCGGTTCCTTCGCTCGCAACAAACCATAGGTCCGCACCCGCGGCACGCGGGATCGCAGGTGACATGGCTACCTTGATTTCATCTACCCGCTCATAAAGCTGATCCAACTCGCTCTTCATTTACTTCCTCCGTGGATATGCCGGAATCAGGAGCAAATGGATGGCCAATCGGGGGGTTAGGGAGTGTCCGCGAACTCCGCCCAAACCACGGTGTGATCCGAGGGTTCGGGCGCCTTGCGGGGAGCAAGATCCACATCGGCGGCGCGGCATCGCGCAACCAGAGGCTCGGTGACCAGAATGTGGTCGATTCTCCAGCCCCAGTTGTTCTTGAACGCATTCCGGAAGTAGTCCCAGTAGGTGTATTGCACGCGGGCGGGATGCATCAGCCGGAAGGTATCGACAAAGCCCCATTCGACGGCTGCCTGGAAGGCGTTGCGGGCGTCGATGTGAAAGTCGGGGTCATTGATGCGGCGGTCGGGATGGTAGACGTCGATCGGCTCCGGAGCGACATTCAGGTCTCCTAACCAGAGGAGCGGTTTCGTCTTGTCGAAACGCTCCTGAAAGTAACTCCGGATGCGGATGAACCACTCCAGCTTGAAGACGTACTTATCGGAGTTGACCTTGAAGCCCTGGGGAACGTAAGTGTTGACGATCGGGATTCCGTTGACAACGGTTTGGAGGATGCGATCGTCTTCGTTATCGGGGCCTTCGTGGAGCCCATGCAGCACGTATTCGGGCGGGTTGCGCGTCAGGGTGGCGACCCCGTTATAGCCGCTGCGGCCCCGGAAGGTGACGTGATAGCCCGTCGCCAGCAATGGCATTAAGGGAAAGTCTTCATCTTTTACCTTGGTTTCCTGCAAACAGAGCACGTCCGGCTGATTTTGGGCAAGCCAATCGACGACCAAGGGGACCCTTTTGCGGATCGAGTTTACATTCCAAGTGGCAATTTTCATTCAGACCGGGGAGAACCGGTACCTGGATGGTAACCCTGAGAGTGACGGGAGTAAAAAAATGCGGACCCGAGAACGGGTCCGCTGAGGATCACAACCCAGAAAGGATAAGAACTATGGAAATGTTCCACGGCGATTGGCGCCGTCCATTTCAGTAAAGCTGAATTCCACGCTGTCCGACATAGGAAGACAGTCCCAGAAGGTCCTGGGCCTTCCGTCCTACTCTTGAAAACCTACTTTTTAATTCAACCAGATAGGACGCGGCATCCCGCCCCATCCGGCTCTAGGCACCCCTGGCGGCGGCGGAGTGCGCTTCGGCGGCGGGAAGAAGAGGAATCGCGACAGCGAATGTTCCGGGCGTATCGCGAATTTCAATGCCCATGGCGGAAAGCAGCCGGTAGCGCTCCTCAAGATTGCGCAGCCCCAACCGCGCCGAGTTCGGGTGGCGGCGCTTGGGACGCCGGAGATTGGCGACAACAAGCCTGTCCTGTACCTGGTGGATTCGAATCTCCAGGGGGCGGTGCTCTGTGAAGTCATTGTGTTTCACCGCGTTTTCCACCAGCAGTTGCAGAGAGATGGGCGGAACGGAACATATCGCGCGAGATTCTGCGGCGATCTGCCAGGAGACTCGGATGGCGTCGCCGAAGCGGTGCTGCAAAAGAGACAGATAATTCCGGGTGAACTCGACTTCCTGGGCAAGGGAGACAAGTTCTCGAGATCGATGCCGCAAAATATACCGGTAAACGTCGGCGAGCGTTTGGTTAAAGACGGCGGCTTCGCGAGGCGAGTTTTCGATCAGCTCGGCCATCGTGTTCAAAGAATTGAACATAAAGTGCGGATCGAGCTGGGC